>JAFDVS010000018.1 GCA_018268935.1 Acidobacteriota bacterium | reverse complement strand
CGCGTCTTTCAGGACGCACCATACCCTAGAATCATACTCTCTTGAAGCAAGTCATCTACACCGCCGCGCACGCTGTCCCGGCAAGCGAATCCATCCCGCTGGGAGGAGGGGCCGCTATCGCACGGCGTCTCACCGCCGAATGGACCCGCACCCAGCCTTTCCCCCTCGAAGTGCTTGGCCCATCCATCCTCGGCAACGAAGCGCCAAGCGGCCGCGACATCGTCACGTTTTCCGAGTCCGCCTACGCCCGCTTCTGCCGGGCCTTCGAACAGGCCACCACCGAAGCAATCCTTCGTCACAATCCTGCCGGCACCATTGTGCTTGCCAACGACATCTCCGAAGGCCCGGACTTCGCGCGGCTCCAGCGGGCAGGCTTTCGCACAGCGGCCATCTTCCATGTCGATGTCGTCGACTACATCGCCTCCATCTATCTTCGAGGCTGGGTGCGCCCGGAAACCACCGTGCGCTGGTTCGCAAGACTGCGCCATCTGCCCATGCCGCAAATCCTCAAACTCATCTGGCAGAAGCAAGGCGATTGCGTGCGCTACGCGAGTCACCTCATCGTTCCTTCCGCGGCAATGAAAGCAACGCTCGAACGCTGCTATCCCGAGCACGCACCGGGAAAGGTTCTCGTCCTGCCGTGGGGCTCTGAGCCCTCACAGACAGGCACGCAGAGCGACATCCGCGGCGAACTGAACATCCCGCCCGGCGCCAAAGTTCTTCTCACCCTCAGCCGCATCTCACCGGAGAAGGGCCAGCATCTTCTTCTGCAGGCCCTCCTCGACTGGGAGCATTCCTCCACGCCGCCGCAGGAGCCAATCCACCTCGTTCTCTGTGGCGAACCAGCCTACATGCAGGGCCGTAAGTACGCACAGAAACTGCACTCGCTCGCCGCGCGGCTGCGCCACATCAAGGTCCATTTTCCCGGCCACGTCAGCGGCCCGCGCAAAGCCGCCTGCTTCGCACTCGCCGATCTCTACATCTTCCCCTCCATTCACGAAAGCTACGGCCTCACGCTGATGGAAGCGCTCTCCGCCGGGGTACCCGCCATCTGCCTGCCCAGCCACGGCGCCAGCGAAGTCCTACGCCCTGAGTGTGGAGCCATCGTCACACCCGAGACTCTCTGGCCAACCATTCGCGACTGGCTTGCCGGCGACAACCTGCGGCGCAATGCAGCAGTCAGCGCCGCGGCCTACGCCGCCAGCCACACCTTCGCAAACACAGCGCAGCAACTCGCGCGCCACATACAGTAACATCAACATCTGATGATGCTCACCCGGCGATCCCTTCTCGTCAGCAGCCTTGCTCCTGCCCTGGTGCGCGCCGAACCGCGTCTTCTGGAAGTGAACAAAATCTGGGACGAAGCGCAGCACAACGCCTTCACCGATCTCGTGCGATTCCGAGGCCGCTGGTTCTGCGCCTTCCGCGAAGGTAAGGGACACGCTTCGCCCGACGGGCAGATGCGCATCCTCACTTCCAGGGATGCAAAGAAATGGACGCCGGCCGCCATCGTCCGTTCCGATCGCGGTGACCTGCGCGACGCCAAGCTCTGCGTCACACCACAGAACGAGTTGATGCTATCCGGAGCAGCCGCGCTCATTCCATCCACGCCTCACCGCCATCAATCCATGGCGTGGTTCTCCAAAGACGGCGCACAGTGGAGCGAACCCGCAGCCATCGGCGACCCCGACTTCTGGCTGTGGCGCGTCACATGGCATGGCAACACCGCCTACTCCACCGGCTATTCCACCCAGGTCAATCGCAACCTGCGCACCTTCCGTCTTTACCGCAGCGAAGACGGGCGCAAGTTCCAGACTCTCGTCGAAAACTTGGGGATCCCGAACTCTCCCGGCGAGTCCACCATTCGTTTCACCAACAGCGGCGAAGCTATCTGTCTCGTGCGCCGCGACCCCTACAACGGGCAGCCACCCATCCCGTCCACTGCCGCCACTGCAATGCTAGGGCGAGCCCAAGCGCCATACACCAGGTGGGAATGGAAAGACACCGGCACGCGAGTGGGAGGCCCGAACTTCATCCGCCTCTCGAACGGCCGCCACGTCGCCGCCGTGCGCCTCCACGATGGCAAAGTTCGCACCTCACTCTGCTGGCTCGACATTGAGCGTGCCAAACTCGAAGAGTTTCTCCCGCTGCCCTCCAGCGGAGACAGCAGCTATGCAGGCCTGGTTGCGGAAGGCGACACGCTCCACATCAGCTACTACTCCACGCACGAACAAAAAACATCCATCTATCTCGCCAAAGTGAGGTTTTAAGCCATGATCACTCGCCGGATGTTTTGTGGTGCTGCCGGCGCATCGTTGCTGGCCCAATCGTCCACAAAGCCAAACGTCGTTCTCATCCTCATGGACAACCTCGGCTGGGGAGAACTCGGCGTCTATGGCGGCGGCATTCTCCGCGGAGCACCCACACCACGCATCGACAAACTCGCTTCCGAAG
Source organism: Acidobacteriota bacterium (assembly GCA_018268935.1). Classification (GTDB taxonomy): domain Bacteria; phylum Acidobacteriota; class Terriglobia; order Bryobacterales; family Bryobacteraceae; genus CADEFT01. The sequence goes on along the minus strand of JAFDVS010000018.1, from coordinate 51,466 downwards.
GCTTGCGGCTTCTCAACTTCAATGTCGAAGCACAATGCGTGCCCAGCCGCGCCGCACTCCTCACCGGACGCTACGCTGTGCGCACCGGCAACGGCTCAGTCCCACTCGACAGCCCCATTTACGGCCTTCTGAAATGGGAATACACCCTCGCGGAAATGTTCTCTGACGCAGGCTACTCCACAGCAATGTATGGCAAGTGGCACCTCGGCCAGACCAAGGGCCGCTTCCCCACCGATCACGGCTTCGACGAATGGTACGGCATCCCCAACTCCTCCAACGATGCGTTCTGGCCCGATAATCCGCGCTTCCGCGAAGGCTCGCACCCCTTCGTGAAATACACCTACATCATGGAATCGAAGCGAGGCGAAGAACCGAAGAACGTCAAAGTCTACGACCTCAAAGCACGCGCCGCCATCGACGCCGAGATCACGGACCGCGCCATCGCCTATTTGCGCAGGAACGCCAAAAGCAGCAAGCCGTTCTTCCTCTTCCTGCCGTATACACAGCCGCACATGCCCATTCTGCCGGCCCCCGAATTCGCCGGCAAGACGCGCAACGGCGAGTTCGCCGACGTGCTGGCGCAGATGGATGCCTACACAGGCCGGCTGCTCGATGAGATGGATCGACTCAACCTGCGCGACAACACCATCTTCATCTTCACCTCCGACAACGGCGGCGAAGCCACCGCGCCTTATCACGGCTTCAACGGCCCCTGGCGCGGCACTTACTTCACCGGTTGGGAAGGCTCTCTCCGCGCGCCCTTCCTCATTCGCTGGCCGGGCAAAGTGCCCGCCGGAAAGATCAGCAATGAGATCGTGCACCAGATGGATCTCTTCCCCACCTTCGCCCGCATCGCCGGTGGGAAGACGCCGCAAGACCGCGTCTTCGATGGCATCGATCAACTCGATTTCTTCACCGGAAAGAAAGAAGCTTCCAACCGCGAATCCCTGGTCATCTACCTCGCCAACGAAATCTGCGGCGTGAAGTGGCGCAACTGGAAAATGATCACGCGCCAGGTGGACCGCGGCTTCGGCGAACCCATCAAGCAATACAGCTTCCCCCTCTGGTACGACCTGCATACCGACCCCAAGGAAGAGAATCCCCTCGATCCGCGCTTCGTGGAAAACCTGTGGGTCCGCTGGCCCGCGGGCCAGGTTCTGATGGACCACCAGGCCACCCTGAAAAAAGAGCCGCCCATTCGTCCCGGAACTCCGGACCCGTAGCGAATCTATAATGCAGAGTGCATGTGCCGTAGTATCAAAGTGCTTCGTAAGCTGGACCCACCCGCAACCGGACAGGATGTCTCCGCCGCCGCTTTGCAGTTCGTTCGCAAAGTGAGCGGCTTCCGCAAGCCATCGAAGGCGAACCAGGCAGCCTTCGATCATGCCGTGGACGAGATCGCCAGCATCACGCAGCGCCTGCTCAACACCCTCGAATCGAGGCAATCATGACGATTCTTCCACTTCTGCTATCCACCGCATCCCTCTTCGGAGCCTGCTCACTCAAAGAATACAAGGCGCAACCTGGACTCACCGCCGAAGCCGCCGGTGATGGCGTACGGCTCAACTGGCAAGGGGAGCGTGGCGATTCGCTCCGCGCTATCTTCGCCGTCGATGCAGGTCAACCCGTCGTGCGGGAACTCGCTGTACGCCGTGCCAATGGCCAATGGATCACACTTGCCTCCAGCCTGCAGCCGGAGTTCGAAGTCAAGAGCGGAATCCGCCGCATCTCCAATCAGCAGCTTTCCCCGCTCAAGGAACTCGGCCTCGACAAGCCCGAAATCATAGAACAGGAAAAGTGGAAAGTGTTTTGGGATGCGCCGCTGCAAATCCCCGGCGCGGCGCGCACCAACCCCGGCCTCCCCCGCAAACCCGATGAAATCCGCGTCTCGAAGTCTTCCTTCAGCCAATCCGCCTGCTCCGTCAAAACCGATGGCACACGCGTCGAGGTCAACTTCACCGGCCTCAACCTCGGCATCTTCTCCGGCACGCTCCGTTTCACCGCCTACAAAGGCTCGAATCTACTACGCCAGGAAGCCATCGCCAAGACCGAAGAGCCCTCCGTCGCCTACAAATATCACGCCGGATTGAAAGGATTCACTCTCCCCGCAGCCAAACGCGTCGTCTGGCACGATATCGCCAACTCTCCGCAGAAATACGAGTTTGGCGGCTCCGTCAATCAGGATGGAGTCCCTCTCCGTGCACGTAACCGCATCGCCATCGTCGACACCGGCGCAGGTTCACTCGCCGTCTTCCCTCCACCACACAAATTCTTCTTCGCCCGTGAAATCGAATTGAACCTCGGCTTCGTCTGGTATCGCAAAGACACAGACAACTCATTCGCCATCGGTGTTCGCCACGGCGATCAGGAAGAAGGCTACCGGCCCTACGGCCGCTCCGATGAAGTCTGGAACCGCCGCGTCAACCAGGCCCGCAGTTTCGCCCAAGGCAACTTCGCTCTCTACAACGCCCGTCCCGGCACGTGGCAGCGCATGGCGGCTTATTATTACTTGAGCGCCGAACCGGCCGAGAACACGCGCCAGCGCGTGCTTGCCTACACGCACAACGACACGTTCAAGCCAATCCCCGGCTACAAAGTCGCCATCAGCCACTTCCACACGCACTTCAACGAATTGCTCCAGGACGCGGGCACCCTCGACATGCAGCCGCACTGGCTGCCCACCTTCCGCGCCATGGGAATCAACATCGCGATGATGTCCGATTTCCATGGCGATGGCCACGCCAAAGACGAAGGCCCGCTGCGTTTCGCCGATCAGAAAGTGTACTTCGATGGTTGCCGCCGCCACTCCGACAACGACTTCCTCCTGATGCCCGGCGAAGAGCCCGACGCCTATTTCCGCGGCCACTACACGATGGTCTTCCCCAAGCCCGTTTACTGGAGCCACGTCCGCAAAGGCAACGCCGCATTCACCGAAACACTACCCCAATTCGGCAAAGTCTACCGCGTCGGCAACGCCAAAGAAGAACTCGACATGGTGCAGGCCGAAGGTGGTTTAGTCTGGCAGGCGCACCCCCGCACGAAGGGCTCCAGCGGCTATCCCGAAGCTATCAAAGACACCGCCCACTTCCGCAGCGACCGCTATCTCGGCGCATCGTACCAATCCCTGCCCGTCGATCAATCCGAAAAGCGCCTCTGCGAAGAGCGCTGCTTCGGCACGCTGGACGACATGAACAACTGGGGCGCGCCGAAATTCATGATCGCCGAAGGCGACACCTACCAGAAGTTCCCCGAAGACGACACCTTCAGCCATCTCATCGTCAACTACATCAAGCTGGACCGTGTTCCCAAATTCGATGAAGACTGGTCGCCGATCCTCCAGGCCATGCGCAAAGGCGATTTCGTGGTGAGCAGCGGCGAGGTGCTGATCAAATCGAGCGCCGTCGCCGCCAACACGCTCACGGCCGAAGTCGAATGGACATTCCCCCCGGAATTCGTCGAGCTCGTCTGGGGCGACGGCGCAAAGACCGATCGCCAGATCATCTCGACCAGTGGCGAAGCCGCCTTCAGCACGAAGCGTTACTCCATCCCGTTCAATCCCTCGGGAAAGAAGTGGGTGCGCTTCGCCGCCTGGGATTCCGCCGGTAACGGAGCCTTCACCCAGCCCGTGCACCTCCGCTAATCACGGCCTCCGTATCCGATACAAATTCGCCGCCCCGCGAATGTAAATGCTATCTCCATCCAGCGCCAGCGAAGCGTACACAGGCTCGCCGATGGAGTTTGTGCCAATCACTTCATGTTCCGCGCCCGCCCGCACGACATACGTTTCCCCATCCTGATTCGTCAGCAGCAGCTTGCCGTCAAAGGCCACGGGAGACGCAGTGAACCGTCCCGGCTTCGGCACACGCTTTCCTTCGTAGATCACCTTGCCCGTCCGCGCATCGAGGCAACTCATCATGCCGCTGTCCGCCATCAGATACAGATTCCCCTCATACAAAATCGGCGAAGGAACATACGCCGTTCCCTTCTCGTACTGCCACACAACCCGCTCGCCGGCCTTCGGATCCACGCGCATCGCCATCAGCTTCTTCACCGGGTGATACGAATTGGGAAACACCATCCCGAGCCCGGAAACAGGGCTCGCCGCCGCATACCCGCCAATCCCCGGCCCGCGCCACAGTTCCTTCCCCGTCGCCGGATCATAAGCGATCACATGTTCCGTCGCCGCCGTCACCACCACATCCGCATTGCCGTTCTTCACCACCACCGGAGTATTGAACGTCGCCGACACATCCCGCTTCACCTTCCACGCAATCTCACCGTTCTTCGGCGAGACTCCATAGAGAAACGATTTCTCCCCATTGTCCTCATCGGCCTGCAACACAATCACGCCACCGGCCAGAACCGGCGACGTCCCCGCCGCCAATCCCAACTTGGCCACACCACCAATCGACAACTTCCACAGCGCCTTCCCATTCAAATCGAACGCATACAATCCCTGGGATTCGAAATAGAAGAACACGCCTTTCCCATCCGTAATGGGCGTCGGCGAGGCAAACGTGTTGAACTGATGCCGCCCATCGTAGACGTCGCCGTCGTAGACCTTCTGGTTCCACAGGATTTTCCCGGTCTCGGCATCCACACACAGTGCATGCAGCGCCACCTTCTTATCTTCCGAAGCTGTTTGCGGGTGCACGAACACCTCCCCGCCCAGCAGGTGCTTCACCGCCTTCTTCCCCGGAATCGACTCCCCTTCCACCGACGTAGTCAAGCACACGCGCTTGCCCACGATAATCGGGGACGAGTGTCCTTTCCCCGGAATCGCTGTCTTCCAGGCGACGTTTTTCGACTCACTCCATTCCACCGGCAGAGTCTTTAATTCCGAGACACCATTGCCCCCGGGACCCCGAAATCCCCACCATTCGGCATGCCCGTAGACGGCAAAAAGGGAAAGCACAACGAGGAAGCGCATATTCCAGCATAGACGCAGCATTTCACGTTTTGTCACCGCAGTGCTTCATCAAGTAACAAGTGAAAATGATGCACCCCGTTCTCGCGCCGCACACTGAACCGCCCTTTGTCGTAAAAAGACGACGCGAGCCCGCGTTGCACGGCTTCGCAGATCCGGATATCTTCCTGTTGAATCTCGTCGCTGAAGGCGATCGTCTCCGGTTTCACCCCGGCGCCTCCGCCGTAAGTGAACCACTCGAAGATCGTCAGTGTGCGGTCATGCCCCAGCGGCAGAATCACATTGCTGCTCATATTATCCGGATACACATTCAACATGAAATTGGGAAAAATCCAGAAGTACAGCGCCCGGTTGTCCTCCAACGGATCCGCATACTGCCGCTTCTCGCCCTCCCGCGCGGGCCGGATCGGAGCGTACTGCGACGAATACCAGCGATACGTATCCACGCGGTACTGCGCATAATCCAACTCGCGAAACAACCCCGGATGCGCCGCAGGCAGGTGATACCCCTCCAGGTAGTTGTCTACATACACCTTCCAGTTGCACGCAATCACATACTCGCGCCTTGCTGAAAAGCGAAGCCCATCCACAGCGCACCCAAGCCCGGCCACCTGCTCAGGAATATCGCCCAAAACCTCCGTCAGTGGGGGCGCATCACCATCCACATTCACCAACACAAACGGTCCCCACGTCTCCGCGCGCATGCCTGGCAAACACACAGCCGAAGCTTCCCAATCCTTCACCCCATCAAACTCCGGCGCCGCATGCAGCTTGCCATCCAGCCGGTATGACCAGCCGTGATACGGACACCGCAGTACATTCGCCTTGCCACAGCCCGATGCAATCAGGGAAGCCCGATGCCGGCACACGTTCGAGAACGCATGCAACTCGCCATCCGCCGCGCGCGCCACCACCACCGGCTCCCCCGCGATATCGGCCGCAAAGAACGACCCCGGCTCCGCCACCTGAGATGCGTGTCCCACCACCTGCCACGACCGCGCAAACACACGCCGCTTCTCCAGTTCCAGCATCCGCGGATCGGTGTACCAGGTGGCAGGAATCGTCGTCGCCCGCGCCAGATCGCGGGTCGCAGAATATCCGGTCAGGTCCATCGGGAAAATGATAGCGTGTACGGATGGCCGCCAGCGGCAAACTGCATCGTGTGTTGGGATTGGCGTTCGGTCTTGCCGTCACTGTGGGCATCACCATCGGCGCGGGCATTCTCCGCCGGCCCGGGGCGGTCGCCGCCGCATTGGGCGACACCTGGCTCATCCTCCTCATGTGGACGCTCGGTGGCGTCTACGCTCTGATGGGCGCGCTCGTCGTCGCCGAACTCGCCACCGCGCTGCCCGAAGCAGGAGGCTTCTTCGTCTGGTCGCACCGCGCCATCAGCCCGGCGGCAGGCTTCGCCATCGGCTGGTGCGATTTCCTCGCCAACGCCGTCACCATCGCCTACTGCGCCGTCAGCATCGGCGAACTCACCATGGCACTCACTCACCACCAGGCCATCAACATCAACACCATCGCGGTCGCTCTTGTACTTCTATTCAGCGCCGTGCAATGGCTTGGGATCCGCTCCGGCAGCCGCACCCAACAAATCACCAGCGCGCTGCTCGCCACCAGTTATCTCGCCCTCGTCGCCGCAGCGTTCCTCCTCGCCAATCCGCAGTCCGACCCTGCGCCCATCGTTCGCCGTGAGTTCACCCTCGGCCTGTTCGGAGGTCTCATCTTCGCCCTGCAATCCATCGTCGTCACCTACGACGGTTGGTATCAGCCCGCCTACTTCGCCGAAGAGATCGAGCATCCCCATCGCGACCTGCCGCGTTCCCTCATGGCAGGCGTATTCACCGTCACCGCGGTATTTCTCCTCGTCAATGTCGCGCTGCTCTACGCGCTCCCCCCGCGTCAACTCGCGGCCTCAGAACTCCCCGCCGCCGATCTGGCCGCGACACTTTTCGGAACAGCAGGCCAGCGCATTATCTCTGTGCTATCGCTATTCGCCCTGCCCCCAACCATCAATGCGGCATTGCTCTCCGGCAGCCGCGTGCTCTACGGGCTATCGACCCGCCGGCTCTTCTGGTCTGGTGCGAAAGCCGTCAATCGCGGAGGCACACCCCACATCGCGCTCGCCATCACAGCAGCCATGGCCGTCGCGCTCGTACTCTCCGGCACCTTCGAACAGTTGTTGGCGATTGGTGGATTCTTCTTCGTCGTGAATCACTGCTCGGCATTCACGTCGTTATTCCTGCTACGCCGCAACGAGCCCCACCTGAAGCGTCCGTACGCCGTGCCCGGCTATCCCTACACGCCCGCCATCGTCCTGCTTGCCGGCGCAGGCTTCCTCATCGGGGCACTTGTCTCCGACACAGCGAACAGCTTGAAAGCCGCCGGGTTCATCGCCCTCTGCCTTCCGGTTTATGCGCTTCTGCTGCGCAGCCGCCCTCAGCGCACCTGAAGGACAACCTCCGCCATCTTCGCCGCCTCGCGCGGCCCAAAGCGCAACACTACACCGTGCTCCGGTTTCATCACCTGGTACCACACCCGCACTTCCACTGTCGCTGGCTTCCGCGGCAACTCCGCCTCATAGTGCACCGTATCGCCTCCGCCAACGAAATCCGCATCGCCTGCAACGCCCACCGAACCCACCGGCCATTCCCCCAATCGAAATCCGCGCGGCAGAATGCGATTGTCCTTCGCATACTGCGCCGCGCTCAAGAGTGTGTATGTCGGCACACCCGCGCCATCCGCCATCACTGCTTCCCACACCATAGTCTCCCCGGTGCGCCCAACTCGGTTCCGATGCGGCTCACCGGCCGCGGGAGCGGCGCTGCCCGAAGCAAACAGCACGCCACCATCCGCATCCTTCGCAACAACCTCCAGCCACATTCTGCGGCTCGGATAGGCAGTCGGCAATTTGTGTCCAGTGCGATTCTCCACCAGCACATCCAATCGCAAGCGCCCATCCAGCCAGTCCACGCGAGGCTGCAACCGCATTGCCTTCGCCAAATTTTCGATTGCCCTTTCCGAAGTCCGCTGCAATGTCGCCGCTTCCCCCGGATACAACTCCGCAATCATCTTCGGCACAAGGTAATTCCCACCAATCAGCAGATGCAATCCGAATGGCCGGCGTGGCGAAGTGGGAGGAAACGGGCCACCCATCGGCCGGTGCGCGATGTACAATTCACCCGGCTCTACAGGCATGTGGCAGGACTGGCATGTCTTTCCTTCACGAGCGAAATCGCTCGCCAGCCATTCCAGGTACGGCGCCTGCTCAATGAACTCGCGCCCATCCGGTGCGTGCGTAATCACCGTATGGCAGCTTCCGCACAACGCCGCATCCAGTACATGCTTCCCTTCCACGGGCTTATAGCCTGTGTGCATCTGCATCGGCATGGGGAAGGGATCGGCATGTGGGCCGTAGATCTTTTTCTCCGGATTGATGCGGAACCCGCCGGTGAACGATGCCTTCTTCCCTAACCCCGCAGCCTCAATCTGGTGGCACACCGTACAATTCACGCCCTCGGAAGCACGCTGCGCCGGAGTGTGGCAACGCGTGCACTTGGCCTCAATTGCCGCCTTCGCCTCAGGCCGCGCGGCCATCTCCCAACTCATCTGCGCCTTCCAGAATGGATCCACTCCGGCATGCGCCATCATGCTTCCCTGCCATAGCGCATAAGGAGCAATCGTCCTCGTCTCCCCGGGGCGTTGGATCAGGGAATGGCATCCGGCGCACTCTTCCGCCGGAACGAAAAGAGCAAACGCGAGCAACGGGATCACATTCATCCCAGATGCTCGCGTCCTCGGGGAGGTGACAGGGTTAGGCGGATTGCTCCACCCGCCGCCGCAATTCCGACAGCAATTCATCCGTCTCGCGCTGCTTCCGTTCGAGCGCGTGCAACAGCCGGGCGATCTTCGCGTCCCGTCCATCCGCGCTTTCCGCACGGCTCTTGCCGGGCGGCTTGGACCATCGAATGGCGGAATCCGTCAAATAGCTAATCGCGTCCAAACCGAATCTCTGCTTCATTTCTATTCCTCCTTCCGTTAGCTGGCCACCAATGCCGGTGGCCGCCGTAATCGTTCCAATAATCCGCGCAACAAACCGAGCCGCGCGCCCCTCTGCTTCACCGCCAACACCGGCAATCGTGAAAATTGAATCACCTTCTCCGTCACACTGCCCACCAGAATCGATGCCGCGCGGCTTCGACCCCGCGTGCCCAGCACGATCACTGTACTCTTCTCCGCCATGGCCGTCGAAACAATCGTCGACGCAATATCGGCGCCTTCAATCGCGTGCGCCGGAGCATGCAATCCTACATCCGCCAGCGCATCTCCGGAATGTTGAATCGCCTCCACCAGGCAGGTATTCCACGCCGGTTCGCCACCGGCATCGCGCACGAACTCCCGCAAACGGGTACTCAACTGCTCCGGCTGATCGCGCCAATCGAGCCATGGATCGTCGTCGCACTCCACCGACACAAAATGGCATTCTCCTCCCGCGGCGCGCGCCAATGCCGTGCCCGCGCTCACCGCGTCCGCCGATGCTTCGGAAAAATCCACCGGCACCAATATCCGTTCCAGTTGCAGCACCGCATCATCGGGCACCATCAGGACCGAACACGGAGCCAGCATCGCCACGCGCCGCGCCGTCACGTGACGCCGTGCCCCAACCACCAGCAGATCCGCGGGCATTGCCGAGGCGCGCTCCAACAGTTCATCCAGCAAATCACCCGGCGTCGCCGGATCGAGATGGAACACTTCCGTATCCACCTCCGGAAACATCTCCCGCAACCGTTCGGCTGTCCCGAGCGCGGAGCACGAACCGCCTCCAGCGGCAACCAGCACCTTGCGAAACATTTATGCAGCCGCCTCCCCTGTTTGCGGCGCAGCCACGGCCGGCAGTTGCTTCACCACGGGCTCGACAAACCGCCGCAGGATGAAGTAGAGCACCAGCGCCGAAAGCACGCCGGTCAGAAAATCCGTCATTGGCACCATCACGGCTGTGTACGTCATCAGGAACGCATGAAAACGCCCCGTGGCCCACACGTGTTTGATCTCTTTCACGTTGATCATGTTGCTCGACACCCACAGCATGATGCCACCAATACAAGCCATCGGCACCAGTTCCAGATACTTCGCCAGGAACAGGGCCATTCCCAGCTTCAATGCAAATTTGAAATACCCCGCGAGTGGAGTCACCGCGCCGGCGCGAATGCTGGTGGCCGTACGGGCCAGGGCGCCCGTGCACGGAAATCCATTGATCAACGGCGTGATGATCTGCACCAGTCCCTGCCCCCAGAACTCGCGGTCCGGATTAAAGGGCGTCTTGCGATTCCCCGCCAAACGATCCGCCATCGAAGAGCACAGCAGGCTCTCCACACCGGAAATGAAGGCGATCGCCACCACCGCATACATCAGGTCCATCACTAACTGGCTAGTCACCTCCGGCAGAACAGGAGGTGTGAACACGAAGAAATTCGTCGGAATTTCGCCATACTTCGTTCGCACCAGTGTCAAACCTTTTTCTCCCCAGGCCGTGGCCGCAATCATCGTGCCGGCGGCAACGGCAATGAGCGGCGCCGGAATGTAGATCGACAGCCGCAGCAGATATCGTGTGAGACCAAATGTCAGCAGCCCGATTCCCAAGGCATACAAGCTCAACTGGTCACTGTGCTCCCATACGCCCTGCAGCTTCGTCACCAGCGACCCGCCGCCTTTCGCGTTGATTCCCAGCACATCGTAGAGGTTCGTCGCCGCAATGGAAATCCCAATACCCACCGTGAACCCCACCACCACCGAGTTCGGCACATGCTTGGCAATCTTCCCCATACCCGCCAGACCCAGTGCGCAAAGAAGCACTCCCGCCAGTATCGATGCAAATACCAGGAAGCCGTGATCATACTTCTGCAGAATGCCGTAGATCAGCGGAATGAACGCCGCCGTCGGGCCATAGACCTGATACTTCGAGCCTCCGAAGGTTCGCCCCACCAGGCACGCCATCGCTCCGGCGATGATGCCCTGTTCCGGACGCAATCCCATTGCCATGGCGAACCCCATCGCCATCGGAATCGCGGTCATCGCAGTCACCAGGCCCGCACTGAAATCACGGTATAAAACGGTCTTGTAGTTGTCGCGCGTCAGATCCTCATAGCGGCTGTCGCGTATAGTCAGGAACTGCCTCAGGCGTTCGTTCATGGGGTTGCACCTCAAGACTGAGATTCACCCGGATTTGAGGCCCCCTCAATGCACTACAGGCAATTCGCATCGCTTCCTGCAAGCCGCCCGCATGGCCTACAAGTTCCCCACTACCGCGCGCTACAGGCACTTCGGAATACCTTTACCCCGGCGTTCTTTGAGATCATGGAAAAGGATATTTCGCTCCGCAGATCTTCATTCATGCCATTTCGTAAAGTGCTATCCGTCCCTACCGGCGCGGACCGTTTCAACCTCATTGAGCGCAGGTTCCTGCGCACGCTCCTCATTGGTTTCGGCCTGGTTCTCATCGCCATGGTCGCCTCAGGCTGGTTCGGACTGCACGTCATGAAACGCATCGGAACGGAGACGGAACTGCTTTCCGAACAGAACCTGCGGGAAACGAGCCTCATTGATCGCCTGCTGCGCAACCAGGGCAACCTCGGTGTCCTGCTCTACTCGATGGCGGAGAAGAAGCACGGAGCCGAACTCGAAACGCTACGCGCTCCTCTCCTTGCGCAGCGCGACCAGATCCTCCTGAACGTCAAGGATGCAATCGGCCGCAAACCAAGCCCCTCCGAACTCCCCGCCTGGCGCGAAGTAGAGCAATCCGCCCTCAATCTGTTTCAGGAGGCGGACAACCTCATTACGCTTCGCCGCAGCAACTCGAGCGAACTCTCCAGCCTTCACCGGGCATTCATCGCCGCCACCGCACGCCTCGCCGGCGCCAGTTACGATCAGGTCGCCGCCGCACGCGCCGCGCAATTGCAAAGCTCGGCAGCATCCATGACCAGCGCCCAGAACCTCTTCCTCATGGGCCTCGCCTTAGCCGCCGTCTGCGCCGCCGCCTGTATCGCCGTCTCCTACGCCATCTTCCATAACCTCGAAAAGGGCGCCGACTACCTTGCCAAGCTTTCGCTCCACACCCTCTCGGCACAGGAAGAGGCCGCGCGCCGCTTCTCCCAGGACATCCATGACGAGTTTGGCCAGACACTGAATGCGATCGAGTCCACGCTTCTCGTCGTCCAACCCACGGATTCCACCAGCCAGGAACACATCGAAGACGCCATCACTCTGGTCAAGGAAGCCCAGTCGACGGCCCGCGAGATGTCGCACCTCATGCGCCCGCGCATCCTCGATGACTTCGGGCTCGATGCCGGGCTTCGCGATCTTGCCAACGGCTTCTCCAAGCGCACCGGCATTGTCGTCGATTACCACAGCAACACACAGGAACGGCTCGATCCCAACGTGGAGACGCAACTCTTCCGCATCGCCCAGGAAGCGCTTACCAACACATCCCGGCACTCGATGGCAAAGATGGTGGACATTTCTCTCCATCGCGCCAACGGGACGCTCCAACTCTCCCTTACCGATGATGGCGGCGGCTTCCCCACCGCGCCATCCAGCCTCGGCCTCGGCTTGCTTGGCATGAAAGAACGAGCCCGGGCGGCAGGAGGCACGCTCGCCGTCGCATCGCGTCCCGGCAAAGGAGTGGAGATCCGGGCCGCCATTCCCATTCCAGCCGAAAGGACTGCAGCAGGAGCTCCCCAATGAAACGTCCCATTCGCATTCTCCTCGCCGACGACCATGCTATGGTTCGCCGCGGCTTCCGGCTCATCCTCGATAAACACCCCGAAGAGTTCAACGTCATTGGCGAAGCAGGCACCGGCGAAGAGGCGCTCGACATGGTGCACCAACTCAAACCAGATCTCCTCGTGCTTGATGTCGCCATGCCCGGCATGAATGGTGTCGATGTCACCCGCAAGGTGGCGCAAAACTGGCCCGAAGTGAATGTTCTCATCCTCTCCATGCACAAAGATTCCAACTATGTGCGTGAAACGCTGCGTGCCGGCGCCAAGGGCTATCTGCTGAAAGAGGCCGTCGACGCCGAGCTTCTGCTCGCCATTCGCACCGTCGCCAACAACGATGGCTACATCGCACCCGGAGTCTCCAACACCGTCCTCTCCGATTACCAGCGCTTTGTCGGCAGCCCGCTCGATCTCCTCACCTCTCGCGAGAGCGAAGTGTTTCATCGCTTGGCCGAGGGCAAGACCGCAAAGGAAATCTCCACGGAGCTGAACGTCAGCGTCTATACCATTGACGCTCATCGCAACCGCATCTTCCGTAAACTCCAGTTGCGCTCCAGCGCCGATCTCGTCCGCTTCGCGATTCGCCAGGGTCTCATCCACAACTAACCGGACACAGCGGTCGCCACCAAACAGCGATACAATCCCCTCTTATGACGCGTTTCCACGCACTCCTTCTGCTCGCTCTCACATTGCCGGCATTCCCCCAGACTCCGAAGAAAATCGTAGTCACTGGCCGAGGCATCTCCTACATCCCCGACATGAAGCAGCTTGCCCCCAACGTCACCTTCGTCGAAGGCCGCCCCGACAACATGCTTCAGGTGGTCGCCGACGCGGACGCCATCCTCGGTGAGATCACTCCCGCCATCTTCAGCGCCGCCAAAAAGTTGAAGTGGGTCCATATCTACAGCGCAGGTGTCGAACGAAATCGCTTCCCCGAGTTCATCAACTCCAACGTCACCCTCACCAACGGAAAAATCATCCAGGGCCCGGAAATCGCCGATCACGCCTTCGCCCTGCTGCTCTCGCTCACGCGCGGCATCAATCGCGCCGCCGTCGATCGCACCAAGGAAGAGTGGCCCAAAGGCGCATGGAAAGCCATCGAACTGCGCGGCAAGACAGCCGTCGTCATTGGTGTTGGAGGCATCGGCTCGCAGATAGCCACCCGCGCCCACGCCTTCGGCATGACCGTCATCGGAGTCGATCCCAAAGACATCTCCTTCCATCCCGCCATCTCCCGCGTCGTCCCTCCAGATCGTATCGACACCGTCCTGCCACTCGCCGACGTCGTCTTCATCTCCGCGCCGCACACACCGCAAAGCGAAAAGATGGTCGGTGAGAAGCAATTCGAACTGATGAAACGCGGCGCTTACTTCATCGCCGTTTCCCGCGGCAAGCTCTACGACACCAACGCGCTGGTCAAAGCCCTCGATTCCAAGCGCATCGAAGGCGCCGGCCTCGATGTTACCGATCCGGAGCCTCTCCCCAAAGGCCACGCCCTCTGGAAGTTCGAAAACGTGCTCATCACGCCGCACATCGCCACGGTTTCTGACGGAGTCGGGGCGCGCTACCGGGAACTCGTGCTCGACAACGTCGCCCGCTTCGCCAAAGACGAACCGCTCCGCAACGTGGTCGACAAGATAAAGGGCTACTGAGTGCTCGCCTATCTCCTGCTCACGGCCGCGGCGGCCCTCGCGCAAAGCCCGGAACAGGCCATGGAGAAGATCGCCGATCTGGCGCTCATTCCGCCCAAACTCAACACCTCGCCGCTGCCGGACTACGATTACGACAAGCTCGATTACGGGATGACCATCGGCATCTCCCGCACACCGAAGGGCCGCATCTGGGCCTGCTGGGTCGCCGGCGAAGACGGCCCCAAAGCTTTCTTCGTTCTCGCCACCAGCGACGACGATGGTGAAACCTGGTCGAAGCCGCGCCTCGTCATCAACTCTCAATCGAACACCCTGCCGATGTTCCGCAGCGTCCTTGTCGGCAATCTCTGGACCGATCCCAAAGGCCGTCTCTGGCTCTTCTTCAATCAGTCGATGATGCAATTCGATGGACGCTCCGGAGTCTGGGCATCCGTCAGCGAAAACCCCGATGCCGCCGAGCCCACGTGGTCGGCACCGAAACGCATCTGGCACGGCTTCACCCTCAACAAGCCCACCATCCTCTCCACCGGCGAATGGCTGCTTCCCGTTTCCCTCAATCACGAAGGGTTCGGCATTTTCAAAGGCGCATTCAAAGACCTCGATCCCGTGCGCGGCGCCAACACGTTCCGCTCCACTGACGAAGGCGCAACATGGCAACGCCTCGGCCACGTCGCTTACCCCAACCCCAATTGGGACGAACACATGTTCGTCGAGCGCAAAGACGGCAGCCTGTGGATGCTCGCGCGCACATCGAAAGGCCTGATGCAAAGCTTCTCCACAGACAAAGGCAACACCTGGAGCCCGCCCGAAAACGCCGCCATCCAGCATCCCGCCGCGCGCTTCCATCTCCGGCGGCTTGCCTCCGGCCGCTTGCTGCTCATCAAACACGGCGACACCATCGACACGCACGAAGGGCGCAGCAAGCTTACCGCATGGCTCTCCGATGACGACGGCGCAACCTGGCAAGGCGGCCTCATGCTTGACGAGCGCAAAGGCATCTCGTACCCCGACGGTTTCCAAGCCCCCGATGGAACCATCTACATTTCCTACGACCGCAATCGCAAGACCGACGGCGAAGTCCTCCTCGCGCGTTTCACCGAAGAAGACATCCTCGCCCGCCAGCTTACCGGCAAAAAATCAAAATTGAAAATGCTCATCAGCCGCCCGCTCAAGGCGAAGTGAAAAAGGGCGTCCAGGCAAACTGCCCGAACGCCCTTCTAACTTCAAACTTCTAACTTCTGTCTTCTACCGCTTCAACACCGGGAACGAAGTGAACGCGCCACCCGGATTGAACCGCAGTCCCAGGCCCGTGATCTGCGAAGTCGAAGTAAACTCCGCGGTCCCGCGCCGGTTCTGCGTGGAAGCCATCCGCGTCCGCAGTTCGAACGCCGTCTGGCCGCGCCCGGTCAGCGTGATCGTATCCGTGCCGATCTGTTGTCCGGCTTCATCACGGATCACCACGTTCACCGTCGCCCCAATCGTCGCGCTCGAATTCACCAGCGCCATCGAAGTGACGAAGTTGTCCAGGTTGTCGAACGGCAGCACGAAGCGCGTTCCAGTGGCGGTCAGTGACACCGCCGCCTCCTGATCCGCGCGTCCCGATGCCCGTTGCCGGAACACAGCCAGTCCACCGATGTGGCGCGTGGTGGAAAGTTCCGCCCATCCCTGCACCAGCGGCGTCGCGCCGCCCTGCGTTTCGATGACGCGGGTTCCGCCCACCGGAATCGTCCCTTCAATGACCTCGGTCGGATTCCCGCCGGCAATCGGCAGTGTCAGCGATGCCCCCTGCTGCCCCCAGAAGCGCAGCGTGAACGGAGCCGCCACCGTATCCAGATTCACCAGCGTGATGGTTGTCTTCCATTCCCCGCCGCCATCGGCAATCTGCGAAATCACCGACGTCACCGGAGCCCCGCTGACCGTTTGCGGCACATCCAAGGCGGGCAGCGAAGTGAATGCTCCGCCCGGATTGAACCGCAGCCCCAGCGCCGTGAAGTCCGCGCCGGCCGAGACAAACTCCGCCGACCCGCGACGTCCCGCCATCGACGGGAAGCGCTGCGCCATTTCAAACGCCGTGTGGCCACGCGACGGCAGATTCACGCTATCGCCCAGCAGCGTATTGCCCGCCTCTTCCCGAGGCGTTGCGTTCACCGCGCGCGACAACGATGCGTTCGTGTTCACCAGCGCCATCGAGGAAACGAAGCCCTGCGTGTTGTCGAACGGCAGCACGAAGCGCGACGTGGATGTCGTCACCGACACGCCCGCTTCCTGATCCGGCCGTCCCGTCACTCGCTGCCGGAACACGCCCAGCCCGCTTACCTGCTGCGTGCTGCTCAGTTCCGCCCAGCCCTGCGACAACGCAGTGTCCGTGCCCGCCGTGATGATCGTCCGCGATCCACCCACGGGAATGACGCGTGTGATCGCTTCCAACCGTCCGGTCTCGCCTTCAATCGGCAACCGCAGAATGGTGCCGTCGCTCGCATAGAAGCTCAGCGTGAACGTCGCCGGAACCGTGTCGAGATTGACGAGGGTAATGGTTGTCTTCCAACCCGCGCCATCGGCGATCTGGCTCAGCACCTGCCGTCCCGGAGGCGGCGCGGTGGCCACATTCAACACCACCGACAGCGTCTGCGGGCTGTTCGCCACACCAGCCGCGGTGAACGTCACGAAGCCTTGATACGTGCCGGCGGGCAGTCCGGTAGGATTGGCCGTGATGGTCACATTCGAAGGCGCCGTGCCCGTCTGCGGATTCACGGTCAGCCAGTTGCCGCCGCTCGTCGTGCTCGGCTGGGCCACAAATGCGGACGTGCCCGCGGCCACAGCCACCTGCTGCGTCACCGGTGTCGTCGATCCGGGTGTTGCCAGCAACGTCACCGATGCAGGCGTCAGCGTC
The DNA here is from genome assembly GCA_018268935.1 of Acidobacteriota bacterium. Lineage (GTDB taxonomy): Bacteria > Acidobacteriota > Terriglobia > Bryobacterales > Bryobacteraceae > CADEFT01. Next base: position 34,222 of record JAFDVS010000018.1, on the reverse strand, counting down.
AGAGCCGGAGCGGTCACCGTGAAAGTCACCGGAATCACCACCGGCCCGTTGTTCACGTCCGATGACGAGATCCCAATCGAACCCGTATAGGTGCCCGCCGCCAGCGAACTGCCGTTCACCGAAACAGTCAGCGCGCCCGGCGCCGAGCCGCCCGTCGGATTCACGCTCAGCCATCCGCCGCCCGTTGCCGTCGCAGTGGTTACGGTGTAGCTCGCCGTGCCGCTGCTCGTCACATTGATTGTCTGCGCCGCCGGTGGTGCTCCGCCGCTCGACTGCGTAAAGGAAAGCGACGCAGGCGCGGCCGCGATCGTCGTCGCCGGCTGAATGATCAGCCGCACGCGCACCGTCTGCGGATTCGGCGAGAGCGAAGGCACGCTCACTTGAATCGAGCCCTCATACACGCCAACGCCCAAACCGAGCGGCGACACACCAACGTTCAGGTTCGCCGGCGTATTGCCGGCCGGCCCGATCAGCAGCCAGCTTCCACCGGAAGTGGTGGAAGGAGTCGCCGTAAATGCACGCGAGCTGTTGTCCGTCGCCGTCACCGCGATCGGCCGCAACGCCGGTGGTGCGCTGTTCACAGGCACAACGAAATCCAGCGTCTGCGGGCTCACGTTGAACAGCGGATTATCCGACACGTTCAACACCACGTTCACCGTCGGGTTCGTTGGCGGCGCCGGAGTCACTCCGTCTGCCCGCCGAACGTCAGTGTCGCATTGTACGTGCCGTTCGCCAGTGCTGCCGCTGCCGCTGAATTGATACCCAAGGTCAGCGATGCGGGCGTAGTTCCGGTGGCCACACCACCACTCAACCACGTACCACCCGCAGGCGTAATCGACGTCAGCGTCGATTGAAACGCGAAAGCCGCACCCGTGCTGGCCACATTAATCACCTGGTTCGAAGGCGACGTCTGCCCCTTCTGCAGATTGAAGGTCACCGTCGGCGGATCCACCGTCAGTTGCGCACTGCTGGTCACCGTCAGCGTCACCGGAATAGTGAGGCTATTCCCCGGCCCGCTCACCGTAATTTCGCCGCGATACGTCCCGGAAGCAAGCCCGGTTGCATCCACCAGCGAAGTAACGGTGCCGTTTGTCGCCGCGCTCGCCGGCCCCACGGCCAACCAGGTTCCGCCGTTCAGCGTCCTGGCCGAAACCGTGTATGTCGTGCCTGCTGTTGTCGCCGAAACCTGAATCGGTGTCAGTTCCTGCGTTGGTGCAGGCTTCGTCGGATCCAGCGCTATCGTCGCCGACAGCGACCGCTGGTTCACGCTAATCACCGGAAAATCCGTAACCGTAAAGGACACCGGGATACTCAGCGAAGGATTCGCCGCTCCCGGCACCGTCAATTGAATCGTGCCCGAATACAACCCCGCCGGCAGCCCGCTCGGGTTGGCGGATACATCCAGGTTGCCCGGAGCAGCGCCATTGAGCGGAGTCACCACCAGCCAGTTGCCACCGGTTGCCGTCGACACATTCACCGTAAACGGCAGCGCGCTCGTACTCGGCGTCAATGTCACCGATTGCGTCACGGCCGGCCCGTTGCGCAGCGCCGCCAGATTCAGCGATGCCGGGTTCAGTTGCAGGAACGGAATGTTGCTCACCGTCAGCGAAACGGGCACGGTCAAGGTGGTCAGGCCCTGCGCCGCGATCGCCACCGATCCGTTGTAGCTGCCGGCCGCCAAGCCTGCCGGGTTGATCCGAACAGCCACCACACCAGGCGTCGTCGACCCGGCCACACTCGCCTGCAGCCACGAACCGCCGTCCGTCGTCGATGGCGTTGCCGTGATCGTCGCCGCCGAGCCGGAGCTGGAAACAAACACCAATTGCTCCGTCGCGCCCGCGTCCGATCCCAATTGCCGGTTAAACGCGAGCGTGCTTGGCGAAGCCGAAAGTTGCGCCGTGGCCACTACCGCCAGCGTTACATCCACCCGCGCCGAAGGCACTCCCGCCGAATTGATCAGCACCGTGCCGCCATACACGCCCGGCGCCAGACCTTGCGGGGTAGCGGTGATGCTCAGCCGGGCCGGCGTAGTGCCGCTCCCGATCGACGCACTCAGCCAGTTTCCTCCAGTGATCGTCGACACGCCGACCGTGAACGCCTTCGCCGTGTCGCCCGTGTGCCGGACCAACAGTGTTTGCGCAGCCGGGTTCGAGCCGCCAGATGTGGTTGTAAATGTCATCACATTGGGCCCGGTTAACAACAGTTGGGCATGCAATGGGATAGTCAGGGCGGCGCACCAGAAAGCAACTTTCGCTGCACCGATGAGACTCTTCATGGGTTCACTCCTCCAGACAATCATGTTTTGTGGTTGCCTCAATACGGAAGCAGGCTTACGGGGATTAGCCTGTGAGGCTTGGGCGCGGGTCCTTCTTCTCAAATTGTTGCACGAATGAGAGCGATCGGGTGAGCCGCTCGTTACAGAGGCGGATATTAAAAATCGTTTTCTTCCATTTTCCCCGCTCGATTGTTAAGCAAATCATGGAACGCCGTTTCTTGTGGATGCTTTTCCTGGGAGCCGCAGCCTTCGCCCAGGCCCCTCTGCCGCCTGCCTGTGCTCCCTACCCCAATGGATGCCTTTATTCCCCTGGGCCAGCCGGGAATTTCTCCACTGTCAATTCCACCATCTCTTACCGAGACGTCACGGAGCGTCCGCGCGTTCTCCCAATCTTTGTTCGAGTCCCCAGCGGAATCCAGGGCCCCCTGCCTCTCGTCGTCTGGTCCGCCGATGAAGCCACCTCCGACCCTCGCACTTCCATCTCCGCCTGGAGCGAAGCCACAGCCCGCGCCGGCTACCTCACCGTAACCGTCGCCCACACACCGCGCACCACCGAAGAGCGTACCCGTTTCTGCACCGCCGCCGGTCTGGACGAACCAATCTGCGCCACCCTCAATCCCTTGCTGTGGGACGGCCCACAGGATCTGAAACAGGTGCTTGACTTTCTTGAGGAGCTCAACGCGACAGGCCCTCCTGAGATCCGCAATCGCATCGACATGAAGCGCATCGCCCTCGCCGGACATGGCTACGGCAGCAATGGATCCATGAGCCTGCTGGGCGCGCAGCGCATCCTTGTCGAAGGCGTCCCGCCTTTCGATTTTTCCGACCCGCGCCCCGCGGCTGTCATCGCCCTATCCCCCTACGGCCCGACCCAGGGCGGCATGTTCGACACCGATGTCGGCCGTAACTTCACTTCCTGGACTACACTCGAGCGCCCCGCTCTCACCATCACCGGCGCCGGCGACAACGACTGCGTTACCCCCGGCCAATGCTTCACCGGCGATTCCCCTTCCCGCCGCCGCATTCCGTTCGACCTTATGCCCCGCGGGGCAAAGTACGACATGTTTGTCCGCTCCGTCGAAATGTCCCACGACCACATTGGCGCCCTCGACTCCGCCGCCTGCGCGGCCCAAGGAGTCCCGCAAGCCCGTTGCGCCAACTTCGAAAACTGGCTCCGTGCCGCCGTGCTTGCCTTCCTCGACGCGCAGTTGCGATCCATCCCCGCGGCGCGTAACTGGCTGCAGAACGATCTCGTCCAACCCGCCAGCGCCAACGGCGTCATCTGGCGCAAGAAATAGGAGCACACAAATGAAGAGCCTTCTGATCCTCCTCGCCAGCACCACAGCCGCCTACGCGCAGCTCTACGTCCAGCAGCAGACCTTCGAGTACTCCACGACGACGCAGAACGTCAGCTACAACGATGTTTCGGGTACCCGCCGCACCGTGGAAGTCACCATCCGCATTCCCAATCGCCAGGGCCCGCTGCCCGTCATCATCTGGGCACACGGAGGAGGCGATGGCCGGAACTTCGAAGGGGCCAGCATCGGCGCTCTTTCCGACTGGAGCACCTTCACCGCGGCGGCGGGATATCTCACCGTCTCCCCGGCGTTCCACGTCCGCACGCCTGAAGATAAACTCCCCCTCTGCCGCCACCTTGGCTACTCAGACAGCGATTGCGAAAAGTTCAGCGAACTCTCCTGGGACCGTCCCTACGACATGCGCGCCATCATGGATGCCCTCAACACTCAGAATCAATCCGGCCCACTGCAGGGCCGCATCGACATGGCCCGCATCGGCATCGGAGGCCATTCCGCCGGTAGCAGCGGCACACTCAGCGTCGCCGGCGCCAGCCGCGAATTCCTGGGCAAACGCTTCAGCGGGCCGCAGTGGTTCGAAGACCCTCGCCCCAAAGCCTTCATCGCCCTCAGCCCAAGCGCCCCCGGCCAGTCCCTCATGTATGAAACCGGCTTCAAGGACGAAACCACATCCTGGGACAACATCAAACGCCCCATCCTCTGGGTCACTGGAGCCGGTGACGCCCACGAACAATTCCCCCGAGGCCGCCGCATCGGCTATGGCTTTTTGCCCGCCGGCGACAAATACATGATGTACATCAACGACAACGATTTCGGCCACGGCGACTACGGCGACGATCTCAACGACTGCACCTACAGCAAAACACCAGCCGCCAAGTGCGCCGCCTTCAAAGCCGTGATGCATTCCGTCGTCCTCGCCTGGCTCGACGGCTTCATCCAGGGCCGCCCCCAAGCCCTCCAATACATCCAGGACGGCGTCATTCAGCGCGTGGCCGAAGACATCATCGAATGGCAGAAGAAATGAGTGGCGGCCGGTTTCGAGGCCAACGGAACTCTCAATGCCAAATCGGCTCTACCCGCGGCGCCGAAAGCCGCACCGCCGTATCCATCAAACTGACCGCCGACAGATTGTCCGGCTTCCATTGCAGCAGGATCTCCTGCCGTGTGGAAGCGTGCGCCATATGCTCGCCGGCCGAGGGGATCACCCCCACCAGCGGGCATCCAATCTCCCGCGCTACCTGTTGCATCGATGTATTCGTGGGCAGCCCCGAACGGTTTACCACCACGGTGCCGACGCTCTCCCCGCCCAGTCCCTTCAGCCGGAACCACTGCAGCCACCGCCGCGCGGCGTGAATCGATGTCGGTTCCCGATCCGCCACCAGCACCAGAAAGTCGCAAACCGAGATCGCCTCCCAGGCGCTCCCACTCGGCGCCGTCCCGATGTCGGCCAGCACAAAGTCAGCCCCCTCCGACGCCGCCCATAGCGCACCCGAAATGCGCCCAAAGCCGGGCTGCGGACACGCATCGGCCGACTGCGGTCCAAACAAAACATCGGCGCCAAACGGCATCCGTACCAGATGATGGCGCAGTGCATCGGCATTCAGCCGGTCCGGCGGCAGATCGCTCCACCTCTGCATGAGCCCGGCAAATGGCCGCCCCAGATGCAAGGCAAACCCGCTGGGGGCGTCCGGCAACTCCACCGCCACCGCCCGATGCTTCATCTGCGCCAACGCCGCTGCAACATTTAATACCAGGCTCGTTGTCCCCACCCCGCCCTTGGCCCCCACGAATCCGATCACCCGGCCCCGCTCTGAAGAACGGCCGCGTCTTCCCTTGCTCCGCGACGCCTGCAGGATCGCACGCACCAGGTCTTCCGTCCCAATCCGCTGCTTCACCAATACGTCTTCTGCTCCACGTTCGCGCACCGCCAGTTCCGTATGCCGGCTGTTATCACCCGTCAATACGACAATCGGTACGTGCCGCGCGGCCCTGCTCATTCGATAGAACGAGTCTGGCCCCTTGCCGTCCGGCAAGCCCAGATCCAGCAGCACCACATCCACCCCACCTTCTGTGATTTGCTGCAAGCCTGACGACAGGTTCGCCGCCCATCGCATCCGGAACGGCCCTGCGCTGCTCAGCATCGCCTCCACCAATAGCGCCTCATCCTCGCTGTCTTCCACCAGTAAAACGTTAACCGGGTTTGCAATGTCTTGCATAGCATCCGCGGAATCGTATGCAGTCTTACAAAACTCCAACAGGTTTGACATACGCTCCATTTCGGGCGCGGTCGAAAAAACTTGAAAGTTTTTTCTCAAGAGTGATCAAGGACACACAACTCTCGCCCGATGAGGGCGGTAGCGATATCCGATGGAACGCCGAGGAATCCTGGAAATACATGCAAAATATGCACATAACTGCTCCCGACCCGTGCACAAGCTGGCCTCCCCCCGATAGTGTCGGCACCGCGGAAGTCGACCCCATTACCGGCTGGCACTTGTGGGCTAACCCAACTTTTTGTCGTATCACTGGCTTCCCGTCCGACTATCTTGTTGCCGCAAGCATCCTCGAATATATTGATCCTGCCGATCATGCCTTCGTCAATCGCCTCCGATTCGGACCGCCGTCGAATACGGTTGTCGATATCCGGGGCTGCCGCAGCGATGGTTCCAGGGCATGGTTTCGCCTCGGTTGGACTGTTGTCCAGGCCGGCGATGCACCACTTGCCACCGTCTCGATCCAGGACATCACCAGCAGTATGCCTGCGGCGCCCATGCTCGCCGACGCCTCTTGTTGCGCCCTGCGCCTTTCCGGGTCTCCTCAAAAGGTGCAGGCCTGCCGCCAGTCGGCAGCCATGCTCGCCAATCTCCTGCAGACCGTGGAAACCGCCGAAATCGGCGTCGCTATCATCGATGCCGCCGGGCTTTACCTCTCCGTCAACGATTGCTTTGCCCAATCCCTCGGCCACCCCTCCACCTACCTCATGGGCCGCAGTTGGGCAGAGTCTATCCATCCAGGCGATTGCACTATCATGCGCTCTGCCTTCCAGGAAGCCACCACCGCAGGCCACAGCTATTGCGAACTCCGCCGCCTCCGCGCGGGCGGCTCCATGTTCTACCAATCCGTTACCGTCACCCGCAAGGATCCGCGCGAATTCTCCGGCGCCGCTTTCTGCTGTCTCACCTCCGATATCACCGCCCACAAGAAACAGCAGGAGGTCCTGGCTCTCACCGTGGAATCCGCCCCCACCGGCTTCCTTATGGTGAACGAAGCCGGCCATGTCCTCGACATGAACCGCGCCGGTGAAGTCATCCTCGGCTACAACCGTGATGAGTTGCGTGGCGTCTCCGTGGAAACGCTCATCCCGGAGCGCTTCCGCCATGTGCATGAGCTGTACCGCTCCCGCTACCTCCAGGATCCTTCCTCCCGGCGAATGGGCTTTCAGGATGGGCTCTCCATCCTGCGCAAAGACGGAACGGAACTTACTGTCGAAATCGGCCTCAATTCCATCGATACCCCTGACGGCCGGGTCATCCTCTGCGCCATCGTCGACATCACGGAGCGCCGCAACAACCAGAAACTGCTCGAACAGGCCAAACTCGACGCCGAAGCCGCCAACCTCGCCAAGAGCGAGTTCCTCGCGCGCATGAGCCACGAAATCCGCACCCCCATGAATCTCATCATGGGCATGTCGACGCTTCTGCTCGAATCCGGCCTCACACCCAGGCAGAAAGAATACGCTGAGCTCTTCCGCCGCAACTCCGAAAGGCTTCTGCGCCTCATCAACGGCATCCTCGACCTGTCCAAGATCGAAGCCGGCAAGTTCTCCCTCGCCAGCGTCCCCTTCTATCTGCCGGAAGTGATTGAGGACGCCATCGGCACCGCTGCTTCGGGAGCCGATCGCAAGGGGCTGAACATCCGTCTGGAGATCGATCCTCTGCTCAGGCCCTGGGTCACCGGCGACCCCGAGCGCCTCCTCCAGGTTCTCCTCAACCTACTCGGCAACGCCGTCAAGTTCACCCAGCAGGGTTCGATCTCGTTGCACTGCACGGCCGTCTTCCACAACGACGATTCCCAGCGCGTCCGCTTCACCGTCTCCGATACCGGCTGCGGCGTCCCTGCCGGTATGGAAGAAGAAATCTTCGAGGCATTCCAACAGGCCGAACCCGCCATGACGCGCCGCTTCGGAGGCTCCGGCCTCGGCCTCTCCATCGCTCGCAATCTGGTGGAGTTGATGGGCGGCCGCATCTGGCTCGACCGCAATATCTCCTCAGGGGCGTCCTTCTGTTTCGAGCTCCCCTTCCGTTATTCTGAATCACGCCCGCAGCCACAACCCGCGGTCACGCACGCCCCCAACCCATCCACTGCGCCCTGCCACCTCCGCATCCTCATCGTCGATGACATGGACGACAACCTGTTCCTCATCCGCTGCTACCTGGAAAACACCGGCTGCGATGTCCATTTCGCCTCCAACGGCGTCGAGGCCTTGCGCCAGTTCCAGCGCGAGTCGTTCGATCTCGTGCTCCTCGACATGCAGATGCCCGTCATGGACGGCTACGCCGCGGTCAAAGCAATGCGCGCCTGGGAACGCGACAATCAACGATCTCCCACCACGATCCTCGCCCTCACGGCGCATGCCCTCAACGACGCCATTGAGCGCAGCGTCGACGCCGGATGCGACGGCCACCTTACTAAGCCCATTACCAAGGCTTGTCTGATGGATGCCATCCGCCGCCACGCCACCGAAAAGCAGCCCCCTGCCGCGGTCCACCCCAGTGTCGAAAAACTTGTCCCCCAGTATCTCCAGCGCCGTCTCCAGGACCTCACCCTCCTGCGCGACGCCCTCGCTCGCAATGACCTCGAACCCATCCGCCGCATTGGACACAATTGGAAGGGAACCGGCGCCGGCTATGGCTTGCCCATCGTCACCGAAACCGGTGCTGCACTCGAAGACGCCGCGCTACGCTATGACGCGGACGAGATCCAGCGCCAGATCCAACGCATCGAACCCGTGCTGGTGGCACAGACGGCCGCCTAACGCGCCGTCGCCCCGCCATCCACCACCATCGTTGTCCCCGTCACATAAGACGATTCGTCGCTGGCCAGATACAGCGCCATCCCTGCAATCTCTTCCGGCTGCCCCAAATACGGCAGCGGCTGCGTCGCCTTCAATTTCTCCATGTGCGCTTCGTTCTTCCAGAAGTATTCGCTGAAATCGGTCTGAATCAGCCCCGGACAAATCGCGTTCACCCGGATCCGGTGCGGCCCGAATTCAATCCCCCACACTCGCGTCATCATGATCAACGCGGCTTTCGTCGAGCTGTACACCAACCCATGCGGCTGCGGCCGCAGTCCGGCAATCGAAGCGATATTGATGATCGAGCCCCCGCTGCCCCGCGCAATCATCTTCGGCACAATCATCCGGATCAGCCGGTGCGCCGCCAGAACATTAATCTCCATCGTCTTCAGCAGCGCTTCATCGCTCACCTCCAACGCCGGTCCCTGCCCGATGTTCGTGGCGCTGTTGTTCACCAGAATGTCGATCGGCCCCAACTGCTTCTCCGTCTCCGCCACCAGATTCTGCAACTGATCCTGTTTGCCCACGTGGCACGCCACTGGCACCACGCGCCCCGGCAATCCGGCGCATTCGGCCGCCGTCGCCTCCAGATTCTCCACCTTCCGGCTGGCGATCACCACCTGTGCCCCCGCCGCCGCAAATCGCTGTGCGATCGCCTTCCCAATCCCCCTGCCGCCGCCGGTAACCAGCGCTACCTTACCATCGAGTGCGAATGACATAGGTCCATCATCATACTCCTCAAAACTCCGCCGCCACCAACTTCACCCCATTCCCCGCATCCACCGTCAACAAATACGAACTCGATGACATGCGCACAAGATCCACCGGCACCCCTCCCGCGGCCACAGGCAACTCCTTCCCCTCAAACAACACTCCCCCAACGGCCAGCCGAACAAAGAACCGCAGCACCGGCGCCCCCGAAGTAACCGTATACGCACTCATCGCCTTCACCACAGCCACGTCCACACGCCCGGCATCCGTAACCGTCGCCTTCCCAGCCACCAACTCGGCCACTGCCAGCGTTCGCAACGCGGGATGCCGTGCCACAACCACAGCGCCGCGCACCTCGCCATCCGGCGCAATATGAACGCCAGGCTCGGCATCGGGAAGCACATAGGCCCCATCGATCAAGGCCGCCGGCCCGATTTCAGCCTCCATCTGCCCAACCCGGATCATCCGCAGCGACACCTTCAGCCCGCTCTGTGACACCGCCAACGCCACCATCGACCCACCCTCTTCCCTCGGCCCAAGCCCAATCCCAATCCCCGACACCGGCTCCGGTAATTCCGCGCTCCACACCACCACCGGCTTGCCCTCCGCATGATGCGGAAACCGGATCAGCCGCAGCGTCGTGCGATTCTCCCCAAGCACCAGCACTTCCAGGTCGCCCGTTCGCGTCATCACCGCCGGCCGCACCATCCGCGCCTTCGCCGATCCCAGATCAATACTCCGCGGCCCGTCCTCATCATCGGAAAAAGCATACAGCACCGAGCCCTCACGCCAACCATGCCAGAACTTCGCTGCCTCCGAACGGTCGTAATTCACCCACGGGCAAAACGGCTCCGACGCCTTTGCTCCCACCCCGCGGATAATCCGGGTCCCCGTCAGCCGCACTTCGGAAATATCCGGACGGTTCTCGTAAAAGAACGATTCCCCGATCACCCGCCCACGTCCCGTATCCGCCAGCCACACACCCCGCAATGTACGCGTCGACTCCGTGAATACATCGACACCTAAAGCCGCATCGAGAAACGTCGCCTTCTCCACGCGGAACCGCACCGCTGCGGCTTCCGCCCGCCAGCCTTTGCCCTCCATCGACGCGCTCAAGGTGTATTCCCCGGGCTCCCCGATGCGCTTCTTCGAGGTCAGCGTAAACCCATCTTCCATCGTGGCCCCAGGCGCCAGTTGGTGCATCCCGCCATCCTCGCCATCCCCCGCGCCACGTAAATCCGCGAAGCGAAACGTCACCCCCTCCGGATACGCCGGTCCGCGCAACTGGTACACCGGCTGCGTCCCCGCCCGGTCCGTCAGATTCGGCACTTCCACACCCGCCCCGCTCGTGTTTGTCAGGCGGATATCCACAGAGATCTGCTCCCCCAGCAAATACTCCCCGCGCGGCAATACCAGTTCAAGCTTCATTTTGGTTCCTCGTTGCGCGCATGCGCACACCACCGTGCTCAAGATCCACACGCCGATGGCAAGCTGCCTGTACATGCCCATACTCCATCATTTCCGATTCGAGTTCCGATTGCTGTTCAACACCCGGTGATCCCAGCCGCGCATCCGCAGCAGGCATAAACCGCAGAACTTCATCTCCTTATCGAATTCATACGACATCATGCAGTTGTTCCAGTGCGCCACCTGATCGTGCACCGCGGCCGGCCCACTCGCCGTCCCCGGCGCGTGCGGCAGAAATAACGTGTGCCCGATCTCGTGCGAGGCAATCTCCTTGATCGACGGCGGCGGAGTAAGCACCCCGTGGATGTAGCCCGCTTTCTTCTGCGTCCCGTTGGCAAAGCTCGTGGACGCGAAGCCGCCCGTGCTGCTCTTCTGACCGCCTTCAGCTTCCCAATAGGGCTCCAAATGAAACACCTTGATGCCATCCGAGGCCGTGAAGTACTCATTGCATGTCTTGATCACCACCACATCGGCAATGGCTTCGAGGAAAACTTTGTACTTCCCCGCCGTCTCCACGTTGTTCGCCGTCAGCCAGGAGGCAAGCTGCGCGTTGTTAAATGCCTTCAGCGTCTTGATCGCACTCTTGAAATCCGCATAGCTCTTGTACAGCAACCCACCCTTGGTGATCGTCCCTTGATCCCCGGCCTTCACCGATGCCTGCCTCTCCGCCGACAGTGCTCCCAGGTGCACACGGATCTTGCCGTCATACCCCGCCATCGGAGACTGTATCGCCCCGCTCTTATCCACAAGTTCGACATAAGCCTTCGCCAGCGTTGTGGCAACTGTCGGAATGCTCAGCGTAGGCAGCGACGCGTGCTTCTTGTGATACAGCGATATATGCACTTCGCGCCAGATCTGCCAGATCCCCGTCGATTTCTTCACCGCATGCTGCAGTTGATTGTTGTCTTCCGTGTCCAGATCGTCCTTGCCGTCCGGTTTCCGGTTGTGCGCGAAGTAAGCATCCACCAGGTACGCATCGCCCGCCATATGCGACGGCTGAAAACTCACCCCCGTCTTTCCCATCAGCTTGCCCGTGCGCCAGGTTTCGCTATACGCGCTCCATTTGCGCGTCGCGCAAGCCTCCACCTTGAACGGAAATGTGCCCGCCGTCAGAGCCGCTTTGTCCGGATCCCCCGCACGCGCCGGAAACACCGGCTTCGTGTCGTCGCCGCGTTTCCCTCCACGATCCTTGTGGCAGTTGTCGCCCTTCGGCTTGGTGACATTCTTGTCGTAATCAAGCGCCGGCTCAAGAAACTCCTTGGCATGCGGGTACTGCATCGACAAGTCTTCCGGCGAGTCGCGCCAATCCCACAACACACGCACCCGCCCGATCGCCTTCGGCACGTCCTTCTTTTCCCCGCCGGAGCTCTTCACCAGCAGCTTGGCGAAAATCGGAAGGTTCGGCCCTTCTTCGGTCCCGTTCTTCCACAGGTCCCGATAGGCGGTGTACGAAGTCGCATTCGTCGTGTCTCCACCGACGCTGAACAGATTGCTGATCAGCTTCACCTTCTGCGTCTTCCCCTCGGCCGGAATCGACCACGTGTCCAACAGATCCTTGTCCAACGTGCGGCTCAGCGCGTCTTTCACGCCCTTCTCGAGTTCAATCGAATGCACCAGCACATGCAGATACGTCCACGCCGCCGGCGAATAGTTATGCGCATCGGCCTCGCCTTCAATCGTCAACCGCAGCTTGTAGGGAGAATGTTCCACCGTAATGTAAGACTCCGGAAAATCCGCTCCCTTGTCGATCTTCCCGTCCCATTCGATCTCATGCTCGCCATGCCCCAACTCCGCATCCTTCAGGTCCCGCTTCCAGATCGCCGTCTTGTTCGCGCGATGAAACAATTCGAGCTTCGCCTTCGTGATCACCCCGCAAACATCATCCAGTTCGTATTTGATCTTCGCCTTCTCCGCCTCCGGTGCAAAGCAGAATGTATCCGCCGCGCTCGATGCCTGCTTCTGCTCCGGCGCCTCCGGCAGCAGGTACGATTTGCTGTTCTTGCCGCCCGCCGACAAATACAGCTTCACTATGCCGAACACAGGCACGTGCACCGTGTTCACATGCTTCAGATCATGCGCCGTGCGGGCTACAAAAATGTTCCGTTTCAGTGCCATGGGAATCAGGGTTTGTCGTGCTTATCGCGTACCTTGCCGCGCACATCGGCAATCACTCCCGAAGGAGTTTTCTGCCCCAGGCGGCCGCGCTGGAATGCCTCCACCGCTTTCTTCGTCGGAGTCGCATCGGAGTAGGGCGCCACGTTGTACCCCAGATTGTGCAGCCGCGCCCGCACCCCTGAGTCCAGATCAATTGGCCCCAAACTTCCGATCTTCAGCGTGTACTGCATCACATCGTTCGCCGCCGTCGGAGCAGGAATCGCATCTTCCGTGAACTCACTAGCCTTAATCGGCCGCGGATAGACAGGCTTCGTAATCGCTGGCTCCGCGGGCGCCGCCGCCGCCGGCTTCGCTTTGGTCACCTGCCAGGTCACTTCCAGCGTCCCCGCCTTGTCCTGCGGCGGAAAATCCGTTACCTCAATCAGCCCGTCCTTCTTCGTCGTTCCGCTCGCCGCTTTCGGAGCCGTCAACTTCCACGCCTTCCCCGCCAGCGGCTTATCGTCGGAATCCACCAGCACAATCCTCAACTTCGGAAGCTTCTTCGCCTTCACCACAAAGACGTGCGTTTTATCAACTGCCTTATCGAATGCCTTGCCCTTGTCCTTCGGCTCCTGCACTTCATCGCCAACCGCCAGTTGATTCGGATTCGGCCGCGTCTTCTTCAGCTCCGCATTGACCGCATCGTCATACAGCGTGTGGTAATCCTGCATGCCCAGCTTGTCCGCCAGGCTTACCATGCAATCTCCCTCCGTCACTGTCGGCATCGCATTCCACTCCTACTTCGGCTTGCACTCGCGATCGTACATCTCGGGAAAACTCACCTCGCAAACATCGGTCAAATCGAGGATCTTCGTTGTGTTGTATTTGCCCCCCGGCTGTACATCAACGTCCAGCGTGATATCACGCGTCTCCCCGTTGTTCAACTTCAGCCGCATGAGGACTCCGGTTTCCACCAGCTTGGCGTCCTCAAACTCCACCCGCACCGCGATCCAGTGCTTGTTCTTGCACTCCTTCACCGGCGGCTGGTTCTTTGCCGGAGCGTCCTCTCCGGATTTGCCTTGTGCGCCCTGCTGCGCCTTCTTTGCATCGTTCGGATTCTTAGCGCCCATATGCCTCTCCCCACCGTGCGAAACCCTGATACATCTGGTCGAACCCTACGCCAGACGCAGCCCACGGAAAACAGGAATCCCGGGCGAATCCGGCGCCAAGCAGTAACATGCAAGCCGCGCGAAACAGCCATTCCCGCCGGCTCGCCGCCATCTCGCCGCTCATGCGCACCAAATCCCGCAACGCCCGGCCGCCAATCGCCGTTGCCTTCTGCGGATAGAGCCGCGTCAGTTCTTCGCCGATACGTCCCGCCACCGCCCGCTGGTGTGCGTCTTCCACCGCATTCAGATCCAAACGCAGCAACCGCGCCAGCGCCCGGTCAAACCACACCCCTCGCGGACCGCACGTCGCCTCCAGATACTCCACCGCGCGATCGAACAGCAGCCCCATCCGCTCCGGAGGCTCCTTGCTCCCATCGCTCACAATCGCCCGCGCCCATGGCATTGCCGGATCTTCCAAAAAACCCGCTCCCAGCATCGCCATCAGCGCCAGGTACTGCGCCGAATCGCGCCAGCTTGTGAAGCCATACAACCCGGCTTGCCGCAACCCGTTCCGCACCCACCCATCCACATCGGCGTGACTCGCCTCGAACGGAAGGTATTCCCGCAGGTAGCCCGCCATCTCCCGTTCGAACAGAATTCGGGGTTGTTCCCGAAACGCTTCCAACTGCGGTTGACGAATCACAAGCATACGGCGGCATCCCCCTGCTACTACAAGCGGAATCCGCGGCGAAACCCGTCAGAGAATGTTGCTATCGTTCCCCTATCCGCCGGTACAGCGCACCGCATAACTCGCCCCGCGTCCGCACCGGCTTCGAAAACCACTGCTCCACAGGCCCCGATGGCGGCTCCGATTTAGTCGCGATGCGCCACCACCGGCGCGCGGTTTCCGGATCGACAGGATCCTTGCTCCTCGCCTGATAGTCGGAGAAAAAGCCCTTTGTGCCGAAATACTGCAGCGCTGCGTAGTGCGGGTCCTTCGAATCGATGTCCCGGAAGAACGTGATGACCTGGTTGCGTTCCAGGATCGCCCTCTGCAACCTGTCGATGTCCACACCCCGAGGTTCGGTGCCCGCCGCAATCGCCAGGTGCGCCGCAACTCCAGCCGCTTGCCCCAAAGCCATCCACGTCGGCTCCAGGCGAACCGTCGAGAACGCGACATGCGTCGTTGACGCCGCCACCGGAACCAATAGCCCGTCCACCACTTCCGGAACCATGATGCGATAAGGAATCTGATACGGCCGCGTCAGTTGATCGAGCATGAAAATGTACCCTTCCAGCGCCACATCGTGGCCCGCCTCCCTCTTCCGCACCGGAAAGCTGTCCACCGGAAACTCGCCCGCGGCGATGGAATCAGAGTGTACCCTCGTTCGGCCCGAATCGGGAGCAAGGATCGTATCGTTCTCCGTCAGCGTATAAAGCCCGGCCAGACGCCGCGCCTCGCGCACGTAGAGCTGAAACGGGAAATTATCGTTGTCCGCAAATTCGTCCTTCGCCAGATGGTACCGGCGCGCAATCGCCCGGTGCTCAGCCGGAATCGCCTCGTCGTTCTGCAGAAAATAGAGCAGCCCCAAAGTCAGATTCCGAATCCGCATCGCTATCCGTTCCCGCTCTTCCCACGTCCCTTCCGGATAGCCGTAGTTCTCTTCCGCGAAGACGAAGCCAAGCGGACGCGGGTTCATATTCACGTCCACCTTGCCATTGGGAATCTCCGCAATCGAGATCGCCCGTACCGCCGTGTTGAACGTAGGAGCGAAGTACCCGACTCCCTCCTTGTGAACCTTCGGCGGCCCCATGCGCCCCGCCTTCCAATCGTCGACATAGCCGAGGTAACGCGTGCGGTCGTACTCCGGTGGAGGCCCTGTGAGCACGCGGCTGTTCGCCGCATCCGTGGTGAGGCAAAGCCGGTACGTGTACGCCGTGATCCGCTTATCGCCTTCGCCCGTGCTGCCGCTCAAAAACGTTCGCGTCTCGTAGTCCTGATAGACCACGCCCGCATGCAGTTCGTTGAACTCAGCCCTGCTTTCTCGGCCTAGCCGGTAACGCGCCCCGGCATACGCCAGGAGATCGCCTTCGTAGCTCCCATCGATGAACACGCGCCCACGAAACTCGAGCATTTCGCTCGTGCCTCTGTTCCGCACCCGGATTCCCGTCACCCGGTTCCCCTGGCGGATCACTTCCTCCAGACGATGATTCGTAAACAGACGAATCTTGCTCTCGTCAGAAACCATCCGGTCCAGAACGCGCTGGGCAACAGAAGGCTCGAAGTAATACCCATCGCGCGAGAGCTTCACGTTCTCGTGCGTGGGGCCATAGCGCTCCGCATAGTAAGCCCGCACCTTCGAGGTAAACTCACGAAAAAGCCCGCCAATGGCCTCCCGCGTCTCGATGTCGGATTTCCCAAGCCCGCTCGTGGTCATGCCCCCAATGTGCTTGTGGTATTCAATCAACGCCACGCTCCGTCCTTGGCGCGCCCCCGCAATTGCAGCGGCCACACCTCCCGGAGTGCCTCCATAAACCACAATGTCGAAATCCGCCGCCGCCAGCGTACTGCCAAGAAGCACAAGCAACCAAAGTGGCGACGGGCCTCCAGGCCGGTCGCGGTTCAGCCTGGGAAGGCTGAACGATCCCGCCGCGAGTAGCCCCATCATCGTTTCGCGGCTCCAATCTTAGCCAGCGGAATCTCGGCAATATCGATGTCTTCCTTATTCGTCGAATAGATCACCCAAAGCGACCCGCCATGTTCAATCGCATGTGGATACTGAGCCGACCCACTCCCCTTGGCCCGCCCGGCAAACCGCCGCGCCGGCAGATTCCGCCGGATCACCAACGGACGATCAAAGCTCCACCCATCGCGGCTGAACGACACCGCCAGCGGATCCCGCCCTCCCGGATTCGGATTATTAATCAGGAAATACCCGCCCTTCGATAAGCGCCCCGGAAAATTCTTCGAAGTGGCGTCAGGATAGTTCGTCCGCACCGGCTTCGACCACGTACGCCCGTAATCCGTGCTGATGGTGCGCAACAGCACACGCGACCGCGTGTTGTCCCGTACTATCATATGAACCTCGCCATTCTGAGTGGCATAGTAGGTAGGCTCGTCCATCTTGTCGTAAGGAGGCTCAGAGGCGATCGCAGTGTGCTTCCATTGCCCCGGAGCATCGGCCAGCGCCATGCTCACCTGCATGTTGCTATCGCGGCACACCAGCGAAAGCAGCCCGTTCAATCTCTCCGGCGGAAAATTGTTCATGCAGTTCTCGGCATACACTCCCCGAGCCTCCCACTTCCCTCCACTCCATTCGAAGCGCCGCAGGCTGAGCTTCTTCCACACTTCCTCCTTCCCGCGTTTCCCGTAGTCCGCGCTCTCGATGTAAGCGGCAAGCGCCGTCAACTTGCCTCCGTCCACGTAAATCCCTCGCGCGATCCACCGCGCCGGCCCGTTCGGCCCATCAGGGTCCGCCGCCAGAATCTCCGGCTTCGACCAACGGTGGCCATCGCGAGACGTCGAGTAAAGCACCTTCTGATCCGGATCCTCTTCGCCCACTCCGGACGACGACCACATCGCCCAAAAGCGCCCATCGTGATGCGCAATGTAGGAATGCAGATTGAATCCCGAAACCTTC
The DNA here is from genome assembly GCA_018268935.1 of Acidobacteriota bacterium. GTDB lineage: Bacteria > Acidobacteriota > Terriglobia > Bryobacterales > Bryobacteraceae > CADEFT01. The sequence continues at coordinate 16,535 of JAFDVS010000018.1, read as the reverse complement.
TCCACGCCGCGGAACACAGTCGAGTGCTTCGCCGGAGCATCGGGAATCTTCCCCAAGTCGCCGAGCAACCCATCCCGCGCCAGAAGATGAGCAGCCGTGTGCACCGCAGGCAACTGAAAGTCATCCAGCTTGTACTCCGAAATCTCGATGTCCTCTTTGTTCGTCGAGTAGATCACCCACAGCGACCCGCCTTGCTCAATCGCATGCGGATATTGGAAACTGTTGGGCCCCTTCGCCCGCCCCGGATGGCGTTGCTTCGGCGCGTTCATCCGCAGAGCCGCGGGGCGTTCAAAGCTCCACCCATCCCGGCTGAATGCAATCCCCAAGGGATCACGGCCCGTCTGGCTCGGATTGTTGATCAGGTAATACCACCCCGTGCTCAGCTTCCCGCCGATATTCTTGCTCGTCGCATCGGGAAAATTCGTGCGCACCGGCGCCGTCCAACTCCGCCCCGCGTCCCTGCTGATGGAATGGTAAAGAAACTTGGAACGATTGGCGTCCCGAAAGATCATGTGCACCACGCCATCGGCATCCATGTACTCACTGGGCTCGCTCATCCGATCGCCGGGCGGCTCCCCTGGAAGTCTGGTCACCACCCAGCGCCCACCCTCTTCCCGGGCCGTAAACATCCTCGCGTAGCTGTCCCGGCAAGTCATTACCAAAGGCCCGCCGTAAGACCGCGGCGGATAGTTGTTCATGCAGTTCTCGATAAGAACACCCTGGTCCACCCATGCCGTACCGTTCCACTCGAAGCGATGCAACTGCAATGCGTGCCAGCTCTCGCGGCCTTCGGGAGTATCGCGCGGCCCCTCCAACCCTGCCAGCAGCGCCTGCAGCTTGCCGTTCGACACATAGATCCCGCGCGCAATCCAACGCTTCGGGCCTTGCGGGCCATCCGGATCATCGGCCACCGGCCGCGGTGTGGACCACGTATGGCCATCCGCGCTCGTTGAGTACCGGATCAACTGACTCGAGCTGTCTTCATCCACTTGCCCCGAAGACCACAGCGCCCAGAACTTACCGTCATAGTGGGCGATATAGGAGTGCAAATTGAACTGCCACGCTCCCGCCTCCGCTCTGTAAACCACGCTGGTCTTCGACGGCACAACCGCCAGGCTCTTCGGAGCCTTCAGCAGCGATTCATCGGCCAGCAGCTTCGCGGGGTCGTGTTGCGCGGCCAGTTGCGCGGTCAGCAGTGCGAGTTCAACGAGCATGGCGGGCTCCTTGCCATCCGGCTTGCATCTGTTTTGTCATTGCGTTCAATTCGTTCCTGTAAGAAGGGACTGCGGCGACGTTCTCGGTTTCCTGAGGATCGCGGCGATGATCGTATAGTTCCGTTTCCAGCACGCGCCCTTCCTGCCGCCATTCCGTATAGCGCAGATCTTCCGTTCGCATCGTATAACCCATCACACCAGCCTTGAGAATACTGTCCGTGGATTGGGCCTTCGTCTTCTGCGCGGGCCGTGGATACTGGCTGAAAGCAGCCTTCTTCCACACGCGCTTCTCCGGTTCCCGCAGTAGCGGTACGAAGCTTTCCCCTTCCAACTCCGCCGGCGCCTTCAACCCACACAGTTCCGCCAGCGCCGGATAAATATCGACAAATTCCACCAGCCGCCGCGTGTGCTTCCCGGCTCGCCCCACCCCAGGCGCCGACACAATCAGCGGAGCGCGCGTCGCCGTCTCGAAGTTCGTCGACTTGCCCCAATGCCCATGCTCGCCCAGGTGCCACCCATGATCGCCCCACAGCGCGATCACCGTATTCCCCGCCAGCCCCAATTTGCCAAGCGCATCCAACACCCGGCCAATACAGGCGTCCGCAAACGCCGTAGCCGCGTAGTAACCGTGCATCGCCTCCCGCATCTTAGCCTCGGAAATCGGCCCCTCTTTCGGAAAATCGGCATAGCTGCGCAACTCGCTGTAAGAGGGAATGGCAAACCCAGCCGCATTCCGCGCCGGATCGGGATTCGCCGCAAGCGGCAACTCCCGCCGGTCAAACAAATCCCAATATTTCGAAGGCGCCGTGAACGGCAGATGCGGTTTCGTGATCCCGACCCCCAAAAAGAACGGCCCCTTTGCAACGCGCTCCAGCGTTGCCACCGCGTCATCCGCCACTCGACCGTCGATATAGGCGTTATCCGCAACATCGGCCCGTTCCGTGGCCACGGTCTTGACCCAATCCTCGGCCGGCTGATTCGCCGCCAGCGCATACTGTTGGCGCTTCGTCACCATGTGCAGCCGTTCCGGCACAGACCAACTCCCCCGGTCATTCATCACCGTTTCGCCATGAAAAATCTTCCCGATATTCTCCGTGTGATAGCCATTCTGAAGAAACAGTTGCGGCAGCGTCACCGCATTCGGGCGTGCCCGCCGAAACGGCGTACTCAAATCGTGCACGCCGATCGTATCCGGCCGCAGCCCCGTCAGCAGTGACGCCCGCGACGGACCGCACAGAGCCTGCTGGCAATAGGCCCGATCAAAGACCACACCCCGGGCCGCAATCGAATCAATATGCGGCGTACGAGCAAACCGGTCCCCATAACACCCCAGTTGCGGCCGCAAATCATCCACCGCAATAAAAAGCACATTCCGCTTAGAGGCAGCCGCAGCCATCGTAACAGCAAGAAAACCCCGCCGAGTCATAAATCTGTGTCCATCCGTGTCCATCTGTGGCTAAAATCTTCCCGCGCAATCAGAAGCTGAACCGCAAAGCCACCTGCACATTCCGCGGCAGATTCTCCTGCGCATTAATACTACCGAACGGAGCATTCCCAAACGCCCCCGAAGGAGCATCAAACCGCACCGTATTGAACACATTAAAGAACTCCCCACGCAACTGCAATGTCGCCCCCTCCCACACAACAAAATTCTTAAACAACGACAAATCGAAATTCCGTAACCCATCGCTGCGCACATCCGGCAGCGTGCGCGGCGCCGACCCGAACTCGAACGGCCCAGGCGCGGAAAACACAGCCGTATTGAAGTACGCCGTCAGCCGGTCATGCACACGCCCCGTCTTCTTCGCGCTCGTCCCGTTATTATTCGGCCGCGTCGCCCCAGACGTCGTGGGAACCGCATTAGTCAGCACCAAAGGCTGACCCGACATGAACGTCGTGATCCCATTCAATTGCCATCCGCCCAGCGCCGCCTTCAGCACGCGCGGATGATCTCCACGCATCACCGGCACCTCCCATACATAGCTGATCACCAGCCGCTGCGCCACATCCTGCGTCGCCACAGCACGGTCCAGCTTGCGGTTGTACGCATCCTGGAACCCCGGCGCCGGATCGAGAAAACTCACCAGCGATGGCACGGTGTCGGTAAGCAGCTTGCCCGTGGTGTAGCTGCCCAGTATGCTGAAGCCCCGGCTCAGCCGCTTATTCACCTTCAACTGGAACGAGTGGTACGTCGACATCCCCACTCCAGCCTGGTTATTCGTGAGCCCAATAAACTGCGGAAACGGGCGCAGCATCTGGAGCCGGGTCGTGGTGGCCGAAGTCAGCGGCCCAGGGCTCGAAAACGTACGGAACGGATTGGCCACCTGCTGCAGCAGCGTTGCCCCTTGCGAGAGATAGCTGGAGTCAATCTGGTTCATCGCCAATGTCACCGGCAGCGACGTGCCTTTGCTCCCCGCGTAAGCCGCATCAATTAACAGGTTGGGCATCAGCTCGTACTGGAAGTTGCTGCTCCACTGCTGGCTGTACCCAATCGGATCATGACGCAGCAGCGTCCCGAAGCTTTCCCCAATGCTCGTCGCCAGCCCGCCACTCGCTCCTGGTGGCGGCAACACTCCGGTCGGAAACGGATCGCGCAGCACACCCACGGGATTGATCCCGTCCACCGAACTGAAGAATGTCGTCGTGGCCGCAAAGCCCTGATTGGAGTTGTTCACATACCGGCTGGTGGTGGGCAGATAAGTGATTCCATACCCCGCGCGCAGCGCCAGTTTGCGCGTGATCGAATAAGCAAGCCCAAACCGCGGACCGATGTTGTTCCAATCAATATCCTGCTGCTTGCGCGGGTGCCCGTTGACACCCACGAATTCCAGCCCTCCGCGCAGGTTGGCGATGCCCGCCGGACCAGCCAGCGGCGATGCCACAGCGGGGTTGAAGTAGCTCAACCGGTTGTATCGCTCCCACCGCGGCGTCTCCACATCCCAGCGCACGCCCGCGTTGATCGTCAGCCGGCTGTTCACGCGAATATCATCCTGCAGGAACAGGCCGTGATAAAGCTGCGGCGATGCCGAGGGCTCCAGGATAATGATGTTGCCGCTCGCCGGATTGCCCAGCAGGAAACTGGCGAACGAATTCCCCCCTCCACCGGTTTGCGCATTGGGCCCGCGCGTGAAGCCAGTGTTGAACGCGAACTGCCCGGCAGCGGTCCCATTGTTCACCCAATTCGCCCGATACACGCGCCAGTCCGTGCCGAACTTCAGCGAATGCCGCCCCCGGACTTCATGCACGGTCCCCGCCAGTGCATGCACTTCCGCGATGCGCTCAAATAGATGATTCGAACTCAGTGCAAAATAACCAGCCGGTGTGATGCGCGGGAGCGATGTATCCTGACGTGCGGCGGAAAAGGCCGCGGGCCACCCGTATGTCGTCAGATCCGTCCCCGTGCTCCTTGGCTCGCGCACGTTGCTCTGCCGCGTGAACCCATACCGGATGTTCACCAGCCGCGTCGACGACAACGTCAAAGTATCGTCCAACACTCCGTTCTGATTGCGGATCTGCTGCGCGAAAACTCCGGGCGAGGCGATGTTCCCGAACCAGTCCGGCAGCAACCCATCGTTGTGATTATATGAGTGCCGGCCAAAGAAGCGATGCGTCGGAGAAAACAGATGATCAATGCGTCCCGTTAGTTGCTTCTCCTTGTCCGTAGCCGAAGCATTGCTGATGAAGTTGTTCGTCCCGCTCGTATTCGGTGCAGGCCACAGCGGGCTCAGCTTCACCGCTACCGGATCCAGGCGGCTCGCCGGAATGCGATTGCCCGGAAACGGAGTGCGCGTAAATGTCGTGCCCGATTGCGCCGCCCCAAGTGGATCAAAAATGTTCTGCGCGAACTGGCCGGTCTTCTCTTCCGCAGTAGGCGTAATGCCAGACAGAAACGCCCCGCGCCGGTTCTCAATCCCCTCATAATTCGCGAACCAAAAAGTTTTATCGCGCACGATCCGCCCGCCCACACGCCCGCCGAACTGGTTGTACACGAAATGCCCCCGCGCGATCCCTGCCCTGTTGCTGAAGAAGTTGTTCGCATCCAGATTTCGGTTGCGCAGAAACTCGAACACGCTCCCATGCAGTTCATTCGACCCGCCACGTGTCGCATAGGTAATGACACCGCCGCTGGTACGCCCGTATTCCGCATCATACAAATTCGTCCGCACGCGGAACTCCTGCGTCGCGTCAATCGAAGGAATGAACGCGATCTGGTTCTGGCAGCAGAGCGACAGCGGAACCCCGTCCACCAGCACATCGTTATGCGCGCTCATCCCGCCGTTCACCACCAGGTTCGCCGTCGCCGCCTGAATCAACGCCGCGCGCCCGTCCGGCACGCCAATGCCGAAACTCGTGCCCGGCACCACGCCCGTCACCAGTGCCGCCAATCCCACCACATTACGTCCATTCAACGGCAGTTCCAGAATCTTGCGATTCTCAATCGCCTGCCCGAGTGAAGCCTCGCTCGTGTCCAGCAGCGGAGTCTCCGCCGTCACTTCGATCGACTCGGTAACGGCCCCCAGACTGAGTTGGATATCGACACGCGCCCGCTGTCCCACCTGGATCGTGACGCCATTCCGCACGAACCGGCGGAACCCTTGCATCTCTGCCGTCAGTTGGTATTCACCAGGCACAAGCTGGCTCAAGATATAAGCGCCGGAGGTGTCCGTAGTAACTTCGCGTGCCTCACCCGTGGCCGTGTTGCGCAGCGCGACTTTCGTGGTTGCAATTGGGGAGCTTTGCTCGTCGGTCACCGTTCCCGTGAGTTCGCCGGTGGCCGATTGCGCCATGCAGGCGGAGGTGGTAAGCAGTGTGCAGAGTAGGAGACGTGGAACTCGCATGTTGGGATCGATTCTATGGCCAGCCGTGCCCGCTTGAGAAGGCTCTGTCCGTCCCAACTACACACCAAACCTGCACGTAACTTGTTCAAACATGAACCCCTTGGTATGATCGGGGGGACATGGTTGTCAGCGGCACCCGCGAGCAGAAACAGGAGGCTCTCGATGCAGTTCTCGCCAGCCGCACCTTCGATCGTAGCCCCCAGTTGAAGGCATTCCTCGCCTACGTCTGCGAACGCGAGATCGAGGGCCGCGCCGAAACCCTCAGCGAATATGTGATCGGGGTGGATGTCCTCGGCCGCCCTGCCGGATACTCCCCCGCCGAGGATGCCATCGTCCGGAACCGCGCTTTCGCACTCCGCCGGAAACTCGACGAGTATTACCTCCATGAGAACCCCACCGCGCGCATCCGGATCGACATTCCTCGCGGGCAGTACGCTCCCACTTACGTCACATCCGAGGCAGAGCCAGAGGAACCCATCGCCGCGACACCGCCGAAGCCCGGCTCGCCCCCCAGCCCTCGCAAGAAACGGCTCCCGTGGCTCGCGCCCTTCCTCGCCGGTCTAGCCATCGCCTCCCTCCTCTGGTGGATCGCGAGACCCGGCCCCGGCGCGCGCGTCGATGACGCCTTGCGCAAAGCCTGGGGTCCGTTACTGCGTGGGCCTGAGGTCACACTGGTCCACATCTCCGCGCCCCTTCATTTATTCGTCCGCCCCAACGACACCCGCATGCCCGACGAACGCCCGCGCATCGAACAGGAGGACTTGCAGCGCTGGTACCGTCATTTCCCCCAACTGCCGCCCGCCGACAAGTTGTATGTGCGCCCCACCCCCAATGCCCCACTCTGGGGCGACGCCCTCTCCATGTCCATCGTCGGCCGCGTGCTGGAGCGGTCCGGCGTGCCATGGGAAGTGCTCCCCGCCAGAGTCGGTTTTGAGCCGCTGCTCCGCAATCGCAACGCCCTCATCCTCGGCAGGCCCGAATACAGCCGCGTCGCCGCCAAACTTCTGGAGAAGCTCCCGCTCACCGTCGAGTTCCACCCCGGGTTGCGCGAATACGCGGTCCTCGACCGCTCCGTCGCCAACAAATGGTTCCTTCCCAAATACGGAGACAACGATTACGCCGTCGAAGTGTTCGGCCTCATCAGCGTCATGCCAAGCGAAGGATCACCAGCCGGGGAACGGCGCACCGTCGTCCTCACAGGCACGAACTCCGCCGGCGCCCAGGCCGCGGCCGAGTTTTGGAGTTCGCCTCACGAAATGGAAGCCCTCATCCAACGCCTCGGCGGCAAACTGCCAACCAGCTATCAGGTCCTCGTCCGCGCAACCTCCAGCGCCACCATGACCCTCGACGTATTCTACGAAACCCACCGCGTGATCACTCGCTAGGCGCTCTGAATCGACTTCAGCAACCACTCCCCGTTCGCCGCCACATCCCCCATCAATTTCCCGCACAGCGAATCGCGCTTCTCGTACAGCCGGTATCCAGCCGAATCCCGCAAATACCCCCGCGCCTCCGGATGCCGCGCATACAGCGTCTCTTCCCCAATCTCCTCCCGCAACGCCGCAAATCGCGCCCGTTTATCCAGCAGCGCCTTGATCAGAAACGGCATCACCATGCTGTAGTCGGCCTGCATGCTCTCCGTCGTCTTCTGATAGCTGTCCTTATCCACCTTGCCCCAGGTCACCGCCTCCGCCGGCGGGCAAGACGACAATGACCCATCCGTCACCGGAGCCGTCACAATCTGCACATCAAAGTGATACCCGCGAATATCCGGCAACCCCAGCACCTGCCCCAGCGCCGGCTCCGGCTGCAGATTGTAATTCTTCGGCACTCCGCCGCCCAGAATCAGCGTCCCCAGTTTCCCCACCGGATGATCGAACAATCCCCACCGGTGATACGCGCACGCCTCAAACACCTCAGCGTGCAAGTCAAGCTCGAACGCATAATCCGTAATCAGCCCCGCATTCTTCATCGCCCACAGCTTCATCGAATTCAGAAACACGCTGCCATCCGCCGGAGCACCCACCAGCACCGGAATCGCCCGCTCATAGCACTTCGCCAACAAGCCCCCATCCACGCCCAGCGCCTTCTCCTGCTCGCCGTAATAGCGCCCCAGCAGATAACGCATCTCCGTTCCGGTCATCTTCTTCTGGAACTCCGGCCGCCGCAGAATCTCCGACAGGTACGCATCCTGGTCCAGCAGCACTTGCTCGGCGAACGCCATGTCCGTGACGCGAATCGTGCCCTCGTCCCGCAGCGCCCCGTCATCGCCGAAAATCGGCACTTCGAAAATCGGATCCTTCGTGTGATGCCGCAGCGAACGGTGCCCGTCGTGATAGCACACCGCGTCCGTCGTGCTCAGATACGCCACCCACCCGGTCTCAAGAAACGGAATCAGCCACGTCTGATGCTGCCCCGACACCGTCACCGGCCCCGAAATCGACACCGTCAACGGACAATCCATCCCGATCGCCGCATCCAGCAAGGTATAGATGCGCCGCAAATACCCCCCGCCGAACGCCGGCAGGCTGTGCAGAAACATCTCCTCCAGATTCCGGCATTCATCCACGCGCTTCACACGCACCGCGCGCCGGTGCGAATTGCTATGTGATTCCATCGTTTCTGACCATAGCAACACCCCCACTCGCGCGGCAATCACCTGGAATTTGGTAACCTGGAAAGGTTATGGCTATTCCCAACGTAAAGCGGTTCCGGATCCAGAATCCGGATAGTGGTGCATGGGCGACTATCATGGCTGTCCTGCCCAAGGGCGCCGATCAGGACGCCTATGTTGCGGAAGCTACCAAGCGGTTCGACTGGAAAGCGTGGCAAGAAGCGCAGAACAAACAGTTCAAAATCCGCGTCGGTCAGCAGAAGCAAAAGAAGGCGAAGTAACTCTTCCCTTCCCCATTTGGATTTCAGGGCAGTCTGGCCGCAATGTTCCGGGCTGCCTTGCTTCCTTCCGCCGCTACTTCCGCATCCGTATCTTCCTTCAAAGTCTCCACCACAGCTAGAGTCTCTTTGTCCCCTGTCTGCCCGAACACTCGCGCCAGCCGGATCTTTTCTTCCTTCGTCGATTGCAACTGCCGGATCGCCGGATACAGCGCCTTCCGCACCGCGGCATCGCGCGCAGCCTCCACCAGCAGCGGTTCCGCCGAATCCTGATAAGACCGCGAGTTCAGCGTATTCACCAGGTACTGCAGCGGGCTGAATTCCGATAACTCCGTCCGCCCCAGCATCACCATCGCGAACGCCAGCGACAGCCGCACGCTCATCTTCGTCTCCGACTCAAACGCCCGCTCAATCAGCGGCACATCCGCCATGTTCTTCAGCCGCCCCAAGCCTTCCGCCGCCGCCGCCCGCAACCCGTCGTCCTTCTGCTCAAAATACTTCAGAAACAGCGGCCGGTTCTGTTCATCCGGCATCATCGCCAGCGCCGTGATTACCGCGCGCTGCACTTTCACGTTCCGCGCCCGCTCCACCAGTTCCCGCAAATCCGGAATCGCCGCCTTGTTGCGCAAAATGCCCGTGGTCTCAATCGCCGCGATTTGCACCGAATCATGCAGGTCCCGCAGCACAAATTGAATCTTCGGCCCCGACTCAAGATCCCGGATCTTCTGGATCGCAATCAGCGACTCGTACATCAACAGGCTGTTCTTCGACCGCAGCGCTTCATACAAATCGTTCAACGCCGCCCGCCCGCGCAGGATCCCGATCGCCCGCGCCGCATTGGCCCGCGAGTCCATATCCGTGCCCTCGCGCACCAGTTTACCCAGCGCCGTGATCACCTCCGGCTTCACCGTCACAAACGGCTCAATGATCGTTGTATTCGTATCCGTGAAACGGCTTTTCAACGACGATGTCGCCCGCTTCAAAGACCCACTCAAGCCTGTCTTCAGATAGCCCGGAATGTAGAAGTTGATAATCCCATCGACGGCGCGCGTCTGAATACCAGCCTCGGTATCCTTCATCGCCTTCAGCAGTGGATCCAGCGAGCGCTGCGTGCCCAGTTCCGCAATCGCCTTCACCGCCTCCCATCGCACTTCCGAATCGCGATCCTCCAGGTAAGGCTCAATGCGCGGAATCGCCCCCGGACCCTGTTTGGCGATATCGCGTACGCCCTTGACCCGTTCCTTTACGCTGGCTTCCTGCCATGCTGGCAGCAACGAAGCCGCGGCGACGAGAATAGTGACAAGCCGCATCTTTAATTAGACGCTTACCGCACGAACTCCAGTTTCACTTGCTTGGTCACGATGCCTGCCTCGTAACCCATATCCAGCAACTTCTGCGCCGCCACCGGCACTTGGTCGCCGCAATCCACCGTGTAGTGGTTCACATACATGCCGACAAACTTCTGCGCCATGGCGACATCCATGTCCCTGGCAAACTGCAGCGCGTAGTTGATCGCTTCCTCGCTATTATCGAGCGCATACTTGATGCTCTCGCTCAACAACCGGCAGCATTCCGACTTTACATCCGGCGCCAGCGACCGCAGAATCGCATTCGCGCCCAACGGCAGCGGCAGGTTGTACTTCGTCTTCCACCAACGCCCTAAATCGAGCACGTTGTGGAAGCCTTCCTTCGAATACGTCAACTGCCCTTCGTGAATCACCAACCCCAAATCGACGCTGTGTTCCTTCACCGCATCCAGGATTTTGTCGAAGGGAATCACCACCGTCTCGAAATCCGGCTCAAACAGCTTCAGTGTCAGATACGCCGAGGTCATCGTCCCGGGAATGCCGATCCGCTTACCCTTAATCTCTTCCGGAGCCATCGGACGCATCGCCGCCAGCAGCGGTCCGTAGCCGTCTCCAATGCTCGATCCGGCGGCCGTCAAAACATATTTATCGGATACGTAGGGATAAGCATGGTAGGAGATGGCAGTCATCTCGTACACGCCTTCCATCGCCTTCCGGTTCAGAGATTCAATGTCCTCCAGGACATGCTTCAACGTCACCAGCCGCGAGCGAATCTTCTTCGTGGCTAGCCCGTAAAACATGAACGCATCATCGGAGTCCGGGCTATGGGCACAGACAATTTCGCTTACATCCGCAGTGGTCATATGGGGAAGAACTTCAAATGATAGCAGAATGCGGCCCTCAGCGGTTCCACCTAATCACCCCCTGCTCCAGCCGTTTCTGAGCCGCGGCCGTAAGGGAGGCGGTCTTGTCCCCAATTGGCTTGCTTGGACCAGTCCAATCGTGATAGCCTGAAGTCCACCAGGATGCTGCCGCCAATTCGGTTGGAAGCCAGTTCGGATGTCCCGCTGTACCGCCAGTTGTACGATCAGCTACGATTGCACATTCAGTCCGGACGCATATCCCGCGGCGAGCGCCTCCCCGCCACTCGCGAATTGGCTGGCCTACTTGGCTTAAACCGAGCCACGGTCGCCGCCGCCTACGAATTGCTCGAAAACGAAGGCCTCATGAAGGGCCACGTCGGCCGCGGAAGTTTCGTCGAAGGAGAGCCGCTCCCCCAGCCCCGCGCCGCCTGGACCGACCTTCATCCCTCCACCGAATCCCTCCCGCATCTCTCCATGCCCGCCGATGGCATCAGCTTCGCCTCCTCGCGCCCCGCCGGCGAACTGTTCCCTATGGAAGAGTTCCGCGCCACCTGTGAAGAGGTCATCCACAGCCGCGACGCCGCCTCCATCCTCCAACTCGGCTCGCCTTCCGGTTATCCCCCGCTCCGCGCTTACCTCATTGAGGAAGCTCGCGCCACCGGCTCCGCCTCCGATTCCGACGACATCCTCATCACCAGCGGTTGCCAGCAAGCTCTCGATCTCCTGCAGCGCGTGCTCATCCGGCCCGGTGACGCCGTTGCCCTCGAAGACCCCGTCTATCCCGGCCTCCGCGGCATGTTCCAATCCGCCGGCGCGCGCCTCGTCGGTGTCCCCGTCGGCCCCAACGGCATCGAGCCCTCCGCCCTCCGCGCCGTCCTCGAACGCGACCGCCCGCGCTTCCTCATCGTCACCCCCAACTTCCAGAACCCCACCGGCGCCACCATGCCGCTCGCCACGCGCCAGGCCATTCTTCAATTGGTCCGCGAAGCAGGCGTCATCCTCATCGAAAACGACATCTACGGCCTGCTGCGCTATGAAGGCGAGCCCCTGCCCTCCCTCAAACAACTCGATCCCGATGGCGACGTCGTCTCCCTCGGCAGCTTCTCCAAAGTGGCTTTTCCCGGCCTCCGCGTCGGATGGGTCATCGCCCCGCACCAGCTCATCAGCCGGCTCCAGGAAGCCAAGCAGTGGTGCGACCTTCACAGCGACCAGCTCTCCCAGGCCGTTATGTTCCGCTTCGCCGAATCCGGCCGTCTCGCCGAGCATCGCAGGAAAATCCTCGCCGCCGGCGCCGAACGCCTCGCCGCCGTCCTCTCCGCCTGCAAACGCCATCTGCCTCCCGCTAGCCGTTGGACTCATCCCCAGGGTGGCATGAACCTCTGGGTCCGCCTCCCCGAACCCCTCGATTCCGCCGAACTCCTGCCGCGCGCCGAAGCCGCCAACGTCAACTACCTGCCTGGAAAATATTTCGCCGTCTCCCGCACCGAACCCGGTGCGCTTCGTTTGTCTTTTGCCGGATTGTCCCCCGCCCGTATCCACGAAGGCGTGGCCCAACTCGGCTCGATCTTCCGTACCGAACTGGAGCGGGTGCGTGCCCATCGCCGCGCCGCGCCCATGCCCGCTTTGGTCTGAACAACAGAATTTTCTCTTTTGGAGGGAGTAACACACTATGCGTTTCCTCGATGAAGCGTTCCGTCTCAAGTCCGGTCTCGCCGAAATGCTCAAAGGCGGCGTGATCATGGACGTCACCAATGCCGAACAGGCCGTCATCGCCGAAAAAGCCGGCGCAACCGCCGTCATGGCCCTCGAGCGCGTCCCGTCCGATATCCGCAAGGAAGGCGGCGTGGCTCGCATGTCTCCCATCGGGACGATTCGCGAGATTATGCACACGGTCTCCATTCCGGTGATGGCCAAGGCGCGCATCGGGCATTTCATGGAGGCACAGGTGCTGGAGGCGCTAAAGGTCGACTACATCGACGAGAGCGAAGTGCTCACCCCCGCCGATGAAGAGCACCACATCGACAAGCGCGGCTTCAAGACGCCTTTCGTCTGTGGCGCGCGCAACCTGGGCGAGGCACTCCGCCGCATTGCCGAAGGCGCCGCGATGATCCGCACCAAGGGCGAGGCCGGCTCGGGCAACATCGTCGAAGCGGTCCGTCACATTCGCACCATCGTCAAAGAGATGAAGCAACTCACCGTGCTGGGGAGAGAAGAGTTGGTGGCCGAAGCAAAGAAGCTGCAGGCGCCGCTCGAACTGGTTGAGTATGTTGCCGAACACGGCAAGCTGCCGGTGCCGAATTTCTCTGCCGGTGGAATCGCCACCCCTGCCGATGCAGCACTCGTGATGAATCTGGGCGCCGAAGCGGTGTTTGTTGGAAGCGGCATCTTTAAATCGAGCAATCCCGAAGCTTTCGCCAAGGCAATCGTGAAGGCGGCAACCTATTACAAAGATCCGGTGAAGCTGTTGGAAGCAAGCGAGGAGTTGGGGCTCGGAATGGCCGGGCTGGAGATCTCCAAGCTTCCGGAATCGGAGCTGATGCAGACTCGTGGCTGGTAGCATGCCAAAGATCGGAGTCCTCGCTCTCCAAGGCGATTTCGAAGCGCATCGCACCGCGCTCGAACGCGCCGGGGCCGAAGCCGTGGAAGTTCGCACCGCCGCCGGGCTTGACGCAGTCGACGGACTCGTCATCCCCGGCGGCGAGAGCACCACCATGCTCAAATTGATCGATGCGGAAAACCTCCTGGAGCCGCTCACTGCCTTCGGCCAATCGAAACCCATCTTCGGCACCTGCGCCGGAGCCATCCTCCTCGCCAACGAAGTGCTTTCACCAAAGCAGCACTCGCTCGCCCTCGTCGATCTCACCGTCGAGCGCAATGCCTACGGCCGTCAAATCGACAGCCGCATCGTCACCCTGCATCCCGAACCCGCTTCCGGTCTCCCCGAAAGCCTCGAAGCGGTCTTCATCCGAGCCCCCATCATCCGCCGCATGGGCGACGGCGTGAAAGTGCTTGCCAGGTACGGAGACGACCCGGTCCTCGTCGAGCACGGCCGCCACCTCATCGCCACCTTCCATCCCGAACTTACCGCCGATGCTTCCATTCACCGCCGCTTCCTTGCTAAGGTGACCCAAGGATAACCCAGCCGCATGGAACGTCCTTTCCGCGTCTTGTTCGTATGCATCGGCAACGCCATCCGCAGCCAGATGGCCGAAGGCTTCGCCCGCTGCTATGGCAGCGATGTCCTCATCCCCAAAAGCGCCGGACTGAACCCTGCCACCAACATCATGCCGATGACTCGCAAGATCATGTCGGAGCGCAACATCGACCTCGGCGACGTTCTCCCCAAGCCCGTCAGCGACCATCAGGGCGATCCCTTCGATCTGGTCGTCAACCTCAGTGGCCGCACTCTTCCGCCCGAACTCCGCGCCCCGGTCCGCGACTGGAAAGTGAAAGACCCCATGGGCCTCAAGGAACAGGCCTATCGCGATACCGCCGACGAAATCGAGCGCCTCGTGATGCAGTTGATCCTCGAGCTCCGTATGCTCCGCCGCAAATGGCAGGAACAGCAAAGCTAGCTCATCGTTCTCGATGCAACAGGCTCGCCACTAGCCCGGTCGTGAACAGAATAATATTCCCCATCGCGCCAATCGTCAGATCGTCCCATGGATAGTTCAGCCCGCCCAGATCCACCAGCGGCTTTGCGCCCTTCGTCAGCACCGCCCACACCGTAAAGAGCGACGAGCACGCGATCCCGGTCCACGCACTTCCGCGCGTCGCACGCCGCGTCAAAAACGCCAGAAAGAACAACCCCGCCAGCCCGCCCGAAGCAATCGCCGAAACCGCGAACCATAGCGACAACGCGCTCCCCTTCGTCGCCACCAGCAGCAACGCCGTCATGATATTCAACACCCCGACCACCACCACAATCACCTTCGCCGCCCGCAGCCGCCCGGCGTCGCTCACATGGGGCCGCACCGGCCGGTAGAAGTCCTCGACAAGCACCATCGCCAGCGTATTCAAATCGCTCGCCAGCATCGTCAGCGCCGCCCCAGTCAACGCCGCCAGCAACAGCCCGAGCATTCCCGGCGGCAGATGCACGCTCAAAAAATACGGAAACATCTGGTCGGCTTTGGTAATCGTCGCGGGGATCTTCTCTCCCGTAATCCGGAAGAAAGACCACACGCACGTCCCAATCAACATAAAGAACGCCCACACCGGAACGCACAGGAATGCGCCCATCGCCACACCCTTCATCGCGCCCTTGTCCGACTTCGCCAGCAGGTACCGCTGCACCATCGTCTGATCCGCCACATAGCGCTGCCCATACCAGAACAGCCCATAAAGAATCGCCACGGGAATGGTTGGCTTCGAAAAATCGAAATCCGTCGACCCCAGCGAAAACTTCCCATTCTCCGCCGCCACGCGAAACACCTCGGAAGGCCCGCCCGCCGGCAGCAGCAACAAGTATCCAAGCGCCACCGCAATCCCCGCCCACATCACAAACCCCTGAATCACATCCGACCACACGACAGCTTCAATCCCGCCGATCACGGTGTAGCCAACCATTACCATGGCCACCGTCCAGATCACCGGCACAATCGGCCACCCCGTCATACTGGCGATGGTGAGCGCCATCAGGTACAGCACAAACCCCATCTTGCTGAAGTGGGCGAGCGTAAACGCCACTGCGGCATACACCCGAGCGGGCCGGCCGAAGCGCCGCTGAAAGTATTCATACGCGCTCATCCCGACTTCTTCCCGATAGAACGGAATAATCACTTTGGCCACGAAAGGCAGCAACGCGATCAGCAGGAAGCCAGGCACCAGCAGCGACCAATCTTTCGCATACGACGAGCCCGGATAAGCGACGAAGGTAACGCTCGACACCAGCGTCGCGAGCATACTCATCCCCATCGCCCACGAAGGCACGGACCGTTTTGCGACAAAGAAATCCTCGGTCGATTTCTGCCTCCGCGAAAACCACACCCCGAGCGCCGCAATCCCCGTCAGGTACAGTGCCACCACCAGAAGGTCAACCCATCGAGTCATGTTGTTGTACTGAACATACTATCAACATGCCAATTGACATAGACCGTGCCCGTTGCGGAGAATAGAAATGTTCGCCCTCACATTCACGTGCGGATGTGGCGGAACTGGCAGACGCGCTAGATTCAGGTTCTAGTTCTCGCAAGGGAGTGGAGGTTCAAGTCCTCTCATCCGCACCAATAAAATCTATAAGTTAGAAGCCAAGAGCGACCTCCAAGGGTCGCTCGAAGTGTTTAAGGTAGCGCAAATGGTAGCGCTGGGGTAGCGGAAATGAGGGGCTATGCGAGGAGTCGAGGGGAGGCTTCGAGACACGGCCTGAAAATCTAGTGTGTGTATCGGTCTGGACGGGGCGGACAGGCGAGAGGGGATAAGTAA
>JAFDVS010000017.1 GCA_018268935.1 Acidobacteriota bacterium | reverse complement strand
GGCGTCTTTCACTTCGTCAGTGGCGACGCGTGCGGTGTTGCGAATGCGGTAGTAGGGCGTGTAGCGGAGGCGGGGGATGACGCAGATGAACCTGCCTTCCAGGAGGGCGTGCTTCTGGAGGAATGCCGCTGCTCGGGCGTCGTCGCGGAGCGTCATGGCGAGTTGGGCGTCTGGGCCGAATTCGAGGATCGGCGTCTTGACGCGCTGGGACTTGAGATAGTCGCGGGAGATGCTGTCGCGGCAGAAGAAGAAGGCGGCGCGGTCGATGATATAGCGGAGATCGGCGTTGAGGTGGGTGGGTGGAAGCTTGGCGGCTTTGGTGCGGATCTGTTGGAGAGTGCCGCCCTCGGGCTCACGGCCCTCACCGAAGCCGGAGATGGGATCGGTGCTGACACCGAGAACCCCAACGGGCTTGCCGGTGACCTTGTGGAAGGCGACGGCGTGATTGGAGGCGGGGAAACCGGAGCCGGAACCGCTTACGTAAAGATCCACCGACTGCCAAGCTTGAGCCAGTGCGGGAGTGGTGGGCTTGTCCTGTTTATCGAGACTACCCTCGGCAATCTTGAGGCGGGGGAAACCCTTGGCGAGCAACTCGCGCGAGCCGTGGCCGAGTTGTCCGGGCCAGAGAGTGATTTCGGCGTTGGGGATGTACTTCTCGAGAATGGCGAGTGCGCCCGGCGTGTGGCCGATGTCTCCGATGTTGACGCTTTGCCAGGAACTGCGCAAGAGGATGCGTGCCGGCTTGTTCTGGGCACGGGCGGCAACGAGTGCGGGGAGGGCCAACAGAGTGCGGCGTGATGTCGGCATGTTAATGGGGTTCAGCGTTTCACAATAACTTCGCGAAGGTGGTCGCGGGTGAGGAAGAACTTCACTGCGCCGTAGTTCTGGAACATGCGCTCCAGTGCCCGGTTATTGAAAAACTGTTCACGGGGGCGCAACTGGCGGGGAGTGAGAACCATGTTCTTGGCATCGAGGATGCGGTAGGAATAGTTGGGGACGGAACGGGCCTTCTCGTCGGCGTGAAAGAAGGCGAGAATCAAGCCGCCGGGATTGAGCAGGTAATAGAGCCGCTCGACCACGGCTTCCAGTAGTGGAGCGGGGAGATGCTGGAAGGTATCCCAGACCATGGCTCCACCGATGCAGCTTTCCGGGTAGTTGAGTGTTTGATCGAGGATTTCTTCGATCTTGCGGTGCTCGGAGACATCGGGGTCGTCCCAGATGGAATCGAGAGGCCGGAGGATATCGGAGAAATAGATGCGGTGGCCCAGGTTCGAGACCTGGTCGGTGTTTTCCTGGTTGATGGGACCAAGGTCCAGCACCGCGGTGGTGGACATTTCGCGGAGGGAAAGGAGGAACTGTTCGAGGCCGCGGCTGGCACGAGTGGATTCCGTTGTGGGGCAGCCGGGAGGCCAAGCGGCTGTGGCTGCGCCATTGCGCAGCTTAGCATGAGGTTCATGGGAGTCCCCCCCCGCACCGAACATCGATTTAAGCCTGTCTCTCCACAAGTGAGGAAACGACACCTCAGATCAACGCAGGCCTTCGTACCTGGCGGCAGGAAGGCCCGCGCAAAGATTGCAACCAACTTCTAGCTTAGCGCTTCACTTCGGCGACTGGAGTGCTAGTACTGGATGCAGCCGCGGCGGCATTCGCCTGCTGTCTCGGCTGCGACTTTTCCTGCTTGCCGACGTCCTGCTTGATGATATCGATGCTGCCTTTGAAATAGGCGCCATCTTCAATCACGATGCGGGCTGTGCGTATGTCACCGACGAGTTTCGCTTCCTTGCGGATCTCGAGTTTTTCGGTGGCTTCCACGTTGCCGTGAATGGTGCCGATGATCACGATTTCGCGCGCCTTGACGTTAGCCTGGACACGTCCGTTGGGCCCAATGGTGAGCCGGTGCTCATTCAATTCCACAGTCCCTTCGAGTTCGCCATCGAGATACAGGTCTTCCCGCGAGATGATCTGACCTTTGATCATGACCGACTTGCCGATAGACGCGGCTGAAGACGGGCGGTAGGACTCGGTCTCCATGCGTGACGGCATGTTGGACATGGTGTTTCCCTCCTTCATGTCCGCCTGTGAGGGCGGATTATAGGACTGCTTGGGTGAATATTCTTCCTCTTTACGACGGGACCACATTGTGGGAAGACTCCTTCCTGTGAGTGAGAGCAGTAAGTGCTAAGGTTAACGCGCCCGCCGGGGGGAGGGAATGACGGGCCCGCGACATCGAAATTTCATACTAAAGGAGGCGGGGGCGATAAGCAAGTGGCAAAGTGAAGTTCCGCAGTACTATGGGGGGCAGTGGGGAGTGTGATAATAACAAGGTGGCCAAACAGAAAGACCTAGAGGAGCGGCTGGAGCGCACGGAGAAGCAGTTGCGCATGTTCCAGAAGATCAGCCGCTTCATGGTGCGGGAGATGCCGCTGCAGGATGTGTTGCAGGGGATCGTCGATCTGGTGGTGGAATTCACTGCGTGCGATTCTTGCCTGTTGTACCTGATGGAAGATAAGGAACTGGTGCTTTGCGCATCGAACACGCCGCATCCATCGGTGATTGGGAAAGTGCGGTTGAAGTTGACGGAAGGCTTGACGGGTTGGGTGGCGCGGGAGCGGCGCATGGTGGCGATTTCGCGGGAAGCATTCCGGGACTCGCGCTTTAAGTTCTTCGGGGATTTGCCGGAAGACACGTTCGAAGCCTTTTTGTCCGCGCCGGTGATTGCGCGCAACCGGGTGGTGGGTGTGATCAATGTGCAGCATCGCCAGCCGCATGCGCATTCGGGCAACGAGATGGAAGTGATTACGACCGTGGGCGAACAGGTGGGATGCCTGTTGGTGCTGGCGAGGATGACTGCAGCCGCGATTGAGGAAGCGAATCACGCGGACCTGGTGCTGTCGGCAGGGCCGATCACTCCCCGGAGCTAGTGTTCGCCCTGCTGTATGCGGCGCCGAACCTTCTTTCCCACAATTGCCGCTGGCATCGGAGTCTCGGCTAACGGCCAATCGAAGTCTTCCTTCGAACAGGTGTACCGTTTGGACCCACCGGCCACGGTTGTGGATTTTGTGCCGGGCGGAGGCGATGCTCCCCTGGTGCTGGCGCGGACTGCGGAAGAGGGACTGCTGATTCATCACAACGCGGAAAACTGGCAGCGCGTTCGATTGCCCGAATTCGCCAAAAGCGTGACGCAGGACGGGCGCTATTTCTGGATCGCGGGAGTAAGCGGAATCTGGAGACTGCTGCTTGCAGGTGGGAAGTGGGAGAAGCGGTGGGAAGGCGAGGGGTTGGAGTGTATCCTGTTTCTGGCGGAGAAAGGCTTTGCCACTGGTAGCGGGAAGACGATTCTGGAAACCAGCACTGGCGAGGAATGGCGCAGGGTGCCGGCCGCGGACGAACCAACGACGAACACGGCCAACACGACCTACCATTGGATTCACTTCGTAACGGAGCGCGTAGGGATCATATCGGGGGCATCGCGGCCGCCGCGCAAGGGGCGTACGGAGGTGTTTCCCGCCTGGCTCGATCGCGATCAGGAAAGCCGGCGGAAGGAGTGGCCGGGGGCGTCGCTCACCCTGGAAACTCGTGATGGCGGCAAGACCTGGCGGCATTCGGTAACGTCGATTTTTGGAAAGATCACGCGGGTGCGGTACGCAAGAAACGGCAAGGGACTGGCGCTTCTGGAGTTTCATGATGCCTTCGAGTGGCCGAGCGAAGTCTTTTCCATCGACCTGAAAACGGGGGCGAGCGATCGTGTATTCCGGCGCAAGGATCGGGCGGTGACGGACTCATGGCTAACACCCGGAGGGGGGTATCTGGCGGCGATTGAACCACCGGCAATCGCCAGTGAGGTACGGCAAGGACGGGTGTGCCTGTTTCAATCCGAGGATCTTCATGAGTGGAAAGAGATGCCGTTTCCGAAGGTAGAAGCGGGGCGCGTGTGGCTGGCCGGAACCCCGGGTGGGGCTCTATGGGCGGCAACGGACACCGGACTCTTGTTTCGTGCGTCCGTAACGCCCTGACTGAGTTGAGGGTTGTAAGATGGGAAGGACAATCGCAGTAAGGAGTTCATTATGAAAACAGCATCGCCAGGAAGGCGAGAGCAGCGGAGGATTGTGTGTTTTGTGCTGGTGGCGCTGGGAGGAGCCGCGTTGGCTGAGGCGTCGGGCAAGCCAGCCTCATTGTTGACTGCCGCGCGAAGCCAAGAACTGGTGGGAATACGGCATCAGGCAAAGCAGGTTCTGTCGGGAACTGCGCTTTATTTTGAGCCGAACCAGGGGCAGGCGACGGGCGATGTGCGAGCGGTCAGCCGCGGAGGTGGCTTTCTCACCATGTTGACCGGACGGGAGACGGTGTACAGCAACGCCAACACACCGGCGCCGGTGGTGATGGAACTGATCGGCGCGGGAAAAGCGGAAGCGGTGGTTTTTGAGGAAAAGCTGCGTGGGGTCAGTAATTATTTCTACGGTAAGGATCCGGCCCGGTGGTACACCGATGTGCCGCACTATGGACGGGTTCGGTTCAAGAACGTCTATCCGGGTATTGATCTGGTTTACTACAGCACGGAACAGCGGATGGAGTATGATTTTGTGGTTTCGCCTGGCGCGGATCCGAGCCGGATCCGGATGGCCTGGAAAGGCGTAGAGAAGTCCAAGATCGAGGAAAACGGCGACCTGCTGCTGGTTACTTCGGCGGGCAGCATCCGGCACAAACGGCCCGTTGTGTATCAGGAAGTGGATGGCGTGCGCATTCCCGTGAAAGGGAGTTACCGGAGCGAGGGCGAGCATGCGTTTGCCTTTACGCTTGGGGCGTATCGCCGGGAAATGGCCCTTGTAATTGATCCTGCGATCTTCTATTCCACGTACATCGGTGGGTCGCAATTGGACGATGTGCAGGCCTTGGCCGTGGATGTTCAGGGCAATGCCTATGTGGGCGGATCGACACGATCAGCCAATTTTCCGGTGTTCAACGGCCTGCCGAGCGCTCAATTGAGCGGCACGGTGGATGCATTTCTGACCAAGGTCGCCTTTACGGGCGGGGAGTTGTTCTACTCGACATTCCTGGGCGGCACGCGCGAGGAGCAGATCAACGGAATTGCGGTGGACGCATCGGGGAATGCTCATGTGGTTGGAGAAACCAATTCGGACGACTTTCCGACGACGCAGGCAGCCTACCAGCGGGATCTGCGGGGCCAGGTGGACGCATTCGCGGTAAAGTTTAGCGCTTCCGGAAGCCAGATCTCCTATTCCACGTTCATTGGAGAGTTCGATTCGGAGGAACGGGCGGCGTCTGTGGGGCTGGACCCTTCCGGCAATGCCGTGATAACAGGGTACACAACGACATTCGTGTTTCCCACGACAGAAGGCGCTTACGACCGTTCGTTTAATGGGGCCGCGGACATCTGGCTGCTGCAGTTGAACTCGACGGGACAGCAGTTGGTGTTCTCTACGTTCTTTGGTGGGAACTCTCACGATTTGCCGAAGTCCGTGGTGGTGGATGCGTCCGGAGAGATTTATCTGACAGGCTTGACCAATTCCCCGGATTTTCCCACGACGACGGGCGCCTTCCAGCGAAACCTGAAAGGGATACAGGATGCCTTTGTGGCGCGGTTCAGTTCCTCGGGCAAACGACTGGTGTTCAGTACTCTACTTGGTGGAACCGGGCAGGAAGTGTCGTTCGGCATGTCGATCGAGCCGGGCGGCCGTGTTCTGGTGGCGGGGCAGACCACCAGTGGGGATTATCCGACAACCACTGGGGCGTACCAGACGAACAATCGGGGGGTGACCAACGCGTTTCTGAGCCGGCTGAGTTCGGACGGATCGAAGTTGATCGCCAGTACACTGATTGGCACTACGGCGGTGGACTTCGCCTCCTCGGTGCGTCCGCTGGATGGCGGATACATGTTGATCACTGGCTACTCGAGTTCGAATTCCTTTCCCACCACGCTGGACGCATGGCAGTTCTCGAGCGGGTTTCTGGGCGATGGATTTGTGTCCATTTTCACGCCGATGGCGAACCAACTGTATTTCTCGTCGGTACTGGGTGGATCCGGGGAGGACGTCGTTCGCGTTTCGGCCGGAAGCGCGAGCGGAGATGTGTACCTGGCTGGCGTGACAGGCGGCGGGGTAGCGATCACGTCCGACTCCTATGATCCTACGTTCAACGGTGTATCCGACGGATTCCTGATGCGAGTCACTGCGTTCAATCTCAGTGAGTGTATCTCCACGGTCGCTTCTACGGGAACGTCTTTTCCATTAGAGGGCGGCGCAGGAGGTGTCGGAGTTTCCGGGAACTTCTGTCCGTGGTATGCGTTTTCGAGCACGCCCTGGGTCACCTTGACTTCGAACGCGTTGTCGCAGGGAAACGGGTCACTCAACTTCACGCTATCCCCACACGCGGGAGCGAGTCCTCGCACCGCCATTGTGCAGGTGGCGGGCAATCAGGTTCACATTCTGCAGAAGGGGTCATCGACGCTGGCGCCCTTTGCGGATGTCCCCAACAACCATCAGTTCGTGGACTACGTGCGTTTGATGAAGGATAACGCGATTACATCGGGGTGCGACGCGACGAACTATTGCCCGGACCAACGCACGACACGCGGTCAGATGGCCGTGTTCATTGTGCGGAGTCTGGTTGGGTCCGACGATTTCGTGTTCCCGGCGGCACCCTATTTCACGGACGTACCGGCGACGCATCCGTTCTTCAAGTGGATTCAGAAGCTGCGCCAGATCAATGTGACGCAGGGGTGCAATCTGACGCAGTACTGCCCGGACGAATCGGTGACCAGAGGGCAGATGGCTGCTTTCCTGATCCGGTCGAAGTTTGGGAACAACTTCCAGTACCCCAGCGGGCAGTCATTCACGGATGTGCCGACGAACCACGCCTTCTTCAGCCACATTCAAAAGCTGCGGCAGACGGGTGTGACGCTGGGTTGCACGGCAACGGTGTTCTGCGTGAACGATCCGACAACGCGGTCGCAGATGGCGGCGTTCCTGACACGCATGTTTCTGACGCCCTGGTAAGCACGCGCGGAGTTGTTGACCCCTGTTCCTCCTGATTCCCGCATTGGAGTCAGGAGGACCTTCTTCATGAAGATTTCGGCCTTTGTGGCCCTTGGTGTCATCGCGGTAGCCGCCGCCACGCCTTCGCGGGCGGGCTATGTTGGGTTTGATAGCCTGCCGGCAGGAACGATTGTCACGAACCAGTATGCCTCGCAGGGGATCATTTTTACTCCGGCAGGTTCGCCGTACTCGTCAAGGGTGACGGATGTGTCGCTGCCAGAGTATGGTACAGCTCCGTTCTCGAACTCGCAACCGAACGCACTGTTCATCGCCATTCCGCCCGCAGACTCCGTTTCGTTTCACTTTGAATCGGGATCTTCGGCAGCGTGCACATCCTTTGTGAATTTGCGCGCCGGTGATGGGGATGCAGCTTCGGAGACCTTCCGAGTGCAGATGTACGATTGCGCGGGGAACGAGGTCTATAACAACGTGTTCACGACGACCGGAGGCAGTTCCCTTGGCGTGGCCAATATTACGTTTAGCGGGCAGATTCAACTGGTGAAAGTGAGCGCTGTGAGTGGCAGCGTCAGCGGCATGCTGATCGACGATATTGAGTTCGGGTTGGTGGAAGCGTGCGACTCGCCCGAGCCAGGGTCACTGTTGCTGCTTGGCTCCGGCGTGATTGCCGTACTGATGCGGCGGCGGTTTAGCGGGACTTCACAGGGCTTTGGAAGCCGATGCCGACTGGGCTGAGAGAACCGGAGGGTTCCGGAGTTTCCTGCGGCTGCAACGGTTCCACACGCTGTTCGGGCAGATTGGTCTGCCACCAGGCCGCGGCATCGTCTTCACTCCAGGTCAATTGGTTGCGGAGGCAACGAAGGCGCCGGCTCAACTCCTGAGCGGAGAAGATGCGCTTGGCCGGATCTTTCTCCAACAACTGCATGACGATTTCTTCGAGCGCGGCTGGGATGGGTAGTTCCGTCCGCTGGCTGGGAGGCGCCGGTTGCTTCTGCACATGCGCGATCGCCAGAGCAGTGGGATTCGTTTCCGTAAACACCATCTGGCCGGTGAGCAGGAAGTAGGCGACGCAGCCAAGTGAATAGAGGTCCGCGCGCCCATCAATCGTCTGTTCCCCCATGGCAATCTCGGGGGATAGGTAGGCCGGGGTACCCGTGGCCGTTCCTTCCACGGTGTGCACCGACATATCCTCGCGCATGAGGGTTTTCACGAGACCGAAGTCGAGCACTTTGGCGAAGTCGTATTCGAGGCCGAGGCGGCTGAGGAAGATGTTCTTCGGCTTGATGTCGCGATGGATCATCCCAGCGCGGTGAGCCTCTTCGAGAGATTGACAGACCTGGTTGAGGATGCGGACCACGCGGCCGGCCGGCATGGGTCCATAGCGGTCTACGAGGCTCTGCAAGTCTATGCCATCGAGCAATTCCATGACGTAGTAGAACGTATTGTCCTTGGTCTTACCGAAATCGAACAGGGCCACGGTGTGCGGACTACGCAGGCTGGCAGTTGCTTTGGCTTCCCGTTCAAAGCGGCGCTGGATGACGTGTTCCTGGCGAGCAGAGACGCCGGCGAGAACTTCGGGGCGAATGAGCTTGATGGCTGCATCGCGGGCAAGCATCTTGTGCTTGGCACGCCAGACTTCACCCATACCTCCCTTGCCGATCATGAAGTCGAGAGTGTAGCTGCCCAGCTCCTCCGCTTTCTGTTGCGTCAGCTGCATTTTGTACATGCGTTTGCTGATGGCGTACATCCAGACGGCCATGAGGAACATGGGGAAGAGCCAGATTGCCAGCCGATTCCAGGGAAGCGGTGCGAAGCCATACAGGTTCAGGTTGATGGAATAGGCGAGGGGCCAGGAACCAGCACTGAGCAACCCCGCGATGCCGGCTTTCATCGGCGAGTTGGGCAGAAGCAGACCGCAGAGAGAAAGCCACACGGCGACGGAAGAGAGACCGCGCACGGGCTCATTCGGGTTCCAGCCAAGCGATGTTTCAAACATCGAGATGGCGAAACTGACCGCGATCTGAAAAACCACGCCAAGGTCGATGAGTGTCTCTTTTTTCACCAGGCCGAAGCGGTTGACTGCAGTGAGTCCCACTGCGAACAGGAGCAGGCCGAGCAGGGTGAGGCGCAGCGCTGGTTTGTCCAGCATGGCGCTCATTTCGGGCTGCAGAAAATTCTGAAGACTGAAGGAGACCACCGTGGTGACGGCGCACATGACGGAGATCCAGCAGAGCCTTTCGGCGGCTTTCTCCACCATTGCCGGGGGAAGCTTAAATGCTACCGGGCTTGGACTATCGAGCCCTGTTGACGCCCTAGCTACCTGCATCGGATCCACCTCATCTATCTCCTTACTAGATTACGCGAACAAGAGATAGGTTTCAGATCAAATTGTTTAAACTCCATTATCTCAGAGTACGAAGCAAACCTTGGTTCTGGTTCCACTTACCGCTCCGGCGCGAGTCTGTGGCACAATGATTTCAGTTTCGTTACAGCTCAGAGGTCTGTCTCATGAATTTTCGTAACCTGCTTATTTGCGGCGTCTTAGCCGCAGCGCCGGTGCTTGCGCAGAACCCGGTGATATCGGGCCGGATCGTGGATTCGAGCGAAGCGGCGCTTCCGAACGCGAAGGTGGAGATCAGTAACCGTGCGACAGGCGTGCGCACGGCAACTACCACCAACAACGAAGGCTACTACGTAACCCCACCCCTCTCTCCGGGCGCTTACGACATCGTGGCGTCGGCGACGGGATTCCGGGAGGCGCGGATCGAGTCGATGCGGTTGGAGATCGGCCAGGCGCGCACCATCAATTTGACGCTTCAGCCTGGGGAAGTGAAGGAATCGATTACAGTGAGTGATACCGCTCCGCTGCTGACCACCAGCCGTCCTGATCGAGGCACTGTGGTGGAGAACAAGTTCCTGATGTCGATTCCGCTGAACATTCGCAATCCCTATCTGCTGCTGGCGAATGTGCCGGGTGTAACCACGGGGCGGCTGGCTGGCGATAACACCGCTTCCCAGTCGACGACGAACAACTTTCGTGTCAACGGGGGACGTGGCTCGACGAGCGAGATTCTCATCGATGGAGCAGCTAACACCGGCACCTACAACAATCAGGTCTCGGCGATGCCGCAATTGGATTCGATCCAGGAGTTCAAGGTCAACACATCTCCTTATGCGGCTGAGTTTGGCCGGACCGGTGGAGGCGTGGTGAGCTTTTCGATCAAGTCCGGCACCAACGATCTGCATGGAACGTTCCATGAGTTTCTGCGCAATTCGGTGCTGGATGCGGCAGGGTTCAATTCGAACCGGGCCGGGTTGACTACGAAGCCCACGTTCCAACGGAATCAGTTCGGGTTGACAAGCGGCGGGCCGGTGCTGATCCCGAAGCTGTACAACGGCAAGGGGCGCACTTTCTGGTTTTTCGCTTTTGAAGGATTACGCCAGCGGAGCCTTAACCCATACACGGGGAACGTGCCGACGGAGTTGGAGCGGGCGGGGAACTTCTCGCAGTCGAGGGATACGAACGGGGCACCGTTCCTGATCTATGACCCGCGCACGACGCAACTCGACCCGGACCGGCCGGCGGGGACGACGCGCTACGTCCGCACGCTGTTTCCAGGGAATCTGATTCCTTCGTCGCTGATCAATCCCATTGCGGCGGCAGTGATGAAGTACTATCCAGCGGCGACGCAGCGAGGACTCGGGCAATCGGATATCAGCAACTTTTATGTAGCCGCGGCGAACGCGCTGGATGGGAATCGTGTGGATGCCCGCGTGGATCATCAGATTAATGCGAAGCATACGGCGTTTGTGCGCTACAACTGGTTCCAGAACATTAATGCGCAGCCGCTGGTGTTCGGGCACTCCGCCTCGCCTGTGGAGACGCCGAACCGGATTCCGGGAATCAACATTGTCGGCAATCACACTTGGACGATGGGCGCCGGCACGATCTTCCAGCATCACTTCTCGCTGGCGCAGAGCGAAACGAACCGGACACCGTTGAGTCTGGATTTTGACCAGACTTCGCTCGGGTTGCCGCGTAGCCTGGTGGACGGGCAGCGGGTGAAGTATTTCCCGCGGTTTACCATCGGCGGGCTGACGCAGCTTGGTGTGACGGGTACCGGCTACAACGCGGTGAAGTCGCGGACGTGGCAATACAACGCTTCGATGACGATGCTGCGCGGGGCGCACACGTTCAAGATGGGCGCGGATTTCCGGCGCTTCCCGGTGTCGATCGACCAATCTTCGCCGCTGGCGATCAGTACGTCGGGAGCGTTCACCGGCGGGCCGAATCCGCAAAGCGCGGCTGCCCGGACGGGGCGCGGGCTAGCTGACCTGATGTTGGGGATAGCATCGGTGAGCTATCAGATCAGGCCGATCGAGTTCCACCGTCATCCGTACTATGCGGTCTACTTCCAGGATGAATGGAAGCTGATGCCGCGACTGACGATGACGTTAGGTATGCGGTATTCGCTGGAACTGCCACGCACGGAAGACATGAATCAGTATGTGTTCCTGGACATGGATTCGGTGAGCCCGTTGGAAGGCAAGGTTCAGGGAATGACGGGACTGCGTGGCGGAGTGGGCTTTGTCGGCGTGAACGGCGTGGGACGGCGGACGCAGGTTGCGGACCGCAACAATTGGGATCCACGAATCGGATTGGCGTATGAGCTGAATTCGAAGACGGCGATTCGTACCGGGTTTGGAGTGTTTACTTCTTCGATTGCCCCGAACACCGATGCGGCGTTGGGTTTTTCCGCGACGACGAATTCGCTGGTGTCGCAGGCGGATGGTGTGACGCCGCTGTACAACCTGTCGAATCCGCTGCCGGGCGGCTTCATCCAGCCGACAGGCAGTTCGCTTGGTTTGTCCACCAATCTCGGCCAAGGCATTTCCGGGCCGGTGCGCCAACAGCGGTTGCCGTATCAGATGCAGTGGTCGCTGGACGTGCAGCGGCAGTTACCGTGGCAGACGGTGTTTGAGATTGGATACGCCGGTTCCTCCGGTGTGGCGCTGCCTTCCGGTGTGCAGTACAACCAGTTGCCTGACCAGTTCCTTTCGCTTGGCACACAGCTCAACGCGACGGTGAACAATCCGTTCTTTGGCATTATCACCGAACCGACTTCCACGTTGAGCCGGTCGACAATCCAGCGTGGACAATTGCTGCGGCCTTTCCCTCAGTTTACGGGCGCGTCGGCGAGCCAGGCTCCGGTGGGCCATTCGACGTATCACGCGATGCAAATGCGCGTGGAGCGGCGATTTGCCGATGGGCTGGCCCTGCTGTTTGCTTACACGCATTCAAAGCTGATTGACAATGTGGGCGACTTCGGAACATTCCTGGGGCCGGCTGGTTTTAACAACAACAACTGCTTCGCTTGTGACCGTTCGCTGTCGTATTACGACATTCCCGATGTGGTGCGCCTCAGCCTGCGCTACGAACTCCCGTTCGGTGTTGGCAAGCCACACGTGAACAAAGGCGTGATGGCGCGGATTGTCGGCGGATGGTCCACCGGTGTGTACTTTACGTGGGATAACGGAACGCCGGTACAGCTAACGAATCCGAACGACTCGAACTCGTTTGGCGGAAGCGCGCGGCCGAATGCGACCGGGGAGAAAGGCGGCATCTCCAATCCGAAGTTGGAGGACGGCGCCGTTTACTTCAACAAGAATGCGTTCGTGCGGGCGCCACAGTTCACTTTCGGGAACGTGAGCCGGAACCTGCCGGATGTGCGTGTGCCCGGAATCAAGAACTGGGACATGCTGATTGAGAAGCGGTTCAGCATTAATGAGCGCATGTCCCTGGATTTCCGGACGGAGTTGTTCAACGCGTTTAACAACGTGGTGTTCAGCGGTCCGCAGACTAGTATCACGTCGGCTGACTTCGGGCTGATCCGTCTGCTGCAGGCGAATGTGCCGCGGCAGATCCAGTTCGGTCTGCGGTTCAGCTACTAAGGGCACACGTAAGCTTTGCGGGCATGCACACGCGCGGATGGATGCCGTCTGCGCGCGGCTTCGCTCAATTCGATGCTAACGGCACGTTGCTGGCCGGATGTGCCTTCTTTCGGCGCAAAGTGGATGCTGTAGCGGAGGCGCATGCGCTCCAGGGTGCGCTGGAAGTCGTCGCCGATACGGGTGGCTTTCACCACTTCGCCGCCCGTTTCAGCGGCTAGTTCCTTCAGATCAACGCCCATCAGCCGCATGCGGAGGTTCATGCCTCCGTTGAGGAAGCGCGGGCCTTTGACTTGCAAGGCGTTGAGGACAGCGTCGGCCTCCCAGAGTTTACGCAGGGCCGCCTGTTGTGGGGAATAGGATTGACTCTGGCCGTCGGTGATGATGAGAATGGCACGGCGGCGGCGTGTGCGGGCGAGACCAAGAAATTGATCGGAAGCGTGCTGGAGGGCTCCCAGGATGTCGGTGCCTCCGCCGAACGGACGGCTGCAGATCTCAGCGATGGCCTGTTCCACTCGTGCGCGATCTTCGGTGAATGGGATTGCTGTGGAGGGATGCCGGGTGAAACGGGTGACAGCTACACGATCCGTGGGGCGCAGGGCGCGCAGCGCCTCACGCGCCGCGTCGCGAACTTGCTGGATTGCCTTGTCCATACTGCCGCTGGTGTCGAGTACAACAATGACATCGAGCGGCTCATCTTCCTGACCGAAGTAGAGGATCTCGCGTGGTTCGCCGTTGTCGCGAAGAATGAAATCCTCTTTCGTGAGATTACGGACGATGTTGCCGCTTTCGATGACTTGGGCATCCGCGCGCACCAGGGCGACACTGGCGCGGAAGACGGCGTCCTGCGAGCTGGCCGCGGCCCACAGGGAAAGCAGCAAGGTGGAGAGGATCAATCCGGCAGCACCTTGATGAGCAGTTTTTTGAACTCCATCTGCAGCGGGGGACCACCGTGGAGTTGGAGAGCGATGAAACCGGATTGCTCGATGCCGGGTTCGTTTTCCATCCACTCCACGCTCCTGATGCCGTTTAACGTCAGTTCTATGCGATTGCCCTGGGCAGTGATCACATATTCGTTCCAGTCTCCTTTGCGCAGGGAGGCGAGGGCTGCTGGGCTGGCTTGGGTGAGCACTTTCTTGCGCCGCGACTCATCGTAGAGGCATCCCCAATACTGCTGGCCCATATCAGCCTGGTAGCCGATAACTTCGTGCGAGCCCTCCATCGGTTTGCTGCGAAACTGGATACCGGAGTTTGCCTTGCCGGTTTCGTCCGTCATGCGAAAAGTGGCTTTGAGGACGAAATTCCTGTAGTGTTTCTTGGTACGGAGGAAATCGTTGTATTTGAGACCTGGAGATACGCCGATGATCACGCCCTTTTCCACCCGCCACAGCCCGGGTGTATCGACAATCCATTCGTTGAGGTTCTTTCCGTTGAACAGTGGGCGAAAGCCGTCCTGGGCGAAAGCAGCCATGGAGAAGGCAAACAAGAGGGCAGTTCTCATGTTCCTGATTGTATGCGTGGCGTGCCGGTGGTTGCAGGCGCAGGACTGGCCGCAGTTGCGCGGGCCGAATCGCGACGGCGTCTATTCGGGGGCTGGGCGCGCGCCGGCGGGTCAATTGTGGAAGAAGAGCATCGGCGCCGGCTTTGCCGCACCTTCGGCAGCGCAGGGAAAGCTGATCGTGTTTTACCGCGATGGTGGAAAGGAATTGGTGGAGGCGTGGAATCCGGCGACGGGCGCGAAGATCTGGAGTTACGGATACTCCACTTCGTATCGCGATGATTTCGGGTTTGACGAAGGGCCGCGCGCGGCGCCGGCAATCGAAGGCGGGAAGGTATATACGTTTGGCGCCGAGGGGCAACTGCACTGCGTGAATCTGGCCGATGGGAAGAAAGTCTGGAGCGAAGATACACATGCGAAGTTCCGCGTGCGCAAGGGATTCTTCGGGGCGGCAAGCGGTCCGATTGTGGAGGGTGGAAAGGTGCTGGTGAATGTGGGCGGGCCGGACGCGGGGATAGTGGCGTTTGATGCAAATAGCGGCAAGACTTTGTGGCAGGTGACCAATGACGAGGCTGGATACTCTTCGCCGGTAGCGGCAATGCTGGGCGGACTGCGGCGGGTGTTGTTTCTGACGCGGGCCGGATTGGTGGATGTGGATGCGGCTGCGGGGAAGGCGCGGCACCAACTGCCGTGGCGGGCGCGCTCACAAGCCTCCGTGAACGCGGCCATGCCGGTGGTGGCCGGCGATGTGCTGTTTCTATCAGCGAGCTACGGAACGGGAGCGATTGCGCTGGAAGTGAAGGGAACGTCGTATCGGAAGCTGTGGTCGAACGACGATTCGCTTTCCTGCCACTATTCGACACCGGTACATCTGAACGGAGTGTTGTATGGGTTTCACGGGCGGCAGGAAGAGGGCCAGCAACTGCGCGCGGTGGAACTGCGGACGGGCAAGGTTTTGTGGAGTGTGGATGGGATGCGCGCGGGCACTGTGACTCTGGCCGGAGACACGCTTCTGGTGCTGCGCGAAGACGGTGAGTTGGTGACGGCGAAAGCGGATCCGAAGCAGTTTCAGGCGACCGGGAAATACCGGTTACTGGACGGGGTGGTGCGGGCGTATCCGGCGGTTGCGGACGGAAGAATTTTTCTACGGAACGAGAGCGCGATCACGGCGTTCCGGCTGCAGTGAAAGGGAGTGCCGCGATGATGCGAGGAGTGTTGGCAGGCTGCGGTTATTTTGCGCGGATCCATATGGACGCGTGGAACCGGATGCGGGACCGGGTGTCGATGGTGGCGTGCTGCGACGTGGAGCAGGACAAGGCGTTTCACTTCGGGCGGGAGCATGGGATAGAGCGCGGCTACTTTGACTATCGCCGCATGCTGGAACGGGAGAAGCCGGACTTCGTGGACATTGTGACGCGGCCGGACTCGCATTTGGAGATCGCTATGGCGGCCGCGGATCTGGGAATCGCGGTGCTATGCCAAAAACCGCTGGCTCCGACACTGACGGATGCCGAGCGCATGGTGGAGTGTTGCGAGCAGCGCTCGGTGCGGTTGATGGCGAATGAGAACTGGCGTTGGCAGGCGTGGTTTCGGGAGTTGAAGCGATTGCTCGATTCCGGAGTGATCGGGAAACCCTTTTACTTCGCCCTGCGGCATCGCGTGGCGGATGGGGTGGGGGAGCATCCTTATGCGCGGCAGCCTTACTTCGTGGATATGCCGCGTCTGCTTCTCATTGAGACGATGATTCACTTCATTGACACGGCGCGATTTCTGGTTGGGGATTTGCGGCTGCGCGATGCGTTGCTACGGCGGGTGAATCCGTATGTTCGCGGGGAGGATGTGGTGCTGTTGACGTTTGAGGGCGACGGGCTGACGGGGATGATTGATGGGAACCGGTTGAGCACGGCGGAGCAGGAAGGACCGGTGATGGGGGATATGCGGATTGAGGGGGAGTACGGTGTACTGTCGCTGGCCGGTGACGGGCGGATCTGGATCCGGCCGGTGGACGCACCGGCGCGCGAGCATGTGTACGAGTTGCCAAGTGTTGGCTATCGTGGCGATAGTGCGTATCAAACCCTGCGGCACTTTGTGGATTGCCTTGGCTCGGGTGAGGCCTTCGAGACCTCCGGGCGGGAGTATCTGAAGACGACAAAGATCGTGTTTGAAGCCTATGAGAAGGCGGGATGGTGATTCTCCGGGCTGGTTTGTCACCAAAGGGGTAGCGAACGCATCTACCGGGGAAAGGAGTGATGCCATGACGGTAGATCGATACCTTCGCCTGATCGCGGGCTTTTTTGTGATGCTCTCCGTAGCGCTTGGCTACTGGGTGGATCCACGCTGGTTTCTTTTCACGGGTTTTGTGGGCCTGAACCTGTTCCAATCCGCATTTACGAACTGGTGTCCGATGATCACCATACTCAAGAAGTTGGGGGTGCCGGCCACCTCCGGAGGTTGTGCCTAAATGTTTCTCCGCTGTCTTGTCGCATTAGTGCTGACCGTTCCCCTGATGGCGCAGGACGCTCTGCTGAAGCAGGCGCAGGCCGCCTTCCGGCCCGTCCCCAATGCTGCGCCGGTATTGAAGTCGAATCCTTCTAATCCGGCGAAGCTGGAGTTGGGAAAGATGCTCTTCTTCGATCCGCGGCTGTCGGCGAGTTGGCTGATCAGCTGCAATACGTGTCACAACGTTGGCCTGGGCGGAGTAGATTTGCTGGAAACTTCGATTGGCCATGGGTGGCAAAAGGGTCCTCGGAATAGTCCGACGGTGTTGAACGCGGTGTTCAACATGGCTCAGTTCTGGGATGGGCGGGCGAAGGATCTAAAGGAACAGGCGATGGGGCCGGTGCAAGCTGCCGTGGAGATGAACAGCACGCCGGATCGTTCGGTGAAGACACTGAAGAGCATCCCTGGCTATGTGTCGCAATTCCAGAAGGCGTTTCCAGGGGAAGCCGATCCGGTGACTTTCGAGAACATGGCCCGGGCGATTGAGGTGTTTGAAGCGACGCTTCTCACTCCGGATTCCGCGTTTGACCGCTATCTGCGCGGTGAGGGTGGCGCATTGAATGCGCAGGAGAAGGAGGGGTTGCAGGCCTTCATGGCCAAGGGATGCCGCAGTTGCCACGGTGGTGTGAACCTTGGAGGGCAGGGCTATTTTCCGTTTGGTGTCGTCGCCAAGCCGGGCGGGGAAGTGCTGCCTCCTGGAGACAAGGGCCGCTTTGCGGTGACCAAAACAGCGAGCGATGAATATGTTTTCAAGTCGCCGTCGCTGCGGAACATTACGTTGACCGCGCCGTATTTTCATTCGGGCAAAGTTTGGGATCTGAAGCAGGCTGTGGCGATCATGGGTTCGTCGCAGTTGGGAGCGACGCTAACGGAGAAGGAGACGGATGCGATTGTGGCGTTTCTACACACGCTCACCGGGCGGCAGCCGAGTGTGACGCATCCAGTGCTGCCTCCGCATACGGCGTCGACGCCGCTGCCGGATGCTTCGTTGAAAGGTGCAGGCCGCCACTGAGCATTTGCGCTACAGCAGGTGCAGCCCCGACACGCATTCCACGATGGACCAGATGAGACACATGGCCGCTGTCAGGAGACCTATGGCTTCCTGAGAGCGGCCTAACACTTTGACCCAGATGACGCAGGCCGGGGCGAGGCAGATGGCAAACACGAATGCGGTGTACCAGGCGGCTCGGAAGAAGGCCCATTCGGGGTAGTAGCCGCCGTGTATCACGTAGGCGAGCGATTGGGTGAGCCAGGCGAAGGTGAGGAGTACGGCCACAGCAAATGGGTGAGTGTTGGTTTGGGTTGTCCAGGGAAATCCGGCGAATGGCGGAGTTTCGTCGGAGGCGCATTGCCAGTTGCCGTGGCAGGCGCGCAGCAGGGTTGTGAATTCGGCCTGGAGTAGGAGCGTTTGCTGGCGGAGGTTTGTTAATCGTTGGGTGAGCGTGCGGTGAATGACGAAGGCGAGGATACCGACGGCAAGGCCCATTGCGGCTGGCCAGATGGCTTCGGAGAGACGCATTGTTACAGCGGCCAACATGGCGGACTTCTCCCCAGAACCCCCTCCAAAGGCGCCAATGATGCCGTCTACGGTGGCGAAGATGCCAAGCCATGGGGCAATGGTGGAGATGGTCGCGAGCGAGTTGATGCCTCGGCCCATTTCGGCATGAAGTTCCGCCACGGCTCGGTTCATGGTGGTGTTGGACACCTCGTGATGGAGAAAAGTTCCGCGCTTAGCGAGGTGTAATTGTGGAGGTCGTAGAACTGCCTCCGATTGTGAGTGTGGCCTCGATGGGACCGTTTGCTGTTGGATCAGGCAACCGCGCGTTGATTTGCAGGACACCTGCGGTTTGAGGTGCGTGACCGATGAAGTCGATGGCGGCCCGTTGGCCGGAGAGCATGAGTTCGACGGCGGCAACGGGAACGGGAAGGTTGGTGGTGGTGACGAGTGCTCCGGTGGCGATGTTTGGGGTGAACGGGCCGGCGCCTGTGGCAAACATCACGATGACATCGCCGATGCGGAAGGCTGTGGGATGAATGCCAGGGCTGTGTTGTTGGATGGGCAGTATGGCCGGAGTGGAGCGCTGTCCGTTGTAAGTGACGATGGTCTCGGCTTGGGTTGCGCCCGCCAGTTCGTAGGGCACCTGAAAGTTCAGCTGCGTCGACTGCGCGTAGAGCAAGGGCGCGCTGATGCCGTTGATGGAGAGGCTGGCGCCGGCGATGGATGTGGGCAGATTGCCGTTGGGATCAAGCGTAGCGGAGGTGCCGAAAGAAGGGCCGAGTGCTTCCCCGTAAATAGAGATGATGGCCCCCGGTGCTAGCGGCACCGGATTTCCGCTGAAGGCATTCAGCACAGCGAGAGAACTGAAACGGGGTGCTGACGGCGCCGGTTCACTGGCGATGAGTAGCAGTTGGTTGGACAGTCCCCCGTTAGCGTTGCCGCCGAAGAACACGGCGCCAAGGCCGGGCGCGAAAACTGCTTCGTGCCGTGAGCGTGCGGCTGGAGCAGGAGAGAAGCGCATCTGAATCCACTGCAAACGAGCGGGGTCGTATTCCCAGGTGTCGTTGAGATTGCCCGTGTCGCCGGATCCGCCAAACAGAATCAGGCGGCGGCGCGTGGTGTCGAAGCCCATGCCGTACCATTGCCGCTCCGGCGGCTTCGGACCGCCGGTCTTTTCGCTCCAGCGGTGCGTGGTGAGGTCGAAAGACCACAGATCACCGAGTGGGCAAGGGCCGAAACCGCTGGCACAGCCACCGTAGAGCAGCATCTGGTTGCCTTCGGTGTCGAGCACCGCGTGATGAAGACAACGGCGCAGTGGGCGATCTCCGCTGGGGCTGATGTCTTGCCAGCGATTGGTGGAGAGGTTGAGCGCCCACGTATCGTCGAAGCGGCCTTCGTCGGTGAATCCGTGGGAGATGATCATACGATCGCGCGCCGCATCGAGGACAGCGGAGTGGCCGTAGCGTTCGTTCGGACCGGAACCACCTGGAGCGACTTGTTGCCAGGTGTTGCGGGCGATGTCGTAGCTCCAGGTGTCGCTGAAGAATCCACCGGCCTGCCCGCCGAACAACAGCAGGCGGCGGCGCTGGGCATCGAACAGCAGCGTGTGGCCGAAACGCGCTGCCGGAGGACCTCCAGAAGGACGCAGTTGTGTCCAGCGGCCGGCATCGATGGAGTAAGCCCAAAGGTCATTGACGGGGCGCGTGTCCCGGCCCCCGAACATGTAGATGCGTTTGTCTCGTTCGTCGTAGGCAATGGCTCCATCGACTCGGCCGGTGGGGGCTTCGCCAGCGGTGGGAAGCTCGCGCCATGTGAGTTGCTGCGCCGTGGCCAGCGTCGTGAACGCAAGGAAGAACAGGTGTCTCATGCGGCTTGTATATCCCGGGAAGAGCACGACGCATTCCCGAGGCTGATAATAGGAGCTGCGATGACGACTCGCCGGCCGCAAATGGGTGCGCATTTCGAATCGAACGTGCCTGGACTCCATATCATCGGCGACCTCGCCGGTGCTCCGGTGCTGAAGTTGGCGATCGAGCAGGGCACTGAACTGGCGGAGTATCTCGCTTCACTGCCCGATGCGCCGGATGTCATTGTTGTTGGAGCCGGAGCCGCGGGGTTGAACTGTGCGCTGGTGGCGATCGGGAAGGGCCTGCGCGTGGTCGTGATCGAGAAGGCTCGGTTGGCCAACACCATCGAGGAGTTCCCCGAAGGCAAGTGGGTCTATGCCGAGCCGGAAGAGATCGCCGTGCGCGGCAAGCTTTGGCTCGACGGCGCGACGAAGGAGGAGTTGCTGCGGCGCTGGCAGACGAACGTTGCGGACAGCGGGCTGGAAGTTCGTACAGGGGAAGCGGTGACGGCGATTGTGCGCGGGCCGGACGGCTTCACTGTGCGCACCGAGAAGGGGGTGTATCGTGCGCGCCGCGTGGTGCTGGCAACGGGAGAGCGCGCCAACCCGCGGCGGCTGGGTGTTCCCGGCGAGGATGGTTCCCGCGTGCATCACAGGCTCTATGGCGTGAAGCAGCATGCGGGCGAAGACGTGCTGGTGGTGGGCGGCGGCAACAGCGCCGTGGAAGCGGCTCTTGCCTTGAGCGAGAAGAGTCGCGTGGTGTTGAGCTATCGCGGTACTGCGTTCCACCGCGTGTTCCGTGAGAACCGGCAAAAGCTGGAACAGGCAGGGGTGCGCTTGCTGTTGGGATCGAAAGTGCAGCGGTTCGAGGAACGTGCCTGTGTGATGGAGGACGGCGCCGTGGCCGGCTTCGATCATGCTTTTGTGCTGATCGGCGCGGAACCTCCGGCGGCCTTCCTGCGAAGCCTGGGGGTGCGCATGGAAGGCGATTGGGACTGGAAGCGCGTATTGTGGCTTCTGCTCATGTTCGTCGTGGCCTACTCGATCTACGGCATCAAACGGGGCCCCGGTGTGGAATTCTGGCCTTATACCGGCTGGGCGTATCATGCGCTGAGTGTGCTGGACCGGCCTGTGGCGTTCTGGTACACGGTGCTCTATACGGTAGTGATGACCGTGTTCGGATTGCAGGCGATGAAGCGGTGGGGTTTCGATAAGAAGGATCGGTTTCAGGTCTGGCGGTATACAAGTCTGATCGGATTTCAGTGGCTGTTCTTTTTCCTGATTCCGGAGTTTATCTTTCGGTGGCTGGTGCAGGGAGAGGCGTGGCGCAGCTACGGGTTGGTGTACGCTTGGCCGCTGTTCTTTCATACGTTCCTCGGCTCCCCGCACGTGTTCTGGACCGTGTGGGGCGTGATGCTGGCATTCGTTCTGATTCCGCTGTTGGTGTTGTTTCAAGGGAAGCGTTACTGCAGTTGGGTATGCGGCTGTGGCGGGCTGGCGGAGACCTTGGGGGATCGGTGGAGGCATCTGGCGCCGAAGGGGCAGGCGAGCATTCGCTGGGAGCAGATGGGAACCGCGGTGTTGGTGGCCGCTACTGTGTGTACGTTGTGGCCCGCTGCCGCTGCGCGCGATTGGTACGGGCTGGTGGTGGATCTGTGGCTGGTGGGAATTGTGCCGGTGACGCTTTACCCGTTTCTGGGCGGGAAGATCTGGTGCCGATATTGGTGCCCTCTGGCACGGATGATGCAGATGATGAGTAGCTTCTATACGCGCGTGGGCGTGTCGCGTTTTGCAATTGAGGCGAATGAGAAATGCATCGCCTGTGGGGAATGCACGCGGTATTGCCAGGTGGGGATTGATGTGATGCAATTCGCCTTGCAGCAGCAGCGGATTGACAACGCGAACACGTCCTGTATCGGATGCGGCATCTGTGTCACGGTGTGCCCGATGGACACGCTGCGCTTTGCCGGCCGGCCGAAGGAAACGCTCGTTCAGATTGCGACACGGATTGCGCCATAATCGGTCTCATGCAGATGACGAGACGAGCATTCGTGGGAAGTGCGTTGACGCTGCCTTTGCCGGCACAACAGGCTACCGGAGGCGTGCCGAAGCGGGCGCTGGGCCGGACCAAGGAATTTGTCTCTATGCTGGCATTGGGCGGGGCGCACATCGGGCGTGTGGGGCAGAAGGATCGGGCTGAGGCGATCCGTATCATGCACACGGCGATCGACGGCGGGCTGACATTCTTCGACAACGCCTGGGATTACCACAACGGGTGGGGCGAAGAGATGATGGGCCTTGGGTTGGAAGGTGGCTGGCGCAATCGAGTGTTCCTGATGTCGAAGAACTGCGCGCGCGATTACGAAGGAAGCCGGAAGTGTTTGGAAGATAGCCTGCGGCGGTTGAAGACGGATCACCTCGATCTGTGGCAGTTTCACGAGATCAACTACGACAATGATCCGGACTGGGTGTTCGAGAAAGGTGCATTGAAGTATGCGCTGGAAGCAGTGAAGGCTGGCAAGGTGCGGCACATTGGGTTTACCGGGCACAAGGATCCGCGAATTCATCTGAAGATGCTGGCGAAACCGTATCCATGGGTGACCGCGCAGATGCCGATCAACGTAATGGACGCCTGGTATCGGAGCTTCCAGAACGAAGCGCTGCCGGTTTGTCTGAAGAGGAATGTGGCGGTGATTGCGATGAAGACGTTGGGGGGAGGCCCGATGGAAGCACGTATCCCGTCGAAGACGAAGATCACGGCAGAACAGTGTGTGCGCTTTGCGCTGAGCCTGCCGGTGACGACGGTTTGCCGGGGATATATGACAATGGATCAGTTAAAGCAGGATCTGCGGATTGCCCGTGATTTCAAGCCGCTAAGCCAGGAGGAGAAGCTGGCGATTTTGGAGATGTCGAAGCCAGAGGCCGGGGATGGCCGGCACGAATTATTCAAGTCGACGCAGACGTTCGATGGAGCGCCGCATCGGGAACAGCACGGATTCGCGCTGTAATTACTTGTGACGGTAGGTGATGCGGCCGCGCGTCAGGTCGTAAGGGGACAGTTCCATGGTGACGCGGTCACCGTTCATGACTTTGATGCGATTGCGGCGGAGCTTGCCGGCCATGACGGCGAGGACGGTGCTACCCGCATCGAGTTCGACGGAAAACATACCAGCTTTAAATTTCTCAATCACTTTGCCCATCACTTCAATTGAATCTTCTTTAGACAAGTTATTCCTTTCCGGAGGCTGAAGCCGATTTGATGGCGAGCGAATCGAGGCAGGGGAGACGCTCAAGAAGGGCGAATACGACTACCGGGTTTTGCGGGACGTCAAATACTTCTTCATTGTATCAAGTTTGGTGCCGCAAAATCGGCCCGTGACTTCGATACACTATAGCTTGCCACTGCTATTTCTGTTGCTGGCTGCGTGGTTGAACGCGGCTGACAAGAATCCGCAACCATCCTCCGCGGCGCCTCCGCCGGCGCCTTCCAAACCATCGAGACCTTCGTTGTCGAGCGCCGCCGCGCGCCGCAATGAGAATGTCGCGGTGAACCGCATTGACAAAGATGTGCTGAAGGAAGCGAACGTCCGGTTGGGGGTGAACTACGCGATTGTGCCGCTGGCTCCGGTGGAAACCAGTCTGTATGCCAGTGAAGTGGGGCGGCCCGGGGGGGAACTGAGTGTCTTGCGGGCGGCGCCGATTGCCTCGCGCTGGCATGCCGATCTCTTCGCCAATCATCAGAACTCGGTGTTCAATGCGCGGACGTTCTTTCAGGCGGGACCGGTGAAGCCGTCGCGGCAGAATAACTACGGTGGGCGATTTACGACCCATGTGCGGGGCCTGGGCGACATTACAGCTAACTTCAACCAGCGGAAAATTCGCGGGATGGTGAACGGGAATGTGCTGGTGCCACTCGCGAACGAGCGCACTCCAACAGCGACAGACCCGGCGTTACGGGCCTTGGTGCAGCGCTTTCTGAACGCCTATCCCAACGAACTGCCGAACCGTCCGGATTTCGATGAGCGGGCGCTGAACACGAACGCACCACAACTGGTGAATGAGGTCGACGGCAGCGTGCGGTTGGATCGGAAGATCTCCGAAAAGATGAGCCTGTTCCTGTTGCATGCGATCAACCGGCAGTATGTGGATGCGTTTCAATTGGTAGCCGGGCAGAACCCGGACACGGATATCCATACGCATCGCTCGCGGGCGACATTGCAGTATCATGCGACACCGGCGACGGACCTCTCCTTTGGCCTGGGGTTCACACGCGTCGCTTCGTTGCTGGCGGCGGAGCCCAATGCCGTTGGGCCCCGTGTGCGGATGGGCTATCAGATTGAAGAGTTGGGGCCGGATAGCCACTTTCCGATCAACAAGCAGCAGAACACGTTCCGGTGGGGGCTGGTGGGCGCGCACCGGGTGGCCGGCGGGCGGCATACGTTGACGTTTGGCGGCGACGGGTCGCGGTTGCAGTTGAACGGGATTGAGAGCAACAACGCTCGCGGGCTGATCTGGTTCACGAGCAACTTCGGACGCACGGGGATTCAGAATCTGCTCGCAGGGACGGCGACGACATACGAAGTGAACGTGGGCGAGTTTTCACGCGGTTTCCGCAACTGGGGCGCGAACTTTTTCGTGGCAGACCAGTGGAAGGTAACCTCAAAAGTTTCGATTTACTACGGACTGCGATACAACCTGGAGACTACGCCGTACGAGGTGAACAACTGGAATCAGATTCCGTATCGCTGCGACTGCAACAACCTGAGCCCGCGGTTTCATGTGGCATGGCAACTGCCGAAGCAGTGGGTGTTGCGGACCGGTTATACGGTGTCGTTTGATCAGATACCTCCGGTAACGTATGCGCAGGTGCGCTACAACCCGCCACATGCGTTCTACATTCAAGTGCAGAATCCGGATGTGCTGAACCCGCTGAAGAACATCAATCTGAAGGACCCGAATACGCGCACGTCTCCGACGTTCTATTCACAGGACTTCGTTTCTCCCTACGCGCATCAGTACAACCTGAGCCTGGAGCGCAAGTTCGGCCAGGCGAACCTGAGGGTGGGCTACTTTGGGAGCCGCACGATCAAGCTGATCAACTCCTACATTGAGAACCGCGCCGAGCCGTTGGCTGGGGTTCCTTTGACGACCCAGACGGTGGATCTGCGGCGTCCGGACCAGCGCTACTACGACGTGAAGAACATCGTGAATGGAGGGATCGCGTATCTGGATGGGGGGCAGGTTTCAATAGATCTGCCACGCTTCGCCGGCAACGTGATGGGTATTTCCTACACCTTCTCGAAGTCGATTGATGAGGGCCCGGACTATACGGCGACGGCAGCCAACCGCGATGTTTCCCGCGGACGGGCACAGGCTCAGTATGAATCGTTGAAGGATCGGAAAGGGCTAAGCAACTTCGATTCCACGCATGCAGTGATCCTGTATCAGAATTGGGACCTGCCGCGATTTTCGAGTGGGCGAGGGGTGGCGCACTGGTTACTAGATGACTGGCAGTGGTCGAGTTCGGCACTATTGAAGTCG
Organism: Acidobacteriota bacterium; assembly: GCA_018268935.1. GTDB lineage: Bacteria > Acidobacteriota > Terriglobia > Bryobacterales > Bryobacteraceae > CADEFT01. Next base: position 18,295 of record JAFDVS010000017.1, on the reverse strand, counting down.
GGGACACCGCTCACGCTTTACGTGGGCAGCGACGCTCCGGGGTTTGGCAATGTGGATGGCGGGCCGAGCGACCGGCCGAACATCCTGGACCCATCGATCCTGGGGAAGACCATTTCTCATCCGGACGTTGCGCCGATTATCTTGTCGCGCGACAAGTTCGGATTTATTGTGCCTGGCGAACGGCGAGGTTCGCTGGGGAAAGGAGCATTCCGGAAAGCAGGAATTGCCAACTGGAATGGGGGATTCACGAAGCGCTGGAAGCTGGCGGGCGCCAGCGAGCGCACGGTGCAGTTCCGGGCGGAGGCGTTCAACCTCGGCAATCATCCGCAGTTTGACGAACCGAACCGGAACCTCAATGCGACGGCGTTCGGGAAGATCACCAATACGCTGAATGATGGCCGGATCTTCCAGCTTGGCTTACGTTTGATTCTGTAGTCGTTCCGGAAGAGATACAATTCTCCCGTGAGACCCAAAACCGCATTTATCTCGACGATTTGCCTTGTTGCCGCCGTTGCCGCCGTGAGTTTCGGACGGCCGGCGGACATCCCGTTTCTGAAGCATGAGATCGATCTCGGCGCCAATGAATCGGCCACGGTGGCCGATGTCAATGGGGACGGAAAGCTGGATATCATCTCCGGGGAGAACTGGTATGCCGGCCCGAAGTGGACGAAGCAGCCGTTCCGGGACATCTATTTCGCCAACAACTACATTGACAACTTCAGCGATCACGCTATCGATGTCAATGGCGACGGGCGGCTGGATGTAGTGAGCTGCTCCTGGTTCAGCAAAGAGTTGGCGTGGTATGAGAACCCCGGGAAGACGGGGAAGTGGGCCAAGCACCAGATTGACAGCGGGGACAACGTGGAGTTCTGCTGGATGGTGGATCTGGACAACGACGGGAAGGCGCGCGAGTTGCTGCCCCAGTTTGGCGGGGCCAAGTCGAAGACGGCCTGGTATGAGATCAAGGACAAAAAGTGGGTGAAGCACGTGGCGAGCCAGGCCGGCTATGGACACGGCATCGGCGCGGGTGACTTGAACGGCGATGGGCGGGCGGACATCCTGACGCCCAAGGGTTGGCTGGAAGCGCCTGCCGATCCCAGGCAGGAGAACTGGACGTTGCATCCGGATTGGGACTCCGGAAAAGGGCATCTCGGCTTCATCTACGTCTCCGATGTGAATGGTGACAAGAAGAACGATGTCGTCACTTCGATGGCGCATGACTACGGTGTGTTCTGGATGGAGCAGACGGGCCCAGGGAAATTTGAGAAGCGGATGATCGACGATAGCTGGTCTCAGGCGCATGCGATGACCATGGTGGATTTGAATGGCGATGGGCGCAAGGATCTGGTGACTGGGAAACGGTTCATGGCGCACAACGGACGCGACCCGGGCGAGAAAGAGCCGCTGGGAATTTATTGGTACGAGTCGCAGCCGGCGCCGGATGGCAAAGGGATGATGTGGACGAGACATATCATCGACTACTCCACACGAACGGGCGGTGGGATGCAGATTCCAGTGATTGACATCGATGGCGACGGCGATTTGGATGTGATCACTCCAGGCAAGAGCGGGCTCTTCCTGTTTGAGAATCTGACGAAAGGGAAGCGATGAAAACCAGGAGAGATTTTCTGAGTTCCGGCGCCGCTCTGGCGGCTCCGACATTCCTCAGCGCGCAATCGCCTAACGACGCTGTTCGTGTGGCGGTGATTGGCGTAGGCAATCGCGGGGCTTACCTGCTGCGGCATGTCCTCAATGTGCCCAAGGTGCAGATTGTGGCGTTGTGCGATCTGGATGCCCAGCGGTTGACCGCTGCATCGAAGGCGGCGGCGGCGAAAGGACACAATCCAGCGGCGTATACCGATTTCCGCAAAATGCTGGATGAGCGCAAGGACATCGACGCTGTGCTGATTGCCACGCCGGTGGACACGCACAAGATGATTGCCATCGCGGCGCTGGAAGTGGGCAAGCACGTTTACTGTGAGAAGCCGATGGCGGTGCAACCGGCCGATGCGCGAATGATGGTGATGGCGGCGAAGAACGCCAAGGGCATCTTTCAAGCGGGCTTTCAGTTGCGCCACGATCCGAATCGCGCGGCGGCAATGAAGTATCTGCACAGTGGGGCTCTGGGCAAGGTGCTATATGCCCATGGAATGCGCCACACGGGCGATCTGCCAAGGGAGACGGCGTGGTATTTCGACCGCGTCCGATCCGGCGACAACATCGTCGAGCAGGCGTGCCATATTCTGGATTTGTTTGTGTGGGCGATTGGCAAGCCACCGCTGCGGGCGTTCGGCTCAGGCGGTATTAACCTCTACAAAGGGGAGCCGGCGGGCCGCACGACGATGGACAACTACAGCGTGATTTACGAGTTTCCGGACAACGTGCGCATGAACTTCAGCCACATCTATTTTGATCCGGCCGGTTTTTCAGGGATCAAGGAACGGGTGTGGGGGGAGAAAGGCGCGGTGGACCTGGCGGCGGCGACGTGGTCCGCGCTGAACCAGAAAGGCGAGAACAAGATTCCGGTGGAGAACGAAGGGAAGGACTCGACGTATTTGTCACTGGAGGCGTTTGTTGACAACGCTCGGGCGAAGCGCAAGCCGTTGAACAATGCCGAGTCGGCGCAGCTTTCCACACTGGTGGCTATGATGGGAAGGAAGTCGATTTACGAACAGAGGGTCGTGACCTGGGAGGAAATGAATGCCTAGCCAATTGACACGCAGAACGATGATGGCTGGTCTGGCCGCGGGGATTGGATTCCTGCGCGCCGCCGAAGATAAGCCCAAGCAGTTGACCGCTGACGAAGTGGAACAGGCGCTCCGCGACGGCAAAGCGTTCCTGCTGGACGTGCGCGAGCCGAAGGAACTCGATGAGTTTGGAACAATCAAGGGCTACGTGAATATTCCGCTGGGCCAACTGGAGAGCCGGCTCAGTGAAATTCCGAAGGACAAAGTGGTTGTCACGCTCTGCCAGCGCGGTGTGCGCGCCGGCAAAGCGGGTGAACTGCTCATGAAGAATGGATACACGGTAGCAGGTGCTTGCGGAATCCTGGATTGGAAGAGCAAGCAGAAACCGGTTATCTATCCGAACAAGAAGTGAACTACTGACGTTTCTGAGCCACCATGCGCTTTGACTTCTCGAGCAGAGCCTTAGCGCGTGGGAGGCTTTCCATGGCCTTCAGCACTTCGGGGTCTGTCGCCGCGGCCACTTCGTCCGAACGCTCTTTGCCAAGCGCGGTGGTGAGCATTTCGAGCCGTAGTTGGCGCTTCACCCAGTCGAGATTTGTGGCGAATTCCGATTCTTCAAAGGGAGTGTTCTTTTCGCGGAGGAACATCTTGAAGTCGACCATGGTGTTTTCGTCGACGTCCCAATTCTGCGGAAGAGCCGTATCCTGTTTGGGACCGAAGTGCTTCGCGGTGAAGTAGAAGAACGAACCGCGGCCAAGCAACTGCGCCTGGAACTTGGAAAGCTTTGGAGCTTCGTACTTCTCGTCAGGCGAGATGCCGCCGCCGCCGAATACAACGCGCCCGCTGTCGGTCGCCTTCTGGTCGCGTTCGTTGCGGGTAGCCGTGTTGGCCTTGTAGTAGTAGTCGAAGAACGAGCCCTTGGAGTAGTCCCGCTGGATCAGACGGCCGCTGGGCGTGTAGAAACGAGCGATCGTCAGCAGCAGAGATGAGTCGCCGGAGAGCTGGTAGGGGGCCTGCACGAGACCCTTGCCGAAGGTGTTCTCACCGAAGATCCAGGCGCGGTCATGGTCCTGCAACGCGCCGGATACGATTTCAGCAGCGGAGGCGGAACCGCGGCTCACCAGGGTGACGATGGGGTACTTGCGCCCGGAATTGCCGCGGCGTCCGGAATGGACACGCTCGGCCTGGATCCGGCCACGCTGGGAAACGATGGACTGTCCGCGCTCCAGAAAACGCTCGCTGACGGCCACCGCTTCCTGCAGCACGCCGCCAGGATTGTCGCGGAGGTCGAGGAGCAGGCCTTCCACCTTATCCTCGCCGAGCCGTTTGAGAGCGGCTTCGAATTCCTTGCTCGTGTTCTCGTTAAACGAATCGATGCGGACGTAAGCGATACCGTTCTTCACCCAGACAGCGGTGGGGACCGTGGGGCGGTCCACTTGATCGCGAACCAGGTCGTACATGATCAGGTCGTCGTGCCCTTCGCGCTTGATACCAAGCTGAACCGGCGTGCCGCGCGGACCTTTAAGCAGATCCACGACGTCGTCAACGCTCGATTTCTCGGTATTCTTGCCGTTGACACGGTAGATCATGTCGCCTGGGCGTAGCCCCGCTTTACGGGCCGGCGAACCGGCGAAGGGATAGGACACGGTGACATGCCCGTTGCGCCAGCCGACATACATGCCGACACCGAAGTACTGCCCACGCTGGTTCTCACGGAACCGCTGGAGCTCCTTCGGGTCGTAAAAGCTCGAGTGAGGATCGAGCGTGCGCAGCATACCCGGGATTGCGCCATTGTAAAGAGCCTTTTCGGACTTCACCTCGTCTGCGAAGTTGGCCTCAACCAACTGGTAGACCTTAGTGAATGTCTTGAGGCTGTTTTGGATATCTTCCGACGTATTGACGCCGGCGGCATTTGCCAAAACGGCAAGCTGTAGGGCGAACAGAGCTTTACCGTAAGTACGCACAAAGCGTGCGGGGCGCAAAGAAACGGTCATTGCGGGAGCCACCTCCACTTGTTACCCAGTATATATCCAGGCGCGAGATTCTGCTGCTACACCCATAGAGACGTCCGGAGAGGGGATTCCGTAGCAAGAATTTTCTACTGTTCCAGTTCGGCCAGAAAGAGATTGCCCTTGGTTTCGTTGCGTTCATAGACAAGGCTCTTGCCATCGGGGCTCCAGGCGGGATAGCGGAGGAAGATGCGGAAGAGCTTGTTGTCCGTCAGCTTTCGTGGAGGTCCATTCCCCGCAATGGGTTGGGTGAAGATGTTCCACGGCTCGCCCCAGAGCGCGGCATAAGCCACCTGAGAGCTGTCTGGGGAAAAGGAGAAAATCCAGGCATGTCCGGACCGGTTCGTGACCTGGACCGGCTCACCTCCGGACAGGGGGATGACGATGGTGTGGCTGGAATCGCCGACGAACATCTCCGCCCCGATCGACTTTCCGTCGGGCGACCAGGAAGGAAAGCCCACCGCCTTGCCCGGCGGGCTGATCAAGGTCTCTTTGCCGCTGGACACGTCCCGCAAAATCGTACCGAGTTGTCCCGATTCCAGCCGGTGGAAGACCATCTTTTGTCCGTCGGGAGAGATTCGGGCCAGTGACTTCCAATTGTCGAGCCTGGTGACCATCGTTTCCAGTCCGTCGGCGAGGGAGTAGCGGTAGAGCCCGGTCTGTTCACCCCGGACACTGGCGTAATAGATTGCCGTGCCATCGGCCGACCACGAGGCAAGATAGTCTCCCCCTGGGTTGCTAGTGATCTGCTTCGGATTCTTGCCATCCGCCCCTATGACGTGAATGTCTCCGTATTGCCCATGAGTGCGCAGAAAGTAGGCGATGCGCGTGCCGTCCGGAGAAAACACGGGCTGGCTCATGCGATACGTGCTTTCCTGCGTTACGGCTTGCGTGTGTCCGTCGGTGGTTGTTTGCCAGAGGTTACTCGTCATCGTGGTGGCTGAGTAGGCGAGCCGATTCCCTTTGGGGCTGGCGGCTAAGTTTCTCAGGTGTACATACTCGACGGGTGTGAGCAACTCCGGCTTGCCGACCGCTTTCCGTGTTGCCGGATCGCGTTTGAGGAAATAGATGCCCAGTGATTTTCCGTCGGAAGCGAGCAGGAACAGATTCAGGCCGTCAGCGGCATAAGTAAAATCGTAAGCGTGAGGTGGTCCCTTCTGGATTTCCATGGGCTCGCGTTGTTTGGCATCCATCTCCCAAAGGGAGCTCTGCTGGTTGGATTCCATCGAGAGGAAGGCAACGTGATCGGACTTGGGGCTGGAATGCGGATCGCTATGGCGTCCTGTGGGTTTGCCAGGTTGCGTGATCGCTTCCGGGCGGCCCCCATGGATCGGGACCGACCAGATCGTGGAGGGTGTTCCGATGATCAGCCCGGTAAATGCCGGTGTCGTCATCGACTCACTGCGGAAGTACACCCGCTTTGAATCCAAAGACCACACAGGCTGCGATCCGAAGTCGGTGAGCTTTCGTGGCTGGCCGCCCAACGAGGAGACGACGTAGATGCTTCGTTCGGCGGCGCAGTAGTAGGCGATCGAGGCGCCGTCGGGGGACCAGGAGGGCTCCAGGTTGTTCTTGCCGTCGGCGGTGATTGCGACCTCGGCGCCTCCATTCTGCACCTGCTTCACATAGATCTCAAAGCTGCCGGTTCGATCGGAGGTGTAGGTGACGGAACTGCCGTCAGGGGAGAACGACGGATTCATGTCGAGCCCCGATGATGTGGTGAACTGGACCGCACGAGGCGGCGGCTTTGTGGAAGAGGTCCACAAGCGGATGTAGGGCATGAGGAAGGAGGCTGCGATTGCCGTGATGGCGGCTAGCGGCACCCACCAGTTGATCTTGGGATTAGGATTGAGCGGTTCGCCGATCGGGGCCGGGTTAACCAGTTCTTCCACGGCGCCGATGAAGCGGTAACCCACTGTGGGCACGGTTTCGACGAAGCGGGATTGACGGGCGTCATCCCCCAGCGCCTTGCGAATCTGCGCCACGGACCGCGTGAGCGAGTTGTCGGTGACGGCCGCGCCGTTCCAGATGCGCTCCATCAGTTCCTCTTTGGGAACCACACGGGCGCGGTTTTCAATGAGATGTACAAGGAGCCGGAATGATTTGGGCTCCATATCCACTACTTCGCGGCCACGGCGCAACTCCATGGTGTTGCTGTCGACCTGAAGATCTTCTAACTGATAAACAGCCATTCGATTGCGAAACTACCGTCCAAAAATGAATCGGAGGCGGCGCGGATCGGCGCCTCCGTCGAGAATTCCATCGGCAATCCGAATCACGGTTGGGGCGGATGCATTGCTCCAGTCGCCGCTGGGTTGAACACGGTGGCCCAGTTGCTCCATGGCCTGCATTGTGGAACGCGGGATGCGGCTTTCCAGATTCAGTTTGCCGGGGGTGAATTCGTGGTTGGCGAAAGAGCTGTAGAAGTGTTCGGTCTGAAAGCGCGGTGCTTCCACAGCTTCCTGAGGGCTCATGCCGAACTCAATGATGTTCAACAGCGCCTGCAGCATGGCCTGATCCTGGTTGTCTCCGCCGGGCGTGGACATGGCGAAGTACGGCTTGCCGTCCTTCAACACGAGAGTGGGGCTGAGCGTGACGCGGGGCCGCTTGCCGGGTCCGATTTGATTGGCATGCCCTGCGGTGAGCACGAAGGATTGCAGACGCGTGGAGTAGGGGACTCCCGTCTCGCCGGCAATGACGGAAGGCAGCCAGGCGCCGCTGGGCGTGGCGGAAAACACGTTTCCTTGCCGGTCGACCACGTTGACGCAGGTCGTGTCCTGCGCCTGCGATGCGGAAGTGGTGTTGCTTGGCGGAGGGAGCGCGGGACCGATGGCGCCAGGGCGATGGTCCATGGAGGCGCGCGCGGGATCGATCTGCTGGCGGCGCTGGGCAGCGTATTCCTTCGACAGCAGCGTCTCGGCAGGGATCTTGCTGAACTTCGGATCACCGTAGTAGCGATCGCGATCGGCAAAGGCGAGCTTTGTGGCTTCCACCACTGTGTGCAGGTATTCCGGTGAGTTGTGGCCCATCTTCTTCAGGTCATAGCCTTCCAGAATGTTGAGCGCCTGCACCATCACCGGTCCCTGTGTCCAGAACCCGGGCTTGCAGATTTCATATCCGCGGTACGTGCCACAAACGGGTTTATCTTCCTCAGCCTGGTAGGCCGCCATGTCCTTGCGCGAGATCAGTCCTCCGTTGGCTTCGGAAAAATCGGCGATGCGCTGGCCGAGGGAGCCTTTGTAGAAGTGGTCGCGTACGGCTTTCAGTTTCTTGTCTCGATTGCCTCTGGTTTTCTTTTCCACGGCGGCAAGTTCGCGCAATGTCTTGGCGAGTGTCGGTTGACGGAAAATTTCGCCACGCTTCGGCGGTGCGCCGCCGGGGAGGAAGTATTCCGCGGAGGCCGGCCACAGCTTGAGGATGCGCTGGTTGCGCGAAATGAAGGAAACGTATTCTTCTCCGATGGGGAAGGCGTCCGCGTATTCGATGGCGGGAGCGATTACTTCGGCGAAGGACTTAGTGCCGTGTTTACGCAACGCCAGAATCAGGCCATCGAACAGGCCGGGCAGGATCGCGGAGCGAAGGCCTTGGCCGGGAATCGGGGGCATATCGCTGGCCGATTCCCATGGCTCCGGTTGGCGGGTCTGATAATACTGCACGGTGGCCTTCTCGGGGGCCGTGCCGACTCCGCTGATGACGACGGGCGGTTTGCCATTCATCTTGATGATGAGCGGCATCTCGCCTCCCAGCCCAATGCGCGACTGTTCGGTTACGGCCGCGGCAAAGATGCTTGCGGCGCCCGCATCCACGGCGTTGCCACCCTGCGTGAGCAGGCGAAATCCGGCCTCCACTTCGAAGTTGTTCGCCGCGGCCACCATTTCGCGCGTGCCGCGTACCGGAGGAAACATGGTGCCCTGCTGTGCCCAGATCGCGGTTGCGCCGGCCAGCAATACGAGAACTCGAAGGGATTGCTTGTGGAGTTTCATCGGAGTATCCCTAAATTGTCACACGTTCGCGCCAAGGGGCGCGCATGCTCGGCCATGCGGCGGTATTTGCGTAACAGTTCGAACAAAACGACACCTCCGGCGGTGGCCACATTGAGCGAATGCTTGCGGCCTAGCATGGGGATGCGGATGTGCGTATCGCACATGGCGGACAGTTCTTCCCCCACGCCATCCACTTCGTGGCCGAAGATGAGGCAGAGCGGAAAGCGTGGCTGCCAATCGAACAAGTCAATGGCATGAACGCTGGTTTCGATCGCCACGATCTCGACGTCCCGGGAGTGTAGCTGGCGCACGATCTCAGCGGCATTCCATGAGTGTTCCCAGGGGACGGTTTCCTCCGCCCCGAGTGCCGTTTTGCGGATTTCGTTGTTCGGAGGCTTGCCGGTGATCCCGCACAGGTAGAGTTTCTCCAGTGCCACGGCGTCAGCGGTTCGGAAGAACGCACCGACGTTGTAGCCGCTGCGCACGTTGTCGAGCAGCACGCTCAACGGGAGCGGACGCAGGTTGTCGTAAGCGCCGGCAGCGGCGGTGGCGGTGTAGGGCAGTCGTTCGCTCAAAACCGAAACTTCTCCGATTCTCCTGTGTTAGGAATAAGGACAGGAGAGACACTACTGATGAAAACACTATTTTCCTCGATTCTCGTTTCCGCGTTGTTGGCGGGGTCCATGTTCGCCGCCACGATTGATGGGAAGTGGAAGGCTACTTCGGAAGCAAAGAGCAAGAAAGGGAAGAGTGCGACCATCACCACCGTCTTCGATCTGAAGAGCGACGGCGGTACTCTCACCGGTTCGGTGACGACGGGCAAGGGGCGCCGGGACGTGACCATGGACATCAAGGACGGCAAACTTGAAGGAGACCGCTTCAGCTTCACCACGGTGCAGCAGAACAAGAAGAAGGGTGAGATCAAGATCCAGTGGAGTGGATCGGTCAACGGTGAAGAACTGAAGGGCACAAGCGCTGCCGGTGGCAAACGGAAGGGCGTTGAGTTTACCGCCAAGCGCATGTAACTACTGCCGGATCAGGCTGCGAATGAGGTTGGTGCGATTGTGCACGCGTTCAGCCTGGGACTCGCGATTCTGAGAGCGGTACAGGTTTCCGAGCCTGGTGAGGCTCTGCGCCACCTGTTCCGACTGTGGACCAAAGGCGGATTCCCTCGCCTCAACTGCTTTGCGCAGATAGCGCTCTGCCTCCGTTGGGCGGCCTGCGGAGAGATAAAACTGCGCAAGCGTATCATAGCTGTCACCGAGAAGCGGGCTGTTTTGCCCGAGCGCTTTTTCACGCACGGCCAAGGCCCTCAAATAGAGTCCCTCTGCTCCCTTCATCTTTCCCTGTGCGACAAAGAGTAACGCGAGATTCTCTACTGCCTTCGAATAGTCGGTATGGCCGGCGGATCCGGCAGCCTCCAGAATCTCAATCGCGCGGCGGTAGTGATTCTCAGCCTCGGCGCCCTTGCCTTGGGCTTGCAATGCAGTGCCAAGGTTGTTCAACAAGAATGCGATCCCGGAATGATTGGGCCCGAGGGCTTTTTCCCGAATTCCCAATGCCTGCAGGTAAAGCTTTTCGGCATCCGCATACTTGCCTTGCAGATAGAGGACGGAGCCCAGATTGCTGAGTCCCGTCGCGATTTCCGGATGACCTTCCGGAAGAGCTTGGGCACGCAACTCGAGGGCTTTGCGATGCGCCTGTTCGGACTCCTGAAAACGTCCGAGCAGCCGCAGGGCTTCTCCCAACGTGTTATAGCCGGAAGCAACGTTGCGGCTATTGTCGCCATTGGCTGCCTCCCATGTGGCAATGGCGCGGCGAACAAACTGCTCTGCTTCCTTCGGGTGGCCCTGCAGGTTGAGTAACACCGCAAGATTGTTGAGTGGAGCGGCGATGTCTTTGTCTTTTGGATTATGCGTTTCCCTCTCGGTGATCGACTTGCGGAACATTGCCTCTGCTTCGCGATAACGGCCCCGCATGCGGTACACCTCCGCAAGATTGTTGACCACCGATGCATAGGCGGCTCGGGCCATGCCTTTGAGTTCGTTGTAGGCGGGCAATGCCTTGAGGTAGAGTACCTCTGCCTCGGCATACCGTCCGGTCTGATGATAGAGTGCGCCGAGGTTATTCCAGGCTTTCGCTTTCCGCAGGTCCTCATTGGCGAACGGCTCCGCCTGCTTGATGCATTCGAGGTACGCCTGTTCGGCTTCCGAAAACTTGCCTTGCCGTGCAAGGATATTCGCCCGAGAGAGTTGGAATTCCCAGGGGTCGGGATCGTCCTGCCCAAGGACAACCCACGAAAATAGACACACGCATAGCCACAGCTTCATGGCGCCCTCCAGCGTTAGGAATTTTCGACGATGTTCGAAAGCGCCGGATCGCGCCACCGGCCCTTTGGATCTATCTACGCGGGAAGGGGGAAAATGTTCGTGCCGGAGTTGTTAACTCTTGTGGCCTAGATGCCCGGCTCGCGTGCTGTAACCCGGTCGTAAAGAAGTCCTGCAACACCGCCGAGGATTGCGCCGACCATTGCGCCCTTGCTGTTCTTGGTGATAGCTCCACCTGCTCCGGCTCCGGCAACCGCGCCGGCGGCAATCAGGATGAGCGAGTTCTTGATGGGGCGGCGGACGTATGTGCGAGGGCCATCGGGCGTAGCTTGGACCACTGATTTTTCGCCCATGTCGCGCGATGCTTTCTCGATGCCTTCCAATACTTGGGTGGCGCTGATCACCGCATCGACTACCGGCTTTGCGGGGTCGGTCTGAGGGGCTTGCTGCACCGGCTCCTGAGCCAAAAGGGCGCCTGTGCAGGCCAGGAGCGCGGCGAGAATGAGTGGGAACACACATTTGTTCATCGGGTGCGGAACCTCCGTTGATCGAGACGCTTAAGGTTTCGGCACGTTACGAAGAGAATGATTAATGTTTGTTGAGCCGGGCAGGCTACAATCGGGAAGATTGCCTCCATTTGAACCACTGTTTCAGAACCCACATTGGCAGACGATTCTGGGCTCGTTCTGGCGGCGGCCGGGTCTGAAGGAGGTCGCGCTCGAGGAGAAGCTCTATCGCACGGAGCCGGCAGTGCAGATTTTGGTGCGAAGCCAGCGTCCGCAGGGTCGGGCGAACGGGGAACTCATCCTTGTGCACGGGCTGGAAGGATCAAGCGAGGCGGGGTACATGAGGAGCGCCGCTCATGCCGCCCTCCGTGCGGGATTCGCTGTCCACCGGATGAACATCCGTAGTTGTGGGGGGACCGAGCATCTGTGCAACACCCTCTATCATGCCGGACTCACTACCGATATCCGCTACTTTGCGGAACACCTTCATGGATCGGGGCTTGGGCCGGTATTCCTGGCCGGATTCTCGCTCGGTGCGAATATGGTTACGAAACTGGCGGGGGAACTGGGGAGTAGCGGCAGGCAATTGCTGGCTGGGGTGGTGAGCATCAGCAATCCACTGGATCTGCACGCGTGCGCGCTGGAACTGAACGAGAGGCGAAACTGGCTCTACCAGCGGCGGTTTGTGGTGCATATGGCTGCCCGGCTGCGGCGGCGGCATGCCCACATGCCCGGAGTGTTCCGGCTGGATGCACTGCCGGGTGTTCGCACGGTGTATGAGTTCGACGACCGGATCACTGCTCCCTTTTTTGGGTTTGGGACCGCGCCTGGCTACTACGGAACGCAATCCTCGCAGCTCTTTCTGGAGGCAATCGAGATTCCGGCGCTCTTCCTTCATTCGAAAGACGATCCGATGATTCCCTTCCGCGTCTATCGCCACGAGGCGTTCCGGAATAAGTCGAATCTGCGGCTGTTGGCGGTTGAGCATGGGGGGCATGTTGGTTTTCTGGCGCGCGGGCAGCAGCGATTTTGGGTCGATTCGGTGTTGGTGGAGTGGTTGAGGGAACAAGCACGCGCCTAGTGTCGTCTTAGATACTGGTAATAGACTACATGCACTCCGGCGCACCATTCCGGGAAGCGGCCCGTGTGGCGCTCGATTCCCTGCGCGCGAACAAGCTTCGCAGCTTTCTCACCCTGCTGGGAATCATCCTGGCAACCTCCACCTTGATCGGCGTAATGTCGTTGATCCATGGGATGGACATATACGTGGCCCAGACCGTTTCCGATATGGGCGCGGATGGGTTCCGCATTGTCCGGATGGCCTTCTTCGGGAATTGGGATCCGAAGAAATTTCTGGAGTTCTTGAAGAAGAACCCGGAACTGGGGCCGGAGGAGTTCGCCTTTCTCCAGGAACGGGCGACGCTGGTGAAAGCTCTGGGAATGACGAGTTCGCGCCAGGTGCGGGTTTCAGCCGAAGGGCAACATATGCAAGGCGTGAGCTTGCAGGGCGCCTCGCCGAACCTCGCCGAGATCACCAACACGCAGATCGCCTTCGGCCGCATGTATACCGAGACGGAGAACCGCAGACGAATTCCCGTAGCCGTGATTGGCGCGGATGTGAAAGAGACGTTCTTCCCCAACGTGGATCCGACCGGAAAGACTGTGCACATCAACGGCCGGCCATTCGAAGTGGTTGGCTCTGCCAAGTCGTTGGGCAGCGTGTTCGGGCAATCCAAAGACAATTTCGTGATGATCCCCGTCGAGTCGTTCTTCAAGATGTACGGCTCGAGGCAGGGAGTGGCGTACGCCGCGATGGCGGTGGATCACGCCCATATGTTTCAGGCCCAGGATGAGATCCGGATGCTGCTGCGGGCATGGCGGAAATTGCCGCCGGGACAGGATGACAACTTCGCGGTGGTAAGCTCCGATTCGTTCGCGATGGTGTGGGAACGCATGACGAGCGCAATCGCGGCGACTGCCGTTGCGGTAGTGAGCGTGTTCATGGTGGTGGGTGGCATCGTGATCATGAACATCATGATGGCGGTGGTGACGGAGCGGACGCAGGAAATCGGGCTTCGCAAATCCCTCGGCGCGCGGCGCAAGGATATCCTCGGCCAGTTTTTGGTGGAGTCCGCCCTGCTTGCTGCAACGGGCGGCTTGGTCGGCGTTTTGTTGGCCTATGGACTGGCCGTGGCTGTACGGAACTTCACTCCGGTGCCAATGGCGATGCCTGCTACGGCGGTAGCGACTGGGGTAGGGTTGTCGTCGATCGTGGGCTTGTTCTTTGGCATCTACCCCGCGAGCCAGGCGTCGAAAATGGATCCGATTGAAGCATTGAGGGCCGAACGATGACAGTGAGCGCGGTTCGCTCCGGCGTTGCGTTGGCCCTTGACTCCATCCGGTCGCACAAGTTACGGGCGTTTCTTACCACGCTGGGTGTGATTATCGGCACCAGCACGATCATTGGCGTCGGCTCAATTTTGGCCGGTTTCGATGGGGCTATCACCAACGTGTTGCGCAGCATGGGCGGGAACACCTTGATTGTCTTCAAATTCAAGATTGGCGTGCGGACCGGGGATTTGACGCCGGAAGAACGGACGCGAAAGCCGCTGACATTGGATTTGGCCAATGCGGTGGCGACGCGGTGCCCTTCGGTGGACCACGTGAGCCCTTATCTGTTTCCCGGCCGCGGATTGCACATGGCGAAGTACAAAGGCGCCGATACGTTCAATCTCGACATCGGCGGGACCGAAGAGGGCTATGCCGCGGGTGGACAGGCCGATATGAAAATGGGCCGGTTTTTTACGGACGTGGAAAACCGCCGGCGGCTGCCCGTTGCCGTGATCGGAGAGGACGTTTACAAGGCGCTGTTTTCCAATGTGGAGGCAGTGGGCAAGACGATGGAAGTGGATGGACACCACTTCGAGGTCGTTGGAGTGATGAACCGGCCGGCGGCGAATCCTCCTGGAGCATCTGACAACCGGGTCTTGCTTCCCTACTTCACGATGCGCAAGATGTTTCCCAGCGCCAAGGAACACATGCTGGTGGTAGTGGCCAAGCCCGGGCGCCTGGCCCAGGCGGCCGATGAAGTTCGCACGGTGCTGCGCGTGGAGCGGCGTGTCCCGCATGACAAACCCGATGATTTCTTCATCTCGAGCGCGGAGCAGATGATTGAGGATTTCCGAAAGATTACGGCGGTGACAGCGCTGGTGATGGTGGTGCTGAGTTCCATCGGACTGCTGGTTGGAGGCATCGGTGTGATGAACATCATGCTGGTGAGCGTGACCGAACGAACCCGCGAAATCGGGGTGCGGAAAGCGGTGGGGGCAAAGCGCGGAGATATCATCCTGCAGTTCTTGACCGAAGCGGTGGTGTTGACCGGTATGGGTGGCGTATTGGGAATGATGTTGGGGTGGATGATTTCGCGCGGTGCCAGACTGGCGTTTCCCGATCTTCCTACCTCGGTTCCCATTTGGGCGGTGGTGTTGGGAGTTGCGGTGAGCGTGGGTATCGGCCTGTTCTTCGGCATCTGGCCGGCGAACAAAGCCGCGCGGCTGGATCCGGTGGAAGCGCTGCGCTACGAGTAGGCGGGCTCCGTCGCGCGGCGGAGATTTTTCATCGACAATAGCGGGAAGGACTTTTCATGCGCCTTCTTCTATTGCTATGCCTGGCCTCCACTCTGTGTGGCCAAGTGCGCAGGCCCGCGGCGACACCCTATCAGGCTCCTGATGCGGCGTCGATGGTGACACGAGGCGGTGACTTGCGCGATGTCGTGGAGCGCTACCGGACTGATGAAACCAGCCTCATCCGGTATTACACATTGCCTTCTTCTCCCTCCACACTGACGGCTCTGCGCACCTTCTATGAAGCATGGCGCGAGGCGCTGGCACGCATTGATTTCGATGCGCTGGGGCTGGAAGGCAAAATCGACTACGTTCTGTTTCAGAACCGGCTTCGCTATGAGTTGCGGCAATTGGTGGAGGTGAAGCGGCGGCAGGATGAAATCAACTCGCTGCTGCCGTTTGCGGCGACGGTGACGGAGTTGCACGAGTCACGTGTTCGAGTGGACCCGATGGATCCGGCCAAGGTGGCCGCGCGGCTGGATGATCTGGCGAAGCAGTTGGCCAAGCCGGTGACGGATTGCCGGGTGAAGGCGAATGCTTGTCCGGAGAAGAAGACCGTGGCGAACCGGGCAGTGCGGGCGGTGAGAGAGTATCGTTCACTGCTGAAGACCTGGTTCGATTTCTACAACGGCTACGACCCGTTGTTCACCTGGTGGGTGGCGGAGCCGTACAATCGCGCTGATGCGGCTTTGGAACGCTATGCGGCGGAGTTGCGGGAAAAGCGCGTCGGTGTGGCGAAAGGGGACCGGGATACGATCATCGGCGATCCGATCGGGCGGGAAGCATTGCTGCTGGAACTGGAGAATGAAATGATCCCGTACACGCCGGAACAATTGGTGGAGATCGCCAGGCAGGAGTTCGCCTGGTGTGACAAGGAGATGCTGAGAGCATCGCGGGAACTGGGGTTCGGGGACGATTGGAAGAAGGCTCTGGAGCATGTCAAGACGCTTCATGTGGAGCCGGGCAAGCAGCCGGCTTTGATCGTGGAGCAGGCGTTGGAGGCGATCGAGTTTGTGGAGAAGAATAATCTCCTGACTGTGCCGCCGCTGGCAAAGGACGTGTGGCGGGTGAACATGATGTCACCCGAGAGGCAACGGGTGAATCCATTCTTTCTGGGCGGAGAGAGCATCATCGTGTCATTCCCCACCGATTCGATGACGCATGAGCAGAAGATGATGAGCATGCGGGGGAACAACATTCACTTCTCGCACGCCACGGTGTTTCATGAGGTGATCCCGGGGCACAACCTGCAGATGTTCATGGGCCAGCGCTACCGGCCCTACCGGCGCACGTTCAGCACTCCGTTCTGGATGGAGGGTTGGGCGCTGTACTGGGAGTTTCTGCTGTGGGACATGGGGTTTCACAAGACGCCGGAAAATCGGGTCGGCGCGCTGTTCTGGCGGATGCATCGTTGTGCGCGAATTATCTTTTCGCTGAGTTTCCATTTGGAGAAGATGACGGCCGCCGAGGCAGTGGATTTTCTGGTGGACCGGGTTGGGCATGAGCGCGAGAATGCCGCCGCGGAAGTGCGCAGATCGTTCGAAACGGATTACTCACCTCTGTATCAGGTGGCTTACATGATGGGAGGGCTGCAGATTCGTTCTCTGCATCAGGAACTGGTGAAGAGCGGTAAGATGTCGAATCGCGAGTTTCATGATCGCATTCTCAAGGGGAATTCGATGCCGATTGCAATGGTGCGGGCGTTGCTTGACGGGCCAGCCACCGGCGAAGGATTTTCGGCCACAATGGAGATTTTACGGAGGCATCCAATGAAGGCGAATTGGCATGGGGTTTATCCCGCTCTGACGACGCAGTTTCGCGAGGACGAGTCGATCGACATTGCGGCCACCGCGGCGCATCTGGAGAAGATGATCGCGGCGGGAATTCATGGCGTTATCTTGCTCGGTAGTGTGGGAGAAAACACAGCACTCGACTATGAGGAGAAGCTGACAGTTTTAAGGGAACTGAAGAGTGTAGTGGGTGGACGCATCCCTATACTGAGCGGCGTGGCGGAGAATACAACGCGCACGGCGGTGCGGTATGCGCGGGATTGTGAGCGGATCGGCATTGACGGGTTGATGGTGCTGCCGGCAATGATCTACAAAGCGGACGGGCGCGAGGCGATTGCGCATTTCCGGGCTGTGGCGCAAGGTTGCGGGTTGCCGATCATGATCTACAACAACCCGCCTGCCTATTACGTGGATGTGACTCCGGAGATGTTTCACCAACTGGCCGGTGAGCCGACGATTGTGGCGATTAAAGAATCCTCGGATAATCCACGCCGGATTACCGATCTGGTGAATCTGCATGGGGACCGGTTCCTGCTGTTTAGCGGGGTGGATGATCTGGTCTTGGAAAGCGTAATGTTGGGCGCCCAGGGATGGGTATCAGGATTGGTGAATGCCTTCCCCGACGAAAACCGGGTGTTGTGGGAATTGGCCACGGCCGGACGTTGGGAAGAGGCGCGTGAATTGTATCGCTGGTACACGCCGCTGCTCCATTTAGACACGAAGATCAAGCTGGTGCAGTACATCAAGCTCTGCATGGCTGAGGTTGGGTTGGGTTCGGAGAAGACCAGGGCGCCTCGGCTGGCTATTGCCGTTGCCGAGCGCGAGGAGGTGTTGGCGATCATCCGCAAGGCATTGGCTACGCGGCCTTCGCTCGATTTCGCAGCATGCGCAAAGTAAAGGTTGTCGATTCGCATACCTGTGGAGAGCCCACACGCGTGGTAACGGCCGGCGGGCCGGATCTGGGCGCTGGCTCGATGGCGGAACGGCTGGCTTTTTTTCGCGAGGATCACGATCTGTTCCGGTCCGGAGTGGTGAACGAACCGCGCGGGTCGGACGTAATGGTAGGCGCTCTACTATGCCAGCCGGTTGATCCGTCCTGTGCGGCAGGCGTCATCTTCTTCAATAACGTTGGCTATCTCGGTATGTGCGGGCATGGCACTATCGGGCTGGTGGCTACGTTGGCGTACATGGGGCGCATAGGGCCGGGCGATCATTGGATCGAAACTCCGGTGGGGAAGGTGATGGCGACGTTGCACGAGACTGGAGATGTCAGCGTGACAAACGTGCCCAGCTACCGGACCGCAGCCGGTGTTGTGGTTGAGGTGGACGGATATGGGCGGATTCAGGGCGATGTGGCCTGGGGCGGCAAC
>JAFDVS010000016.1 GCA_018268935.1 Acidobacteriota bacterium | reverse complement strand
GGGAAATTGTAATCGGAGCGCGTCTCCAGAATCCGGCACGGCTCCAGCGCCACGAACCGCAGGCCCGAGGTCTGCGACCCCGCCGCGCCCAACTGCGTGATGGTGGCGTTCTGCCCACCAATCGGCATCAGGAAATACCGCAGTTGTCCCGTGTTGGCCTCCACGCTCAGATCAAACGATCCGCTGCCGGTTTGTGTGGAAGCGCCCAGCAGTGTGATGTAGTTGGGCAACCCTGGTACGGACCATTGGCAACTCGGTCCCGTTGTAACGGTGAAGTGCTGCACGCCGCCGCTCGCCTGCACCGTCACCGTGCCGGAGGGGTTCAAGGTGTAAGTACAACCGGCATCCGCCGCGGCCTGAGTCACGGTGACCGTCTGCCCCGCCACCGTGAAACTGAACGAACGTTGCCCGCCCGTATTTGCGCCCACTGCGTAGCTCACCGTGCTCGGACCCGTGTAGCTACCGGCGCCTGTGCGGACGGTCCAGGCATTCCCCGGGTCCGCCGTCCACGCGCAACTGGCGCCAGTTGTCACGGTGAAACTCGCTGTGCCACCCGCCGCGGGCACACTCGCCGATGTCGTGTTCAACGTGTAGCTGCAGGGCTCCGTGCCCGCTTGCGTCACGAGAAACGACAGGCCTGCAAGATGCGTCGTGCCGGTGCGCGAGGCCGTCCCTGTATTGGGTGCCACGGCGTACGACAATGTCGCTGTTCCCGTGTTGATGCTGCTCCCGCCTATCCGGGTAATCCACACATCGCCGGTGGTAGCATTCCACGAGCAACTCGGCGTGGTCGTCAGTGTCACGCTCACCTGTCCCCCCGCGGCTGGCACACTCGCCGAAGCCGGATTCAACGCATAGCTGCATTCGCCGGATTGTGTCACGGTGAACGGAATGCCGGCGATAGTTAAGTTCCCCGCGCGCGGAGTCGTGCTCGCATTGGGAGCCACCGTATAATTCACCAAAACACCGTTCACGCTGTAGGTCAACCAACTCGCATTGGACGTGACGTCAAACGGACACGCTGGTGTCCTCAACACCACCACTTGGCCAGGGCCCCCAGCACTGGTCGCTGTGGCCGACGTCGGACTGAGCGAAAACGTGCAGCCGCTGAAGTTGGCCGTCACCGTCACTGCACTGTTCATCGTGACCGGTGCTGGATTCACTGTGGAATTGATGCCGCCAAAAAACAGGAACGCATACCCGGCGTTCGCCGCCGCCGTTACCTGCACACTCGTGCCGGCATTGTAGAACCCGCCCGCCCCCGCCGGACTCGCCGTCACCGTTCCCCCCGCCGCCGGATTCGATGCCAGCGTCAACCGGTATTGTGTTGTGAGATTCGCGGTGTACGTCCCTGCTGACGCCGGAGCGGTGATCGTTACCGATGCACTGCCGCTACTGAAACTCGGCCCTGTCCATTGCGAAAACTGGAGCCGCGAGTCCGCACTCAGGTTAATCACGCTGGCGATGCCGAGCGAATGCTGCGTCCCCGTACCCCAGTAAAAAGTCTGCGGCGCGGTATACGGTACTCCATCCACCGTGATTGGCTGCCCCGCCGGCGATGTCGTCACTGTCACCGATGGAGGCGGCGGCGCCGAGGGGTTGTATGTCACGCGCACGTCGTCCAACAAGTCCGCCGAGCCCAGGCTCTCAAACTGCAACTCCATCGTGTTGCCCGATGCGTAAACGTCATAGGTGTACCGTTGAAACGCCGTCGAAGTGCGCACAATCGTCCCTGCAATCTGCCCGCCCCACTTCACCCTCACCGAACTGCTCGGCAGCCCCGCTGCGTTCGCAAAGGCGAACGAAATCTTGTACCCGGCGCCTGCTACCGTAGCCACCGTCTGCTTCATTACCGAGTTGCCGCCGTTATTCAATCGCACGAACTGCCTGCCATCGGACGGCGTCCCCTCCGCCACTAGCAGCGGGAAACCGTCCACCAGCGTCCATCCCACCCCGGATGGAAACAACGTGTTGACGTTGGAACGCGGCGCCTCGAAGCCCCCGTTGCGCAGCAGTTCCACCGGCAGTACCAGTAAGGAAAAATCCACTGCCCCTGAGGCCGCCGCCCCGTTATAGCACTTCACCGGAATGCTGATATCCGTGCCATTTCCCAACGCCGCCTCTCCCGCCGCGCAATAGCGTGTCGTCGGCGTGAATGTCGTGGTGTACGCCGTGACAATCGCTGCATGCCCGCCTGAGTACTGGCTCAGGTTCAATCCGCTGAACACCACTGTGTGGTTGCCTTGCCCATCCGTGGTATGCGTGATCGGCCCATACGGCGTGGACGTCGATGGAAACTTGGAATGAAAGCTCCCTAGTCCACGCGAAGCGGCGCTGTTCAACGTAAGCGCCACCGTGAAAGCCGAATCGGTGAAGATGGCCGAAGTCGTGCCGCAGTTCACATAGACCACCAGAGTGATATCCGACATCAACTCCACATGGCACCGAAGATTGTTGGACCCCACCGCCACTGCATCCACACTTCTCACATCGCTGATTCCTATTCCGAAAAACTTCACCCTGTGCCGCCCCGTCTGTATCTTCGTGACTTCCACCATCCCGTACGGGTTGTACCTGACGCTCGGCACGTACGTTCCGGAGATCAGTTGATCCGCATAGGCATACACAATTCCCTTATCGTTTTGCGTGGGAACCAACAGCAACGTGAACGCATTAGCCGCGGGTTGCCCGTTGATGTCGAAACACCGCACCTTCACGCTGCTTTGTGTGAAGGAATCGAGTTTGCACCAATTCGTGCCTGTGCCTCGCGCCGTCACCAGCGGAATGCCAATCTGCGCTACCGGCGACGAATAATTCACCTGATAAACGCCAGTGCTCTCCACCTGCACCGAGGGATTGGGCAGCCCATTCGGCAAGCCCGCCACCGCACCGTTCCCATCCACCTGCACATAGCTCACTTCATTGGCCAGCGCACTCCCCACCAGAAGGAAACCCGCAACAAGACGCAGCGTCACCCATCACCTCCCGAAATACCCGTTGATCTCCACGATCGCGTGCGTCTGCCGGTACGCGTACAGATCGATCTGCCCGTTCGTCCCCGACGGCACAATCGCGAAGTTCGTCACCGTCTGTCCCTGAAACGCGTTCAGCACCGATGCATTCGGCTGCGCCGACCCCGTCGGATACACCGTGATAAACGGCATCGGATTCCCATTCGGCACTGCCGTCACGTTGATCGCATAACCCCGCGCCGTCTGCCCGATCCCCGCGCACGCGCTGGTCAACGGCGAGATCGTGCGCGTCGATGAATTCGGTATCACCGGCCCGTTCGCCGTCATCGTGTCGTACATCCGGCACTGCGTCAACGGGAAGTAGAACTGCCCCTTCACCCCATCGTCCGGCGCGAAATACCCGTTGATGTCCATCAGGAAATCCGTTGCCTCATACGCATACACATCGATCGATCCCAACGCGTTCGCAGGCACAATCACGTTGTTCGCCAGTGTCCGCCCCACAAACGAATTGATGCTCGAAACATTCGGTTGCGGAATGCCGGTCTGCCAGGTCGTCAGGAACGGTAACACCGCCGGAGGCACCACCGTCAGCGTCACCGAATAAGCCGCCGCTGCCGGAATCCCCGGGCAATCCGGGCTCAGCGGAAAACGAATGCTCCGTGTCTGGCGGCTCTGCATCGAAGGCGGCCCAAACTGGCTCACACCCGGCCGGTAATCGCTGCGCGTCTCCACCACACGGCATGGCGTCACCGGATAGAACACCAGGTTCGACACAGCCGGATCGTCCGTGAAGTAACCCGAGATATCCAGCAGTAAATCGGCGTTATGACTCACATACACCGACACCGCGCCATTCGTCCCCGCGGCGACAATCTGCGAGTTCGCCACGATCTGTCCATCCGGCGTACGCACGGTGTACACGTTGGGCCGCGGATCGCCCGCGGGCCACACAGTAGCGTAATCCACAACGCCGCCCGGCCGCGGAATCAGCGTCACATTCAACACGTAGGCCTTCGCTGACGCGGGCACTGTGCAGAACGGATACTGCTTCGGATTCAGCGTGCGCGTCGTCCCCGCATTCAAAAACGGCGGCCCAAACTCGCCCGTCCGCAACGGGAAATTGTAATCGGAGCGCGTCTCCAGAATCCGGCACGGCTCCAGCGCCACGAACCGCAGGCCCGAGGTCTGCGACCCCGCCGCGCCCAACTGCGTGATCGTCACCGTCTGCCCCGCCACCGTCAAGCTGAACGACCGTTGTCCGCCGGCGTTCGCCGCCACCGTATAACTCACTGTGGCGGTGCCTGTGTAGTTGCTCGCTCCGGAGGGAAAGATCCAGCTAGTGCCAAAATCCGCCGTCCACGCGCAACTGGTCCCCGTGGTCACCGTGAAACTCGCCGTCCCCCCAACAGCCAGTACATTCGCCGAATTCGTATTCAGCGTATAGTTGCAGGGCGAGGTCCCCGCTTGCGTCACACTAAACCCGATGCCGGCAATCGTGAGGCTCGCCGTGCGCGAAGCGCTTCCCGTATTCGCCGCCACCGTGTAGCTCACCGTGTTGCCATTCACAGCTCCAGGCAAGAGCCACGAACTTCCCCCCGTGACATTCCACGGGCATCCCGCCGGAGCGGTCACCGTCACTTGTCCACTGCCCCCGGCCGCCACAGCCGTGGCCGACGTGGGATTGATCGAATAGCTGCAAGCGGCGAAATTCGCCGTCACAGTCGTCGCGCCGCTGATCGTCACCGGCGACGGATTGAACGGCGAGGTCACAGCTCCGCCCAACGTGGAGAAACTGGAGAACACATATCCACTGTTCGCCGCCGCCGTCAACTGCACCGTCGATCCCGCGTCATAGAACCCGCCCGAACCCACCGGGTTCGCCGTAACCGACCCGCCCGCCACCGGATTCGACACTACGGTCAGACGGTGCTGCGTGGTCAGATTCGCCGTGTACGTGCCCGATACCGCCGGAGCCGTTATGTTCACCGTCGCGTTGTTATTGCTGAAACTGGGCCCCGTCCATTGCGAAAACACCAGCCGCGAGTTCGCATTCAAGTTGATCACGCTCGCTATGCTCAGCGAATGCTGCGATCCCGCGCCCCAATAAAACGTTTGCGGCGCGGTATAAGACGCGCCATCCACCGTGATCGGCTGTCCCGCGGGCGAAGTGGTCACTGTCACCGATGGCGGCGGCGGGGCCGACGGATCGTAGATCACTCGCACATCGTCCAGCAAATCAGCCGAGCCCAAGCTCTCAAACTGCAGATCCATGGTGCTGCCGGTTGCATACACGTTCGCGATGTAAGTCTGAAACGTCGTTGCTGTCCGCACTGGCGTGCTCACCGTCTGCCCACCCCACTTCACTCGTACGGAACTGCTCGGCAGACCCGGTGCATTGGCCAGAGCAAAGGAAATCTTATACCCCGCTCCCGGCACGGTGGTCACGGACTGTTTGATCACCGCGTTGCCACCGTTGTTCAACCGCACCCATTGTTTCCCATCCGCCGGCGTAACTCCGCTGGTCTGCACCAGTGGCGTGCCGTCCACCACCGTCCATCCCGTCGGCGCCGTTGTCCCGTTCGGTGGCGGCGCGTCGAATCCGCCATTGCGCAGCAACTCCACGGGGAGCACCAGCAACGAAAAATCCATCGACGAGGCCGTCCCGTTCGAGTCGCAACGCACCGGAATACTGATATCAGGCCCGTTCCCAGGCGTCGCCTCCCCCGCCACGCAGCGCACCACTGACGGTAACGTATAGCTGATATCAGGTGTCGCAATCGCCACATGGTTGCCCGAGTATTGACTCAGGTTTAGCCCGCTGAACTTCACTGTGTAGTCGCCTACACCGTTCACGGTGCGAGTGACCGATCCGTATGGATTATACGCAGCCAAAAACCGATTCAGATAGCTTCCAATGGCGCGCGGAGAAGCGCCAGAGTCCGTTACCGCGATGGCAAAGGCGGAGTCGGCGACGGTTACAGGGCCGAAGGTCGAACAAGAAACCAGCACACTTTCGGAGCCACCGTACTCCGTGTGGCAGCGGCCGTTATTGGCGCCAATGGACACTACGTGGAAACTGCTCATGTTGCCGATACCGAAAAACCTTACCTGATACCGTCCCGCCACAAGCCTTGTCACGGTTACCGCTCCCGAAGGGTTGTACTTGATGCTCGGCGAATAGGAAGCCGTTGCCGGCGAGTCCGCGTAGGCATAGACTATTCCGCGGTCATTGTTTGGCGGAATCGCAAGCACCGTGAAGCCGGTTGCGGCCGCCTGTCCCGCCGCGTCAAAGCATCTCACCGTCAGCCCGTTGATCGCGAACGAGTCCACCTTGCACCAGTTCGGCCCCGTGCCTCGAGCGGTCACCATCGGGACGCCGATGTAGGTCGGCCCAGATGGGTAGATGAGCTGGTAGACTCCTGTACTCTGTACCTGTACGGAAGGCCCCGGAACTCCGTTTGGAAGGCTCACCACGCTGCCGTCCGCATTGATGTGTGTGTAGGTGATCTCCAGGGCTAGCGCGAAGTTCGTTAGAACCAGACTCGCCAGCAGGGCGCATGGAATTGGGCATAGCGGCTTCATCGGTGCAGATCAGCGGATTTTCTCTTCCTCCGGGATCACGCGGCCGGAAAAAATCTGCGCTGCCCACGTTCCCCGCACTCTGCCACCCGCCGGTGATCATGTAGAATGCAGTATTCACAATGACTTCGGGGACTCTGGCCCACTACCAAATTCTGCAAAAACTCGGTGAGGGCGGAATGGGCATCGTGTATAAAGCCCTCGACACCCATCTCGATCGCGTCGTGGCGCTCAAGGTGCTCCCTCCCCAAATGGTGGATGATCCCGAACGAAAGCGGCGTTTCGTCCAGGAAGCCAAGGCCGCCTCCGCGCTCAATCACCCCAACATCGTTACCATCTACGACATTGCCTCCGATCAGAATACCGACTTCATCTCCATGGAGTTCATCGAAGGCAAGACCCTCGATGAACACATCCCTCGCGGGGGCGCTAAAACGGCCCAAGCCCTTCCATTGGCAATCGCCATCGCCGATGCCCTCTCCAAAGCACATGCGGCAGGCATCGTCCATCGTGACCTGAAGCCTTCCAACATCATGATCACGGAGGAAGGCCGTCCCAAGATCCTCGATTTCGGCCTGGCCAAACTCACGGACCGCACCGAGCCCGGCAGCGGAGACCGCACTCTCGTGCAGAAGCCCGCCACCCAGCAGGGCGCCATTCTCGGCACCGTCAATTACATGTCCCCGGAACAGGCCGAGGGCCGTAAGGTGGACGCCCGCAGCGATGTCTTCAGCTTCGGTGCGGTGCTCTACGAGATGCTCACCGGGCAGCGTGCCTTTGATGAAGAGACCCCTGTCGGCACCATCGCCGCCGTTATTGGCAAGGAACCCGCGCGCATCATCCCCGGCGAACTCGGCCGCATCGTCGTACGCTGCATGCGCAAAGATCGGGAGCGGCGCTATCAGTCCATCGCCGACGTCCGCATTGCTCTCGAAGATGCCGATCTCTCCCCCACGCCCGTCGCCACCGAACAGCCTGCCCGCCGCAACTGGCTGTGGCCGGCCGTTGCCTTCGTCTGCGCTCTGGCTGCCGCTACCGCGCTGCTCTATCGTCCCAAAGCTCCTGTAACCGTATCTCCAACATTCACGCGCCTCACCACGGCGCTAGGCGTCAGCATTCAGCCTTCTGTCTGGGCGCCCGGCAAAATCGTGGCTTACTCCTCCGATCGCGCCGAAGGCAACCTCGACATCTGGATCCAGCAACTGTCCGGAGGCGAGCCCCGCCGCCTCACCACCGATGCTTCCGATGAACAGGAACCCTCCTTCTCACCCGATGGTTCCAAAATCGTCTTTCGCAGTTCCCGCGACGGCGGAGGCCTCTATGTCATTCCCGCCCTCGGCGGCTCCGAACGCAAAGTCGCCGGCGACGGGCACCATCCGCGCTTTTCTCCCGACGGCAAGTGGATCGCCTATTGGTCGGGGTATGTGAGCGCCACGCTGGCGGTCACCGATGCGGTTCACATTGTCCCGTCAGGCGGCGGCACTCCGCGCACCATCCCATCCGCTCGTTGGCCAGTCTGGTCATCCGATGGCGCGCACCTGCTTTTTGCCTCCCTTGACCAAAAGGAGAAGGCGTGGGACTGGTTTGTCGCGCCGCTCGACTCCCTCAAGGCGAGACGCATCGGCATGACGGCATTCTCCGTGTTAACTGTGTTGCAGCCCTCCGCCTGGAACGGCGAGTGGGTTTACTACGCAGCCCGCTCCAGCGAAGGAGCCAACATTCAGCGCATTCGCATGCACAAGGAAAAGGGAATCACCGGCCAGCCGGAGGCCCTTACCCAAGGCGCCGGAGAATCTGCAGATCCATCCCCCTCCGGCCCTTTCCTCGCCTTCACCCAGATGGAGCAGAATGCCGATATCTGGGGACTTCCTCTCGACGCCGATTCCGCCCGCGTTACCGGCTCATTGAAACGCCTCACCATCGATCGCGGCCCCGACACTCAGCCTTCCATCGATCGCAACGGACGCTGGCTCGCCTATACAGCCCGCCGCGTTCCTCACACCTTTGACCTCATGCTGATGGACCTCCACTCTGGAACCGAGCGCAACCTCTCATCCATGCCGCAACTGGAGGTTACCCTCTCCCGCGGAGGTTCCCCGAAAATCAGTGCGGACGCCTCGCGCATCTTCTATATCAATCGCACCGATAACAAGTCGTACTGGATTCCCTCAGCGGGCGGTCTGCCTCAGTCCATCTGTGACTGCAGCGTCCGCAACAACACGAGCAG
This sequence comes from Acidobacteriota bacterium, assembly GCA_018268935.1. GTDB lineage: Bacteria > Acidobacteriota > Terriglobia > Bryobacterales > Bryobacteraceae > CADEFT01. Next base: position 98,839 of record JAFDVS010000016.1, on the reverse strand, counting down.
TAACGATCGCGTTGTAGGCACCACTCGCGAGGGAACGTTTCTTCTCGATGTGCGAACAGGGGCCAGGCAGCAGATCATGGCGAAAAACGGCAACGCGCTGAAACTGTCCTGGGACGACCGTTGGCTCACCTTCTACCTGGTTCAGCCGGGGAACAAGAGCCGCGTCTGGGTTGTCCCCGTGCGCGAGTCCCTCATCCCAGAGAACGACTGGATCGCCATCACCGACGGGTCCACGCTCGACATGATTCCCGAGTTCTCACCCGACGGCAACCGTCTCTATTTCCTCTCTCAGCGTGACGGCAATCGCTGCATCTGGACCCAGCGCCTCGATCCAGCCACCAAGCATCCGCTCGGTCCGCCTGCGCCTGTCCATCATTTCCACGATGCGCGCTTCTCCCCCATCCACAATGCCGCCGGCTCCAATGAAGCAGCCGTCGCCCGGGACAAAATCGTTCTTCCGGTCACCGAGCAATCGGCCAGAATCTGGCTTGCCGAGTGGCCCGAGAAACCGGCCCCGTAGTCTCCATCCCGCGATGCTCTAAAATCGGTAGTAATGGCCCGCCTCTGGCCCTTGCTTCTCACCACTGCCCTCGCCTTCGCCGATTCGGGAGTGATCCTCCCCGGCGACAAGCCCGAGCCCGACCCGAAAATTCTGTCCCTCGCCGAAATGGATATCGATGTCTTAATTGACAACCAGGTCGCGCGCGTCCGCATCAAGCAGATCTTCCAATCCCACGTCCTCGGTAACCTCGAAGGCCGTTATCTCATCGCACTCCCGTCACGCTCCGCTGTCTCCGATTTCGCCGTCTGGGACGATGTCACCCGCATCCCCGGCGTCATCCTCGAACGCCGCCGCGCCGAAGAGATCTACGAAAACCTCCGCTGGCAATCCATCGACCCCGGCCTGCTCCAGCAAGGCGAACGCGGCGAAGACGAAGCCCGCCGCAACGCCATCTTTTCCGCCCGCATCGTGCCCATCCCCGGCTACGGCACCAAGCGCCTCGAAATGCAGTATCACGAGACACTCCCCGTGGAAGAGCTGCAATCGTTCTTCGCCGTGCCGTTGCGCCCTGATGCCTATCGCGTCCAAACCGCCGCCCGCCTCTCCATCCGCTTCGAACTCCGCTCCCGCCACGCCCTCAAAGACTTTCAACCCGCCGGCACCATCTATCCGCTGCGCATCGAAGAACGCACGGCCAATCGCATCCGTGGCTCCTTCACCGGCACGAACGTCAACCTCAGCGAAGACTTCGCCGTGAAGTGGACGCTCGATGGAGCCAAAGAAAAGCTGGAACTGCTCACCCATCGCGACCCGCAGGACACTGGCTTCTTCCAGGCCTCGCTGCTCACCGCGCCCACCAGCGCCGCAATCGAGCCGCGCACCGTGCTGGCGTTGTTCGATACCTCGCTCTCCATGCAATCGGAAAAGCTGGAGCGCAGCTTCCGCGCCCTCGAATCCCTCCTCCGCGCGCTCAAGCCGCAGGATAAGTTCAGCCTCATCCTCTTTAATACCGAGGTCAACGCGTTGCACACCGCGCCCATCGCCGCTACTCCGCAAGCCATCGACTCCGCGCTCGCGGCCGTCCGCACCATGCGCCTGCGCGGAGGCACTAACCTCCAAGGCGCGCTCGAAGCCGCACTCACCCAGTCCACAACAAAGAACACGTATCTCGTCATGATCGGCGATGGCGGCTCCACCAGGGGCATCGTCCACAACGGCAAATTCGCTTCCTGGTACACCGCGCGATGGCAGCAACTCGCCGCGGCTGCAAGGCCGCACACCTACATCTTCGGCATCGGTGACGACGCCAACCTGCCCTTGCTCAAAATGCTCTCCGCCAACAACGGCATCATGGAGTGGGTCCGCTCCACCGAACCCATCGACTTCAAACTCCAATCCTTCCTCTCCAAAGTTGGACGCCGCCCGCTTGAAGGACTCTCCCTCCGCGCTGAGCCCGCCGCCAACTTCGACATGATCTATCCGTTGGAGCAGACCACGTTCCCCGGGTCCTTGGCCTCCTGGATCGGCCAGTATAAGCGCCCCGCGCAAGCCACCTTCCGCGCCGCCTCGCAACAGACTGCCGTCAATCTGCCCGCGCAATCCGCCGAGCATGAGCATCTCCCCCGCACCTGGGCCCGTGCTCGCGTCGATGCACTGCTCGAAAAAATTGAGCGCGATGGCGAAGACCAGGCTTCCATCGACGAGATCATCGCACTCGCCCGCAAATACAAATTCGTCACGCCCTACACATCGTTCCTGGCCGCGCCGCGCGCTCTGCTGCGTCCGCGTCTCATCCGCCCCGGCGATCCGGTCCTGCGCGTGAAGACCGATCCTTCCATCGTCTCCATCACCGCCATGTTCCCCTTCGGCCTGGTGAAGCAACTCCGCTATCTCAAGGACGAAGATACCTGGCAGACACGCTTTCTCGCGCCAACCGACATGCCGGACGGTACGCACCGCGTCCGTCTCATGCTGCGCGACAAGCAAGGCCACGTCTACCCCGAATCAAAAACCTTCGTCATCGCCAGCAAGCCGCCCGTGGTCCGCGTGAATCTCGATCGCACGCAATACCACCGTGGCGACAAAGTGAACCTGCGAGTCAGCGCATCGGAGACCACGCGCACCATCACCGCGCGCATGCAGGGCGCGCAAGCCGTCCACCTCAGATGGGATCGCGAAATGAAATCGAACACTGGCGCGCTGTTCATCCCTGCACATCTCCCCGCCGGACGCTACAAACTCACCGTGAACGCCGAAGATCTCGCCCACAACATCGGAACCCAGGAGGTGGCGCTTGACGTTCTCCCGTAGGCACCTCATCCCCGCTGCGGTTCTCTCCTTCGCCGCCATCACGCAGGCCAATCACCCCGAATGGGTCCGCTTCATCGAAGCAGGCAGCCGCATCGAGCAGATTTTCTTCCGCCCGTTCAATCTACCTGCCGGTCCCGTCAACCTGCGGAAGCCGCCTGCCGAAACACGCACTGCGCTCACTCAGGCGATCACTGCCACGCCGAACGACGCGCAGCTCTATTCCCTCCGCGCCTCCGAATCCGAACTGCTGCTGGACTTCACGGCCGCCGAAGCCGATTGGCGCAAGCACGCCGAACTCGCCACTGACAAAGCCGCCGCCTACACCGCACTCGCCAACTACTACCACCGCCAGCGCAAAGTCGCCGAAGAGCGCGCAGCATTGTCCCAAGCGGGAGCCCAGCCCTCGCCCGCCTCCGAACGCTTCTACCCTGCCAGCGCGCAGCAATCCTACAAAACGTTCCAGCGCATGCTCGACCTGGCTCGTAAGCAACTGCTCGATCATGCCGACGTTCGCGACACCTATCAGAAATTCACTGCGCGCTATCCCAACGAAACCGCTCCGCACCAGCAGTGGATTCAGGCTGAAACAGAAGCGAAACAGTACGATCGCGCCGAAGCCCTCATTGCCGATTACCAGAAGAAGTTCCCTAACGACAGCGCCTACCCAGTGAGTGCCCGCGCCTCCATTGAGCGCGCCAAGGGCAACGCCGCTGCCGCACTCGCGGTCTACGATCGCGCCTTCCACCCGCTCTATCCCGACAAGTCCTACTTCCAGTTGCTCCGCGAAACGCGCAACCTGCGCCGTTTCCTGCTCAACGCGCGCACCGCCGCGCAGCAGAATCCCATGGCGCTCGATCCCATGGCCCGCCAGTTCCACTACTACATGGAGGAGAATAACCCCACCGCCGCGCAGCGTGTGCTCGCCGAATACCGCCGCCGCAAAGAGGCTCGCCCCAATTCGTGGACAGGCGAAGAGCTACAGACCGTGGCTCGTCTTTGGGAAACCTACGGCAACGATCGCAACGAAGCCGCCCGTCACTACTACGCGCTCTACAGCCTGCCCACAGCCGCTCCGGCGCAACAGGAAGAGGCGCTCTATTCCCTAACCCTGTTACTGCTCGCCGCGCCCGAACCCCGTCTCGCCCTCGGCTCCGGTGATCTCAGCTTCTATCGCGACATCGCCACCGCCGATCCCTACCCCGGCTTCCTCAACGGCATCCTGTCCCTTCTGCTAAATTCCTCCGACGCAGCCTTCCGCTTCCAGAATCAGGAGCGCAGCGCCCAGCCGTACTTCCAGCGTGTGCGCGCCGCTGAACTCATCGCGTTATTCGAATCGCGTTTCCCCAATTCGAAATCGCGTCCCTACCTGCAGTTCAAGTTGATGGAAGCCTACGCGCTCCACGGCGAAAACGATCCCGTGCTCACCTCCGGCCGCCGCTTTCTCACCGCATTCCCCACCGACGCCACACGCCTGCAAGTCTCGTTGCTGATGGCCGACGCGCACGCCCGCAAGAATCAGGTGAAAGAGGAACTCGCCGTCTACGACGAGGTGCTCGCCGAACTGGCGAAGAAAGCAGAAGGCGTGCCGCTCGGCGAAGGCATCGTCAACAACCCTGGCCGGCGCTCTCCGCTCACCGGGCCGCGCTCGCCGGACTACGCCCGGGTCCTCGATCGTTACGTCTCGCGTCTTGCCGCCCTCAAACGTGTACCGGAAGCGCTCGCTCTGCTGCGCCGCGAACTCGATCGTAACCCCGATGACCCCGGCATCTACGAACGCCTCGCCGCATTCCTCGAACAGAACAAACTCGCCGCCGACATCGAAGCCGTCTACAAACGCGCCATGGGCCGCTTCCCGGACAAAGGCTGGCATCACAAACTCGCCCGCTTCTATCTGCGTCAGAAGCAGAACGCCGCGTTCGGAACTCTCACCGCCGAAATTGCCAAAACGTTTACCGGCACCGATCTCGAGGATTACTTCCGCCAAGTGGTAGGCGGCCAGTCGCTCGACGCCGTACTCTACCGCCAGGTGAATCTCTACGCGCACCAGCGCTTCCCGCACAACCTCACCTTCGTCAACAACCTGCTCACCGCCTACCAGCAGCGCGGCACGGTCGATCCCGCCGCCTATGAGTCGCTGCTCCGCCGCTACTGGCTCTACGACGACACCATGCGCGCGCGTTTCTTCGAAGTGCTCTCCCGCACCGGCAAGTTCGCCACGGAACTCCGCGCCCTCAACGCGCCCGACAATCCCGCGGCGCAGCGCATGCTCGGCGAAGCGCAAGCCTGGCGCTCGCACTTTGAAGAAGCTGCCGCCCCCATGCTCACGCTGGCTAAAGCCACGCCCGGCGACGCCGCCATCGGACATCGCACTGCATCCCTTCACAGATCTCTCGCCGCCTTCGATCCGAACAAAGCCAATGACTCGGCAGCCATCGAAGCAAACCTGATTCTCGCTGCGCCGCGTTCCACCGAAGCCCGCACCCGCCTTGGCGAATTGAACCGCGAATACCCGCGCATCACCGCCGGCCGCGACATCTGGAACGCCATCCCCCAAATCACGCCCGGCGATCCGGAAGGGTACCTCGAAGCGGCCACGCTCCATTGGGACTACTTCGAATACGACGATGCGCTCCGGCACATCCAGGATGGCCGCAAGCGTCTCAACAACCCCGCGCTCCACGCCTACGAAGCCGGAGCCATCTACGAAAACAAGCGCAACTACCCCAAAGCCATCGAAGAGTACGTTGCAGGCGCGATGGCGCAGCCCGGTGGTTCCCCGGCCGAATCCCGTCTCATCGTTCTAGCGCGCCGTCCGCAATACCGCCAGCCCATCGAAGATGCCACCGTGCGCCTCGCCTCCGGCGCCAATCCTTCCACCGGGGCGCTCTCGCTGCGCATCAACCTGCTCGAAGCCCAAGGCCGGCGCGCCGATCTTGAAGCCTTCTTCATGAACCTCGCCGGTCAGGCGCAGACCTTCGATCTGCTCACGCGTCTCGAAGACGAGAGCCGCCGCTTCGCCTTCCCCAACGTCGAAGAGCGCTGCGTCAATCGCGAGATCGAACTTACACCCGATCCCGTGGACAAGCTCCGTCTGCGCCTCCGCCTCGCCCGCTTCTACGAAGAGAAGAAAAATCTCACCGCAGCCGCGCGTACTGTCGATGCGGTCTATCGCGAGAATCCGATGCTCCTCGGCGTCATGCGCGCCGCCGTCGATTATCACTGGCGCAACCGCAACACCTCGCGTGCCGTGGAATTACTCACCACCGCATCCAACGCCGCGCATCCTTCTTTAAAGACGCACCTCCAGTTCGAAGCCGCCCGCAAAGCCACCGAGAGCGGCCAGCCCCAGCAAGCCCGCCAACTGCTCGCCCCGTTGCTCGCCGCCGAACCCCACGCCCCGAACTATCTCGGCGCAATGGCAGACACCTACGCGCGAGCCAACGACGACGCCGGACTCCGTGCCTTCTATCAGCAGACGATTGAGTCCCTCAGCAAGGCGCCACTCCCGTCCCAGGCGAAGATCGAGCGAGTTGCCGCCATGCGTCGTGCCCTCATCCCTGTCCTCGCCCGGGCAGGCGACGCCACCGCCGCGGCTGATCAGTACATCGAAATCCTCAATCGCTATCCCGAAGACGACAACGTCATCAACGAGGCAGCCGGTTTCGTCATGAAGAACAATCTTCAAACGAGATTCACCGATTACTACACCAAAGCAGCCGCGGCCTCCCCCAAGGACTACCGCTTCCCGCTCCTCCTGGCGAAGCTAAACACCAATTTCGAAAATTTCCCTGCAGCCATCGAACAGTACACAAAGACAACAGAGATTCGTCCCGACCGCACCGACCTCTGGGCTGCCCGTGGCGAGTTGGAAGAGCGCCTCCTCCGCTTCGACGACGCCTCCGCAACGTTCACCAAGCTCTACGCTCTTTCCTATAAGAATTCGGTCTGGATGGAGCGGGTCGCTGAGATCAAAGCTCGCCAGCAGAAGCCCGATGAAGCCGTTGCCGCCCTGCGCACGGCGTTCCTGGAAGGGCGCGCCGAAGCCCCGCAATCGCAGTTCGATGTCGCCTCGCGCCTCGAACGCTGGGGCCTGCACACCCAGGCGCTGCCGTTCGCCGAACGCGGCGCGGCGCTTGCTGGTCAAACCTTGCTCAGCAACTACTTCGAAGGCGCGCAATGCTACGCCCGCCTCATGACCCGTGCCCGTCGCTATGCAGCGGCACACGCCAAGGCCCCCGGCGGCGATCTGCTTCCAGCCATCGCGCAGGCGATCAAAGCAGCGTATACGCCGCAGGAAAAGGCGCAATTCGCGGCATTTTTGGATAAAGTTCCCAATATCATTCCGGACATTGGCCAGTTGGCCGGACTCCCCGCCTGGGAAGCACGCCGCCTACAGTCCCTCATCCTGGCCCACGCCAACGACGGCGAAGCCCAGCGACATGTCGAGCGCCTCCGCCGCCTGCAACGTGACCGCCTCCAGTTCACCGAACTCGGCTCACAACTCGAAGCCTATGCCAAGGCCATCACCGATCGCGATGCCCGCGTGCCCGTCTTCCAGATGGCTGCCCACGCCTACCGCACGATCGGAGACGATGCCGGCGAGTTAAGAGCACTAGCCGCCAACGGCAATCAAACAGATCGCTACCTCGAACTGCTCGCACGCCGCAACCCGCAGGCCCTCGTCGCCCTCAACAGCAACGCCGCCGTCAACGCCGCCATTGACAGCGGTAAACCCGATCTCGCGCTACAAGCAATCACCGCTCGTGGCGCAGGAATCACTCCCGTCTGGACCCGCGCCCACACCGCGCTCACAGGCCTCTATTTCAACCTCAACACTCCGGAAATCGACGCTGCTTTCCGCCAAGCCCTCGGCCCCGCCACCGTCGGTGAGCGCCTGGCCCAACCCGTGAATCGCTCCGAACAGATCTCCGGCAATGTCTGGTATTACTACGGCGGCCGCTACGGCGAGTATCTCGATCTGCAGAAGAAGCCCGAATTCGACGACTACCTCCCCTCCACCGTGGAAGGTACATCCGGCCGCGCCGAAGCCTACTTCCAACTCGGTGAATATCTCCGCAACACCAACCGCATGCCGCAGGCCATGGAGCAGTACGAACTCGCCCTCCAACTCGACGCGCAGCACGCACCATCGCTCGACGGCATCGCCCGGGTCCTCTGGGCGCAGCAGCGCCAGCAGGATGCGACGCTCCGTTGGCGGCAATCCCTCGCTGCTATCACCGCGAATCTGGCGCTGCGCCGTTCGCCCCCCGGTATTCCGCAGCATCTCAGCGAAGTTCTCGATCAACTGGCGGCGAACAATCTGCTCAGCAGCCTCCGCCCCGAAGCCGAGCGCGCCGCCCAAGCCTACGTCCAGCGCTTCGGCAGTTATCAATCGGCGCAGGTGCTCCGCCACTTTGACATCCCATGGATCGCGGCGCTCAGCCGCAACACCACCACCGCCATCGACCTGCTTACCGTTTGGATTGAAGCCGAATGGATCCCCGCCGCGCAGAAGGAACCGCTCTACGAACGCATGCTCGAAGAAACAGCGACGCGTCTCGCCAAGGCCGCGGGCAACCGCGAAGGCATGGAGATCAACGAATACACCAACTGGCGCAACCGCTGGATCGACTACCTGCTCGACCGCAAGCTCACCGCCCGCGCGCGGGCCGCATTGCAAAGCCTCGACCCCGAAGTGCGGGACCGGCTGGCCTACGTGATTCCCACGCTCGAACTCCGCATCGCCGCGCAGGAAGGCCAACTCGATCGCGTACTGGCCAATTACCACGGCGACCCGTATCAACTGAGAAGTACCGCCGAGCAGATGCAGGCATCCGATCCCGCATCGGCCGGCAAACTCCTCCGCGTCTTCTACCAGCGGCAGCTCGAAAACGGTGACCGCAACCCCGCCAACTTCCTCGGCCTCGCGGAAGTCGCCCTGCAAGCCAACGACACCGCCGAAGCCGTGCGCGTGCTTCGCCGTATGTCGCTCGTCGCGCAACCGGCCTTCGTCAATCTGAAAGACGCCGGCAATCTCCTCCGCCGCTTCAACAAAAACACCGAAGCCGAGCCCTTCTACAATGATTTCGCCAAGGCCATCCCCTGGGAACCCGACCCGCGCAAAGCAGCCGCGCCCGCCTCCAATCGCACCGTGGCGCAACTCGAAGTGGACATCCGCAACAACCCCGAAGACGAAGCACTCAAGCTGCAACTCTTCCGCGCTGCCCGCCAGTTGGGCCGTCACCGCCAGGCCGTCGCCGCATTCGAAGCCGCCGCGGGCAACGGGCTCGCCATGCTCTTCCAATATGAAGAAGGTTCCGAAGGTGACATCGAGCCCAATCAGTACTGGCAGGATTCGTTCCTCGGCGGACGCGGCATGACCCGCGCCGAGCGCGCTTCCGACGCCCGTGAACTCGCCGATTCGCTCTCCCGAACAGACCGTCTGCAAGGTGCGCTGCTCGCTCGCCGCCTCGCCGAAAGCCTCGAGCCCGCGCAGCAAGGCCCGGCCCGCATCGCCGCCTATCGGGCCGAGCTCAAACGAAGGCGCGACAACAACCGCCGTAAACCAACCGCCACCGATGCCCTGGAACAGGAAAACATCGTCCGGCCCATGATCGCCGCGGCAGGAGGTGCGCGATGAAGAAACTACTACTGGCAGCCGCTGCCCTCGCCCTCGGCGCATGGCTCATCGCACAGAACGCCGCCACGCCCAAGCCACTCGCCGATCTCACACCGGCAGGCGCTGTCCTCTACCTCGAAGCCCGCAACTTCGGCGCCCTCCTCACGGACTGGAACAACTCCGCCGAAAAGAAAACCTGGCTCGCCAGCCCCAATCAACAGGTGTTCTCGCGCTCCCGCCTCTACCTGCGCCTGGAGCAGGCATTCCAGGAGTACACCAACGCCATGGGCCTCCCGCCCGACATGGCTTTGCTCAATTCCGTGGCAGGCGCTGAATCCGCGTTTGCCATCTACGACATCAACAATCTCGAATTCCTCTACATCACCCGTCTCCCCTCCGCACGCGCCATGCAGAGCGTACTGTGGAACGCGCGCACCAAGTTCACCGCGCGCACCGCGGCCAACACTCCTTACTACCTCAAGAGCGACGGCAAACGCACCGCGCTATTCGCCATCGCCGGCGACCTACTCTTAGTGGCAACGCGTGAAGACGCGCTCACCGGAGCACTCGCCCTGATCAGCGGCGGCACAGCACCCAACATCCGCTCCGAAGAATGGTTCCAACAAGCCACAACAGCCGGCGCGCAGGGCGGTGAACTCCGCATGCTGCTCAACATGGACAAATTGCTGCGAGCCTCCGCCTTCCGCACCTACTGGATCCAGGCCAACCGCGCCGACCTCGCGCCCTTCCGCTCCGGCATCAACGTGCTGAATCGCACCGCCTCCGAAATGAACGAGCAACGTGTGCTGCTGCGCGCCGAGCCCACCGCAGCCCCAGACGCTTCCTCCACGGGAGCGCTGCTCGCACTCGCGCAGAACGCCGGGCTCTACCGCGTCTGGGCGCAACCCGAAGCCGCCTTCGCTCGCGATCTCATCACCAGCAAAATCCTGCTGCCCGGCCCGTCTCTCGCGGTTCCCTCCCGCACCGCGCCCACTGCGTCCATTGAAGCCCTCCAACTGGGCTCGTCCTCCGATCTTGAAACACGGCTCGACGGCGCCCCCTTTGATCCACCCGGCCCGGTGTACAAAGCCGAAGCGATACAAGCACTGCTCGATGCCAACAAGCCGCAGGCGCTTTTGCTGCTCCAATCCAGCCGTGAAACACCCGATCGCGTCTTCGTCACCAATGACTCCATCGTGGCCATGCAAAGCGCCGCCAATTGGGATGCCGCGCAAGTACGCAATGCGCTCAGAGCCGCCGTGGAAGGCCTCTACACCACATCGGGCCTCGGCGTCGGCTGGCGCGAGCGCAGGGCAGGGAACGACGCCATCCAGGAAATGGACGGCCTCGCCCGCATCGCCTTCGCTATTCGCGGGCGCACGTTGCTGATCGCCAACAACGCAGCTTACCTCCAGCCCGTACTCGCTTCCAACGCCCCGGCCGGAGCCAGCGTCGCCTACGCCGCCGGCTATCGCACCGCCGCTGAACTCCCCAACTACACGCGCATCATGCGCCTCATCGAAGCCCCGCAGGCCAACAACGGCGATCCCAACGAGCCCCCGTTCTTCTCCTCCAATCTGGCCAGCCTCGCCCGTACGCTACAGCGCGCGCAGTCCGTGTCCATCACCGCGCAAGACGATGGCCGCCAGTTGAAGCAGTCCGTCGTCTACCGGCTCACCCGATGAACCCGCTGCTGATCGCAGTTGCCTTTCTACAACTGGACATCGAATCCGGCACAGTGACAAAACGCAACTGGCCGCAACAGGCAGAGCCAGTGCCCATCGGCTCCCTCGCCAAGCCATTCATCGCCCTCGCCTACGCCGAAGGCCACCACTACACCTATCCGCGCCTCACCTGCAAACCCAACCAGTGCTGGCTCCCGCGCGGCCATGGTGAACTCAGCATTGAAGACGCCATCGCCCAATCCTGCAACACCTACTTCGATATACTCCGCAAGCAAATTCGCACCGAACTCCTCGAAACCACTGCGCGAAGATTCGGATTGCAGAACCCCGATCGCGCCACGCCCGAAGAGATTCTCCGTGCCTACGTCGAACTGCACCGCCGCGCTGCGGAACCCGGCGTACAGCCCATCCTCACCGGCATGCGCCGCGCCTCACGACAAGGCACAGCGAAACTTCTCAAGCTCGATGCACTGGCGAAAACAGGAACCGCGCCATGCACCCACACCCCGAAAGCGCCCGGTGATGGATTCGCCATCGTACTCCACCCGGCCAGCGCGCCGAAGACTGCGCTCCTCGTCCAAATCCACGGCCGCCCCGGCGCCCACGCCGCGCGCGAAGCCGGCACCCTCCTCCGCTAGCGCGCATTGATGCATAATGACAGCTACATGATTGGCCAACGAGTCGGTCAGTACGAGATCATCGACAAACTCGGCGAAGGCGGCATGGGTGTGGTCTGGCGCGGCCGTGACAGCCGCCTCAACCGCGACGCCGCCATCAAAATGCTGGCCGCCGGCGAAGGCGCTGATTCCATCAGCCGCCAGCGTCTGCTGCGCGAAGCACAGGCCGCCAGCGCGCTCAATCACCCCAACATCGTCACCGTCTACGACATCGGCGACGATTGGGTTGCGATGGAGTATGTCCCCGGCGAAAACCTCGCCCACTTGATCAACGGCAAACCCCTCCGCTCCAAAGACGCGCACAACTACGCCCGCCAGATCGCCGGAGCACTTGCCGCCGCCCACGACGCAGGCATCCTCCATCGCGATCTGAAGCCAGGCAACATCATGGTCACTCCCGATGGCCGCGTCAAAGTCCTCGACTTCGGCCTCGCCAAGCAATTGCACGAAGCGGGTCCCAACGATGCCACTGTCAAAGCCGGGCTCACCGAAAAGGGCATGCTCATGGGCACCTTCGCCTACATGTCCCCCGAGCAGGCGCAAGGCAAGAAACTCGATGCCCGCAGCGACATCTTCAGCTTCGGTGCGCTGCTCTACGAAATGGTCACCGGCCGGCGTGCCTTCGACTCCGACTCGGCCGCCTCCACCATGACCGCCATTCTGCGCGACGATCCGCCGCCTCCCACGGGAACCACCGAAACCCTGCAGCGCGTCATCGAACGGTGCCTCGAAAAGAATCCCTCCAAGCGCTTCCAGCACGCCTCCGATATCGAATGGACTCTCGAGAAGAGCACCTCCGTCACTGCTTCATCGGTTGCCGTGGAGCCGCCCCCGCGCCGCTTCCCCGCTTGGGCCACGCTCGCCATCGTAGGCCTTGCAGGCGCCGCCGTGGGCGCCGGCGTGATGGCCCTGCGCGCCCCCAAGCCGATGGAGTTCTGGGACACTGAAGTGCTCACCTATTCCGGCCGCACGCCTGCAGCCTCCATCAGCCCCGATGGGAACGAAGTCGCTTTTGTTCTGGCCGGTGAGGGCGCCAATTCCACGGACATCTACGTGAAGAGCGCCATCGGCGGCACGCCGCGGAGAGTCACCAACGATGACGCGACGGAAGACACCGTCACCTGGTCCGCCGACGGCAAGCGCCTCGCCTTCACCCGGCGCACGACTCCCGAAGAAGGGTCCGCCGTATATGTCATTGCCCTCGCCGGCGGCCCCGCGCGCAGGATTGGAAATGGACTGGTCAACCGCGCGTCCACCTTGTCCTGGTCCCCCGCGATCGCTTCCTCGCTGCTTCGTGTGGCAGGCAAATCTGCCTCACTGAGATTGCCACTGGTGAGAGGCGCAACATCACCAAACCGGAGACCGTCGCCAGCGACCACTTTCCTACCTTCGCCGCGGACGGCAAGCGATTGGCCTTCATGCGCCGCCGCAGCTTCTTTAACTCCGGCGTCTTCCTTCTAGCACTGGATGGCAACGGCCATCCCGCCGGGGCCGAAAAACGGCTCACCGACGATGCGCGAAATATCAGCAGTCTCGCCTGGGACGTCGGGGACCGTGATCTGGTCGCGCTCGCCTGGGTCAACAGCGTGAATACCGCCATGTGGAAAGTGAAAGCCACAGGGGGCGAAATGGTCCGCGTTTCCCCAATTGCCGGCCAGTATACTGAGCTCTCCGCGCCCCGCGCCGGCAAGCGCATCGCTTTCATCCAGAACTCAAATTCCTCAGCCATCTTCCGCATCGACCTGACGCAGAAAAGCATCCCAACTCCGCATTCCATCATCAGCGGGTCCGTTCGCGACATTGCCGTCACCCCCGATGGATCGAGGATCGCGTTCATCTCCGATGGCAGCGGCAACCGCGATCTGTGGACCGCAAAATCCGATGGCTCCGAAGCGCAACCCTTAACCCGCGCCGGTCAAATGCGCGTCGGCAGCCCGCGCTGGTCTCCCGACGGAAGCCAGATCGCCTTTGACGGCTACACCAACGCCGGCGGCGACATCTACATCATCGGCCAGGAAGGCGGCGCCGCACGCAGGCTCACTCCGGAAAGCAGCGCCGAAAGCCGCCCCAGTTGGTCCCGTGACGGAAAGTGGATCTACTTCACTTCCAACCGTACCGGCAGAAGCGAAGTATTCAAGGCCCCGATGGGCGGTGGCAATGCCGTGCAACTCACTCGTGACGGCGGCGATCACCCCATGGAATCCTTCGACGGCAAATCGCTCTATTACTACGCAAGGCGCGGCCAGGCCACCTTGTGGAAGCAGGATCTGACTTCCAACGTTGCCGCGCCCGTCGGCGGAATTACCCACATGGCCAACTGGACCTTCGGAGGCCGCTACCTCTACTGGGCCGACATGGACCGCATCAAACTCTTCCGCGCCCCGCTCGCCGGCGGCGAGCCAGAGTTACTCTACACGATGCCATCCGAGCTGAGGCTCGGCACTTCCGGCACCAATATCGCGGTCTCCGAAGAGGAGTCCTCGCTCTGGCTCCGGCCCGTCGGAGAGACGCACTCGCAAGTCGTCGTGGTCCATAACTTTCGTTAAGAGCCACCTCCGATGTGGTAGCATCGACAAACAAACGGATGGAATCTCAGGACGTAACGTACCTGCTGTCAAAGTGGCGCGAGGGTGATCGCGGAGCACTCGACAGTCTCACTCCCATCGTTTACGGAGAACTGCGCAAAATCGCCGAAGCACAGTTGAAGAAGGAACGCAGCGACCACACGCTGGCCCCCACTGCGCTCGTCCACGAAGCGTGGATGAAGCTCGCCAAAGGCAACGAATCCGAATTCGCCAGCCGCGGCCACTTCTATGCCCTCGCTTCGCGCATCATGCGCAACGTCCTCATCGATCATGCCCGCCGCCTCCAGGCCGAAAAGCACGGTGGCAACTCGATCACCGTCACGCTCACCGGCGTCAATGAATCAGGCGGCGCACAGCCCATGGATTTCCTCGTCCTCAACGACGCGATTGACCGATTGGCGAAAATGAATCCCCGCCAGGCGCAGGTCATTGAGATGCGCTACTTCGGCGGCCTCGGCCTCGAAGAAATCGCCGTCATCACCGGTGTTTCCGCCTCCACCATCATGCGCGAACAACGCGCAGCCGAAGCTTGGCTCAGTCATACTCTGCTGGGATAAAAATGGATCCGACATCAGACCGCTGGAATCGCCTGCAATCCTGGTTTGAGCAGGCCCTGGAACTGCCGGAATCCGAGCGCGCCGCCTTCGTTGCCTCCGTCCCCGCCGACGATACCCTCCGTGCCGAACTCGAAGGCATGCTGCGTCACGCCGGCCCGAATCGCTTCCACCACATCCTCCAGACTTCCGTCACCGCTCTGCCTCTCGCCGCCACTCCAGACCGCTTCGGCCCCTACAAAATCGTGCGCGAAGTGGGCCGCGGCGGCATGGGCGTTGTCTATGAAGCTCTGCGCCAGGGCGAGTTCGAACAGCGTGTCGCCCTCAAACTTGCCCCCCAATGGCGCGATGCCACCGAACTGCACATCCGCATCCGTCATGAACGCCAGATCCTCGCCAGCCTCCACCATCCCAACATCGCTCGCCTTCTCGATGGCGGCTCGGAAAACGGCGTCCCCTACTTCGCCATGGAGTTCGTCGATGGCGTTCCTCTCACCGTCTACGCACGAGACCGCAAGCTCGCCCTGCGGGAGCGCATCCTCCTCTTCCAGCAAATGCTCGATGGCGTGCAATACGCCCACTCGAGCATGGTCGTCCACCGCGACCTCAAGCCCTCCAACATCCTTGTCACGGAAACCGGCACCGTCAAGCTCCTCGACTTCGGCATCGCCAAAATGCTTGACCTCGCCGTCGACAATACCGGCACCGGCACTGCGCTCATGCTTACCCCGGACTACGCCAGCCCGGAACAGATTCGCGCCAAGCCCGTCACTGCCGGCTCCGATGTCTACGCCCTCGGCCTCGTCCTCTTCGAACTGCTCACCAGCACAAAGGCGCAGCCTGCGGCAACGCTGGCTCCGCTCGACCTCGATCGCCTCGTGTGCGAAACCGAGACTCCCCGCGCCAGTGCGCGAGCTTTGGAACAGAATGATCCCAAACTCGCCCGCGCGCTCGCCGGCGACCTGGATAACGTAATCGCCAAGGCCACCAGCAAGGAACCGCAACGCCGCTATTCCTCGGCCGCCGATTTCCACGCCGATCTCACCCGTTACCTCGAAGGCCGTCCCGTGCTCGCACGCGAAAGCACGTTCCCTTATCGCGCCGCGAAATTTATCCGGCGCAATCGCGGTGCAGTCGCTGCCTCCGTGCTCCTCGCTGCAGCCGTGGCAGCAGGCGTCGCCTCCACACTCCACCAGGCGCGCCGTGCCGAGCGCCGCTTTCAACAGGTGCGCGCTCTCGCCCACTCCTTCGTCTTCGACGTGCATGACCGCATCCAATCATTGCCGGGCTCCATTCCCGCTCGCCAGGCGATCGTATCCACAGCCCTCAAGTACCTCGAAAACCTTCGCGAAGAATCGGGCGAAGATACTGCCCTGCAAATCGAAATCGCCGAGGCTTATAGCCGTGTCGCCGAAGTGCAGGGCAATCCCGTCGTCAGCAACCTCGGCGATCGAACCGGCGCCCGCAAAAGCTACACCAACGCCATCCACCTTCTGGAACCGCTGGTGCGCCGCAACTTGCCGGAAGCGCGCCTGCCCTACGTCAAGGTTCTTTCCGGATTGATGCAGATCAGCCAGGAAGCTGGCGATGCAAAAGCCGCTATCGGTCAGTTGAAGCAAGCAGGCGAGCAGATGGAACTCGCTCTGTCCGAACGCCCCAACGATCCCTCGGTGCTCCACGCCGCCGCCGGCTTCTATCCCGATTACGCGCTCTTCCTTCACCGCATGCGCGACCCGTCGGCCCGCGAAATCGCGCGTCGCGCCATGCAGTCGGCACGCCGGCTCTATGCCCTCGATCCCACCAATCTCGACAGTGGACAACAACTAGCCATCGCACAGCGCGCCCTCGCCAACGTGGCCCTTGCCGCCGGTGACATTGAGGAAGCCGCCGCCATTCTCCGCGAATCCGTGGAAATCCGTGAGAATCTGGTGAAGGCCAACCCCGCGAACACGGATTTGCGCCGCATCCTGATCGTCGGCTACGGCCACCTCAGCGATACGCTCGGCGGCAGAACCGGAGAAAACCTCGGCGACAGCACCGGCGCCGCTCATGCCATGGAGTCCGCCCTCGTTCATGCTCAATGGCTGCGCGCGAGTAACACCGGCGACCGCCGCGCCATCTTCGATGAAATCAGCGTCCGCCTGCGCCTCGGCGCCCTCCGTATCGACGCCGGTCAACCGGAGGCCGCCATCGCCGAACTCGATCTGGCGGCGAAAGACCTCCATACCCTCGAACTGCCCGAGCCCAACAACCACCGCTATCGCGTGACGCGAGCCTTCATCCAACGCAGATTAGGTGAGGCCTCCGCGGGCTTGCGGCGCTACCCGCAAGCCGTCCGCTATCTCGACGACGCGGTTCGTCTGTATTCCGGTATCACTACCGGACCGGAAGTGGCTACCGCCGAACTCGGCCGTCTGCTTGCCATGATGCACCTTGCGCGAGTCCTCGAAGCTTCCGCCTCCACCCGCGCGCGCACAGCAGCCGACGCCCTCGCCGCGGACCTCGACAGAAAGCCCAAAAGCCTCGCTCCACCCTGGAACAAAGCCAAGATCTTCGGTGAATTGGGCCTCGTCTACGCGCGCCTCGGCGAGACTGTACAATCCGCGAAATGGCTCCATGCCAGCTCCACCATCTGGAGCGAATTGAAGCTTCCGAAAGCCCTCGAACCCGCCCGCCAAAAGGAACTCGGCACGGTACGGGCAACTCTCGCTGGAAAGACCGCCCGTCATTGAAAAAATCGCGTTTCGATCCCGCTGGCTTCGGTATGAAGACGCTATCGCTGCTTCCCATCCTGGCCCTGTCAGCCTCAGCCCTCCCGCAACCGGTATTCTTCGAACAGAACCGCGGGCAGGCTCCCGGCTCCACCCAATACCTCTCCCGCGCCGCCAACAGGCAACTGCACCTCTCCCGCTCGGGTGTCCGGTGGGCCGGCCCGAATCTCGATGTGCGCATGCACTTCGGAGACATGCAGCGCCTCACTGCTACCCAACCACTCCCCGGCGTCAGCAACTACCTCGCCGGCGCCGATCCATCCAAATGGTTGCGCGGCGTCCCCCACTTCGGCCGCGTCCGATACGAAGGCGTCTTTCCCGGCATCGATGCCGAATTCTATCCGCGCGAAGCTTCCTGGGAGTACGATTTCCTCGTCGCCCCCGGCGCCGATCCCTCCGCCATCCGCCTCGATTTCGACGGCGCGGACCGTATCGAGATCGACTCCTTCGGCGACCTGCTCGCCGGTGGTGTGCGGCACAAGCGTCCCATCGCCTATCAGCAGAAGAACGGAAAGCGCGTACTGGTGGAATCGCATTTCACCCTCTGGTCGAGAAACCAGGCGCGATTCGTGATTGGAGAATATGACCGTGCACTGCCCCTGGTGATTGATCCCACCACCGTCATGAGCCGCGTCGTGGGTGGTAGCTCCAGCGAGTTGTTCAAGGACGTGGCGCTCGCGGGCAGCCACCTCATCGCCGTCGGCGATACCTACTCGGCCGATATCGCCACTTCCAATGCATTTCAAACCACACCCAGCACTCTCGGTAACGCCTTCGTCGCTAAGATGACCCAAGCCGGAACCCTCGTCTACGTAACCTATTTCTCCGGCTCCGGCGGCTCTCAGGCCTACAAAGTGG
Organism: Acidobacteriota bacterium; assembly: GCA_018268935.1. GTDB lineage: Bacteria > Acidobacteriota > Terriglobia > Bryobacterales > Bryobacteraceae > CADEFT01. The sequence continues at coordinate 80,278 of JAFDVS010000016.1, read as the reverse complement.
CCGCCGATATTCTCACCGGTATCTCCTGCGTCGCCGGTCAGGCTGGCGTCGGGTTGCCCACCACTCCCGGCGCGGCGAAAACCACTCTTTCCGGTACACACCCCGATGCCTTCGTCGCCAAACTCGACGCCAACGGCTTTCCGCTGTTTGCCACCTATTGGGGCGGCAGCAGTTGGGACCGCGCCGAGGCCGTCGCTATTGAGGCCGGCAATTGCTGGATCGGCGGCATCACTAGCTCCTCCGACTTCGTCAAGGTCCCCAATTCCGGACCTGGCTTGCAAGGCAATGCCGATGCATTCATCGCCAAATTCAACGCACCCGCCGGTACTGTCGCGCACTCCAAGATGATCGGCGGCACAAGCCTCGAAATCTTCCGCTCCATGAAGGTCCTCTCCAGTCCCACGCGGCTTTTCCTCACCGGCGACACCTTCTCCACCGATTTCCCGTTGCTCACCCCATTCCGCGCTCAGAAAGAATCCACCTCTACGGCGGATGCGTTTGTCATGCGCATCGATGTTTCCGCGGCCACCAACCAGCTTGTCACACGCTTCTCCAGTTACCTCGGCGGCTCCGGCAACGAATATGGAAATGCCATCGACGCCGACAATAACGGAAATATGTACGTTGGTGGTGCAACACTGTCCACGGACCTGGTCGGTGCACTGAACTCGAATGCCGGTATGTACGATGGATTTGTCGCGAAAATCAATTCCAACTACACCCTCGCCTGGAGCCGTTACGTCGGCGGCTCAGCCGATGATGACGTAATGGACTTGGCCCTTACTTCGTCCACGCAACTTGCTGTGGTGGGCGGCACCGCATCCCCCAACATCGATCCGCAATCCTCAAAGGTTCTGCTCGGCGGCAGCCGGGACGCATTCCTCGTCCAGTTGACAAGCGCGGGTACCCCTTCGGGCTATGAGTACTTAGGGAAACTGGACGGCTACGGACCCAGTGGCTACGATGTCGCCTGGGGTGTCGCCTTGCTCGGCATCTCCCCACTCAAAATCGCTGTGGTCGGCGTCACCAACTCCCCCGATTTCTACACGACAACCGGGCCTGTGCCCATCAGCGACGCGTTTGTGATCATCAGGCAGTATTGATCTACCCTGCCGGTTCAGTCGGGTCAAGGGGCAAGGCGCCAATTGGGAGCCTTGCCCCTTTGTCCTTCACACTCACTTCCAAAGCTGCAAGAGGCCAAGGGACAGGATGCTGCCAACCACAGCGCCAATCGCACCGCCTGCGACACTCCCCGCGGGTCCCAACGGGCTTCCCAATAGAACACCCACCACTACCGAAGTTCCCAAAATGACCCCTACCGCCACTTTCTTTGCCGTTGTCTGCTCGTCCTTGACCGGAACAACTCCCTCAATCGGCACAGAGTTCGTGCGCGTCTCCTCACATCGTGGATCTTCGCATGCGACGAAAAAGGTGATGCGCCCTTTGGGGTTATTATCCGTGGCCTTGAACGTAACCTGGCCGGCGGCTCCTCGTCCTGCTTCCTTGAATGGCCCTTCAACCTCATAATGGAACCTGCAAGTGGGCTTTAATGCTGGGTTCAGAACCAAGGTAAACTGATCGTCCTCTTTCACCGGAGGTCTGCTGTTTCTGTCGATTTCAAGTTTGTAATTGCAGTCCACCTCTTTTGCCTCCTACCGTATCTCCACACCCTGCGAAAAACTCGTCTTCGCATTCACCCGGAACACCATGCGCTCGCTCGACAACACCAGCCCCGCCGGAATCGGTATGCCCGAAACCACCTGGTTCCCCTTCTCGGCATCGGCCAAACTCCCATGCATCCGAACCGACACATACTCATTGGCCCCACCACCGAACACCACACGGCTCAGTACATACCGCTTCACTCCAGCCTTCTTCAATGCCGGAACCACCGCGTTCTTTGACCGCGCCTCGAACTCCGCCCTCCGGCTAAACTCCACCCGGATCCGCTGCACCACCACGAACGGCAGTGACCCCACCGGCATATCCCGAATGCTCGAATCCGCAATCGGCCGCACCAGCAGCCGCGCCGTTCCCGATATCGTCTTCCGGTATTCCGGCAGCCATTTCTGATAAGCTGCGGCCCCCATCCGTTTCTCCAGGTCCGACCCGTTTTCCCAGTCCGCCACGTCCCGCACAGGCATCGTGCTCAGATACTGGAACGTATTCCCGAAAAGTGGCCGGTAATTCATCCGGTACTGCGCCCCCGTCTTCTGGTACGCGTCGCGTACCGCCAAACCCTGTGCGTCATACTGCGCCGTCATCTCCGGACGCACTTGCGCGAAAAGCATCGCCACTAGTTCCGGCAACGCAGGTTGCGCCGCCGCCAACGCCGTCAGCCCGAAAAACAGAAATACACTCTTCATCCTCAACCTCCACAAAATGTGAAATCAGCCCGCTCAAAAGCGCAAAGGGCACGCTCCGCGCCGCCAATACCGAAGAAGCAGGCGTCTGCATCAAGGCGCGGGCGGGCTCCGTTTTGCGCGTTCCTTAAAAGAGGAAAATGCAATCCGCCCGAAAAATAGTTCAACCTCGCGAAAAATATTTTGTATACTTTCCCAATGGCCGCAACGCCGGAAGTTTCCGCCGACGCCGGCATGAAACTCGCCTACAGCGAATTGCGCCGGCTGGCAGCGGGATACCTTCGCGGTCAGCCTCGCGGACGCACCCTCGAACCCGCCGCACTGGTCAACGAAGCCTACATCCGCCTCGCCGCCTGGGATGGCGTGCATTGGCAAAGCCGCTCCCACTTCATCGGCGTCGCCGCCATGGTCATGCGCCAGGTCATCTGGATCCACGCCCGCCGCCGCAACGCACTCAAGCGCGGAGCCGGCGCCCAAGCCATCTCCCTCCATGCCGACGCCATTCCCGCCGGCAGCCCTCTCGACGCCTTCCTCTTCGAAAACGCTCTGCAACGCCTCGAAGCCGAAAGCGCCTCCGCTTGCCGCATCGTCGAAATGCGAGTGTTCGGCGGCCTCACCATTTCCGAAATCGCCACCGTGCTTGGCTCCTCCGAATCCACCGTCAAACGCCAATGGTTGTTTGCAAAAACCTGGCTCAAACGCCAGCTCGATGGGGACTGCAGCCAATGAATCTCCCACGCTGGCAGCGGCTCGAATCCCTCTTCGCCCGTGTTCGCGAAGCCGCCCCAAGTGAGCGCGAGGCCCTCCTCCACCAGGCCGCCCAGCTCGACCCGGCCCTCGAATCCGAGGTCCGCCAACTCCTTGCGCTCTACGAAGAAGACACCCAGTTCCTCGAAGCGCAACCCGCGTTCACCCCCTTGCCGCAAGGAGCCGTCCTCTGCGGCTACCGCATCCATGACGTGCTCGGCGAAGGCGGCATGGGAATCGTCTACCGTGCTCAGCGCGATAACGAACCTCCTTGCGCCGTCAAGGTGCTCCGTCCCCACGCACTCTCCAATCCCAATCTCCGCAAACGCTTCGAACGCGAATGCCACGCCCTCCGCGGCCTTCGTCATCCCAACATCGTCCAGGTCCGTTCCGTGGAGGAAGGCCCCAACGGCCAGCACCTCCTCGTCATGGAACTCGTCGAAGGCGCGCTACTCAGCGATTCCGTCCGCACCGCGCCCTTGCCGCTCGATACCGCCCTCAATTACGCCGCGCAGATTGCCTCCGCACTCGCTGCCGCCCATGCCGCCGGCATCGTGCATCGCGACATCAAGCCGCAGAACCTCATGGTGACCGCGCAGGGACAGGTGAAGCTTCTCGATTTCGGCCTCTGCCGCTGGAGCCAGGCGCGTGAGCCACAAGTCAGCCGCACCCACGCAGGTATCCTGCTCGGCACCGCGCCCTACATGTCTCCCGAACAGGCCCAAGGCCTCGAAGTCGACACCCGCTCCGATATCTTCTCCTTCGGTTCCGTCTTCTACGAGATGCTCTCCGCGTCGCCTGCCTTCGAGGCTGCCAACCCCATCGCCACTCTCGCCGCGATCCTCCATCGCGATCCCGCACCACTGCCCGCTGTCCCCCATCAGGTCCGCGCCGTGCTCGATCGCTGCCTGCGCAAACCACCGCAGGAGCGCTACGCTTCGGGCCAGGAACTCTCCGCGGCAATTGAGCCCTTGATCCTCGAAGCCCGTCGCGGGCGCCTCCGTCCTGTCTCCCCACCCAAGCCCTGGATGCGGCCCGCCATCGCCACTGCGTTGACGCTCTCCGCGATATTCGCATGGGCCAAATGGCCCGCCGAAAAACGAGTCGAGCAGCTTCAGGAAATCCTCACCCCCGAGTTCTACCTCGCGCTCCAACCCGCAGTCTCCCCCGACGGCAAATGGCTCGCCTTCTCCGGCAGCAAGGAAGGGGAAGGCGCCATGGACATCTGGGTCCAGCCCCTCGCCGGTGGCGCTGCAGTGCAGTTGACCCGCGAATCCTCCGGCGCTCAGGACCCCGCCTTCTCGCCCGACAGCAGGAGCATTGTCTTTCGCTCCGATAGCAACGGTGGCGAACTCCTCATCGTGCCCGTCGCCGGAGGTGCGCCAACCCGCGTTGCCGCGCTCGGCCGCCGTCCGCGCTTTTCTCCCGATGGCCGCTCCATCGCCTTCTGGACCGGCCCCGAAGGCAGCAACGATCTCTCTCGCACAGGCGCCGCCAAAGTGTTCATCGTGTCCCGCAACGGAGGAACACCGAAGCAGATCGCCACCGACCTTCGCTCGGCATACACGCCGGTCTGGGCGCCCGATGGCCGCGCTCTCCTCGTCATGGCGCCCGATCGGCCCGAAGCAAGCCCACGTCCCGCCCTGTGGCTGGTGCCGCTCGATGGCAGTCCATCGAAATTGATTCACGACATGGCCGGCCCTGCCCAGGATGCTGCTGAGCCCATCGAATGGCGCTCCGACGGCGTCGTCTCCATCCTTGCCGCCGCGCAAAACGGCTGGCCGATCGTCGAGATGACCGTCTCCCCAATAACCTGGCGCCTCGAAAAAGAACCTGCCATCGTGTCGATGTTACCCCGCCAATCCAGCCGCCCCGCACAATCCCGCAATCGCTTCATCTACGCCACCACCTCGCTGCGCACCAGCATCTGGACGCAGCGTCTCAAAGATAACGGCACACCCGCGTCTGCCGCCCGCCTCAATCTCATCTGCCCCGGCCAATTCTGTATGCCTTGGCTCACCAACAACGGCCTCCACATGGCTTACAGCTCTTATCACAATCAGTGGAGCTTCCACTCCAAACCGCTAGACGACGACAACGAGAAGAAACTCAAATCGATGGGAGAGGGCCATCCCCCTTGGATCGCCGTGGACGGCGCTGCACGCTACGTGTTCATTCCCAAAGGTGGTGGACCTTCGCGCGGCCCCATCTTCCGCCATCCCCTCGCCGGTGGCCAACCCGAAGTGGTCTGCCCCAATTGCATGTTCCTCTGGGATGCATCCCCCGATGGCCAGTACCTGCTCACCATGGGTGACAAAGCGGTCGCCACAATCGGTTTGGCGAAGCTCCCCGCTGAGCGTGAAGAGCCCTACCTCATCCACCCCACCTGGAATCTCTACCGTGCCCGATTCTCCCCCGACGGCCGTTGGATTCTCTTCTACGCGCGCACGTCTCCGGACTTCTCCCGCATCGTTGCCGCCCCGTTTGATCCCGCCCGCAAGCCACCGCCCGAAACCTGGGTGTCGCTCACCGCCGAGGACTCCTTCAACGGCCCCGCCGGCTGGTCCCCCAACGGGGATCGAGTCTATTACGCCTCCTATCGCGACGGCTATCGTTGCATCTGGACACAGGCCGTCGACCCATCAACTAAACAGCCCATCGGCGAGCCCCAACCCGTGTCGCACTTCCACAGCGCCGCCCGCAGCTTGAAGAACGTGCCCCGCGCGCTCTTCGGATTCTCCGTCTCCGGCGATCAGATGGCCTACGAATTAGGAGAACTTTCTGGAAAGATCCACAGCACCCTTCGCCGCTAGCTCGCAACGTTACGTGGGTACCCCTCATGTTACATTAAGTAATTAATCAATTAAGCAGCATGACCAGAAAGATCTCAGCCCTGACAGCCCGCACTCAACTCGGGCAGATAATGAACCGCGCGATCGAAAGCGGAGACCGGTTCCTTGTCGAACGCAATGGGGAGCCCGCGGTTCTGATTCTTAGCGTTGCCGACTACATCAAGACGTTCGCTCCTCCTCCGGATTGGCTTGTTGAATCATGGAATAGCGCGAAACGCCACGGACTGGACAAACTGACAATGAAAGAGATCGATGCCGAGATTACGGCCGCCCGGCGGCAACGACGTTCACGCAAGGCAAAAAGTGAATCTGGCCGATGATTCGTATCGTTCTCGATACAAACGTCCTTGTATCGGCGCTTCTCCAGCCCAATAGTATTCCAGCCGAAGTATTGATGCTCGCACTCTCCGGGCATATCCAGCTTTGCGTTTCGAACGACATCTTCAACGAATATGATGAGGTGATCCGCCGCCCGCATTTGAAAAGGCCCCCTATTGTTATTGAAAAGACACTCAGCGCAATTCGGAAAACGGCTCATTGGGTGAAACCAAAGACTCGGGTTGAGGTCTGCTCCGACCCCGACGACAATATGTTTCTCGAATGTGCCGGAGTTGCTCGTGCTCACTATCTGGTCACAGGTAATCTGCGGCACTTCCCAGATCAGTGGAAGAATACGCGAGTCATCGGCCCGAGAGAGTTGATAGAAGCGTTGATCGACGAAGCAGACTAAGACCTCAGGACGAGGCTGCGTCTGCTGTCCGCCGAGCCGGTAGCACCACCAGCGCAAACGCCATCCCCGCCGTCACAATCGCAAATAAAAAACTAGCCCCAAACCCATACCCATCCGTCAGCGCCCCATGCGCCACCGGCGCAAAGCTACTAAACGGAGTCGCCAGCGTAATGATCGCGAAATTCCGTGTCGATTCACTCGGCGCCGACAAACTCCCCACGTAATTCGGCAAATACGCCCCGCCCAGTTCCCCCGCGCCAATGATCGCAAACGCGAACAAATACACCATCCCCGGAGTCCCCCATGCCCAGGCACTCCCCACAGCCAGCAGCGCGATGCACCCCAACACCCCGCCGCGCAATCCCACCCGCACCGCCAATAACCCCAGCAAATACCCACCCAATGCCTTCCCCCCAAACCGGATCGCCATCGTCCATCCCGACAAATCCGCCGGATCGCGATGCAAAGCCTCCTTCGCATACAACGCCAGATTCACCGTAACGCCCAGCGAAACATACCACAGCACATACGCCACCCACGTCCTCGCTAGCGTCGCATCACGGAAAAATCCCCGCGCGCTGTCCACCACAAACCCAAAAAACGGTTCCCGCACACGCTCCGGAATCTCCGTCAACCGGAACCGCCGCGCATTGATCGCAATCCCTAGCGAACACGGAATCGCAATCAAATAGATCACCGCGAAATCGTAAGGATAAGGAAACGCCGGCAACCCCGGGTTCAACAGAAATTGCGCCCCCAGCGATCCCGCCACCGCCGCGAACGGTGTGATGCTGAACGTCCGCTGCAGCGTCCGCGCCACTTCCGCCGCACTGCATCCCCGCCGCAGGCATTGCTGCATGAACACAAACGACGTCGACATCGACAGCCCTTGCAGCAAACCCTGCAGCACCACCGCGCCGATCCTCACCTCCGAAGCCACCGGCAGCGCCAGAGTCAAAAACACCATCGTCGTGAACGACGCTGTCGCCAGATTCGCCCACACCACCATGTTCCGTTCCAGCCGGTACGGCACCAGCCAACTGAAAAACAGCGGCGCAATCTGCCCCAGCAAATACGTCGATGCAGGCAGATTCGCCAGCGTCTTGCTCGCGCCTAATTTGTCGAACAGAGCCGCCTGCACGATCCCCACATAGAAGACCGGCGCGGCCAAAAAGATAAAGATGTAGCAGATGGTGAAGACCCATCCGTTGTGATGTTCGTCGCGATGCAAGAATCTTATTATGCAAATTGTCGAACAGGGAGTGTTGTGCGCCGGAGTCCCCGGCGCCGAAAGAGCCGTCGCCACCTTCCCCAGCGTCACCGTGCTCGAAGATGGCTCACTCGCTGCCGTCTACCGCGTTGGCGCCTCCAAAGACTCCGCCGGCTCCATCACCGAAATCCGCCGTTCCCACGACAACGGCCGCACCTGGAGCGAACCCGCCGCCCCCTTCGAAACAACCTTCGAAGGCGTGCGTGGCTCTCTCCAAGTCGTCTACCTCACCGTCATCGACAAAGGTCACCTCATGGCCTGCGCCCTCTGGGTCGATCGCGATGCCTTCCCCGGTGCACCGCTCTTCCACGCCGAAACCGAAGGCTGCCTCCCCATGAAAATCCTCATCGCCGATTCCTTCGACAACGCCGCCTCCTTCTCCACCTGGCGCGAAGTCGCAGTCACCGCGGACATCGGCCCGCCCAGCCTCACCAGCCCCATCATCCGCATGATCGATGGCCGCCTCATCATCAGCATCGAAACCAACAAGCCTTACCTCGATCGCAGCACGTGGCTGCAACGCGTTGTCCACTGCGAATCCACGGACGACGGTCAAACATGGACCCTCCCCCGCACCGTCATCGCCGATCCCACCGGCGCCATCTTCCACTGGGACCAGCGCCTCGCCGTCGACAACAACAACACGCTAGCCGCCTTCTCCTGGACCTACGACAAAGCCGCCAACAAATACCTCCCCATTCGCCGCCACATCAGCCGCGACGCCGGACACACCTGGACTACCGACACCCTCGATTTCTCCGATCAGCCCTCGCACCCCGCCGTCTTCCCCGATGGCCGCTCCGTACTCGCCTGGGTCGATCGCTACGGCGCCCGTTCCATCAAAGCCCGCCAGGCCCCCACCCTCGACGGCCACTTCGCCCCCGCAACCGAAGTCACGCTCTACGAAGCGGCGAAGGAAGCGCGAAAGACCGGCAATACGGCCCAAATGCTCACTGACATGGGGCTCTGGACCTTCGGCCTACCCTACGCCGAAGCCCTCCCCAACGGCCAAGCCATCATTGTTTACTACGCCGGCGTCGAAGGTGCGATGGACATCCGCTGGGCCCGCTGCGAAATTTTCTAGCCCCACTGTAAGAATCGCCTCCCCGGTCCAGTCTTCACTTGCGGATCGAGAATTTTTGAGGAGGATGAGACTTGCTACAGTTAGCGTGGAAACAACACGTGGAGGGCACACCCCCAACTCCAAGCCCGCTCGCTGCTGTCTTTGAGCAGCACCACGGGCTCATCTTCCGCACCGCCTATCGCATCACAGGCAACGCCGCGGATGCGGAAGACATCCTGCAAACCGTGTTCCTGCGCCTGCTGCGGCAAGGCGAGCCGGAAATGCGCCAGCCCGAATCCTACCTCCGCCGGGCGGCCATCAATGCCTCGCTTGACCTGCTGCGCGATCGCACCGAACAGGCCGCATTGCCCGCCGACACCGCGGCCCCGGCCGTCAGCGGCGAATCCAAGCACGCGCTCCGTCAGGCTCTCTCGAAACTCGATCCCAAGCACGCGGAGATGTTCGTGCTCCGCTACTTCGAAGGGCATTCGAACGCGGAAATCGCGTCGATGATGGGCATTTCCTCGCTCCTCGTCGCGGTCACCTTACACCGCACGCGGGCGCGGCTGCAGAAATCGGTTTTGGTTGGATAAAGGGAGCAGTGAGCCATGGACAAATTCAACGACATTCTCAATGAAGTCCGGAACACCGTGCCGGATGCGCAGGTGGAATCCGAAGCCGCGGACCGTGTCCGCCGCAATCTGTTCGGGGCAGGTAGTGCCGGCGCGGAGCAACTGAAGAGCTGCGCCGATTTCCGCACGCTGTTCCCCGCCTATATCCAAAAATCGCTGTCCGAAGCCCGCCGCATGCTGCTCGAAGATCATGTCCGCGAATGCGTGCATTGCCGCAAAGCGCTTGATGTCGCTCGTGGCCATGGGCCGAAGGTTGTCGCGATGCCCGGCGCCTCCCGCACGGCAATGCCGAAGTGGGCCATCGCCGCCGCCCTCCTCGTCGGCGTGGGACTCGCCGGCTTCGCCGCCCGCACCTGGATCCCCCTGCTCGATTTCTCCCCCCGCGCCACCGTGCAGGCAGTCAACGGCGTCCTCTTCCGCCAAAGCAATACCGGCAGCCTCGCCATTCACGAAGGCGCCGCGCTCGAAGACGGTGAGGAAGTCCGTACCCCCGCGAACGCCACCGCCGTCATCCGCCTCTGGGACGGCTCCAACGTCGAGATGAATGAGCGTGCGCTGCTCTCCGTCAGCCGCACCTGGCGCGGTACCGTCATCCAACTCGACCGTGGCCACATCATCGTCCGCGCCGCAAAACAAAAACAGGGCAAATTGTATGTCGCCACCGGCGATAGCGAGGTTTCCGTCGTCGGCACCATCTTCTCCGTCAATCGCGGAACTCTTGGCTCGCGCGTGAGCGTCGTCGAAGGACAGGTCGATGTCCGTCACAACGGCCAGACCGCATCCCTGAAGCCCGGCCAGCAGGCCTCCACGCATAACGGCCTCGCCCGTGTCCCGGTCGAATCGGAAGTCGCCTGGAGCCGTGATGCCGCCACTTACCTCGCCCTGCTCGGCGAATTGAGCGCCCTGCAGAAGCAGTTCGAAGCTCTGCCGCCTAACGGTCTGCGCTACCAGTCGAAGCTCCTCATCTACATGCCCGAAGACACCCGGCTCTTCGCTTCCATCCCCAACATCGGCGTCACCTTGACCGAAGCGAAGAAAATTTTCGACGAACGCCTGGAATTCAGCGGCGTGCTCCAGCAGTGGTGGAAGTCCCCTCAGAATGCGCACACCAGGGCTGGCGTCGAACAGTTGATTGACCTCGCGAAGGAACTCAGCAGCTACATCGGCGAAGAGATCGTCGTCTTCGTCAGCGGCGAATCCGACTCGGGCCCCATCGTCATGACCAGCGTCAAGGATGCTCCCGCGCTCCAGGCATTCTTCCAGCGCAAACTCCCCGGCCATGACAATCTCCCCTACGCCATTGAAGATGGAAAGCTCATCGTCGGCGCCAACCCGGCCCGCGTGGCCCGCATGAAAGCCTCGCTCGTCCGTGGCGCCGCTGCCACCCCCTTCCGCCATCGCATCGAACAGGCATACACCGATGGCGCAGGCTGGCTCATGGTCGCAAACATGGAACAAATCTTCAGCAAATCCGTACCTCACAAGAGCGAAGCGATGGATATCGGATTGAACACCGTGCAGTACCTGGTTCTCGAACGCCGCGATGTTGCCGGCAAGACCGAGAACCGCGCATCGCTCACCTTCACCGGCGATCGCAAAGGTGTCGCCTCCTGGCTCGCCGCGCCCGCCGCCATGAGCACCCTCAACTTCGTATCGCCCGATGCAGGCGCAGCCGCCTCCTTCGTGGTCAAGCAGCCCAGAGCCATGGTGGAAGAGTTCTTCGACATGATGCGCCGCGCCGACAGCACCTTCGACAACGGCCGCGCCCGCCTGCGGCAGGAAACCGGTATCGACCCGATCGAAGACCTCGCCGCGCCGCTTGGTTCCGAATTCACCTTCGCCATCGATGGACCCCTGCTGCCTCTGCCCAGTTGGAAGCTGGCGGTCGAAGTGAATCAGCCCCAGCGCTTCGAAGCGAGCCTCGAAAAACTCATCGAGGTCGGCTCACGCGAAGCCGCCACGCGAGACATCCCCGTTCCGAAGCTGACCAAGGAAACAGTCAACGGGCGCGTCTTCTACACCATCGCCGGTGGACGCCTCCCCATCGAGATCCACTACACCTACGTCGACAGCTACTTCCTCGCTGCCGCCAATCGCTCCCTGTTGACCCAGGCCATGCAGAACCGCAACACCGGCTTTACCCTGGCCACCAGCGAAAAGTTCCGCTCGCAGCTTCCCTACACCACCAACCCGAATTTCTCCGCCGTCCTCTATCACAACTTCGGCGGCATGCTCGGCCCCGTCGTCGACCAGTTGGATGGCTTCATCAAACTCTCGCCGCAACAGAAAGCGGGAGTCGAATCACTCAAAACATCGCAGCCCGGCCTCATCGCCGCCTACGCGGATAAGGACCGGATCACCGCCGCCAGCACCGGAACATTCTTCGGATTGAATCTCGGTATGCTGGCCTCTGGGAATCTGATGGAGTGGCGAGGGGCGATTCCGTCTCCCCTGCCCAAACAGGTGCAATGAACTCTGTTATCGAACTGGATCAGTTGTCGGTGAGGCTCGGGAATCGCGATATTCTCAACGGCCTCACCGGCACTCTCAAGGCCCGCACCATCGGACTGCTCGGTCCGAACGGTGCGGGCAAATCGACTTTGATCAACACGCTGCTCGGCTTCTATCCGCCCCACAAAGGCACCGCCCGCATCTTCGGCTACGACATCCGCCAGCAGCGCAATGCCATCCGGTCGCTCGCCGGCTACATGCCGGAAAACGATTGCTTCATCGGCAACATGAGCGCCGTCACCTTCGTCCGCTACATGGCGGAGCTGAGCGGCCTGCCCCCCGAACAAGCCCTCGAACGCGCCCATGAAGCACTCTTCTACGTCGGCCTCGGTGAAGCGCGCTACCGCAAAGTGGGCACCTATTCGCTCGGCATGAAGCAGATGGCCAAGCTCGCTCAGGCCGTGGTCCATGGCCCCAAACTCGTCATCCTCGATGAACCCACCAACGGCCTCGATCCGCCCGCGCGCCTCCGCATGTTGAAGCTCATCCAGGAAATGAAAGCCTCCGGCACCATGCACATCATCCTCTGCTCGCATCTGCTCCGCGACGTGGAAGAAACCTGCGAAGAGGTTGTCATCCTCAAACAGGGCCGTGTGGTCCACATCAGCAACCTCGAAGAGGAGCGCCGCCTCAACAAGCGCTTCCTTGAGCTCGAAGCATACGGCACTCAAAATGGTTTTCTCGATGCCGCTCGCGCCATCGGCTGCGAATGCGCCGACCTCGGCAATGGCCGCATCAAAATGGTGCTCGGCGATGGCGTCGATGTCCGCAACATCTACCAGCTCGCCTCGGAGCGCAATCTGCAGCTCCGCCGGCTCAGCAACCGCCGCGATTCCCTCGAAGATATTTTCCTGCGGGCGATGGAGAACTGAATACATGGCGGTCTACAAACGCAGTTACAAATCCTACGCGGGATCGATCACCGCCGAATGGTCGCGCTTCTGGATCATTCCCCGCTTCGCCTGGCACGGCCTGTTCAAACAGCGCCTCCTCACTATTCTCTACGTCGTCTGCTTCTTCTACCCGCTCGGCGCAGCTCTCGTCATCTACTTCAACAGCAACATGAGCTTCCTCCGGCAATACATCCCCGTGCCGGACCGCTTGATCGACATCGGCAACACCTTCTTCTTCACCTTCATCTCCGTGCAATCCGTGCTGGGCTTCATTCTCACGGCCCTCATCGGCCCGGGACTCATCAGTCCCGATCTCACCAACAATGCACTCCCGCTATACTTCTGCCGCCCGCTTTCCCGCACCGGATACGTGGCCGGCAAAATGACCGTCATCGCGGCCTTGCTCTCGCTCATCACCTGGATCCCCGGTTTGCTCCTGTTCACTCTGCAAGCCTCGCTCTCCGACAGCAAATGGTGGGACGCCAACGCTTACCTCGCCTGGAGCATTTTCCTCTCCAGCGTCCTCTGGATCCTCGTCATCAGCGTCCTCGCCCTTGCTCTATCCGCCTGGGTGAAGTGGAAAGTCGTGGCCGGCGGCTTGATGCTCGTCGTGCTCTTCATCGGCTCGGCCCTCGGTGAAATGGTCCGCCAGATTGCCCGCTCCGATTTCGGCCGCTACCTCGATCTCGCCTACAACATGTCGCGCATCTGGGGCTCGCTGTTCCGCATCACCGAAGACACCGGGTCCATCTCGCTCGAAGAATCCATCGCCGTCGTGCTCGCCTTCAGCGCCTTCTGCATCTACCTGCTGATGAAGAAAGTACGCGCCTTTGAGGTGGTGCGATGAGCGCCGATCTGATCGCCTTCGACAATGTCTCGAAGTTCTACGGCGAAGTGCTCGGCGTCAATCGTGTCACGCTCCACATCCCGCCCGGCATCACCAGCCTTGTCGGCCCCAACGGCTCCGGCAAAACCACGCTGATGAACCTCATGACCGGCCTCCTCCGGCCCACGCGAGGCAGCATCACCGTCTGCGGGCTCACGCCGTCCGATCCCGAAAAGTTCTTCCGCCTCGTCGGCTATTGCTCCCAATTCGACAGCTTCCCCAAAGGGTTCACCGGCTTCGAATTCGTCTATTCGTTCCTCCGCCTCTTCGGCCACAGCCACGCCGAAGCGAGCCGCATCGCCTGGGAAAGCATTGAGCGTGTCGGCTTGCAGGAAGCGGCGAAACGCAAAGTGGCCGGCTACAGCAAAGGCATGCGCCAGCGCATTCGCCTCGCCCAGGCCATCGCCCACGATCCCCGCGTGCTCATCCTCGACGAGCCGCTCAACGGCCTCGATCCCCTCGTGCGCGCCGAAACTATCGCCCTCTTCCGCGACTTCGCCAAAGAAGGCCGCCACCTCATCATCTCCAGTCACGTCCTGCACGAAGTGGACATCATCAGCGATCAGGTCATCCTGCTCTCCAGCGGTTACGTCGTGGCCGAAGGCCAGATCAAGGCCGTGCGCGAAGAGATCGAAGAGCATCCGATGCAGATCCTCATTCGCTGCACCCGCCCGCAGGCCCTCGCCTCGCGCCTCTTTGAGCACGATCACATCGTCGAAGCGAAGGTCCACAGCGATGGCGGTGGCTTGCTCATCAAAACCAAGTCCGCCGACCAGTTCTATCTCCTGCTCAACCAGGTGGCGCTCGGCGGGTTCGACATTCAAACGGTGGCCCCCGTCGACGACGACGTCAATTCCGTCTACGGCTACCTGATCGGGCAAGAGGAGGCCACGCGATGAATCCCCTTTGGCTATCGCAAACCTGGGCGGTCATGCGCCTCGAACTGAAGAAGAGTTTCTTCAACCGCCGCAGTTTCTGGATCTATCTGCTCGCCCTCGCCCCCGTGCTGATCTTCGCCGGACATGCCCTCGACGTGAGCGGCAGACGCGGCCATCGCCAGCAAATGGGCGCGCGCAATCCCGGCGTCACAGCGGAAAAAATGCGTCAGGTCCACAGCGGCATGACCAGAGACGAAGTGACCAAGCTCCTTGGCCCTCCCGCGGAAAAAATCACCACCAGCCGCCGCCGCGGCGTGGAGCGCCAGAATTGGGCCTACAGCGATGGCAGCGCCGAACTGCGCGTCTACTTCGCCGGCGATGAAGTGCGCGGCACCAACTACCGCGACGCCTGCAACTTCGGCGAAGACACCATCATCTTCGCCGCCGTGTTCCAGTTCTTCTTCCTCCGCCTGATGGTCTTCTTCGGCTGTGTCTTCGTCTTCATCAACCTCTTCCGGGGCGAAATGCTCGACCGCAGCCTGCATTACTATCTGCTCGCCCCCGTGCGCCGCGAGATCGTCGTAGCCGGCAAATTCCTCGCCGGCCTTGTCGCCACCAGCGTGATCTTCTGCACCAGCATCGGCCTCCAGTTCACCATCCTCAACATGCACTTCGATCCGCAGGTGATGGAGCAGTACATGGCCCGCGGCAGCGGCTGGCATCATCTGCTCTCTTACCTCGGAGTGACCGCACTCGCCTGTCTCGGCTACGGCACGGTATTCCTCACCGCCGGCCTGTTCCTGCGCAACCCGCTCATTCCCGCGGTGACCATCGAAATCTGGGAGTCCATCAACGGCATCCTCCCCGCCATGCTGCGCAAGTTCAGTGTGATTTACTACCTGCGCTCCCTGACGCCCGTGGAGATTCCCATTGACCGCGGCGTGCCTCCGCCGCTCGCCCTGCTCGCGCTCAACGTCGAGCCGGTAGCTCCATACATCGCCGTCATCGGGCTGCTCGTCGTCTCCGCGGCCCTTCTGGCAATCGCTGCCCGCAGCGCACGCACTCTGCAGATCAACTACGGCGCCGAGTAGCTTCACTCCTCCCGCAACAGCCGCATCGGCTCCAGCCGCGCCGCACGAATCGCCGGCAATAACGACGCCAACACCGCGACTCCGGGCACAATCAGCACCACAGCCACAAGCGTCGCCGGATCGGTCGCCGAAACTCCATACAGCATGCCCGAAATCACGCGACCGCCCATCGCCGCCAGCACCAGGCCCGCCAGCAATCCCACCAACGACACGCGCAATCCCTGGGTCAGAAATTGCCGCGCCACTTGCGTCCGCACCGCGCCCAGAGCCATCCGCAACGCCATCTCCCGTTGCCGGACGCTCACCAGGTAACTCAAGGTTCCATACAACCCCACGCTGGTCAGCGCAATCGCCGTCAGCGCAAAGAACCCGAGCAGGAACATCCGCAGCCTGCTCTCCGCGTACGCATCGGAAATATGATCGGTCAACGCCGACAATCCGTACACCGAGCGCTGTGGCTCCAATTCCTGAATCTTCCGGCGTATCGTGCCCGCCATCGAGCCCGCATCTCCGCGCACGCGAATCAGAAAGTGCAGTCCAGGTTGCAGCGAACCCGCGCACCCATACACCGCGGCCGGAGGTTGCCGTTCCATTCCCGTTTCCCGCGCATCACCCACAATCCCGCGAACCACCCGCGCGGGCCCGGGGTTGTCCCCGGGCCGGAACAGATGCCGCCCTATCGCCGCCGGGCCATTCAAATACAAATTCGCAAAGGTGCGGTTCACCATTATCGAAGGAACATCCGGATCGTCGCTACAAACCTCGCCGGCGAGCAGCGGAATCCGCATCACGGAGAAGTAGTCGCGCGTCACCCAGCGTCCTTGCGCCAGCATCTTCGGCTCTGTTTCGGCGCGTCCTTCCGTCGTCTGCAGTTCAATCTCATATTGCCCCGGCACGCCCGGAAGACTGATTGCCGTCGCTGCCGCTTCCACGCCTGGCACCGCGCGCAATCCATCCAGCAGCCGTTCCGTGCGCTGCCGCGCCCCCTTTCCTCCAGTCTCCGCCCACGTGTTGCTGATGTGAAACGTCAGCACCTGCGTCGGATCGAACCCCGGCGACACACGCCCCAGTTCCTGAAAACTGCGCAGCAGCAGGCCCGCGCCAGAAAGCAACACTACCGCCAGCGCAACCTGTACACCCACCAGCAGCAGTTGCAGTCTATTCCGCCCGCGCACATGCCCGCGTCCGCCTTGGGCAAGATTCACCGCCAGCCCGCTCCGCGCCCCGCGCAGCGCCGGAACCAGTCCGCAGATCAGCGTCACCACCACCGCGCACAGCAACGAATAGAGCACGATGTTCCCGTTCAAACCCATCTCGTCAATGCGCGGCAAGTCCTTCGCCAACATGCGAAACACGCTCGATGCGCCGGCCGCAATCAGCAGCCCCAGCACCGCTCCGCCCAGCGCCAAAATCAAGACCTCGGTCAGCAGTTGTCCCACCACCGACGAACGCGACGCGCCTAACGAAAACCGCAGCGCCGTCTCATGCCGCCGCGCCGTGGCCCGCGACAATAACAGAGCCGCCACATTCGTGCAAGCGATCAGCAGCAGCAGCGTCACCGATCCGAACAGCAGCCACAATGATCGGCGCACGCCACCGATAGTTGCTTCCTTCAACGGAGTCACCAGCGGCGTAATCTCGGCGTCCGGCTTCGGAAACTGGCGTCCCAGATTCGATTGCACGGTCACCAGGTTCGCCAGCGCCTCCGCCGGCACAACGCCCGGCTTCATTCTCCCGATCGCCGTGAACCACGTGTTCAACCGCGACTGCGCGTAAGGCGAATCCGGCGGGCTCACCGCCCATAGATCCACATCCCGGTCAGGAAACTGGAACGATGCAGGCATCACTCCCACAATGGTGAACGGCGCACTCGGCGCACGTAGCGTCTTCCCCAGCACATTCGGATTCCCGCCAAACCGCCGCTGCCATAACCGGTGGCTGATCATCACCGCCTGCGGGCCGCCGAAGCGTTCTTCCGCGGACGTGAAATCCCGCCCGATCAATGGCGCTACTCCCAACACCTGCAGAAAACGCGGCGCCACCCAGGCCCGCTTCAGTTTCTCCGGAAATTCGCCCGTAGTCTCCGAAGTGTCCTCTGAATAGTAGCCCGTAATCCCCGTGAACGTGCTGTTCAGCCGGTTCCATTCCTCCAGCCTCACCGGAGCCAGAAACGTCTGCCCGCTGCGCGGTTGCGCATGCATCAATCGCACCAGTTGATCGCCATCGGGGAAGGGAAGCGGCCGCAACACCACGGCGTAGATCGCTGAGAACACCGCGCTGTTGGCGCCAATCCCCAGCGCCAGCGTCAGCATCACCGTCACCGTGAACGCCGGCGTTTTCGCCAACGATCGCACACCATACCGCACATTGCGCACCACTGCATCCAGCACGCCGCTGATGTCCATATCCCGAGTCCTTTCCACTTCCGCCGTGAAACTTCCGAAGCGTAGCCGCGCCGCGCGTTCCGCCTCCGCCGCGCTCATCCCGCCCTTCTGCAATTCCTCCATCCGCTCCGTGATGTGAAACCGCAACTCCCGCTCCACATCCCCGTGCAGCCGTCCGGGCCGCAGCGCATTCCACCAACGTCGATACCAAGCCATGTACTTTCTCCCTATGCGTAACCAATCACGCGCGCCACACCCCTGGTGAGACGTGACCAGCTCTCTTCTTCCTGCATCAATTGCTTCCGCCCCTTCGCCGTCAACGAATAAAAACGCGCTTCCCGATTCTTCTCCGTCCGGCCCCATTCCGCCCGCACCCAACCCTCTTGCTCCATCCGATGCAGCGCCGGATACAGTGACCCTTCTTCCACTCGCAGCAATTGATCGGACACCTCCTGGATATGCGCCGTGATCGCGTACCCATGCATCCGCTTGCCATGCTCCAGCGTCTTCAGCACCAGCAACGCCAGTGTCCCCTGCAAAATGTCGTTTTTCTTCGTCATGCCGATACCTATCTAGCTATGCCTAACTAGCTAGGGGTTGTCAAGTGCATATACGTTAGTGACGCCAAACGGTTACAAATTAATCCGCTCCCCTTGTGGATTTCCGCCGATAAGTGGAATGTGGCAGTGCAATGAAGAACTGGAAATTGAGTACGCGCGTTGGCGCCGGGTTCGCGGCCGTAACACTGATTCTGGCGGGTATCGCCACCATCGCGGCATCGGATGCCGCGAAAGTCCTCGAATCCGTCGACTCCGCCTTCACGCGCGTCGACCAGGAACGCTTCCTCGCCGAACGCCAGAAGGATCATCTCAACTGGGTCAAAGGCCTCAGCCTTACCCTCCTCGGCGCCGGCCCATTCCAGGGCCAGCTTGACCCCGCCAAATGCAAGCTCGGCCTGTGGATCTACGACGAAAAGGAACAGGCACGCCAGGACGCAACCACACGCAACGTCGTCGCCGACATGGAGCGTTCGCACAAAGCCCTACACCACAGCGCGGAGCGCATTCTCGACCGCAAAAAAGCCGGCGATGAAAAAGGCGCCGCCGCCCTCCTACGCTCCGAATCCCTCCCCGCTCTGCAAGCCACCGGCGATCTCCTCGAAAAACTTCGCATCATCCAGAATCAGGCGGCCACCGCGCACACGCGCCAGTTGATGGCCGATGCCCGCAAGAGCCGCCTCCAGGTCATCCTCTTCGGCTGCGCCGGACTGCTCGTTGCCCTCGCCGTCAGCTTCCTCCTCGTGCGCTACCTCAATCAACGCCTGCGCAGCGCCGTATCCGCCCTCAGCGAAAGCTCCGATCAGGCCGCCAGTGCTGCCCGCCATGTCGCCTCCTTCGGCGAATCCCTCGCCCGCGATGCCACCGGTGAGGCCAGTTCCATTGAACAAACCTCCGCCTCAAGCGAAGAGATCCAATCCATGGCCCGCAAAAACCGCGATAGCTCCGCGGCCGTCGCCCAGCTCCTCCTCCAATCCGGCCGCCGCTTCACCGAAACCAGCCAGTCCCTTGACGATACCGTCGCCGCCATGGCCGACATCCACGCCCAAAGCCTCCGCGTCTCCCAGATCATCCGCACCATCGACGAGATTGCCTTCCAAACCAACATCCTCGCCCTCAACGCAGCCGTCGAGGCAGCCCGCGCCGGAGAAGCAGGCATGGGCTTTGCCGTCGTCGCCGACGCCGTGCGCGAACTCGCCCAACGCTGTGCCCGCGCCGCCAAGGATACCGAAGATCTCATCCAGGGCTCCATCCGCAAAACGGATGCCGGCAAGGAAAAAGTCGGCCAGGTTGCCGCCGCCATGCGTACCCTCGCCGCCGATCTGGCCCACGTCCGCACGCTCGTCGACGACGTCAATCGCGGCAGTGAGCAACAGGTCAACGGCATTGAGCAGATCGCCAAAGCCATCGCCTCAATTGAGCAAGTCACTCAACGCACCGCCGCCAATGCCGAAGAGAGTTGCGCCTCCGCCGCCGATCTCACCGAACAGGCCCAACGTCTGAGCCTGATTGTCGATGATCTCAAACACATGGTCGGCGAAGCCGCCTAACGCGACCCCTGAGCGACAACCGGAACCACGGATAGTGCGCCCGCACCCGCACTCCCTGCAACCCCGCCGCTTCCCCCAACCTCCGCAATTCCTCCGCCCGAAACGCCGCCTCCACCGACACCGGCCCATCGTGCAGCGTCACTTCATTCCAACCCAACAACCACCCCGTCGCCGGCAGAAACTGCCGCGCCAGCCACCGCCGCTCCAGATCAATCGCCAGCACGTGCCCTCGCGACACCCGCCCCATCTCCTTGAGTAACCGCACTACATCCTCATCCTCGAAATGATGCAGAAACAAGCTGCACCCCACCACATCGAAACTCCCCTCCGCAAACGGCAACCGGAACGCATCCGCCGCCAGCTTCGGCTCCGGCGCCAGCCGCAAGTTCCGTAACATGTGATCGAGCGACACCACCCGCGCCCCCGGAAATGCCTTCTTCACCACCCCCGCCGTATCGCCTGACGCCGCCCCAATATCCAGCATCCGAAACCCATCGCCGCGCCGGTACCAACGCCGTAAACACCCCCGCAACACGCTGTGTCCGCCCAGCCACCGGTTGATTCGCCGCAAATCCCCCAGGTTCGCCGCCGCCTCCTCATCACTCGCCACGTCCAATCGCTCCGGCTGAATCCTTCGCCCCGCCAGGAAGTCCATCCCTGCTATGTTAAACTGCCCCGAGTGGATATTGTTTCCGGTAATTTGGGTTGGATCGAAGTCATCTGCGGGCCGATGTTTTCCGGCAAGAGCGAAGAGCTCATCCGCAGGCTCCGCCGCGCCAAGATCGCGCGCAAGCGAGTCCAGGTCTACAAACCCGTCATGGATGATCGCTACTCCGTCGACGAGATCGTCTCGCACGCCGAGCAGCGGCTGAAAGCAGAGGTCGTCGGCGCAGCAAAGGAAATCCTGGACCGCCTCGATTGGCGCACTCAGGTCGTCGGCATCGATGAGTCGAATTTCTTCGGCAACGAACTGGTGGAGGTCGCCCAGCAACTTGCCGACAGCGGCAAGCAGGTCATCATCGCCGGCCTCGACACCGATTACATGGGCCGCCCCTTCTCCCCCATGCCCGAGCTCCTCTGCGTCGCCGAATCGATTACCAAAGCCCTCGCCATCTGCATGCGCTGCGGTAATCCCGCCAAACACAACCAGCGCCTCGTCGAAAGTGACGACCTCATCGTCGTCGGCGCCGCCGGAATGTATGAGGCCCGCTGCCGCCGCTGCTTTGAACCCGGCGTCCCCAAACAGGAGTACTTTGAGTTCGCCCGCCCCCGCGCCACCAGCGCAGGTACCTGAACCGCCTTTGCCTTGCGTCAGTTACAATAAGAGGACGTATTTCTCTCATCTCTCGGAACCAGGAGCTGAATCAACGTGAACGAGAATCCCACTACCCAGTACATCCCCCCCTCGGGCGGATCGAACATCAAGATCGCCATTTTGTTCGGCGCCGTGCTGGCGCTGCTGGCCGCCAACGTCTATCTATTCCTGCAACTGGATCGCGTGCGCACCGACATGGCCAAAGACCGTGAGGCGCTGCAATCCGAGATCGCCAATCTCCGCGAAGCTTCCTCCGTCACCGCCCAGACCAATCGCCGTACCGCCGAAAATCTTCGCGATGAACTGGAAACCGCGCGCCGCCAGGCTGCCATGGCGGTCGGCCAGGCCAAGACCGACGCCGAATCCAAGGTGCTCGAAATCAACAAGCGCCTCGAGGCCGAACAGAAGAAATCCGCCGCCGATCGCGCCGCCATCAAGAGCGAAATCGGTGAAGTGAAGAAGGAAGCCGTCGAAACCAAGGAAAAGCTCGGCGCAGTCGGCACCGAAGTCGGCGTCGTCAAGAGTGAGGTCGCTTCCACCAAGTCCGAACTCGACAAAACCATCGCCGACCTCAAGACCGTACGCGGCGACCTCGGCGTCCAAAGCGGCCTCATCGCCACCAACGGCAAGGAACTCGCCGCCCTCATCGCCAAAGGCGAGCGCAACTACTTCGAGTTCAACCTCACCAAAACCAAGGCCCCGATGAAGGTCGGTGACATCGCCCTCCTCCTCAAGAAGGTCGATACCAAGAAGAACCGCTACACCGTGGAAGTCTACGCCGACGACAAGAAGACGGAAAAGAAAGACAAAACCGTCAACGAGCCCCTCCAGTTCTACACCTCGAAAGCTCGCATCCCTTACGAACTGGTGGTTAACGAAGTGAAGAAGGACAACATCGTCGGCTACCTCGCCACCCCCAAAGTAACGGTCGCCCGTTAACTTGAGTAAGGCGGACCCCCTGGTCCGCCTGCTAATCCACCGGCATAGCCGACGTCAACAACTTCGGCTGCCCCTTAATCTCCACTTTCACCTTCTCACCCAATCCCAGATTGCCGGTGATGGTCAAGGTGTAATTCCCCCGCACTACATCATAAATGCGCGACGCCGGCGATGAGCCCGTCGCGCTCTTCTGCAACTCCCGCAGCAAAAACGATGCCCCGCCCGTCCCCCGCGCCAGCGTCTCAAACAAGGAACGCCCCGAACCCGATGCATACACCGGATAAATCGACACCCCGTTCTTCCGCGCCAGCCTGATAATCTCCCGCTCATGCAACCGGCTCGGCCCTTCCAGCCCCGCCGTCACCAGCAGGATTACCCGCCGGAACGTCGAATGATCAAATCCGCCGTCCATCGCTGCGAACAACCCATCCAGCACCTTCGGCGAGTTCCCATAGCGCACCTTCCCCAACGCCGCTTCCAGCAATTGCCGGCTCGATGTGAAATCCTGAATCATCTCCGCGCTCGAATCGAAGCTCACCACCGCCATCTGCTCTTTGTCCTTCAGCTCTCCAATCAGCGACGAGGCCACCGGCTGCACCATCCCACCCACCAGACTCGTATCCACCAGCAGCATCACATCAATCGGCTTGCGCGAAAACTCCGCTGCCTCCACCCGCCGCGGCAGCTTATCCTCCAGCACCAGAAAGTCCTCAGCCTTCAGATTCTCAATCGGCTTGCCGGTCTTCGGCTCCACCACCGTCACCAGCATCCGCATCGCCGCAGGCGACACAAAGGCCGCCGCCATCACAATAAGAAGCAGCCGCATCATTCCGAAGCCTTGCGGTCCGCCGGCGGTGGATCCCCCTCATCGCGCCCCGTGACCTTGACTTGAATTCCCGTGTCCAGCCTCGCCAGCGGACCCGTTGCCACCTGCTCGCCTTCCTGCAAGCCCTCAATCACTTCCACCGCCCCGTCGAAGCGATCCCCGAGTTTCACCTCCCGCGCCTCGATCACCTCATTGTTAATGACATACGCCTTGTTCGATCCCAACACATAGTTCACCGCCCGCGCCGGTACCACCATAATCCGCTCGCTCTTGTCCGTAGGAACCCGCGCCCGGGCATACGAGCCCGGCTTCAGCTCCCCTTGCGGATTCGGAATCAGCGCCTCCACCACGAACGTGCGCTTCGCCTGATCCACCGTCGGCGCAATCCTCCAGATCTTCCCCATAAACTTCCGCCCCAGAAACGCCTCCACCAGAACCTCGGCAATCTGCCCGTTCTTGATCCACGGCGCCATCCGCTCCGGCACTTCCAGCCGCAGCCGGATCGGATCGGTTTTCACCAGCGTGATCAGCGGAGCATTCGGCCGCACATACTGGCCCACCGCCACCTGCCGGTCCTTCACATAGGCCGCAAACGGCGCTCGTACTGTAGTGTCGCGCAGCTTCTTCCGCTGCAAATCCAGTTGCGCCTTGAAGCGTTCCACTTCCTGAATCAGGTTGCGTGTCTGATTCACCGTGGCGTCATAAGCGGCCTGCGCCGCCTGATGCCGCGCCGTGGCCTGGTCCAGATCCACCTTCGCGCCGATCCCCTGGTTCACCAGGTTCGTCACCCGCGTGAAGCGCTGCCGCGCTTCCGTCAAATCGGCCGCTGCACGCCGCACATCGGGCGTCTCCCGGACGTCTTTGATGCGCTCTTTCTCATCCTTCAACCCCAGCTTTTCCATGGACATGCGCAACTGAGCTTCATTCTGTGCCAGAAGGTAGCGCTGCTCTTCATCGGAAACATGCACCAGCACCTGACCCTCGCTGACAGCATCGCCCAGGTCCACCTTCACCTGGTCCACCTTCCCCTCAATCTCCGCGCTCACCAGCACCTCATCATAGGGATAAAAGGTGCCCACCGAATCCACCACCCGCTGCACCTGTTTCGGGCGCACCTGCGCCGCGCGCACGGGTACGGGCCCGCCGGCCTCCTTCTTCGGAGCTTCCACCGCCTTCTTCGTGCAGCCGCTGAGGCCGAGAAGAAGACCAATCAGGAGGAGAGAGATTGAGTGCCGCATCGGGAGTACTTATCCTTCGATTGTAACGAAATACTACCAGACACATAACGACGTCTAAGGAAATCGGAGGTAACACCCGATGTACCACTCATATGGCTAGTGCGCCGCACTTGGCGTGGGGTTCCACGCCCCTGGTGTTCCCCCATGCCATTGAGGACCACCGATGAACAAACGTGAGAAGTATTACTTCTATACGGTGTTCACCCTTGGCGTTTTGGGAGCACTGACTTCGGTCTTTCCGTTTGTCTCGGAAAACCCGCTCCGCTACGCCTGCTTCCTCCTGGTAGCGATCTTTGCCGCTGGTATCCGCCTGAGCTTGCCGGATGTTACCGGCACCCTCTCCATCAACTTCATCTTCGTCCTCATCGGCCTCATTGCTCTCAGCCCCTCGGAAACGATGCTCCTGGCCCTGGTCGTCACGCTCATTCAATGCCTCTGGCGCCCGCCCCGCAAAGCTACCCGCTTCCAGGTCTTTTTCAACCTGGCCAACGTCGCTATCTCCGTCACGGCCATGACCCGCGCCTATTCCACCTGGAGCTTCACCGATCTTTCCATCGACGCCCCCCTGCGCCTCCTCCTCGCCACCTTCGTCTACTTCATCATCAACGGCCTGAACGTCGCCGTCGCCATCAGCTACACAGAGAAAAAATCGATTGCCGCCGCCTGGCGCGAATGCAACCTCTACAGCATGCCGTACTACCTCATCGGCGCCATCGCCGCCGGGTCGTTCAGCTTCCTCAAACAGGCCGCCGGCTGGCCCGTCCTCCTCTTCTTCGTTCCGTTCATCTATTTGCTCTACCGCGATTACCGCTTGTACATCCTCCGTCTCAGCTCCGAAAAACAGCACGCCGAACAGATCGCCGGCCTCCACTTGCGCACCATCGAAGCCCTTGCCACCGCCATCGAAGCCAAGGATCAGAACACGCACGACAGGCTCGAACGCATGCAGATCTTCGCCATGGGCATGGGCGAAGAATTGGCCCTCTCCGCCCCCGAAATGGATGCCCTCCGCGCCGCCAGCCTCCTCCACGACATCGGAAAGCTCGCCGTCCCCGACCACATCATCGGCAAGGAAGGCCGCCTCACCCGCGAAGAAGCCGACAAGCTGAAGATCCACCCCCTCGTCGGCGCCGAAATCCTCGAGCGCGCAAACTTCCCTTACCCTGTGGTCCCCATGGTCCGCCATCACCACGAAAAGTGGAATGGCGAGGGCTACCCCGACGGCTTGAAAGGCGAAGCCATCCCCATTGGGGCCCGCATCCTCGCTGTCGTCGACGCCTTCGAGGAATTGACCGCCCGCCGCGGCAACAAAGCCTCCGTGCCACCCTGGCAGGCTGCCGCGATGGTCGCCGCCGAATCCGGCTCAGCCTACGATCCGCGCGTCGCCGCCGCTCTCGTCCACCATCACGAAAAGTTCGTCAAACGCGCCGAAGAGTGCAACCCCGACCGGCTCAAACTCACCCTCGATTACCCGGCCACGAAACGCCCCGTCACCCGCCAGCAGCGCGACGCCGCCGAACCCGGCAGTTTCCTCGACTCCATCGCCGCCGCTCGCCAGGAAGCACAAATGCTTTTCGAAGTCGCGCAGGAACTCGGCAATTCCCTCAGCCTCGACGAAACCCTCTCCGTCTTCGCCGTCCGCCTTCGCAAAACCATCCCCTACGATTCCATCGCCATCTACGTCCGCCGCGACACCATTCTCCGCCCCGAATACGTCAGCGGCGAAAACGTCCGTGCCTTCTCCAACCTCCGCATCGCCATGGGCGAAGGCTTATCCGGCCGCGTGGCCGAATCGCGCAAACCCGTCATGAATGGCGACCCCATGGAAGAAACAGGCTATGCCGAGCAAGCCGTTCGTCCCACCGTGCTCCAATCCGCGCTCTCCATCCCTCTCGAAGGTCTCACCGGCGTAGCCGGTGTCCTCACCCTCTACGGCGCCGAGAAGGAAGCCTTCACTACCGATCATCTCCGCGTCCTCCAGGTCATCAGCGCCAAAGTGGCCGTGTCCATCGAGAACGCCCTCAAATACCGCCAGGCCGAAAGCTCCGCCTCCACCGATTACCTCACCGGCCTCTTCAACGCCCGCTCGCTCTTCCTTCACCTCGATAGCGAACTCGCCCGCTGCCGCCGCCTCGAATCGCCGCTCGCCGTCCTGGTCAGCGATCTCGATGGTTTCAAGCAGGTCAACGACCGCTTCGGCCATCTCGAAGGCAACCGCCTGCTCCAACGAGTCGCCCAAAAACTCAAGGAAAGCTGCCGCGAATACGACTGCGTAGCCCGCATGGGCGGCGACGAATTCGTCCTCGTCCTTCCCGGCCTCACCCCCGACGCCGTCAAGAAAATGATCCCCCGCCTCCGCGAAACCGTGAAACTTGCAGGCAAAGAAGTCCTCCAACAGGACGTCATCGGCTTCAGCGTAGGAGAAGCCTATTTCCCCACCGACGGCACCGATGCCGAACAACTGCTGGCCGAAGCCGACCGCCGCATGTACCTCTTCAAATCGAAAGCAAAGCTCCTCGCCGCCACCCAGGCCGGCTTCGACTTCGACACCAAACTCAGCCCGCTGTAAACTTACCGCAACCCCCGGTACACCGCCCGCTCAAACGCCTGTAACCCCCGCACCGCCGGCTCATCGAAAAACGGCATGGTCTGCATCAGAATCACCGCGCAAATCCTGTTCTCCGGATCCACCCAGAAAAACGTATTCATCGCTCCCGCCCAAGCCATACTATTCTTCCCCCGCCCGCCTTCGTACGCCACCGGGTTGATCTGAAACCCCAGCCCGAACTTATCCCCCGCTTCCAGATGAAACCCGAAATCCCGCGAAAACGCCTGGTTCGTGCTCTTCATCAACCGCACATGGTTCGCCCCAATCTGATTTCGCCGCATCTCCGCGACGCTCTTCTTGCTCAGCACCTTTTCCCCACCATGCAGGAACATCTGCAGGAAGCGAATATAATCCGCCGCCGTGCCATACAACCCCGCCCCACCGCGCGGAGTCACATTCGCCGGAGCCGGCTGCGGATCTTCCTTCCAGGTTCCATCCGCCTGCCGGTCGTAGCGAGACACAATCCGTTCATGCACCGTCGCCGCCGGAAGAAACGCCGTCTCCTTCATCCCCAGCGGCGCAAAAATATGAGCCCGAAAGTACTCCTCCAGATTCTGCCCGCTCACCGTCTCCACAATCTTCCCCATCAGATCCGTGTTCGTTCCGTACTGCCATCGCTCGCCCGGATGAAACAGCAGCGGCGCCTGCAAATAATTCGGCTTGTCCGGATGACGCACCAGCTTCTCGTCCCAAAACCCGTACCCGAATCCCGCGCTGTGCGACAGCAGTTGCCGTAGAGTCGGTTGACTCCGAGCCGGCTCCAGCACCGGTTTGCCGCTGGCGTCATATCCTGTCAGCACCTTCAATCCCGCCATCTGCGGCAGGTAGCGCTCCACCGGAGCATCCAACTCCAATTTCCCGCGTTCCACCAACTGCATCGCCGCGACAGACGTAACGGGCTTCGTCATCGAAAAAATGCGAAACACCGAGTCCACCGCCATCCCCCGGCCCGCCCGCGCTTCTCCGAACGCCCCACGGTACAACACTCCGTCCGGCGTCGCCACCATCGCCACCACCCCAGGCACACCCTTCGGCCCAACGGCCTCCTGCAAAGCCTGATTCACCGGCGCCGCATCAAAGCGGCGCTCCGCCCATCCCAGCATCGAGATGCCAAGGAAAACGATCAAACGCAGGTGCATGAGAGACCAATGTAGCATC
This sequence comes from Acidobacteriota bacterium, assembly GCA_018268935.1. Classification (GTDB taxonomy): domain Bacteria; phylum Acidobacteriota; class Terriglobia; order Bryobacterales; family Bryobacteraceae; genus CADEFT01. The sequence goes on along the minus strand of JAFDVS010000016.1, from coordinate 51,787 downwards.
CGCGTTCCTCGGTGTTAATCTGTGGCCTCAAAACTCACACCTTCGCGCCAACCAAGCTCCCCACCTGCGCCAAATACGGCGGCAGCACACCCTTCGGCCCAACGGCGCGCCTGCAGAGCTATATCCCTCAGCCGCATCAAAGCGGCGTTCTCCCCATCCGCGTTCATCGGCGTTAATCTGTGGCCCCAAAACTCAAACCCCCGCGCTAAACAAGCTCCCCACCTGCCCCACATCCGCCCTCTGCTCCAATTCCCGCCGGAATCGCAAATGCCGCAACCTCGTCAACTCCACCAGCGGACGCCACACCGTATGCACCAGCCCGTGCCGGATCAGAAAATGCCACAGCCGGTTCGATCGCTTATACAAATACGACATCCCCAAATACGGCGCCACCGCCCGCCAATCCTCCGGCCGCCGCGCCCAGATCGACGCATGCGAAAACAACCGCCGGTAGATCCATTCGTAACCCGCCTCCAGTTCCTCCGCCGTCATGTGCTTCGGCCGGAACACCGCGTGCGCCGTATCGTACAGCGTCCAATCCTTGTGCAGGAGCCGCCCTTCCGCCTCCATCTGCCGGAACAGCGGCGTTCCTGGATACGGCGTCATGATATGAAACGTCGAGCATTCCAGCCGGTTCTCTTCCACCCAAGCCGCCGTCCGCGCGAACACATCGCGATCGTCATGGTCGAACCCCAGCACGAAACTCCCGTTCACCTGAATCCCGTTGTCATGCAGCAGCCGCACTCTCCGCGCATAATCCGCCGCCTTCGGCGTCTTCTTCCTCGCATCGCTCAAATTCGCGTCCGTCAGCGATTCAAACCCCACGAACACCCCCGTGCATCCGGCCAGTCCCATCTCCCGCACCAGCGACGGATCATCCGTTACATCAATCGACACCGCCGCGCTCCAGATCTTCTCGAGCGGCCGCAACGCCTGGCACAGCGCCCGCAGATAATCCGGCCGCGATCCCAGATTGTTGTCGATAAACACCGCGTAAGGCTCATCGTTCTCCGCGAACTCCCGCGCAATCTGTTCCGGCCCCCGCATCCGATACGGCATCCGCAGCCCATCCGTCGCCAGATAACAAAACCCGCAGCGATTGTGGCACCCGCGCGTGGCAATCAGACTCGTCGTCGTCAGAAAATGCCCCCGTGGCAGAATCGAACGCCGCGGCGCCGGATCCTGCCGGTAGTCGTTCTCGTACGTGGCCGCATAGCGAGGCTGCAACGTCCCCGCTTCCACATCGCTCAAGATGCGCGGCCACAACTGCACTCCATCCCCCAGTGCCAGTGCATCGGCATGCGGCGCGCATTCCTCCGGACACGACAACACATGCAACCCGCCGAAGATCACCTTGCTCCCCATCTGCCGGTACCATCGCGCCAGCTCATACGCTCGCTTGGAAAACGTCAGATGCACCGAAATTCCCACTACTTCCGGCACCGGATCGGCGGGCGGCGCGCCCATCAGCAGATTCTCGTCCCAATAGCGCACCTCCCAATGCTCCGGCGTCGTCGCCGCGAAACTCGTCAGCGCCAGCGACGGCGTCAACACATGCTTGCCGAAGCTCGCATGCGGATCCTTCGGATAAAACGGGTTCACCAACAACGCCAGCCGCGGCCTCACGGGTCGTGGAACAGCAGGGGGAAGGGAAGGGGCCACTCGCATCGGCCGCGGCAGATAACTCATGAAAATAACTTTACGGTATAAAGTTCTCGCAGTCAATACCCATGCGATCCTATTTCCGTGCGCCTTTCACTCCTCCCTCTACGCCTCGCTATCTTCCAGTCACCCTCCCCCATCGCCCCCTCAGGCGCATTCTTCTCCTCCACACTCACCACCAACGAATCCTCCTACGTCATGGAAGCCCACCTCGTCCCGCCAACCGCAACCGCCGTCAACACCGGTTGGCGAGCCCTTATGGTCCAGGGCCCCCTCGATTTCTCCCTCACCGGCATCCTCTCCTCCATCGCCGCCCCACTCGCCTCCGCCCGCATCAGCATCTTCGCCGTCTCGACATTTGCCACCGATTATGTTTTGGTGAAAGAAGACACGCTCGGCGCGGCGCTCCATGCATTGCGCGCCGCCGGGCATGAGGTGCTCGAATCGTGACCCCGCTCGAAACCTGGCGCGAAGAAATCGAATCGCTCTCGGCCGGCCAAATCGTGCTCATCCGCGTCGAAACAGAACAACCCGAAAATGTTCTACGCATCCCCGCCGATTTCCCCGGCCGCCCCGTCATCGTCCGCCTCCTCACCCAGGAGCCCTTCGTCCGCCAGTTCATCCAGGCTCATGCCCTCAACGTCAACTACACCGGCGAAGAAGGAGCTTTCCACTTCATCCTCCTCAACATGGCTCGCGCCGCCGATTGGCAGGGCAGGGAAGCCGATCTGCTCGCCCACGAATACGGGCACATCTGGCTCGCCGCCAAAGGCTACAAGTCCCCTGCCTACGCCGATCGCTGCCTCGCCACCGCCACCGGCGACATCGTGCAGCACATCCTCGTCCGCGAAGAGGCCGCCCGCCGCGGCTTCGATTACCCCGCCTTCTGGAAACAAATCCACGACTCCTGGCTCGAAAGGGAAACGCCCGTCACCGAACCCCCGCAGCTCGACGCCTGCCAGAAGCTGCTCCTCATCTCCGAATGGATCGACGCCACCCTCGCCTTTGAAGAAGGCGGCTGGGCCAATCGCGACGCCTACCTCCGGCTGCTCTCTCAACGTCATCCCACGCTCCAGCCCGCGGTCGAAGAACTCGCCGCCTGGCTCAGCGACGCCGATCTCTGGGACCACGGCACCTATCAATCCGCCCTCCAGCACGTGGCCCGCACTCTCGCCCGGATGGTGGAATGACCCGCCGCCGCCTGCTCCTTCTCGCCCTGCCCTTGCTCGCCATCACCGGCGCTGCACTGTGGCTCCGGCAAACGCACCGCGCCATCGGCCAATCGGCCACCGAACTGAAGCGGGAAACCGAAATCCGCTTCACCAGCGGTCCACTCCAGCGCGCCCCCGTGGCCTTTGAGCCCATCGCCGCCACCGCCAGCTTCCGCGATGCCGCCCTGCTCCACGAACAACTCTACGTCGCCACCGCCTCATCGCTCCATGAGCTCAACTCCGAAGGCGCCATCGCCCGCACCTTCTCCTCCGGCCTCGATCTCCCGCCCGCGCCCATCATGAAAATCGCCGCCGGACTCACCACCGCCTCCGCCGGCCGTGAGCTCTTCCTCGCCACCGAGGGCGAAGGCCTCGTCATCTTCAACGGCACAAGCTTCCGCCAGCTACGCCCCGAAACACCAGCTCTCCGGAAGCTCACCTCACTGCTCCCTCTCGACACCGGCCAAATCCTCCTCGGCACCGCGCGCAACGGCATCCTCGCCTGGGATGGCAACGCGCTCTCCGTCTTTCATCCTTCGCTCTCGACGCAATCCATCACCGCCCTGGCAGGCAAGCTCGACGACCTCTGGATCGGCACGCTTGACCAAGGACTGCTCCACCTGCGCGCCGGTGAATTGACGCGTTTCACTACCGCCGAAGGCCTGCCCGACAATCACATCCTCTCCCTCGCCGTGGACAGCACATCCGCCTGGGCCGGCACCGCAATGGGCGTCGCCCGCATCGCCGCCGGCCGCCTCGATCGCACCTTCGCCCCCGGCTTCTTCGCCAACGCCTTACTCCCGCAACAGGACAAACTCCACATCGGCACGCTCGAAGAAGGCATCTTCGAAATCGACATTACGGCCCGCCAGCCGCGCACTGCGCCGCCTGTCGCCGCCCACACCGAGGGGCGCGTCGAGAAAATCTTCCTCCTCGGCGGCGAACTCTACGCTCTCCTCCGCGACGGCCTCTACACACGCGCCCAACGCGGCGCCGCCTGGAAGCGCATCACAACGCCGCAACAAGCTCCGCTCGCCGACGCCAACATCGCCGCCCTCGCCATTGAGCCTAACGGCAAGCTCTGGGTCGGCTACTTCGACCGCGGACTCGACATCCTCCCTCCATCCGATTCCAAAGCCATCCACCGCGAAGACGATCATCTCTTCTGCGTCAACCGCATCCTGTTGCGCAAAGACGGCGCCGCCATCGCCACCGCCAACGGCCTCGTGTTCACCGATTCCTCCGGCCAGACCCGCCGCGTGCTCACCCGCCAGGAAGGCCTCATCGCCTCCCACGTCACAGACCTCGCCGAAGACACCGCCGGATTGATCGCCGCCACCCCCGCCGGCATCTCCTTCCTCACCCCTTCCGGCCCGCAAAGCATCTACGCCTTCCACGGCCTCGTCAACAACCACGTCTACACCCTCGCCCAACTCGGCCCCCGCCTGCTCGCCGGAACATTAGGAGGCGTTTCTGTTTTAGAGAACGGCGCGGTCGCAGCCAGCTACACCACCGCCAATTCCACCCTCCGCCAGAACTGGATCAGCGCCTCCGCCGTTGCCGCCAACGATTGGTTCATCGGTACCTACGGCGCAGGCGTCTATCGCTTCGATGGCGCATCCTGGCATAGCTTCCCCGATCTCCGAGGCCAGATCGAAATCAATCCCAACGCCATGCTCGCCACCGATGCCGCCGTCTACGCAGGCACTCTCAGCCAAGGTCTCGCCATCTACAACCGCGCCTCCAATCGCTGGAACTTCCTCACCACCGGCCTGCCTTCCACCAACGTCACCGCCTTCGCCTACAACAACGGCTATCTCTACGTAGGCACCGCCAACGGCCTCGTCCGCATCGCCGAGCGTAATCTGCGCTAATCCCCCAGCACCTGGCGCGAAAAAAAGTACACCCACCCCGATTCCCCACCCGTGATCAGATCCAGCCGCCCGTCCTTATCCCAATCAATCGCCTTCACGCTCGTCTCGTGATGGCTCACACTCAGCGGCTTGCCCTCAAACAAAATCGGCTCTCGCCGGAACCCGCCGCCCACCTTGCGATACAGAATGACTTGCGTCTTTTCATTGGTGAACAAATCCAAGTCCCCATCGCCATCCCAATCCGCCACTTCAAAGCCGTGGTGATACGGAATTGGTGTCCGCAACTCCTTGCCCTCCGTATCCCGCAACGCCACCGGAGCACGCAACCGCAGCACGCCCTTCTCATCCCGATACCGCACATACACCACAATCGCGATATACGGTGGATCGCTCCGATCCCGCGCCCCCGCGTAGCCCGCCACTACATCCAACAATCCATCGCCATTGAAGTCCACCACCGCAGGCCGCGCGCGAAATGAAAAATGCTCGCCCCCATCGTGAACCAGTTTCACCGCCTTCGCAAACCGCGGCTTCTTCCGTGACCCGATATTCTCGAAATACGCCACCCGGTTCGAATTGTTCCCCACCAGCAGATCCATGTCCCCATCTCCATCCCAATCGGCATAAGCAGGCTTCGATTGTCCATACGGCCTCTCCGGATCTTCATCGTCAATGAACATCCACCGCGCCGCATACACCCCCGGAATTGGCCGCGCCGTCTGAAACTGTGTCCGGCCCCCGCTGCTGATGTTCTCAATCAACTGCACAAACCCGGTCTCATTCCCTCCGATGAAATCCAAATCGCCGTCGCCTTCCCAATCCGCTACCTCCACGCTGCTATACCCCCCGAACGAACAGGGCATCCCTTCTGCCATTACAGTATGCGCCTTGCCTTTGTCAGGAATGTATCGCAGCCAGCCCCCCATCATCGCCGCAAAAATCCCATCCTTCCCCGCGCTCGGAATCGCGAACCCATCCGGGCTCGTATCGAAAATGCACCGCGATGGCCCGCCCGGGTCCGCCCACTCCACAATGCACGTCTTCAAAGGCCCGTTCCGCGTCCGCGTCGCCCCCAGCCACTTCCCGTTGCGCTGTGTCGATGGCCACTCGTCATACACCGTCTTGCCCCCAAAGCTCATCACCTCGGCCTTTCCAAACCCGCCAGAAACCGCGCGATGCCTGTACAGCGTGTGTTCCAGCACCTGCGTCGGAAAGTACTGCACCTTCATCCGCAGCGTATATAGGTCCCCCCCAATCAGCCGCATCCCATAAGCAAGATCGCCGCCGTCCTTCAGCCAGGCGAGCGTCGGCCCGGTCTTCAACACCGGCGCCCCGCCCGCATCCTTCCGTCCCTCATTCAAGTAAAGTTGCAGCGTCCCTTTCCGCGGCCCCGCGCCAATCCCGCTCAGCAGATCCGGATGCCCGTCATGGTTCCAATCGAGCACCTGGTAGCTCGCATACGTATCATCAATCACCCGCCCATCCACTGCAATCCGCTTCGCCGCCGCATACCTCGGCTTCTTCTCCGTCCCGATGTTCCGGAAAAAATACACACCCCACCACGGCTCGCCGAAAGCCGTCGAATAGATGTTCCGCTGCACAATATCCGTGCGCCCGTCCTCATCCCAATCCACGGCCATTGGCTGATCGTTCTTCATCCCCACCGTCAGCGGATCAAGCCCGTTCGGCCTGTTGTAATCGAAAGCCTGTTGCCCGTATGCCCCGCTGGCCAGCAGCATCATCACGCCGAAAGAGCGCATGCCTGTTAGTCTGAACCATAAGGGGCAACAAACACACATGAAAGCAAAAAATACGATCTGCATCTGGTACGACAAAGAGGCGCTCGACGCAGCCGGCTTCTACGCCGCAACATTCCCCGACAGCCAGGTAACCGCCATCCACAAAGCACCCGCCGACTATCCCAGCGGCAAGCAGGGTGACGTCATCACCGTCGAATTCACCGTCCTCGGTATCCCGTGTATCGGTCTCAACGGAGGCCCCGCCTTCCGCCACACCGAGGCCTTCTCCTTCCAAATCGCCACCGATACGCAGGAAGAAACCGATCGCTACTGGAACGCCATCGTCGGAAACGGCGGCGCAGAAAGCCAATGCGGCTGGTGCAAAGACCGCTGGGGCATCTCCTGGCAAATCACCCCGCGAGCGCTCACAGACGCCATGGCCGCCGGCGGCGCCGAAGCACAGCGCGCCTTTGCGGCCATGATGAAGATGAAGAAAATCGACATCGCCGCTATTGAGGCTGCCCGTCGCGGCTGATCACCTTCGCTAGCTCCCGCAGCAACGCCGCGCCGTCTCCCCGATACGCGCTCCCATGCTGGCACCCGAGCATCGCCGGACCCAGTTCCGCCAGCCTCTCCAGAATCGCCGTCGTGCTCGTCGCATGCGCGTAGTAATCCATCATCCCCCTCATCCCTTCGCTCGCCGTCAGAATCTCCGATTCCGTCACCGCCGGCATATCCGCCCCCGCCTGCGTAAACAGATCCCCGCACAGCAGCGTCTTCGTCGAAAGATCGAACAGCACTCCGCAATCCCACCCATGCGGCACATGCGGCGTGTACATCCATTTCAGCCGCCTGTTGCCGATCGAAAACTCCTCCCCATCCCCCAACCCGCGCGCCGGCCGCGACGCAAAATCGTTCAACGAAGTCAGCACTCCGATCTCCGTCCCAAACCCCGTCGCCTGCGGAGCCGCCTCCAGCAGCTCATTCAACGCACCGAACTCATCTCCCTCAAAGTGCGACCCGCCGATCCACCGCAGCCTCTCCACCGGCATCACCGCCTTTACGGCCCCAACCGTAATCGGAAACAGCTTCCGGTACCCCGTATGAAACAGCACCGGCTCCTCGTCATCAATCAAATACGAATTGAACGTGAACCCCCCGGGAATCACATCCAGCCGCGTACTGATGCGATAAATCCCCGCCGCCACTTCATCCACTCTCGTGCCCGTCTCTTGATTCGTAATCATGTTGTTCTCCTTCTCTCCCCGGATGTGTAACCACCCTCCTCCCCGTTACAAACAATTTCACACCTTCCCCCACTCACAATCGAGGCGAGCAACGACACAGCACGCGCCGCCTTCGCACCCGCCAACCTCTTCTGAGCCGGTCAACGGTTCGCCTTGACTTGGCTAACTAAGCGGACTAACCTGAAAACCATGCAGGTGAACGTTCATGAGGCCAAGACCCAGCTCTCCCGCCTCCTCGAACTGGTGGAGAGTGGCGAGAAAGTCATCATCGCCCGGCAAGGCCAGCCGGTTGCCGAACTTGTTCCCGTTAAGCGCAGGAAAGGGCTCCCGCTCGGAATCGCAAAGGACGCACCCCTCGTCTCTGATGGGGATTGGTGGGGACCCCTCACCGACGAGGAGATGGAAGTCTGGCTGGCGCAGGATTGACCCCATGCGCGTCATCACCGATACACATGCCCTCGTCTGGGCTCTTGCCAGCCCCAAAATGCTCAGCCGTGCCGCCAGAAAGGTGCTCACGGATTCGGAAGTTGTTGCCAGCGTCGCCAATCTCTGGGAGTTGCTGCTGAAGAAATCTCGGCCTGGAGCCTTGCTCACAGATCCTCTCCCTTGGTGGGACAAATATGTGATTCGCTCCGGGGTGGCAGTGCTTCCGATACGCAGTGCTCACGTCATGCGCCTGGGAAAACTCCCGGATGTCCACAATGATCCATTTGACCGGATTCTTCTCGCCCAGGCCGCAGCCGAAGGTTTGGCTTTGGTGAGCAAGGATTCCAAACTGTCCGCCTACGGCATTCCCTTGATCTGGTGAGTGCCACAGCGCTCCTCCGGCCTCGTGGCCTACAGTTCACCCCCTCATCGGTCGAATACCAAGGGAAATGGCCGCCACCGATTTCGTCGCTCCCATCGCGGTCTGCCTTCTCATCCTGCTGATCGCCGCTACCAAACTATACAAAGCACCCCTCCAAAACTACACCCGCCTTCAGGCCGCCGCCGTACAGGCCCTTCGTGACGGCGACTACACCGCCGCCGAAGCGTCAGCGCGCCAAGCCCTCGCCGTCGCCCCGAAACTACGCGACAGGAGCCATCAGCCCGTTCTCACAGCAGCCGTCTTACTTACCTCAGCCCTCACCTCCCTGCGCCGCTGGGAGGACGCGCTCACAGCCGCCCGCCACACCATCCGCCATGTCCCCGCCGCCGCCAACGCCGATGATGCCACCGGTCTCGCCGCACTCCACAAATGCTGCGCCGTGTCCCTCCTCGAACTCGCCCGTCTCCCGGAGGCCATCGAGGCCGCCCAACAATGCGCCCGCCGCGCACAGCAGGGCAACGAAACTGCGCGCGTTCTTCACATGGAAGTCGAGGCCGAAATCGCTTCTCACCAGGGCGACTATCGACGCATGCTGGACGCACTTCACAATCTCGAAGCCTCCGCCAGCGCGACGCCGTACACCCAACACACCGTTTGGCTGCGCCACGCCACAGCCTATCTCGATACGGGGCATCCCGCCCGCGCCATCCCACTCTTCGACAAAGCCCTCGCCATTCCTGACTCCGACCCCATCGAGCATGCCGCTCTCCTCAACCTCAAGGGCCGCGCCTTCGATGAACTGGAGCAGCACGAACTGGCCGTAGACATGCATCGAGAGGCCCTCCAACTCATCGGGCAGCATCTGCCGGAAGGCGATCCCCGCATCGCCCTGCCTCACATCCTGCTCGGCCAAAGCTACGCCGACTCCGGTCAAATCGCCGCAGCTTCCGCCTCCCTCGCTGCCGCCGAACAATACGAATCACAGCTGGATGAAACCGAACGCCACGCCCTCCTCCAACTCCGCGGCATGATCGCCTTCGCCGCCGGCCAGTACGCCGATGCCGAAGCGAACTTCCGCCAATCGCTGCACTGGGCCGAGCAGCGGACCAATCCCAATCACCCCCGTCTCCTCCACACCCTAGCCAATCTTGCCGCCACGCTCATGAAACAAGGACGTACGGACGAAGCCGCCGCACTCGAAGCCCGGCGCCAGTCCATCAGGAACTCCTATCCGGACCTTATTTAGCTCTCTCAACGCCCCGCCTTCCATTTCTTCAACTGAGTCTCCAACTCGCTCCGCTGCCGGCTCGCCGGCTCCCCCACTCGCACCGGCGGCAACAGCGCGATCGCCTTCTCCAATTCCCTCACCGCGCCATCCTTGTCCCCCGATACCCACAGCGCCTTTGCCAGTCCCGCAAATCCGTCCAGGTCCCGCCCCCCGGTCAACTCCACCACCTTCCGGCAGAACACCGCAGCACCTGCCCCGTCACGCAGAGAAACTACCTCCGTATCCGTCAACCACCGGCAAGCCCCGAACACATGCGTCATCGATGCCTTCTCGTCCGAAGCCAGCGCCCGCAATCCAACCAGCCCATCGCCCGCCGCCGCCCGCGCCTCCGATTCCCGTCCCATCGCCACCAATCCATTTCCCGCCCGCACCAGCAACTCCGCCCGCAGATACCGGTACACCTTGTTCGCTCCATCAATCCCCAGCAACTTCTCATGCAGCCCCACAGCCGCCCGGAAATGTTGCACCGATTCCGCATGCCGCTTCCGGTAATCCTCCACAATCCCCAGCGCCCGATACGCCCCGGTCAGCGTATACACCAGGTTCGTGTTCCCCGGATCACCCGCCGACAGCGCCTCCAGCACCTGCGCCGCTTCCAATAGATGCCCCACCGCTTCCGCATGCATCCCCGCCTGCCCTTCCGCCCATCCCACATTCGATAGCACTCTTGCCCGCATCTGCCGCGCTCCCAAACGTGCCGAGCCTTCCGGCAACCGGTCCAGCAACGCCAACGATCGCCGTTGGTGCTCCAGCGCCAACACAGGCTGCTCCGATCCATACAGCAATCCTAAATTGAATTCGCACCGCGCCAGTTGCAACATCGCCGCCGCATCGTCACGCCGCTCCGCAAGCACTCCTTCCGCCAACCCAAACGACTTGCGGTAGGCAGCCTCCGCTTCCTTCGTCCCAACGCCTTCAATGTTGCCCCCTCCCGCCACCAGCCGTGTTCCCAATGCCTCCCATCCCCTTGCCGCACTCAGCCGCAACGCAACATCCCTGGGCGCAGCCTTGCTCAGCCGGTCCAATTCCTCCGCCCCTTTGCGAATCTCCTCCAATCCGTTCCCTTTCTCTCCGCCAAATCCTCCTGCCCCCGCCAGTTGAATCTCTAATTCCGCCACCACGCGCCGCGCCTCCGCCGATTGCCGCACTCCGCCCGCCATCGCCAATCCCTTCCGGTACAAATTCTCCGCCTGCTTCCGATCTCCCAGATTCGGTGCATACGGATTCCCCAGCACATCCCCCAGCCTGCGATACCCATCCGCCACTTCCAATCGCAACCCATCGTCCGCCCCAGACTCCGCCGCCAGCCGGTTCAGATACGCCAGAGACCGCTCCACGCTCGTCCGTTGCAGCGCCGTCGACCCCGGCAATTGCTGCAACCCCGTGTGCAGATCCGAAACCACAAACCGCGCAAACCCGCGCAATTCCTCAAAGCGTTGCTGCGCCTTCCGCGCCTGCCACAGCGTCATCGCCGCGCCCGCCACTACGGCCAGCACCACCAACGCCGATGCGCCCACCGCCCACTTGTGCCGCCGCGCAAACTTCGCCGCACGGTACCCCCACGTCGCTGCCCGAGCCTTCACCGGATGCCCCGCGCAATACGCCTCTACATCCTCCAGCATCTCCCGCACCGATCCATACCGCCGCTCCGGCTCCGCCTCCACTGCCTTCCCCACAATCAACCCCAAATCCCCGGCAATCGTCCGCGGCCCCGCTCCCATTGCATCGAGCCGCTCTCCCAGTCCTTCAGCAAACGCGCGTTCCCCCGTCAGTAATTCGTGCAAGATCGCACCCAGCGCAAACACATCGCTCAGTGTCGTCGCCGCTTTCCCCCGCAATTGCTCCGGACTTGCATACGCCACCGTCAGAAACGCATCTCCCGTCGCCGTCTGCTGTCCGCCCTCCTGCTCGCTCAGCAGCTTCGCCGTGCCGAAATCGAGCAGCTTCACCACCCCATCCGCCGTCACCAGAATATTCGATGGCTTCAGATCACGATGCACCACCAGGTGTTGATGCGCATACGCCACCGCGCTCGCAATCTGCCGGAATAACCCCAGCCGCTCCGCCTCGCTCCACTTCCGCAGTCGTATGTACTCATCGAGCGGCACCCCATCGATGTACTCCATCGCCAGGTATAACTCGCCGTCTTCCGTCACCCCGCCGTCCACCAGGTGCGAAATGTTCGGATGATTCAAATCCGCCAGAATCTGCCGCTCCTGTTTGAACCTCTGCCGCAGCGGCCCTATTTCAAACGGCAACCCCACCACCTTGATCGCCACCTTCTGCTCGAACTCCCCATCCGCCCGCGCCCCCAGGTACACCGCCCCCATTCCACCACGCCCAATCATCTTCTCCAGCCGGTACGCCCCAAACCGCCGCTCTCCCCGCGCCTCTTCCATCGGAGCCCGCCACTCATCCGCCTCTCGCCGGGCATCTACCAGCGTCAACACTTCCACCAGCAACTCCGCATCATGCCCGCACTTCTCCCGCACAAACGCCGCACGGGAGCCTTCCGGCAATTCCCATGCGGCGCATATATATCCCTCGGCTTCCTTCCAGCGCTCCGGTGACACGAGATTCCCGAACGCTATCTTACACTCCCTTCCGCCACCACCGTCCAATCGCCGCCAACGCCAACCCCGCCCCCAGCAACTGCACCGCTGCCGGCTCCGGTACCGTGGAGTCACTGGCGTACTGGAAGTTCAGCGGATTCCCGGAAATCCCGTCATACGCCCAGGTCACTCCATCCGGAACGATGATGCGGTTGATCGTGACCGTGTTGTACGCATCCACCCACCCGCCGTTGAAAACGCTGGCCGAGACACTCAAAAAAAGGTTGTTGTACTGCCCTGCCGTCGCACTCACGGTCCGTGTCCAGATCCCCGAGTGCTGCCCCGAGAGGCAGGGCGCTCCCACAGGTTGGTCGTCGCAGATATTGCCCAAACCGTCTGTGTTGATGGAAATGTCGAACGTACCAAAGAAGTCGTTATTCAGCGCCATCCGGAACAACGTCTCGCTATTGTTGGCCGGGGAAATATTCACGTCGTAGGCGATCTCCACCGTCAGGCTCACGGGCGTCCCCACGGTACCGCTGAGCGTATACCCCACCTTCCACTGCGAAGATGCGCTATCGCTTCCTTGTGCCAGCACTTTGTTCACGCCGAAGTCCGTGTAAGCCTTGCTGCTGCCCAGTTCCACCATCACCGGGCCGTTGTAGACCGGGCATGACAGGAAAGGCTCGTCAACGCCGCCGCAGTTCGTCAGGCCGTTCCCTACGTTGACGTTCGCATGCACGTAGCCTGCCTGCGCCGGCCCTGCCATCACAATCACGCCAACAACGGCCGCCGCCAGTCCCGTCATCCCGCGCCCAAAGCGCGTGGTGTAGTAAGTTTGCAAAATTCCTCCTCCTATCCGGCGAGTGTCACTCGCCGTACGGAAGGGATAGCGTAAGCCGCCTCAAAAATGACTCATCCAATTGGTACTGAACCGCCCGTACCCTTCAACCGCCGGAACAACCACGCCCGAGCCAGCTCCAAATCCCGGTCCACCGTCGCCTTCGACAGCCCCAGTATCTCCGCCGTTTCCTCCGCCGTGCACCCCAGAAAATACCGCAGCTCAACAACCTTTACCTTCCGTGCATCGAACGCCGCCAGCTCATCCAGCGCCCGCCCCAAATCCAAAAATTCCTCGTGATTCACCGACACCCACGGCACGTTCTCATGCAGTGGCACCCGCTTCATCGTCCCGCCCCGCTTCGACGACAACCGCGCCCGCGCATGATCCGCCAGAATCAGCCGCATCACCTGCGCCGCGAACGAATAGAAATGTTCCCGGTCCTCCCAGCTCAAACTCCGCTGCTGCACCAGCCGCAAATAAACCTCGTTCACCAGCGCCGTCGCCTGCACCGTCGGCGACGCCTCCTCCATCCGCTCCAGACTCCCCGCAATGGCGCGCAGTCGCGGATAAATCAACGGCATCAGCCGCTCCAATGCCTCCGCGTTGCCCGCGCGCCACTCCTTCAGCAGTTCCGTGATCTCACCCATCGACAAAGGATAAGCATAACCGATTGCCTCTCCATCTGGCCGTCAACGCCCCCTGTGAAATCTTCCAGGAGATATCCTACGATGGAAGCAGGTTCACCAATGACTTCTCTGGACTGGTCGCAATGCTCCGCGGTGGAAAGTATTCCCGGTAAGGTCAGCGGCGCCTGGGTCTTCCGAGGCACGCGCGTCCCCGTGTCCGCCATCTTTGAGAACCTGAAATGTTCCTCTCTCGACGAAGTGCTCGAAAACTTCCCCGTCAACCGTGAGCACATTCTAGCCGTCCTAGATTTCGCGGCAACCCCTCAGTGAGTTATTCTTCTGATTCGAAGCGCGCCTCCCGCAAGAACGGAGAAGTGGTTTTCCAACTGAGTCCCGTACTTAGTGATTGCGGCTAACACGCTGTCAGCGGTTTCCTCTGGGGTTCGCGCTAACGACCGCATCAGGAGCACTCCAAAGTGTGGTTCGCGATTGCGAAACACCAGTTCGCCGAAGTCCTTGTCCGCGGTGAGCAAGAGGGCTTTTTCCCCTCTGGCGAACTCCAGCACCGCAATGTCTTCAATTCCCGGCGAGGTCTCGGCGATAAACAGAACCTCGTGGCCAGCCGCGCGAAGGGCCAACACTGTTGGTCCCTCAACGCTCTCATCTGCCACCAATTTCATGATGCCGCGCGTTCCAAAGGATAGAGCACGGACGCTTGCAGCGCTTCAGCCGCGAACGCAAGTGCCGCCCGGATACCTTCCCGAGTGATGTGCGGATACGCGCGAAGAATATCGTCCTCGGCATACCCCGCCGCGAACTTCTCCAGAATCAATTCAACGGTGATCCGCGTGCCCCGAATAACGGGTTTGCCCGTCATAACTTTCGGGTTGGAGACGATGAGTCCGAGTTCTGGCATGGCGTTGGGGGGCTCCTGCTAACATTTTATCCTCAGAAATCATCCAGCAATCCTTGCTGTCGCTACATCCTGACGTAGCCTGGTTCCAATGAGCAGCGAATTCATGGAGCCCGTTCTTCATGAGGGGGCCATTGCGTCGCACCTACACCAGATCCTGTTACCATCTGAGCCATGAATGTAGCTGAGGTTTTTGCGCAGGTGGCAAATCAAATGCGCGCCGACGTTGAGAGTTCGCGCGCCGCCATCAGCCACGCGGGGCTGAAAGGTGGTGAGTTTGAAAAAATCCTGCGCAAGTTTCTGCGGCAGTACCTGCCTGCATCGCTCGATGTTTCCACCGGTCAGGCCGTGGATAGCAAGGGTGGTGTTTCGAGGCAATTAGACGTCATAATCACGGATGCAGCCAAGACTCCCATCTTGTACCAAGGCGAAGAGATTAGAGTAGTTCCAATCGAGTGTGTGTACGCCGCGATCGAAGTGAAGGCTAACCTGACGCTAAGAGAAGTCGATTCTGTTCTTGAAAACATGAAGAGCGTCAAGCAGCTTAAGAAGGCTGCTTATCAGCTCGAAAGAGGCCCAATTACCCGGTCAGTTAACATGTTCGGACAAGATTGGCCGATTTGGCCGGTGAACTACTACGTGTTTGCCTTCGAGAGCGCCGATCTCACGAGCATCGCCAACCGCTTGAACGCATTGGCTGCCGCTGGAGATTTCCCTCCGCACTCTCGCGTAGACATGGTCTGTGTTCTCGACCGAGGAGTCATATGCAATAGAACGCCTGATGGGACCTTCGATGCTCTTCCAACACCGGCATCAAATCTGGCTGTCTGCAACACAAGAAAATCCTTGTTGCTGTTCTACACCTTGGCCTCACAGTACTTCAATCAAACTTGGCTTCCTTCGTTTCGATTTAGCGACTACCTTGGCGAGATGACGTTCGATTGAGACATTTGGCCATCCCCCTTTCGCGCCGTTCAACATCACCAGTGGCATTCCCCGCAACACTTGCCCAGACGTCCCGCCTCGCACCCCCAACACCCCTATCCCACCACCCGCATGCGATACCCTATATTGTTGACTCCATCCCAACCCATCAGGAGACCCATAGCCCTGTGAAATGGTTTGACTATCAGGCGCCGCGGAATATCGGTGAAGCCGTCGAGGCGATGACCCTTCACCCCACCGCCCGCCCCCTCGCCGGTGGCACCGACCTCCTCGTCCAAATGCGAGCAGGCCGCCGTACCCCAGACTTAATCGTCGACATCAAGAAAATCCCCGAGCTCAATCAGCTCCACTTCGAACCCGGCCTCGGACTCACTCTCGGCGCAGCCGTCCCCTGCTATCGCATCTATAACGACTCCGCCGTCTCCCGCGCCTATCCCTCGCTCGCCGAAGTCGCCAACATCATCGGCGGCACACAAATCCAGGGCCGCGCCTCCATCGGCGGCAATCTCTGCAACGCCGCCCCCAGCGCCGATTCCATCCCGCTCCTCATCGCACTCGGCGCCACCGCCCGCATCACCGGCCCATCCGGAGAGCGCACCATCGACGTCGCTGCCTTCTGCACCGCCCCCGGCGTCAACGTCCTCCAACCCGGCGAAATCCTCGTCTCCATTCAAATCCCACCCACCGCCGGTGGAGCCCGCTACCTCCGCTTCATTCCACGCAACGAAATGGACATCGCCGTCGCCGGAGCAGGCGTCTCCGTCACGCTCTCCAACGGAAACATCCAATCCGCGAAGATCGCCCTCGCCTCCGTCGCGCCAACGCCCATCACCGTCGACGCGTCCTCCCTCTCCGGCGCGCCCGTCAACGACGACACACTCAAGAAGGCAGGCGAACTCGCCGCCGCCGCGGCCAAGCCCATCACCGACATGCGTGGCACCGCCGATTACCGTCGCCACCTCTGCGCCGTACTCACCCGCCGCGCCCTCGCATCCGCCATCGCCGCTGCCAAGGAGTCGAAATAATGGAACGCAAAGTTCACGTTCAAACCACCATCAACGGCGAACCCGCCGAATTCCTTTGCGAGCCCCGTCAATCCCTCCTCGAATGCCTGCGTGACATCCTCAATCTCACCGGCACGAAAGAAGGTTGCAACGACGGCAACTGCGGAGCCTGCACCGTCACAATGGACGGCCGTATCGTCACCTCTTGCCTCGTCCTCGGCGTCGAAGCCGAAGGCGCCGAGATCACCACCATCGAAGGCATCGCCCGTGGCAACGAACTTCACCCGCTGCAGAAAGCCTTCCTCGAAGAAGCCGCCCTCCAATGCGGCATCTGCACACCCGGCTTCATCGTCGCCGCCAAAGCCCTCCTCGATCAGGAACCGCATCCCACCGAAGAGCGCATCCGCTGGTGGCTCGCCAACAATCTCTGCCGCTGCACCGGCTACGACAAAATTGTGAAGGCCGTTCAGAAGGCCGCCCAGGAGGTCACCCTTTGAGCACCCAATACAACGTCATCGGGACTCGTCCCATTCGCCACGACGGCGCCGATAAGGTCACCGGCCGCGCCCTCTATGGAGCCGATATCCAACTCAACGGCCTCCTCCACGGCGCCATTCTTCGCAGTCCCCACGCCCACGCCCGCATCAAACGCATCGACACTTCGAAGGCCGAAGCGTTGCCCGGCGTCAAGGCCGTCGCGACTGCCGCCGATTTCCCCGCCGCCGGCGACAAGATCGTCGATCTCGGCGAAGGCGCTACCCCGCTCAGCTACATTCGCGGCAACGTCCTCGCCCAGGGCAAAGTGCTCTATCGCGGCCACGCCATCGCCGGTGTTGCCGCCACCAGCGCCCACATTGCCGAAGAGGCCGCCTCCCTTATCGAAGTCGAATACGAAGTGCTCCCCTGCACCCTCACCGCTCCCGACGCGATGAAAGACGGTGCCCCCATCCTGCACGAAGACCTCCACATGCAGGAATTCGGCAAAAAAACAGACAAGGTCAATAATGTTGCGGACCACTTCCGCTTCTCCATCGGCGATGCGGAAAAAGGATTCGAAGAAGCCGACCTCATCATCGAGCGCGAGTTCCACACCTCCACCGTCCATCAAGGCTACATCGAGCCCCACAACGCCACCGTGCTTTGGAACAACGATGGCCGCGTACAGGTCTGGACCAGCACCCAAGGCTCCTTCGTCGTCCGTGACACCACCGCCTGCATCCTCGATCTCCCCGTCGCTCAAGTCAAAGTCACGCCCATGGAAATCGGCGGCGGCTTCGGCGGCAAGATCCCCGTCTACCTCGAACCCGTGGCCGCCGTGCTCTCCAAGAAATCCGGCCGCCCCGTCAAAATCGTCATGACCCGCAAGGATGTCTTTGAAGCCTCCGGCCCCACGCCCGGCTCCTACATCCGCGCCAAAATCGGCGCAAAACGCGACGGCACATTCACCGCCGCACAAGCCTACCTCGCCTACGAAGCCGGTGCCTATCCCGGCGCGATGGTCGGCCCCGGCGCCATGTGCATCTTCGCCGCCTACGACATCAAAAACGTCACTGTCGATGGCTACGATGTCGTCGTCAATAAGCCCAGCACCGCCGCCTATCGCGCACCCGGCGCAACTAACGCTGCCTTCGCTGCCGAATCCGTAGTCGATGAAATCGCCGAGAAACTCGGCATCGATCCCGTCGACATCCGCCTCAAAAACGCCGCCAAAGAAGGAACCCAACGCGTCGACGGCCCCAAATACCGCCGCGTCGGCTGCGTCGAAGTGCTCCAGGCCATCAAAGCCAGTGAGCATTACAACGCTCCCCTCGGCGGCCCCAACCGTGGACGCGGCATCGGCATCGGCTTCTGGTTCAACGTCGGCCTGCCCTCCAGTTGCACCATCAGCGTCAATGCCGATGGCAGCGTCAATCTTGTCGAAGGCTCCACCGACATCGGCGGCACCCGCACCTCC
Source organism: Acidobacteriota bacterium (assembly GCA_018268935.1). Classification (GTDB taxonomy): domain Bacteria; phylum Acidobacteriota; class Terriglobia; order Bryobacterales; family Bryobacteraceae; genus CADEFT01. The sequence continues at coordinate 33,120 of JAFDVS010000016.1, read as the reverse complement.
ATTGCGATGCAAGCCGCCGAAGTCCTCGGCATCCCCGCCGAACAGGTTCACCCCAGCGTCGTCGATACGGACTCCATCGGCTTCACCGCCGTCACCGGAGGCAGCCGCACTACGTTCGCCACCGGCTGGGCTGCCATTGAAGCCGCCCGCGACATCGTCCGCCAGATGAAAGAGCGCGCCGCCAAACTCTGGGAAACCGAACCCGCGGAAGTGAACTTCGAAAACGGCGTCTTCTCCAAAAACGGCAAGTCGATGCCCTTCGCCGAACTCGCCTCCAAGATCGGAGAAACCGGCGGTCCCATCGTAGGCCGCGGAGCAGTCAACCCCCGCGGTGTCGGCGGCTCCTTCGCCGGAGCCATCGCCGATGTCGAAGTCGATCCCGAAACCGGTAAAACGCAAGTCGTTCGCTTCACCTCCATACAGGACGTCGGCAAAGCGATCCACCCCGCTTACGTCGAAGGCCAGATGCAAGGCGGCAGCGTCCAGGGCATCGGCTGGGGGCTCAACGAAGAGTACTACATGGACACCACCGGAACCATGCGCAACTCAAGCCTCCTCGACTACCGCATGCCCACCGCGCTCGACCTCCCGATGATTGAAACCATCATCGTCGAAGTCCCCAATCCCGGCCATCCCTTTGGTGTCCGTGGCGTCGGCGAAGCCAACATCGTTCCGCCCCCCGCCGCTCTCGCCAACGCCATCCACCAAGCTGCCGGAGTCCGTCTCCGCACCCTCCCCATGAAGCCTTCCACCATCATGGAAGCCGTCTGGGCCAAATAAAGTGGCCACCGTATACCTTCCCACGCTATTGCGGCCTCTAGCCGGAGGCCGCGAAAGCGTCCAGGTAGAAGGCGCCACCGTCCGCCAAATCATAGACAACCTCGAACAACAACACCCAGGCATCAAAGAGCGCTTGGTAGAAAACAACCGTCTCAAACCCAACATCTCCGTAGCGGTAGACAACGAAATCCTACCCCTGGGCCTAATCGAATCCGTAAACCCAGACAGCGAAATCCACTTCGTCCAAGCCATCACGGGAGGAAAGAACTAAACTAGATCGGTTTTCATCTGTGTCCATCTGTGGCTAAAAACACTGCCCCATGCCGAATAACCACGACGCCATCATCATCGGAGGCGGCCACAACGGCCTCGTAACCGCCGCCTACCTCGCCCGCGCCGGCCGCAGAGTCCTCGTCCTGGAGCGCCGCGAACTCGTCGGCGGCTGCGCCGTCACCGAAGAACTCTGGCCCGGCTATCGCGTCTCCACCGCCAGTTACCTCACCAGCCTCCTCCAGGAAAAGGTCATCCGCGATCTCGACCTCGAAAAATACGGCTACAAAGTCGACGCCAAAGACCCCGCCTTTTTCTCCCCATTCCCCGACGGACGCTACATGTTTATGTGGCAGGACGCCGCCAAAACCCTCCAGGAAATTTCCAAATTCTCCAAAAAGGACGCCGAACGTTTCCCCGCCTACGAAGAGCATCTCGAAAAGCTCGCCGTCGTCGTCGAATCCCTCCTCCTCACCACGCCCCCTGAATTCCCCCCGCAAGGCTTTTCCGACATGGCCGAGTGGCTCAAACTCACCGGCCGACTCCGCGGCCTTTCCCGTAAAGAACTGGTCGGCCTCGTCAAGATCTTCACCCAATCCGCCGCCGACATGCTCGACGATTGGTTTGAATCCGAAGAACTCAAAGTCACCCTCGCCACTGACGGCGTCATCGGAGCTAACGGCGGACCCAAATCCGCCGGCACCGCCTACATCCTCATGCATCACTGCATGGGCGGCCTCGCCGGCAAGCGCGGTCTTTGGGGCTTCGTCCGCGGCGGCATGGGAGCCGTCTCCGAAGCCATCGCCGCTTCTGCCCGCAGCAAAGGCGCCGAAATCCGTTGCAACGCGCACGTCCGCCAAATCCTCGTCCGCGACGGCCGCGCCACCGGCGTCGTCCTCGACAACGGCGAGGAAATCTCGGCGCCCATCGTCGCCAGCAACCTCGACCCCATCATTACCTTCCTCAAACTCATCGAAGAGCGCCATCTCCCCGGCGATTTCGTCCAGCAAATGCGCCGCTACCGTAGCGAAGGCACCTCCTGCAAAATCAACCTCGCCCTCAACGGCCTCCCCGATTTCCGTGTTCTCCCCGGCACTCCCGGCCCGCAACACCGCGCCACCATGCACATCTGTCCCAGCATCGAATACGTCGAGCGTGCCTGGGACGACGCCAAGTACGGCAAACCCTCGCAAAAACCCCTCCTCGAAATGACGGTGCCCACCACCTACGACTCCTCCCTCGCCCCGCAAGGCAAACACATCATGGGCATCTTCCTCCAATACGCTCCGTACACCCTCAAAGGAACCACCTGGGAGCAGGAGCGCGAACCCTTCTTCCAGCGCATCCTCGGATTAATCGAAGAATACGCCCCCAATATCCGAAGCATTATCGACCACGCCCAGATCCTCACCCCCTATGATCTTGAACAGCGGTTCCACATCACCGGCGGCAACATCTTCCACGGCGAAATGAGCCTCGACCAGATGTTCGTCATGCGTCCCCTAGCCGGCTGGGCCCGCTACAAAACCCCCGTCAAAGGCCTGTATTTATGCGGCTCCGGAGCACACCCCGGCGGTGGAGTCATGGGAGCCCCCGGCCACAACGCCGCCCGCGAAATCCTCCGAGGCTAGCGTTACACTACCTATATGGCGATTCCCATCCCGAGATTGACCGTCGATGACTACCTCGCCGCCGACGCCACATCCGAAACCCCACTCGAATTCCACGACGGCGAAATCTTCCCAATGGTGGACGCAAGCTTGCCCCACGCCATGCTCCTCACAAGCCTGGGCGGTTGCATCGTACCCCGCCTGGCAGGGACCCCATGCCGGGGAGCCAGCTTGGCCCGCGTCCGCGTCACCGCCTCCAAATACGTCTACCCCGACTTCCTCATCATCTGCGGCCAGCCCATCCTCGCCTCCGACTCCGACCCCAGCCTCACCAACCCCAAAATCATCTTCGAAATCCTCTCCCCCTCTACCGAGGGTTACGACTACAACGGCAAATTCAAACTCTACCGCCAACTCCCCTCCGTCGAAGAATACGTCCTCATCGCCCAAGACCAGCCCCGCGTCGAAGTCTTCCGCCGCATGCCCGAAAATAAATGGGTTCTCTCCACCTACGAGGGCAGGGAAGCGCAGGCCCTCCTTGAATCCATCCCCCTCACCCTCCCGCTCGCCGAACTCTACGCGTAACACGCCAAATCGCACCGTAACATCTGCTACATTGATACGATATGCTCAGGGTACTTGCACTATCGTTCCTCACAGCTCTCCTCTTCGCGCAAGGAACCACCTCGCGAATCGTTGGCCTCATCACCGATCCCACCGGTGCCGCCGTCCCCAATGCCAAGGTGAAGTTGACCAATGAACTGACCAACGTCAGTTTTGAGTCCACGTCTTCCGCCTCCGGCAACTATCAGTTCGAATCCCTCCAGATCGGTACCTACCGCATCGAAGTCGAAGCCTCCGGCTTCAAGAAATTCGTCGCCCGCGAAAACCAGCTCACCGTCGGCGAGCCCCTCACCATCAACATCCCCATGCAACTCGGCACTGTCTCCGACGCCGTCGAAGTGACCGCCGCCGCCGAACTCGTCCAAACCAACCAAAGCGGCAACATCGGACCCCTCGTCAATGAGCGCACGATGAAGGAAATGCCCATCGTCGCCACTCGCCGCCGCGACCCCACTTCCATCCTCACCTACGTTCCAGGTATGAACTCCGGCAGTAACACTGGTTCCGGTGGACACATGAACGGCGCTCGCGATCGCGCCTGGAACTTCACCCTCGATGGCGTCGACATGAACGAAACCTCCGCCGGTGGCGGCGTCGGCAACAACCCCATCCGCGTCAACCCTGACTCCGTCGCCGAAATGAAAATCGTAACCTCCAACGCCTCCGCCGAATTCGGTCGCAACTCCGGCGGCCAGGTCGCCCTCGTCACTCGCTCCGGCACCAACGAACTCCACGGCAACGCCTACTGGTTCTATCGCACCCCCCGTCTCAACGCCAACCCCTGGCAAAACAACTTCAACCGCGTCGGCAAGGAACAATTCGTTCAGAACATCTACGGCGGCTCCATCGGCGGTCCCATCATCAAGAACCGAACCTTCTACTTCGCCAACTGGCAGGAACTTCGCGCCATTCGCAACATCACTTCGCAAGCCACTGTTCTCACCGCCTCCGCGCGCCAAGGCATCTACCGCTACTCCACCGTCGGCCGCAACACCCCCGCGGGCGTGCCCGGCGCATCCATCGATCTCTCCGGCAACCCCATCGTCCCCGTCCAGTCCTACAACATCTTCAACAGCGACCCGCAACGCCTGGGCCAGGATGCAACCGTCAAAGCCCTCATCGATCAGACGCCGCTGCCCAATCGCTTCGACGCTGGTGACGGCCTCAACACCGCCGGCTTCGTCTTCCGCCCCACCGAAACCGAAAAGCAGCGCGACCTCACCGCCAAGATCGATCACGTCATCAATTCCAAAAACGCAGTCTATGCCCGCTTATACGGCGGCTTCCAGAACACCCTCTGCGACAGCGTCAATGGCGGTCTGCCCCGCGTGCCCGGCGCCCCCTGCCTCACCGATACGAAGCGCACCCCGCGCAATTACGCCTTTAACTGGCGCACCAACCCCAGCGCCCGCATGACCAACGAATTCATCGTCGGCTACAGCCGCTTCGCCTTCGATTTCCCCAACCCCGTCCAGGATCTCACCAAGCCTTCCTTCACCACTTCCGTATTCACGGTCCCGGTTGCCTACACCTACAACAACCAGCGCACGCTCAGCACCTGGCAGGTCGCCGACAACTTCAGCTACTTCCGCGGCGCCCACGCCATCAAGCTCGGCGTCAACTTCCGCTTCACCAAGCACCTCGATACGCGTGGCTCCGTCGGTGGCCAGAATGCAGGCCTTACCGTCGATTTCGATCGCACGCTCAACACCGTCGACCCCGCCGCCTTCGGCCTCCCCGCTGCCATCAATCAGCAGTTCGATCGCCCCGCCCTCGAAAGCATGATCAACGTCATGCTCGGCCGCGTCGGCCGCATGACCCAGGGCTTCGTCGCCGACGGCGACAGCTACCGCCGCGGCACCTTCGATTTCGACTCCCGCTACGGCGAACTCGATTTCTACATTCAGGACACCTGGAAAATCCGCCGCAATCTCACCTTGGATTACGGCCTTCGCATTGAGCCCCGCACCGCTCCGCGCTCCGGCAACAAATCGCCGCTTCTTGTGCCCGGCCTCGTTCCTGTCGCCGGCCAAACCCCATCGAACACGCTTGCCTGGGCCCCGCGGGAGCGCCTCTACCCTAGCGACCTCAACAACCTCGGGCCGACCATCGGCATCGCCTGGGATCCCTGGGCCAACGGCAAAACCTCCATCCGCGCCAACTACCGCCTCGCCTACGATCGCGTGCCCACCTTCCTCATCTCCGGCGCCGTTCTCCCCAACATGCCCGGCTCCACGCTCGGCGTTGTCGAACAGGCCTTCGGCGCCGGCGGCGGACGCCTCCGCAGCCTCCCCGATATCACGCCCACCCGCCGCCCCGGCGACTTGCGCCAGCCCATTCCATTCAGCGCAGGCAACAACACCGTCGTCGATCCGCACCTCGAAACCCCGCAGACCAACATGTGGAGCTTCGGCATCCAGCGTGAGATTCACAAACGCACGGTCATCGAAGTGAACTACATCGGACGCCGCGCCCACAACCTCCTCGGCGCCTACAACGTCAACCAGGCCATCATCCGCGAAAACGGCTTCCTTGATGCTTTCCGCACCGTTGGCGCTGGCGGCCAGAGCGCGTTGTTCGATCGCATCTTCTCCGCCGATACCCGCCGCCAGGCCGGCGAAACCGGAGCCGCCATGGCGCGCCGTCTCTACGGCCCGCAATTCACCGCCGGCAACGTGGGCGGCCTCGCCGCCACGCTCGGCAACCAGCCGCAATCCGGCACCTCACTTGTCAACGCCAGTGGCCTTGGCCCATTCTTCTTCTTCCCCTATCCGCAGTACACCGGCAGTCTCGCCGTAGTGGACTCTAACGATTTCTCCACCTTCCACTCCGTGCAATTCAACTTCTCCCGCCAGTTCGCCCGCGGAGCAACGGTGCAGGCAAACTACGTAGTCGCCAAATCGCTCGACACCCGCAGCTTCGACCCATCGCTCACCGTGTTTAGCACCGCCAACTCGCAATCCGCCTCCAGCACGCCGTTCGATATCAACAACCGCCGCCTCAACTACGCCCCTTCGGACTTTGACCGACGTCACAACTTCTTCGCCAACTTCGTCTACGAACTCCCATTCGGCAAAGGACGCCCGTTCGCCAGCGGCGCAGGCCCGTGGCTCAATCGCCTCATCGGCGGCTGGCAAGTTGCTGGCCTCTACCGTTACTCCACCGGACGCGCCTTCACCGTCTACTCCGGCAACACCAGCTTCAACTCGGTCGTGCAAGCACTCGCCAACTGCAATGGCTGCTCCAGTTCCTTCGGCCAGGTCCGCGAAGAAGGCGGCTTCAAGTGGTTCTTCAATCCCACTGAGCGCGCCACCTTCCCCTTCTCCGCCACAGCGCCCAACACGGTTGCCGGCGAGCAGGGCAACACCGGCCGCAATCGCTTTTACGGCCCGCGCTTCCTGAACTTCGACGCCAGCTTCAACAAGAAGACCGCCATCACCGAACGCTTCGAATTGGAACTGCGCGCCGACGTGAGCAACCTCACCAACACGCCCAGCTTCAACGGTCCCACTGCAACCGTCACCAGCACTCTGTTCGGACGCATCGGCGCCGACTTGAGCAGCGGCCCCCGTCAGATCATGCTCGGCGCAAAGGTCAATTTCTAGACTACATCCCCCAAACCGTGACGCGACCCTCCTCGCGCCGAAACACCTTCTCTTCCCACGGGATCTCCGGATCCCGTCGGAAGATCACCAAATGCCCGCGCCCCACGCCCACACTGTCCAGATACTCCGCTGTCTGCCGCAACCCATCCGCAATGGTCTTCTCTAAACTCCCCCGCACCACCTTGATCTCAATTACCTCCCGCTGCACGCCACCCGCATAATTCCAGGTCACCAGCAAATCCGTCCGCCGCCGCCCCAGCGCATACTCCCGGTCAATCCGCCCGCCCCCATTCACAATCCGCTGCAGAAACGCCTGCAACAACAACTGCGGACCCGCCTCCCGATACTCATACCTCTCCAGCCAGATCTCCGAATTCTCGCGGAAGAACTGCTGAAACCCCGCCATCAACTTCTCCATATCCAACCGGCCATCCGCCCCCACATACCACGCCGTCCGTTCCCGGCTTTCAAATCCCAACTGCATCAAAAAATTCAACTGCCGCGGAACCACTTCCTGATAAATTCCATTCGCAATCTCCAACCCATTCTCACCCCGCCGGATCAGCCCCAAATCCATCACATACTGCGCATCATCGTCATAAGCCAACTCCACCCCGGTCTCATCCTCGCCTTGCAAAATCGGTTGAATGATCCGCCGCACCCGCGGCTCCTTCAACTTATCCGTCAAGCTGTCCAGATGCGTCACCCGCTTCACGATCAGGTTCTCTTTCGCCTGATCAATCAACGCGGCCGTGATCGGCTTTGCGCGGTCTTCCTCCAGCTTGAAGCAGGCTTCATCGGCGAGCGCGTTCACCAGCCACGGCTGTCCGCGAGTCAATTTCCAAACCCGCTCATACACCCCTTCCTCAAACACCTGCCCCGTCTCCGCCGTATGCTGCTCATACAACGCCCGCACATCGTCCCGCGAAAAATCCGGCAGCCGGATCGACTCCGCCTTCACATTGAACGCACTCCCCCCCGTGATGATTTCTTTCGCCCCATGAATCCGGTAATCGCGAACATCCCGCACGCCGCATAAAATCACCGACTGCGGAAACCGGCCCGGCCGATCGTTATACCCGGCGCGCAGTTGCCGCAGTATCGCAATCAACGAATCTCCCACCACCGCATCAATCTCATCCATCACCAGACACACCGGCAACGGGCTTCGCTTGCACCATTCCGAAAGCAACTCCTGCAATGCGTCGTGCCCGCCAGACCGAGCGAGAATCGCACTCCGATTCTCCTCGGCGAAAGAGTCCCCCAGTGTATCTTCAATCTGCCGCGCCAACGCCGATAACACTGCCTTCATCGCCGCATCCACGTCATCCCGTGCCGATTGCGCTCCCTCGACATTCACATACACCGCGCGGTACTTCCCCGACGCATTCAACACACGCACCAATCCATTCATCGAAGACGTCTTCCCAGTCTGTCGCGGGGCATGCAGAATGAAGTATTTTCGCCCTTCAATCAGTTGCATGATTCCACTAAGGTCAATCCGCTTCTCTGGTGCAAGGCTGTAGTGAATATCGGACTGAACCGGCCCCGCCGTACAAAAGTGTCTCATTAACCTACGATCTTACCCAATCACGCCGGTAGCTCACCCCTTCGGCGCGCCAAGCAGCGACAATAGGTAGTCTTGTGCGACGTCTTCCTTCTTGATGGTTGCCAAACTCTGGAAGGCTCCATCGACAATAGCGATCAACGCCAGAACTTCGGTCTTCGACCAATTCGTGGAACTGTCGTAATCCGCTGTGTGCCGCTGCTGTTGCGCTTGAACGAATGCGTCCGCAACGTTCAGCAGATGCTTCATACAATCAAGTAATTGGCCCGGTGGAGGTGGTGGCTTCGAGTTGATGAAGCGGGTGCAGTCTCCACGCTGCCTTTCGGAAGCGGCTTTCATCTTCCCGTGTTCGAAAAAACGCGCAAGCAAAGCCCGCTGGCCAGCCCGCCGCCAATTCAGAGTGGCCTCGTGTATCAGGAGATGGAAAAGTGCGTAGTAGGCCGTTGATACCGCGCGTCGAAGGCTCGCCTGCCGCGGTTTCTTTCTCTCCCGGTTGGCAAGATGTTTCGCCTGCTCAAGCAGATCATTGGCAAATGGCATCAGAACTACGCCCAAGCTGGTTCGTTCAACTTTTCCTGCTCGGATTCGCTTCGAAAGTTGAAGTAAGGCTGCAGTCCGAATTCATCCGGCTGTACTTCCTGAGAGATCCGAAGTGCAACGCGTCGTGCCACTTCCTGTAATCGCGTGCGCTCGCTCGCTTTGTCGCTGAGCAGAACGCGGAAGAAAAGCGCTCCTGCCCCGCTCCAATCCTCGCCAAGGCTATAGCGTATGTGCACAACGTCCGGGCGCAACGCCTCTTCGGCTCGCTTTACAGCCTGTTCGAGTTCGCTTTGGTGGACAAACCCTCTGGAAACGATCGGCACTCCTCCATTATCTCGCGCCAGCGCTTGTTGATGGTAACCGGGCCTTCGGTGATCCCGCTATCCCTTCCCCTTTCCGCGCAGGATGTTTATGTAGGACTGGCTTGTCCTGAACCATGCGCACACCAAGCTCAAATAGCACGTTCGGATTATGCTCAGTAAGATCGGCAATCACCAGGTCAGCCTCGATCAGGTCGTTAATGATCACGGCGAAGAAACCTCTTTCGATTTGCAGGAACGCTCTCTTCTTGAGCGCAAGCTCAGCTTCTGCATTGGGAGCATAGACGATTTCTCGTCCAAGTTCTTCGATCTGGATCTTTGGTGTGTCCCGGGTGCCGCTGGTGAGTCCGTAGTCGCGTGAAGCAGTAGTTAAATAAAACCAGGTATTGCCACCCTTCGGTGCAGCAACAGCCTGGCGCACGTCGTCGCTTTCCCGATTATGATGCTCGACGGCACCCTCCTCACCTGCACAGAAGGGTACATCCCTCGTTGAATTTCACCCGCCATGCAAAATACCGCATCACGCCAGTATCTTATCCAGCACCTTCCCCTTAATATCCGTCAGCCGGAAATCCCGCCCCTGGAACCGATACGTCAACTTCAAATGATCAATCCCCAGCAAATGCAGCATTGTCGCATGGAGATCATGCACTTCGATCTTATCCCCCACCGGCGAAAAGCCCAGCTCATCGCTAGCCCCATACGTGTACCCATGCTTCAATCCGCCGCCCGCCATGAACATCGAGTACGAATCAATATGGTGATTCCGCCCGATCTTCCCCTTCTCCCGCACCTCGCCCATCGGAGTCCGTCCAAACTCGCCGCCCCACACCACCAGCGTCTTCTCCAACAACCCGCGCTGCTTCAAATCCGTAATCAACGCCGCCGTCGCCTTGTCCACTTCCGCGCAAACCTTATCCAGCGGCTTCGTGATGTCGTCGTGATGATCCCAATCGGCGTGATACAACTGCACGAATCGCACCCCGCGCTCCACCAGCCTCCGCGCCAGCAGACAATTATTCGCGTATGAGCCCTCGCCCGGCTTCGCCCCATACATCTCCAGCGTCGCCGCCGACTCCTTCGCGAAATCAATCAGCTCCGGCCCGCTCGTCTGCATCCGGTACGCCATCTCATACGAGCTGATCCGCGTCTCAATCTCTTCATCGCCCGTTGCGCCCAGCCGCATCCGGTTCAAATCCTGAATGGCATCCAACGTCTGCCGCTGATCGTCGGCGCTCACCGGCTTCGGATTCGATAAATCCAGAATCGGATCACCCACATTGCGGAACGGAATCCCCTGATACGCCGTCGGCAAAAACCCGCTGCTCCACAACAACGCCCCGCCGCGCGGCCCGCGTCCACCCGATTGCAGCACCACAAACCCCGGCAGATCCTTCGAATCGCTTCCAATCCCGTACGTGATCCACGCCCCCATGCTCGGCCGCCCCGGCCGCACCGATCCCGTATTGCAAAACAGCTTCGCCGGACCGTGATTGAAGTTCTCCGTCGAGATGCTGTGCACCATCGTCAGATCATCCACTATCCCCGCCACGTTCGGAAAAAGCTCCGACATCCACATCCCGCTCTTGCCGTTCTGCGTGAACTTCCGCCGCGTCCCCAACAGCTTCGGCTTCTCTTTGCTGAACGTGTCCATGAACGCGAACCGCTTGCCCGCAAGCAGACTATCCGGCGCCGTCTTCCCGTCCCACTTCACCAACTCCGGCTTGTATTCAAATAACTCCAGATGCGACGGCGCACCGCACATCTGGCAGAAGATAACGTTCTCAATCTTCGCCGCATGGTGCCGCTTCGCCAGCATCGTTTCCTGAATCAGCGACGCCAGCGCCACCTTGCCCACGCCTACTCCGCAATCGCGAAACAGTTGCCGCCTTGTCTTCTTCAGCAGTTGGTCTTGCATGGCTTACTCCCGCGTCATGAACTCGTCAAGATTCAACAACACTCGCGACACGGCCGTCCATGCCGCCTTCTCGTCCTTCTTTGCATCGCGCTGCGCATTCAGCAATTTCAACAACCGCGATTCCTCATCCCCCACCGGCCGCCGGTTCAGCGCATATAAGAATCCCTGCCGCAACCGCTCCCCATCCGCCTTCATATCTTCTTTGATCAACCGGTCCGCCAGCGCCTGCGCAAATTCGAAATACGCTTCATCGTTCAACAGCGTCAACGCCTGCAACGGCGAGTTCGATCGAATCCGCCGCGTGCACGTCACCGTGGCATCCGGAGCATCAAACAAAATCAATCCCGGATGCGGCGCCGATCGCTGGAACCACGTATACACGCCACGCCGGAAGCGATCCGGCCCCGTGCTCGTCTTCCACTCCCGCGACACCTGCGTCACTGAGTTCGCCCCCGGAGGCAGCGGCGGAAACACGCTCGGTCCACCCACCTTATCCGACAACAATCCACTCGCCACCAGCGCCGAGTCGCGCACCAGTTCCGCATCCAGCCGCAACCGCGATTGACGCGCCAGCAGCCGGTTCTCCGGATCCGCCTTCTTCACTTCCGGCCTTGCATCCGAATCCTGCCGGTACGCCGCCGACATCACAATCGTCTTGTGCAGCGCCTTCTGGCTCCAACCCTTGTCCATAAACTCCAACGACAAATAGTCCAGCAACTCCGGATGCGTCGGCTGATCTCCCATCTTTCCGAAATCGTTCTCCGTGTCCACAATCCCCTTGCCGAAATACTTCTGCCAGATGCGATTCACCGTCACCCGCGCCGTCAACGGATTGTTCTTCGCCACCAGCCACTTCGCGAAATCCAAGCGCGTCGGCCGCCCTTCGGTCTTCGGCAATGGAGGCATCACCGCCAGCACGCCCGGCTCCACCGTCGAGCCCTTCCGCGTGAAATCGCCGCCCAAATGAATATAGGAAACCCGTGGCTTCGCCAATTCGCGCATCACCAGCGCCCGCGTCACTTTCGGAATCCGCTTCCGATGCGCCTCAATATGTTTCTGCCGTTCCACCACGCCCGGATGCAGCGGCTGCCCTTCGCCCGGCAGCGTATCGCGAAATTGATTCAGCTCATTCTCCAGCGCCTGCAACTGCGCTTCCCACGCGTGATACGCCGTCATCTGGTCCGGTGTGCCCACCGGCAAAAACGGCCGGTTGAAATCCTTCCGCTCCGCCTCTTTATCAATCTCATCCACGTTGTTCAAAAACGCGAAGATCTGATAAAACTCCTTCTGCGATACCGGATCGTACTTGTGATCGTGGCACCGCGCGCAACCAAGCGTCAGCCCCATGAACACAGAGCCCGTCGTGATCACACGATCCGCCACCGCCTCCACCCGGTACTGCTCGAAATCAATCCCGCCTTCGTAATTCGAAGGAGTGTTCCGATGGAACCCCGTCGCAATGATCTGATCCTGCGTCGGGTTCGGCAGCATATCCCCCGCCACCTGTTCCACCACGAATTGATCGAACGGCATGTCGCGATTGAACGCGTTGATCACCCAATCCCTGTACATCCACATCTCGCGCGGAGCATCAATCGTGTAGCCATCCGAATCGGCATACCGCGCCAGATCCAGCCACAGCCGCCCCCAGCGCTCACCGTAGTGCGGGCTCGCCAGCAAACGGTCCACCGCGCGTTCATACGCATCCGGCCGCGTGTCCGCCACGAAATCCTGCAGCTCTTTCCACGTCGGTGGCAGCCCCGTCAAATCCAGACTCACTCGCCGCAGCAACGTCGCTTTGTCCGCCTCCGCCGAAGGAGTCAGCCCCGCTTTCTCAATCTTCGCCAGTACAAAAAAGTCCACCGGATTCCGCGTCCATTGCTTCGCCTGCACTTCCGGCAGCGCGCTCCGCTTCACCGGCTGAAACGCCCAATGATCCGCCCCTGGCCGCCGCGACTTCATTGCCGATTGCGGCATCGCCACGCCATCCTTCACCCACTGCTCCAACACCGCGATCTGCTCGTCCTTCAACTTCCGCCCCGGAGGCATCTTCACATCGCCCGAATGCTTCACCGCGGCGATCAGCGCGCTCTCATCCGGCGCACCCTTCTTCACTGCCGGACCACGATTTCCCCCGCGCAGAATCGACTCCTGCGTCTCCAAAGACAAGCCGCTATTGATTGCTTTTTCCGAATGGCAAGCGAGGCAATTCAGCCGCAAAATCGGCTTCACCTTCTCTTCATAGAAAGTGATCTTCGCCGGTTCTTGTGCGTACATGGCGGCGGCGCACGCCATCACAGCCCATCTCGCTAGCATTTGAAAGAGATTATATCAAGCCTCGCGCGCGCATCTTCCAGGCCAGCGCACCCGGTATACTGTCCTCTTCCTATGAACCGCCGCTCCTTCCTCACCACGCCGCTCGCCGCCGCCGCGGCCCCCACCTCCGCGAAACCCAACATCCTCTGGATCACCTGCGAAGACATCGGCCCCCACCTCGGAGCCTTCGGTTGCCCCGATTCCAACACCCCCAACCTCGATCGCCTCGCCTCCCAAGGCATGCGCTTCCCCTACGTCTGGTCCATCGCCCCCGTCTGCGCCCCTGCGCGCACTTCCATCCTCACCTCCATGTACCCCCAATCCATCGGAGCCCAGCATATGCGCAGCACGGTCACCTTCCCGTCCAACCTGCGCACCTATCCCGAACTCCTCCGCCAGGCTGGCTACTACTGCACCAACAACTCCAAAACCGATTACAACCTCAACCTCGACACGCAACTCGAAACCATCTGGGACGACTCCAGCCCCAAAGCCCACTGGCGCAATCGCCCCACAGGCAAACCATTCTTCGCCGTCTTCAACTTCATCATGACCCACGAATCGCAGATCCGTCTCCGCCCGCACACCTTCGTCCATGACCCCGCCAAAGTCCGCATCCCGCCCTATCACCCCGACAACATCGAAACCCGCCAGGGCTGGGCACAATATCACGACAAAATCACCGACATGGATCGCGAAGCCGGAAAACTCCTCCAGGAAATCGAAGCCACGGGAGAGGCCGAAAACACCATCGTCTTTTTCTACGGCGATAACGGCCCCGGCCTTCCGCGCCTCAAACGCGATGCCTATAACGCCGGCTTCCACGTTCCGCTAATCGTCTACCTCCCGAACAAGTGGCAACACCTCGCCCAACAATGGCAGCCCGGCCAACCCAACCGCCGCCTCACCCAATTCATCGACTTCGCCCCCACCGTCCTCAGCATCGCCGGCCTCCAACCCCCAACCAACTTCCAGGGCCGCGCCTTCCTCGGCCCGCACGCGAAGCCCGCCCCAAACTACCTCCACGGCATGATGGACCGCATGGGCGAGCGCTACGACCTCATCCGCTCCATGCGCAATCACCGCTACGTCTACATCCGCAACTTCATGCCCCACCGAGCCCACGGCCAATACGGCGATTACTCCTTCCAAACCCCCACCACCCGCGCCTGGCGAGCCCTCTTCGACGCCGGCAAACTCAACCCCACCCAAGCCGCCTATTGGATGCCCAAAGCCCCCGAAGAACTCTACGACCTCGAAGCCGACCCCGACGAAATCAACAACCTCGCCAAATCCCCATCCCACCGCGCCACGCTCGAAAAATTCCGAGCCGCGCTCCGTACGCACATCTTCGAAATCCGCGACACCGGCTTCCTCCCCGAAAGCGAACTGCATTCCCGCTCCACCAACACAACGCCCTACGCCATGGCTCGCGGCCGCGCCAGATACCCGCTCGAAGAAATCTTCCCCATCGCCGACCTCGCCTCGCACCTCGATCCCGCCACCCTTCCGCGTCTCCAACAATCAGCCACCCACAAAGAAAGCGCCATCCGTTACTGGGCCGTACTTGGCATCCTCATGCGTGGCCGCGAAGCCATCCAGCAAAGTCGCGGCCTGCTCACGAAAGCCCTCAACGATCCATCCCCGGCAGTCCGCATTGTCGCCGCCGAAGCACTCAGCGATGCCGATGTCCTCATCACCCTCGCCGACCCGCGCACCAACCCAATCACCGTCGTCATCCAAGCCCTCAGCTCACTCGACGAACTCCCCCAAATCGACAAATCCGCCATCGCCAAACTCGCCTCCTACCCCGCCGCCGACCCCGCCGCCAAAACCAAATACCTCAACCTCTACCCCACTCTCCGCCGCCGCCTCCTCGCCAAGTTCCCGTAGCATAATGGTCACCATGCTCATCCCCCGCCGCCACCTCCTCCAACTCACCGCCGGCGTCCCGCTCACCCGAGCCGCCGCGCAAATCACCCCCAACACCCTCCGCTTCGCCTCCGAACTCGAGCCCCTCGTCGCCCTCCTCGAAAGCACCCCCCGCGAAAAATGCGCCGCCATGGCAGTGCAGCAACTCCGCAAAGGCACTCCCTACAAACAACTCCTCGCCGCCACCTTCCTCGCCGGCATCCGCAACGTCAACCCGCGCCCGCCCGGCTTCGCCCTCCACTGTGTCTTCGTCATTCACTCCGCCCATCGCCTCTCCCTCGAAGCCCCCAGCGAACTCCGCTCTCTCCCGCTCTTCTACGCCATCGACAATTTCAAAACCGCCCAGGATCGCGACGCCAAAGCATCCACCGGCGACTACACCATGTGCGAACTCACGCAATCCCTCCCCACTCCAACCGCTGCCCGCACCGAATTCGCAAATGCCATGGACCACTGGGACATCGAGCGTGCCGAACGCGCTGCCGCCGCCCTCGCCCGCCACAATCGCACCGAAGATGCATTTAGCCTCCTTTGGGAATACGGAGCCCGCGACTACCGCAACATCGGCCACAAAGCCATCTTCACCGCCAATGCCTATCGCACCCTCCACACCATCGGCCTCCAACACGCCGAACCCGTCCTCCGCTCCATCGCCCTCGGTCTCCTCGATTTCACCCCCACCCAGGAAATGAACGGCTACACGCGCGATAACCAGTGCTACGCCTCCAACAAAGCGCAAGTCAAATCCCTGCTCAAAGCCAACCCAGGCGCCGCGGACGCCACCGCCGAAATCCTCACCACGCTACGCCAGGCGCCACTCGCCGATGCCACCCGCGACATCGCGGCCCGCATCGCCAAAAGCTCCGCCAGCCCGCAATCCATCTGGGACGCGATTCATCTCTCCGCCGCCGAACTCGCCATGCGATGCCACGCCGCCAACACCATCGTCGGCATTCACGCCGTCTCCGCCGCCAATGCTCTCCGCCACGCCTGGCAATCCTCCACCAGCAAAGAAACCAAACTCCTTCTCACCCTGCAGGCCGCCGGCTGGATGGTCCAGTTCCGCACCTTCGCCGAATCCCGCCCCAACGCCATCCGCCCCCTCAACATTCTCGCCCTCACCAACCTCCCCAACAATCGCCACGAAATTCTCAACACCACCATGCAACACACCTTCCTCAAGGCCGATGAAGTCCACTACTTCAAGTACCTCGCTGCCCTCATCGAAGACTCCCGTCTCGTCTCTCCGCAATACCAACCCTCGCTTCTCGCCGCCATCCCGTACTACGCCAAAACCCAGGCCGACCCCATAACCCCCGCCATGCGCCTCGCCCAGGACGAACTGAGGTCCGCTTGACCCGTCTGCCTGCGCTACTATGCCTGAGCCTGCTAACCATCATCACGTCGAAGCATTCGCGGCAATCGAGCGCCGGGGATCTACTCGGGACGCGAGCACTGCTGCGAGCAGGCACAATACACTCGACGCCGTGAAGGCCGCCGTCCAACTCGATAACGTGGCGATGTAGCCGATCCCAACCGTCGCCAGTGCACCGCCCAGGTTGCCCCCGGTGTTCATCACCGCTGACACCGACCCGCCGAAGTCGCCGCCCATCTCAAGTGCCATCGCCCAGGACACCGCGACGGTTAATTCAAGACCTGCCAGAGCAAACGTTAGGCATGCCAGTGCGCCTGCCGCGCTGGAAACGAGGGAAACTCCTATCAATCCCAATCCTGCAATCAGGAACCCCAGGACCGACACCGCAATCCTTCCGCGCCGCAGGTTTCCCCACATGTGCGCGAGCCGGTCGGACATCGTGCCGCCAACGATGTTCGTTATCGTCGCCGCAAGTAACGGCAGACTGACGGCGAAGCCCATCTTCATCTCCGGAAATTTTCGGAATTCCACAAAGTAGGTCGGCAGCCATGTCATATACAGCCAAAGCACCCACCCGTAACAGAAGTACATCGCAGTCAGAAACCACAAGTCGCGATGCCGCAGAATCCGGCCCCAAGGCACGTGTTGATTCTTGTTTCTGCGCGGGAGAACCGCGGTCGCCAATAACTCGTGTTCTGCTGCGTTGACGCCGCGGTGGTCTTGCGGGTGGTCGCGGAAGTACCACATCCAATACAGCGCTAGTCCCAGGCCAAGCGCGCCAAAGAGGAAGAATACGTGACGCCATCCGAACGATGTGGCTAGGGCCGCCGCAATCACCGGCGCGACGGCTGCCCCGAACCTCGACCCGGAGTGTTGGAAGCCCTGTCCGAATGCACGCTGTCGGGCCGGCAGCCACGGCAGAATCGCCCGGGAAGCAGCAGGAAATGCCGCCGCCTCGCCGATACCAAAGAGAAACCGGGTAACCGCAAGTGACACGAAGCTGTACGTCAAGCCCGTCGCCGCAGTAAAGATCGACCACCAGGCGATCGCAATACAGAGGATTGCTCGGGGCCCGTATCGGTCCGTCATCCATCCGGACGGTACCTGGAAGGCCGCGTACGCAAAGTTGAATAGCGACGACGCCCAGCCCATCTGGATCTTGTCCATGCCGAACTCGCGCATGATATGAGGTTGAACTGCGCCCATGCACGCCCGGTCGATATACATCACGAATGCCACCACAAACGTGAGTAGAAGTATCCGGTAGCGGACACTGGTGGGTCCGGGCGCCAGGAGTCGAGACATACTCGGCAAAGATATCACAGCCGTGGAAAAAAGCCCTGAAAGACGTCACATCTCTCACATGCCTGCTGAGCCGGGAGCGTAAGCGGCCGGTTGCCACTTCTGATACATTGTCCTTCTCATGCCACGCCTCACCCGCCGATCCCTCTGCACATTCCCCGCCGGCCTCGCAGCCCTCCCCGCCTCCGCCGCCGGCAACTCCGAACGCCTCAAAATCACCCGCATCGAAGTCTTCCAAGTCATCGTCCCCGTCGACCCCGACATCATCAACAGCCCCGAGTTCGGCCCCGACGGCCTCACCGAATTCCCCAAAGGCCCCAAAATCATCCTCAAAATCCACACCGACTCCGGTCTCATCGGCATCGGCGAATCCTCCCGCACCGTCCCCAAGGAAAGCGCCCTCCAAAACGCGAAATACCTCGAAGGCCAGACCGCCCTCGACCTCAACCTCCCGCGCCTCAAGCTCCCTCACCCCGCCACCCGCCACGCCTTCGAAATCGCCCTCTACGATGTCATCGGGAAAGCCGTCGGCTGGCCCGTCTATCAATTACTCGGCGGCCTCGCCCAAGACAAAGTCTACGTCCCCTACTGGTGTGGCCGCCAAAATCCAGCAGGCGCCAAACGCGTCGCCCAGCGCACCCTCGCCGGCGGATTCACCTCCCTCAAAATGAAAGGCCGCCCCGGCGACCCCATCATCGAAGCCGTTCGCGTCGTCAAAGACATCGCCCCCAACGTCAAGATCACCGTCGACTTCAACCGCCACTACAAAACCGCCGCCGAGTTCCTCCCCATTGGCCGAGCCCTCGATGAAATCGGAAACATGCGCACCATCGAGGATCCCGTCGACGACCTCAACGAAATGGCCATCATCGCCAAATCCCTGAAAACCGCCATCACCCTCACCCCGCGCAACGCCAAACACATCATCGAAGCCGCCAGGCTCGGCGCCTGCACACTCATCAACACCGGCCCATCCCCCTCCATGCAGAGCTTCGTCACCAACGTCGCCCTCGCCGAAGCCTGCGGCATGCCCTGCTGGCACGGCTCCGGCCACGAACTCGGCATCATGGACGCCGCCATGGTCCACTCCTGCGCCGCCGCCGCCAACTGCACCCTCCCCAGCGACATCCTTTCCCATCAACGGGTCGACGATCTGATCGTCAAACCCATCCCCATTGTGGACAGCTTCGCCATCGTTCCCCGCACACCCGGCCTTGGCGTCGAACTCGACGAAGCCGCAGTCAGGAAATACTCCGTCTAACGCCCCACCAGGCAAACCGGTACCGCGCCTTTCGTGTAAGTTGCATGCCAAGTGGCAAGGAATGCCCGCGGAGTGATTCGCTTGTTTGGTTCTCAGTTTGCCGGGAAGCGTGAGCGCATTCCAGGAACGTGGCGTCCTCCGGATTCATCTTGATTTAGGTGACTTCAATTTCACGCAGACCATCAAGGATCGTATGGATCCGAGGAATATCTCGCCCCTGGCCACTATTCTGCGTTAAAGCGATCAGCGATTCGGCTTGTTTGTGCCTCCATGCTCAGCTTGAACCACTGGGTCAGATTCTCCGGCATAGGAGTTGCCAAGACCCTCCTCATGGGCTTGCCATAGTGCTCCTCCCGCCCAACCTCCATCCCGGTCGAAGCCGAATGGCTGGTGAAATAGTTAATTTTGTTTCTGACTGAAAAAATATGTTGACAATCAAATCGAAAAGGCGAATAATCACAGTGCGTTAGTTGAGGACGTATGAAGTTTATGTTTCTACTGCGCTTCTTCTCTTCTCTTCTCTTCTCTTCTCTTCCCGGCGTACGGTTTTGGCCAGCAGCTCTTTAACGACGTTCCCACAACCTCGCCCTACTTCACTCCCACCAAAGCGATGTATGCGCTTGGCATAACACGGGGATGCAACAATCCCGATCCCCCCGAGTATTGTCCGGATTCGAGTCTCCTGCGAGACCAAATGGCGGCCTTTATCATTCGGGCGTGGTCCCGGAGACGCTGGAACGACTCCGAGGCGTTTCAAACTTATGCGCCGCCATCCCAAACGCCATGGTTCACCGACGTTGACACCGGCCACCAGTTCTTCCCCTACATCCAGAAAATGTGGGAGTTGGGCATCACCTCTGGTTGCATTGCCACTCCCCGTAAGTACTGTCCGGATTTAACGATTGAAAACTACCAGATCGCGGTATTCATCGCCAGGGCTCGCAAAGTTACCGACAACAACTGCCTGGCGCCCTGCTCCAATGACGACTTCGAATTCCCGGAATCGCCGTACTTCTCCGACGTTCCCAGCACCCACGGCTACTTCCGGTGGATTCAAAGAATCGCCGTCCTGGGTGTGGTGTCTCCTTTCGTGGCGACACCCGGTTGCTCTGTAGGTTATTTCTGCCCTTCCGGGGTCTTTACGAGAAGGGGTGAGATGGCAAAGGAAGTCATGGACGGCATCGTCACGTGGTCCTACTGGAATGCGCGGATTCTCGTCGAGATGCATTTGAATCCCCCCACACAGTGGAAAGGCATCAACTACTCTCCACGCCTGCACACCTACTTCCGCATGCTTTACGACTGGTACACCAACGACTCCGTAACGAATCAGCCGGTCCATCAGATGGTGGACGCGGACTTGACAATGCTCAAGCAGAGCGGTTTCAACCTGCTTCACCTGTATCTCTGGGACACCACATTGCTGAAGGAATTGAGACCCGACGAGTCTGCCGGGTTCTGCCCCTACCCGGACTCTCCCTCGTCCTGCGGGAGTCAGTGGACCGCTCTCGCGGATTTCGTGCAGAAAGCGGAAACCAAGGGACTCTATGTCACTCTGACTTTCGCCAGCGGGCGGTTCAAGAATGACTTCAACGCCGGGGTGAATAGTGCCACTCAATTCGCCTCGTGGGCCAACGAATTCATGTACCATCTGCGGGAACGGAAGAACATTCTCATGTGGGGCTTCCCATGGTCGGTCGTACCGCCTCCGGACATGTCCGCCAAGGCGATCGCATGGCGCGACGCATACCGGCTGATGGACCAGAACTCGCGTGCGGTATCCCCCAATCCAAGAATCATGGGCCTGATCGGCACTTACCTCGAAATGGTACTCGTGTTTGGAAATCCGATGATCTCCCGCGGCAGCCAGTACGTCTGGCAATGGCAAACGGCGCAAACAACGGCCAAGGGCATGCGCAACCTGTTGACCAGTGCGTTCGGCTACACCAAGGATCCGGATATCTACTTGATGCACGTTTATCATCCGAACTCCTTCGACCTTTCGGCGTCGTTGAATTCGCTCCTGTCTCCGCCCCAGAACCCGGCGACTGCCCTCAATCCGGACCGCGACAAGATTTTTGTCAGCGAGTTCGCCACAGGCTCGCCCGTGAAAGAACCAGGTGTCCCGGCCCAGGAGGCGGTAAAAGGCAACGATGTCCAAATCTACGGCGACGAGAATACTCCCGTGTTGACTCCCTCGGGGCAGGGACAATGGTTGACATGCGCACTTGCGGCATTCGCCAATGCCGGCATCCAGAAACTCGCCTATTGGGCTCTTTACGATCCATATACCATGTGGAGCGGTTTCCCGTGGTTTCAAACCGGCCAAGACTTGGCCTGGAACGGCTACTGGGGCTTGAAGTACGAACGTGAAGCCGACGGCAACAAGCCGGCGTGGACTGCATTGACAAACTTCTATCAAGGCGGCTCAACCTCTTGCACCTCCACACCCATAACAACCTTCAAGACCGACAACACCCACTACACCACGGGGCAGCCCGCAAGACTCGTTTGGACGGCGGCAAATACGGCGATATGGCAGATCAGTTCGTCGCTCCCGGCAAGTTACGACTGCAGAGATCAAAGTTCTGGGATGTCCGGGCCACAGTTTGCGTCGGTTCCAGCAGGAAGCTGTGCGTTCGCTTTCAGTGATCCTCCTTCGACGCCGGGTACGCAGACCCACACCTTCACGGCAAGGGCGGCTGGTGGCGCTCCGTCCACTACCGCCACGGCTCAATCTACTACCTTGAGTGCTCCACTTGTCTTCGCGGTCACCGATAGCGACGGCTCGCCCCTCATCAGCCGATTCGACACAATCAAGATCACCGGCAACGCCTTCGCCCGATGGGGCGGAAACTCCTTGAGGTTCGTTCGTTCCGGCTTCACCGATGTCTGGATCTATGCCTTCGACGGTTCCGGCCTTCCCTTCAACGAGAAGTCCTACACACAGATCAGCGCTGAACTCGGCGGGCGCCTCGCTGCCGGGCCATGGCAGCTTTACGTCTACAACGGGTACCCGTCGTCGCCGGCCGGTCCCATTAGTGTGACGATCGACTGACCGTAAGGAGGACAAATCATATGATCAAGATCGGCGTGAAACTACTGGCCGCCACACTCCTCTCCGCGGGGTTGTCCATCCACGGCGCGGGCGTCATTCGCGGCACCGTCGTCGATGCCATATCCGGTGGCACACTGGCTGGAGTACATGTGATGGCGATGCGGTCTGTCGCGGAGATGAATCCCGCACGGGCCGTGCCATATCGTGCGATCACCGATGAGAAGGGAGCCTACAATCTCAATGCAGTGGAGGACGGCAACTACCAAGTCTGCGCCACCGCGCTTTCCGGCTACTTGGATACGTGTAGCTGGTCTTCTCCTGTTCCGGCCCGTGTAGCCTCCTCAACCGTGGACGCGAGAATCGCCATGCAGCGGGGCGTTCCATTGAACGTCGTCTTCGCCGACCAGAACGGACTCCTCGAAAAACTCCGAGGCAAGATCCCCGGGGGCCCCATTACCGTCGACATGACAGGTTCGGACGGAAAGCGGCGCATCATTCCACCCGATGCTGCGGACCCAGGCGGGTTCCTGACGATTGTCCCCGCGGACGTCCCCTTCACCATCACCGTAAGAACCACCGCGTTCTCCCTTGCGGACACTACCGGGCGAGCAATTGATGCATCGAGCGGATATCGCAGCACCGTGCGAGTTGCCCCGCCGGTGGTTTCTCCAGTTCCTTTGATGTTCAACGCGGGGAGGCGGACGATCGACTTCCGCCTCGTTTTTCGCATCGTGGGTTTGACCGCGGAAGGTCAAGCGGCAGCATCAAAGTAAAGGGGTAGCATACATGCGGCAACGTATCCTCATCAAGCGCAGTCGTTCCACCTTGTGGCTCGCTGCGGCGAGCCTCTGCTTTGGACTGGCGCAACCCGCTTTGGGTCAAATCGCAAACGTCGTGGTCACTTCCGCGGCAAGTTTCGAGCAACTCCTCCCTCCTGTGGGGGGGCTGGCTGCCATCTTCTGCACCGGCCTTCCTGGAATCGAAGGCATCGTACAGGCTGGCGAATTCCCGCTGCCCTTTGAGCTTGCCGGAGTGACAGTAACCATTGGCGGCGCGCCTGCTCCCATTCTTGCCGTTGCTCCCGGGAATGGTTATCAACAAATCAACGTGCAGGTTCCACGGGTCAGGGAATTCACCGCCGAGGGGGTCCCAGTCGTCATTCGAAGCCGCGGTACTATGGGAACGGGAATAGTCCACGGTAGTAGTAGTCCTGGAGACTTCTTCCGCCTTCCCCTCGACCCGTACCGGCCAGGAAATCCCGCCGGCGTATTCCAACACGCCAGCGACTTCTCGCTTGTCACAGCAGAGAACCCCGCCCGTCCCGGCGAAACCATCATCGCCTACCTCACCGGCATCCCCGTGCGCACCGTTCCGGAGGTCCCCACCGGCGAGCCCTCTCCGTCATCGCCCCCCGCACTGGTGCCACGTGTGCTCGAGCCCATTACATTTCCTCGGTCGGAGGCGTACTTCACAATGCGCTTCGTTGGCCCCACTCGCGCTCCCGAGGTGGCGCCCGGTTTCCTGGGTTTGGCGCCTGGGCTTGCTGGTGTCTTCCAGGCGAACTTCACTGTCCCTTCCACCGTCGAACTCGGATTGATCCGTCTCTTTTTCGTGCGGCATCGCTGGGTTGGGCTTGGGGGCAGTTCCCCAGAGACAA
Organism: Acidobacteriota bacterium; assembly: GCA_018268935.1. Lineage (GTDB taxonomy): Bacteria > Acidobacteriota > Terriglobia > Bryobacterales > Bryobacteraceae > CADEFT01. Next base: position 8,985 of record JAFDVS010000016.1, on the reverse strand, counting down.
TCCAAAGCACGCAGGTATTCATCCCCATCGGGCCGCCGCTGCCTTGATCCCTTATGGATCGCCGGTTCCGCACAGGCGACGGTTCTGTATAGCCGCCGTCAACAATGTACCGGAGCCCTCCACGCTGATGTCGCTCGGTGCCGGTCTTGCGGCTCTGGCTCTGCTCGGGCCAAAGAGGAATCGCAGCGCCTCGCCCGCATTCACAACGCCGGGATCTGCTCCAAGTCCCCTACCGAACCGATGATACGATTGTCTAGTGCCGACGAAGTTCCTATTAGGTCTGCTCCTCACCACCCTCCCGCTGCTCGCGCAGGATGACCGCGCAGCCGCCGAATGGGCCATCCGCGCCACCGGACGCATTCGCCTCACCGGCAATCCCACCATCATCTCCCGTCTCAGCCAACTCCCTCCCGGCCCCATCCGCATCGAAGCCGTCGACCTCGTCGGCACCATCATCGAACCCTCCGAATTCCCCCGCCTCGCCGCCTGCACCGAACTCAAGGAACTCCTCCTCCCCGGCCCCAGTTTCAACCCCGGCGCCGGCAGCCGCCTCGATGCCAACGAAGAGTTCAAACACCTCGCCGCCCTCACCAAACTCGAAAAGCTTCACTTCTCCCTCCACTTCCTCACCAACGTCAACGTCCAGGACAACGGCCTCGCATACCTCAAGGCCATGCAGAACCTCCGCGAGCTCCGCCTCACCCAATCCCGCGTCAAAGGCGAAAGTCTCGCCGCATTTCCCAATTTGGAAAAACTCGACCTCAATTATTCCAGTCTTACCGACGAAGGCATGGCCGCCGTCGCCAAATTGAAAAAACTGAAATTCCTCTACGCCCGCGACACCCTCGTCACCGATCGCGGAGTCGCCCACCTCAGCGCACTCACCGAACTCGAAGACCTCGACCTCTATGGCGCCAAACTTACCGACGCCTCCGTCCGAGCCCTCGCCGGCGCATCCAAACTCCGCAGCCTCAACCTCATGGGCTCCGCCATCACCGATGAAGGCCTCGAAGTCCTCGCCAAACTCCCCGCGCTCGAAGAGCTCATCCTCTACCGCTCCCGTATCTCCAATACCGGTCTCTCCCAACTCCGCGCCCTCCGCAAGCTGAAGCACCTCGATCTCCGCTACACCCGCGTCTCCCGCGGCGGCGTCGACGACTTCCGCAAAGCCGTCCCCGATTGCCGCATCGAATTTCAGGACGCCACGCCCCAACTCGGTTCCGCCAGCCTCCGCACCAGCAAGCCCGCAAACACCTCCGAAAAAGCCATCGCCGATTGGGTCAAACAAATGGGCGGCCACGCCGCATTCGCCGAAGGCGGCCTCCGCGAAGTCGATCTCTCCCGCACCCCCATCACCGATAGCCAGCTATCCGTTCTCGCCGCACTACCCGCGCTCAAGAAGCTCAGCCTTGAATCCACCGAATCCGGCGACCTCGGCCTCGCCACTCTCGGCGCGCTCCCTCACCTCGAACAGCTCAACCTCAGCCACACCCTCGTCTCCGACAAAGGTCTCGCCGCCCTCGCCTCCGCCCGTCAACTCCGCCGCCTCATCCTCAACAACACGCAGATCACCGCCGAAGGTCTCCCCATCCTCCCGCACCTCGAAGACCTCGATGTCTCCTCCACCTCCATCGGCGATCCCGGCCTCCATCGCGTCTCCCAACTACCCGCCCTCGTCTCCCTCCGCGCAGGCTACTCCAACATCAGTGACGACGGCCTCAAAGTCCTCTCGAAACTCACCGCCTTAAAATCCCTCGATCTCACCTCCATCGATCTCACCGACGCAGGCATGCCTCACTTGAAAACGCTCACCGCTCTCGAAGAGCTGAACCTCAGCTACGGCCGTTTCACCGACAAAGGCATGGCCGCGCTCGAAGCTCTCACCAGCCTCCGCCGCCTCGAAATCGCCCGCACCCGCGCCAGCGACGCCTCCGCCGAATTGCTCGCCAAGCTCACCTCGCTCCGCCGCCTCAACCTCGACTACACCGCCTACTCCGACAAAGGCATCGCGCAATTCGCCGCCGCCCTCAAAGACCTCGAAGAGTTGCGCCTCGACACCGCCAACCTCACCGACGCAGGCGTCGACGCCCTCTCCGCCCTCAAAAAACTGAAATACCTGAATGTCTATCACACCACCGTCAGCGAAAAAGGAAATGCGGCGCTGCAGCAAGCTCTGCCCGCGTGCCAGGTGATCTATGATCCGGAATCTTCTCTACCGAACCGCCGTAAAAGCTAGCGCCCTCGCCCTTGCGACGCAATTCATCTGCATCGCCGCCACCGGCATCGACGCCCTCCTCGAACAGACCGGCGCCGTCGTCACCCGCGACGCCCAAGGCCGCATCACCAGCGTCAACTTCCGGTCCTCCTGGATCGCCGACGCCGACCTCAAAGCCATCGCCTCCTTGCCCGCCCTCAAAACACTCGACCTCTCCCACACCCGCATCACCGACATCGGCTTTCCCGCCCTCAAAGACGTGCCTTCCGTCGAAGACATGAACCTCTACTACGCCGAACAAATCGGCGACGGCGCCCTCGTCGTCATGAAGAACTGGCGCCGCCTCAAACACCTCAACCTCCGCGGCACTAAAGTCACCGACCTCGGCGTCGCTCAACTCGCCGGCCATCCTTCCCTCGAGTCCATCGACGTCGGCTACTCCCTCTTCACCGACAACGGCTTTGAAGCCCTTACCCAAATCCCCAACCTCAAACGCATCGCCGCGGGCGGCAACAAACTCACCGATATCGGCCTGAACCTCCTCCGCCTTTTGCCCAATCTGATCGCCCTCGATCTCGCCGGCGCCCAACGCACAGACTCCGGACTCTGGGCCGCCTCCATCACCGACAAAGGCCTCGAAACCATCGGCCAGCTTCGCAACCTCCGCGAACTCAACCTCCTCGCCGCCAAAATCACCGACGCAGGCATGACCCAACTCTCCACCCTCGCCGAACTCCGCGATCTCAACCTTGCCCAAACCGCCCTCACCGCTAAAGGCCTCGAACCCCTCGCCAAACTCACCAAACTCGAATCGCTCGTCCTCCACAAATGCAAGCGCCTCGACGACGCGGCCATCCCCGCCTTAAGCGCCCTCCAATCCCTCCGCTGGCTCGACATCGAAGACACCGCTATCACCCCCGCCGCCAAAGACAAACTCAAAGCCGCACTCCCCCAGTGCCGCCTGCGCTAACCCGCGCGGCCCCCTTGCATCTTTCCGCGCATCCGCGCATCTGATACAACGTGACTACCATGACAGACCTCAAAACGGTGCGCGGTGTTTTCGAACCCGGCTCGGAACACTGGGTCGGCGACGGATTCCCCGTCCGCAATCTCTTCCCCTCCAACGGCCTTGTCGCGCAGATGGATCCCTTCCTCATGCTCGACTACGCCGGACCCGTCGAGTTCCCGCCCTCCGACCAGCCCAAAGGCGTCGGCGAGCATCCCCACCGCGGCTTTGAAACCGTCACCATCGCCTATCAAGGCGCAGTCTCCCACCGCGATTCCAGCGGCAGTGCAGGCACCATCTTCCCCGGCGACGTCCAATGGATGACCGCCGCATCCGGTGTCGTCCACGAAGAAATGCATGAGCGCGACTTCACCCGCCAGGGCGGTGTCTTCGAAATGGTGCAGCTCTGGGTCAACCTCCCCGCCGCGCATAAGATGTCGAAGCCCGGCTACCAGGCCATCACCAGCGCTCAGATCCCCACGCTTCCCATCGGAGCAGGCGCAACCGCCCGCATCATCGCCGGAGAACTGGCAGGCATCAAAGGAGCCGCCCAAACATTTACCCCCGTAAATGTTTTTGACATCCGCATGGCCGCCGGATCGTCAGGCGAAATCTCGCTTCCCACAACCCACAACTCCGCCATCATCCTCCTTCGCGGAAGCATCACCGTCAACGGCGCACAAGTCGACGAAGAAGCCCGCCTCGTCCTCCTCAGCAACGAAGGCTCCGCCGTCAAGCTCGAGGCCGCAAAAGAGTCCCTGCTCCTCGTCCTCACCGGCGAGCCCCTCAACGAACCCGTAGCCAGCTACGGCCCCTTCGTCATGAACACCCAAGCCGAAATCATGCAAGCCATCGACGACTACCGCGCCGGCCGCATGGGCCGCCTCGCCGGCTAACTTTCGTGGATAGCCCGCGCTTCCCAATCCCGATCCCGCTGAATCCTCCGCGAGACATCGGTGTCTATCACTCGGCATCGGCCCGAATCGGTGTCCACAAGAAGTGCCGAACCAAAACGAGCAGCAGAGGCGCGACAGGCGCGAGAGGCATTGTTTTGGCATGAAAAGGAATCCCGTGCCCCAACATTCACGCGAAAAGTAGGGCAGGTCATCGCCGTATGTGGCCTGCCTCGGCCGAAGGCCGCGTGGATAGCCCGCGCTTCCCAATCCCGATTCCCACTGAATCCTCCGCGAGACATCGGTGTCTATCACTCGGCATCGGCCCGAATCGGTGCCCACAAGAAGTGTCGAACCAAAACGAGCAGCGGAGGCGCGACAGGCGCGAGAGGCATTCTTCTTTCGACCCTGTCCCCATGGCTCGGGCGCTAGCGCCTCCCGAGCCGCGAAGATGCATGAAAAGAGGCCGCGTTGAACAGCCCGCGCCTTCCAATCCCGATTCCCACTGAATCCTCCGCGAGACATCGGTGTCTATCACTCGGCATCGGCCCGAATCGGTGCCCACAAGCAGTGCCGAGCCAAAACGAGCAGCGGAGGCGCGACAGGCGCGAGAGGCATTCTTCTTTCGACCCTGTCCCCATGGCCGCCGCATCTCCTACGCCTGCTGGCTCAACCGCGTCCGCCTCGTCCCGCACAGTTGGGGCACTCCCATCCGCATCGCCGCCGAACTCCATTGGTGCGCCAACTTCCCTTCGTCCTCCAAAGCCTGGAACGCACCCCCAGTGATGTTCGAACTCCACCACCCGCACGAATGCCCGGCCTGGGGCCTCGCCAAGAAACGCATCGAAGTCGACAAGTCCGATGGCTTGATCCCAGTCCCCACCGCCCCCGGCCTCGGCATCGAAATCAACCTCGCCGAACTCGAAAAACACCGCATCGCAAAAATCGAGATCGCCTGATTCACCGCCGCCGATTTTCCCATCCCGCGACCACGCCGTGCCCCCGTAACAAGAATCTCGTAGAGCCCCAACCGCACACCAGCCGACAGACTCATAGTAGGTCCGTTCAGTATATCGAACGCCGCCGCCTGCAAAAGGCCGATTGTAAAGGAATGTAAAGCCCTGCCCCGAAACGCTACCTCCCACCCCACACCCGCGTCTTACCATGTGAGGTGACTATGACACGGACTGTTTTCACGATCGGTATTCTGGCCGCAACCATGGCGTTCGGTCAGCAGGAGGGACGGCGCGAACGAAGAGAAGGTTTCGGCGGGCCCCCCGGCGGTTTCATGCGCATGAATCCCCTGCTCGCGGCCCTCGATGCCGATCAGGACGGCGCCGTCTCCGCCGCCGAACTCAGCCAAGCCACCACGGCCCTGAAAACCCTCGACAAAGACAACGACGGCAAGCTCTCGGCCGAAGAGGCCCGCCCCCGCTTCGGCCGCGGCCCCGGTGGTCCCGCCGGGCAAGGCGGACCCGGCGCTCGCGACCCTGAGGCCATGGTGAAAAACCTCATGGAGTTCGACAAAAACAACGACGGCGTCCTCACCAAAGACGAACTCCCCGAACGCATGCAGGGCCTCATGACCCGCGCCGACGCCGATAACGACGGCAAGCTCACTAAAGAAGAGCTCACCAAAAGCGCCTCCAACATGCGTGCACCCGGCGGCGAGCGCCAAGGTGGACCCGGCGGCGAGCGCGGCCCCGGCGGCCCCGGTATGGCCCGCATGGACAAGGTCTTCTCCGCCCTCGACACCGATCAGGACGGCGCCGTCTCTGCCGCTGAATTGGAAGCCGCCGGGAAATCCCTCGCCAAGCTCGACACCAACTCCGATGGCAAACTCACCGAAGACGAAGTTCGTCCCAGTTTCGGCCCCGGTGGCCCGGGCGGCCGTCAACGCCGGGAGCAATAAAACAAAGTGAATAGAAAACGTTTTTTGAGCCTGCTCACTGGCAGCGGGCTCCTCTCCTCCCACATCAGGGCCGCAGCCACCACGCCAGGCGGCCCTCAAGCCTTCGTCTTCGCCCATGAGAACGTCCTCGGCACTTCCCTCGAACTGAAATTCACCGCCGATACGCCGCATGCCGCCGAAAAGGCCGAGGCCGCCGCCCTCGCCGAAATCGACCGCCTCAACCTCATCCTCAGCCGCTTCCACCCCCACAGCGAATTCCGCCAGTGGCTGAATACCGCCCAAACCCCAAAACAAATCTCCCCCGATTTGTTTCGCATCCTCTACCTCTTCGATACCTGGCGCGATGCCACCGCCGGTGCCCTCGATGCCTCCGCCGAGGCCCTCTCCCAACTCTGGCGCAACGCCGCCTCCGTGCAGCGTCTTCCCGATCCCACTGACCTCGCAGCCACCCTCGCCCTCGTCCGCGCCCAACACTGGCGTCTCCACCACAAAGAAGGCGCCGCCCAACGCCTCACCAGCGCCCCCCTCGCCCTCCACTCCTTCGCCAAAAGCTACATCGTCGAACGTGCCGCCGAAGCCGCCATGCGCACCGGTGTCCACTCCGCACTCGTCAACATCGGCGGCGACCTCGTTGTCCGCGGCAATACCACCGAGCCCGTCGCCATCGCCGATCCCCGCTCCGACCAGGAAAACGGCCCCCGCGCCGCCCTCTTGAACATCGCCAACCGCGCCGTCGCCACCAGCGGCAACTACCGCCGCGGCGTCGAAATCGCCGGCGTCCACTACTCCCATATCCTCGATCCCCGCACCGGCTACCCCGTCGAACACATCCTCAGTTCCACCGTCGTCGCCCCCAGTGCCGTCGATGCCGGTGCCCTCGCCACGGCCTTTTCCGTCCTATCGATCAGCGAAAGTGAGAAACTGGCGCAGTCGCGCCAAAACGTAGAGTATCTCCTCATCGCCAAAAACGGCCGCCAATTCACCAGCCCCGGCTGGGCCGGCCTCGCCGCTGCCCCCGCTCAACTCGAAAAAGCCCCCTGGGATTCCTCCATGGAGCTCACCGTCCAATTCGAACTCGCCCGCATCGACGCCCAGCGCTTCCGCCGCCCCTTCATCGCCATCTGGATCGAAGACAAAGACCGTTTCCCCGTCCGCACCATCGCCCTCTGGTTCGACAAACCCCGCTGGCTCCCCGACCTCAAAGCCTGGTCCCGTGCCGACCGCATGCGCTCCATGGCCGAAGGTACCGATCTCACCGCCTCCGTCTCCAGCGCCACCCGTCCCCCAGGCAAATACTCAGTGAAATGGGATGGCAAAGATCACCACGGCAAGCCCGTCCGAGCCGGCCTCTACACTGTCTTCATCGAGGCCGCGCGCGAGCACGGAACCTATCAGCTCATCCGCCAGGAAATGGAATTTTCCGGAAAACCCAAACAGGTACAACTCACCCCCAATGCCGAAATCGCCAGCGCCTCTCTCGACTACCGGAAAACCCCGCGTTGAAGTCCGCGTCGACACCACACCCCGCCCCGCCTGGCAGCGCCGCCTCGCCGCCTGGTCGCGCTGGCTCCATATCTATCTCTCCATGGCCAGCTTCGCCGTCCTGTTTTTCGGCTCTCCGCAGGAATCCGATGAGATGCCCATTCTAGGCCGCTTTCCGAAGCGCGATGAATTCGGTCTTCGTCGCGGCGATGCGCTGCGCTTTGAGGAGCAAGTAGCGTAGGTTTCGATATCCGCGCCCTCGCCTCAACAAAGCTCGGATATTTCCATTAATCGCTTCCACGACTCCGAACCGTATCTTCACCCGATAGAACGCCAGCAGCCCCTCCTGATGATCCAGCAACAGATGCGCCAGTTTCTCGAACGACGGCAAACGCTGCCACCGCAACTGCCGCACCCACGCCCGCAGATACTCCCGAGCAGCGTTTTCATTGGGTTGCTGCCATAGCCGTTCCAGGCTCTCCTTCAGCAGATATGCTTTCATCAACCGCCGGTTCAAGGCGAACAACTGGTTCAACTGCTGCTGCTTTTGTTCGCTCAAATTCACCCACCGAGTGAGCAGAAGCCACCGCTTTCCCTTCACCACTTCTCGCCGCCAACCTCCCTTACGGAAGAATTCCGACCTCCGCACTTCGTCCACCGCTTTGTTGGCATGTTGCATCACATGAAAACGGTCGTAGACCAGCATGCACTTCGGTGCCCACTCCTCGATGCTTCGTTGAAACGGCGCCCACATGTCCACGCACGCCGCCTCGATACGGTGACGCTGACTCCGGCTTAGCTCCGTCCGAAAATACCCGTCGAGCGTCTCCTTTTTCCGGTCCTCGCCGAACCATACCGGTTCGCCCGACTCCAGATTGCTCACCACAGTCACGAATTTCGTTCGCTTTCCTAGAAACAACTCATCAACACCCAACTGCCGCAAGGATGGTTTGCGCCTCGATGCACTCCAACGTTCCAGATAACGCAAATCGATGGCCCGCACCGTGCTTTCGCTGAGGGCGAACTGCCGTGCCACTCGTCGTGCCGAGGCGCTTTCGCAGGCCTCCCCCACCGTCTCTTCGAAGCGCTTACTGAACGGAGCCTTACTCGGTAGTTGATCCACCTTCTCAATTCGGGGCCCGCAGTCAGGACACTTCACCCGGTACAGTTCCACAACCACTGTGGTGCGATACAGCCCCCAAGGAAGATCGCGCACCTCGCGTGTCACGATTTCATGGATGGTCGTGCACCGGCGCCCACAGGCCGAGCAGACCAGCTTCTTATTGCCGCGCTTGCGTCGCACCCATAGCGTCAACAGCTTGGCCTTTTCGTTTATTTCATGCTGGTAGACCCGGTATCCGGGCCAATCCAGGATTCGTGTCCAGTCGGAGTCTCTCAAGCCCCATTAGAGTAGCGAACTACGCCACCACCCAAGTGGGCCTGTAACCGAAGGGCTATCGGATTCCTGCGGAGAGCC
>JAFDVS010000169.1 GCA_018268935.1 Acidobacteriota bacterium | reverse complement strand
CCCACATGGGGCCATCGGAACTCCGTTGAAGAGTAGCGGTTGCTCGGAGACGGCAGGCGAAAACGCCTGCCCCACCACGGAGGAGCGACTATTGCTGACGCCTGTTTAACCTTTGCGGCGGGCGCGGAACTGGTCGAGCTTTTGTTTGCGGAGATCGTGGAGTTTGGTGAGTTGCTCTTCGTTGAGGACGGACTTCAGTTTTTCCTGCGTTTGATCGTGGAGGGCGTGGAGTTCCTTGCGGAGATCCTGGTTGGGGGATTCCTGTTTGGCGTACTTGCGGCGGAGTTCCTTGGTTTGTCTGGCGGTATCGGCGAAGATGGCTCGGAGTGCGGGTTCCTGTTCGGGGGTGAGTTTCAGTTCCTGCTTGAGGTGCGACATGCGGCGGTCGAGGATGCGCTCGGCGATGCGCTCGCGGCGTGTGGGCTGCGCTTGTGATGGGGCGACAAAGGTGATGGCAGCGAGGGTCAGGGTCGCGATACCGATGATTTGGCTTGTTGTTTTCATTTTCGGTTTGAACCTCCGATTGTGGAAACACGGGGCGGCGGGAATAGTTTCGGGTGTGCGGACACGCTTCTGATCTATACTTACCGTTTTGGAAACCAAAGGAAAAATAGCCTCATGTCCCTAGCGGAGCGTTTACGGGAGTTGCGGAGCGGGTTTGCGCCCACGTTCTGGGTGGCGAATACGCTGGAGTTGTTCGAGCGGCTGGCCTTTTACGGGTCGAAGGCGATTCTGGCGGTGTACGTTGCCGAGAAAGTGGGATTGGGGGCGCAACTGGCGGCGACGCTGGTGGGCGCGTTCTCGGGCGTGTTGTACTCGCTGCCGATTGTGGCGGGGACGTTCGTGGACCGTTACGGGTTCCGGCGCACGCTGGCGGCGTGTTTCGCGTTTTTCACGGTGGGGTATTTTCTGATCGGGCTGGCGGGGTTGAGCATGGGGCAGCCGCTGGTGGATATGTTCGGCAAAGGGCCGTACATTACGGGGGTGCTATTTTTGACGGCGGTGGGCGGATCGTTGATCAAGCCATGCATTGTGGGGACGGTGGCGAACACATCGACGGAGAAGACGCGGTCACTGGGCTATTCGATTTACTACACACTGGTGAACTTCGGCGGGGCGTTGGGGCCGATACTGGCGCTGCAGGTGCGGGAAGGGTTGGGGATTGAGTATGTGCTGGTGATGTCGTCGATCACGTCGCTGGCGATGTTGATTGGGACGCTTTTGTTTTTCAAAGAGCCGGTGGCGCGGGAGACGGGGGGGCGCACGTTGCCGCAGGTGCTGAAGGACATGGTGCTGGTGTTCGGGAACCTGAAGTTCATGTTGTTTCTGGTGATTTTTTCGGGGTTCTATGCGATGTTCTGGCAGATATTTTATTCGCTGCCGTTCTATGCGAAACAGGCGCTGAAGTTCGAGCAGTTTGAGTTGCTGGAGACGGTGGATGCGTTGACGATCATATTTTTGACCGTGCCGATGACGGCGCTGGCGAAGAGTCTGCGGCCGATTACAGCGATGGCGACGGGGTTTGGGATTGCGTCTGTGGTGTGGTTATTGATTCCGATGGCGCCGTCGGTAGGCGCCGTGGTGGCGGCGGTGGGGCTGTTCGCGGCGGGTGAAGGATTGCTGGCGCCGCGGTTTTATGAGTATGTGGCGGGGCTGGCTCCGAAGGATCAGGTGGGGACGTATATGGGCTTCGCGTTTTTGCCGGTGGCGATCGGATCGTTCACGGCAGGGCCGCTGGCGGGATGGCTGGTGTCGACGTTTATCGAAGGGGGCGGCAATCCGCATCACATGTGGTATGTGGTATCGGGAGTGGGCCTGGCATCGACAGCGGGCATGGTGGTGTACAACGCTGTGTTTGCCGGAAAGAGTGCTGAGGTTACTCCGTAAGCCAACAGATGTGACCGGCTTCGAGGGGGATGGCGGCGTCCGGATGATAAGGGACGACGCGCGGCGAGTAGTGATCGGCGGGACGGTTATTGGGGACGGTGGCGTCGAAGCAATAGCCGCCGGTGATGCCGGTGAGCTCGCGGCAAGGCTCCATGACGAGGCGGAAGGGCTGATCGCCGGGGAAGAGCGGATCGGCGTAGAGTTCGATGTGGATGGCGTCGATGGGGATCTCGTCGCAGTAGACGTGGAGGCGGAAGTGATGGGACTGCTCACTGGAGTCGATTTCGCATTTAGCGAGTCGGATCTTATCCCAGCCGGCGTCGAGGATTTCCCGCCAGCGGACGATGGCGGCGCCGAGGGAACCAGTGGCTTCGGCGCGGCGGAGGTAGGCGTTGGCGGCAGGCAGATAGTAGTTTTCGGTGTATTCGCGGACGCTGCGGTTGGATGAGAATTGCGGCGTGAGGCGGGCCATGCTTTCGCGTATTTTCGCGACCCATGACGAGGGGATGCCGTTCCAATCGCGGGTGTAGAAGGCGGGAATGATCTCGGTTTCGAGGATGCGGTAGAGGTGATCGGCTTCGGCGGCGTCCCAGGCGGGGTCATCGCCATGTTCGTCGCCATCGCCGAGGGCCCAGCCGATTTCGGGGGTATAGGCTTCGGCCCACCAGCCATCGAGTTCGGAGAGGTTGAGGCCACCGTTGACGAGGATCTTCATGCCGCTGGTGCCACAGGCTTCCCACGGGCGGCGTGGCGTATTGATCCAGACATCGACGCCCTGGACGAGGAACTGGGCGAGGTCGAGATCGTAGTCGGCGAGGAAGACGGCGCGGCCCTGGACGTCGGGACGATTGGTGAAGTCGATCCAATTGCGGAGCAGGGATTGGCCGTGTGCGTCGTTGGGATGGGCTTTGCCGGCGACGACGATCTGCACGGGGCGATCGTGATTGGTGAGGATGCGGGCGAGGCGGTCCTGATTGTGGAGGAGGAGATTGGGGCGTTTGTAAGCAGCGAAGCGGCGGGCAAAGCCGAGGGTGAGCACGTTGGGATCGAGGACGGAGCGTGTGTGGAGCGGACAGGTGGCGGATTGGAGAGTGAGGCGGCGGCGGACTTCGTGAACGAGGTCATTGCGAATGCGGCCGCGCATGGCCCAGATCTGCGGATCAGAGACGGTGCGGAAGCGATCGCAGAGGCCTTCCTGCGTGCCTCGCCAACGGCCGCGGCCGCAGACTTCGGTCCAGAGATCGTCGGCTTGGGGCGCATCCCAGGTGGGAACGTGAACGCCGTTGGTGACGTGATGGATGGGGACTTCTTCTTTGGGCCAGCGGGGGAAGATGGGCTGGAAGAGCGTGCGGCTGACAGTGGCGTGGAGGCGGCTGACGGCATTGATGGCTCCGCTGCCGCGGATGGCGAGGTGGGCCATGTTGAAATCGGGAGCGCTGTTCTGGCCGAGTTGGAGCATGGCGTCGATGGGGATGCCGAGTTGCTCTTCGGCATAGCGGGTGAAGTAGTGGCGGATGAGATCGGGAGGGAAGATATCGAAGCCGGCGGGGACGGGGGTGTGAGTGGTGAAGAGATTGCCGGCGCGAGTGACAGAGAGGGCAACGGGGAAGGGCTGATGGGTGGCGGCACGGAAGGCGGCGGCACGTTCGAGAACGGCGAGCGCGGCGTGGCCTTCGTTGAGATGGCAGACCTGGGGATGAATGCCGAGTGCGGAAAGGAGGCGCCAGCCGCCGATGCCGAGAGCGATTTCCTGTTGGAGGCGGAGTTCGAGCCCGGCGCCGTAGAGTTCGCTGGTGATGCCTCGGGAAGCGGGGGAGTTGGCGGGGTCGTTGCTATCGAGGAGGTAGAGTTTGACACGGCCGCAGCGGGCCTGCCAAGCGCGGAGGATGAGCGTGCAGGAGGGCAAGTGAACGAGGACGCGGACCCATTCGCCGGAGGGATTGCGGACGGGGGAGATGGGGAGTTGGGTGGGATCGTTGTAGGGATAGAGCGCGCGCTGGTTGCCCTGATCGTCGAGGACCTGGCGGAAGTAGCCGCGCTGGTAGAGGAGGCCGATGGCGGTGACGGGGACGCCGAGATCGCTGGCGGATTTGAGTTGATCGCCGGCGACGTTGCCGAGGCCTCCGGAGTAGATGGGGAGCGCCTCGCTGAGGGCGTATTCCATTGAGAAATAGGCGACGGAGGTGAGCGGAGAATTGGGGTGGGTGGTGGCGAACCAGGTGGGGGACTCGTAGATGTTGCGGCGGCGGCTGAGGGTGGTTTGGAGGCGCTGCTGGAACTCGGGGTCCTGATGGACGGCGTCGAGTTGTGTGGTGGATGCGGTTTGGAGGACGAACCAGGGGTTGTGGGTGAGGGCCCAAAGGTCGGGGGATATGAAGCCCCAGATTTCATCGGAGGAGTGGTTCCAGGCCCATTGGAGATCGAGTGCGAGGTCGAGCAAGGGGTCGTTGGGATCGGCGAGGACGCCGTAGGAATGAACGGAGGAGGGCATGGCGAATTCCTTTCCTGGCTGGTTGGCACTAGAAGAGGCGATGCTTTGCGCCTGCCTGATTATAGGCGCAGATGTTGGGGGGAGGGCGGGCTTACAGATGGGGACTACTCCGACAGTTTGCGTTCGGGCCCAATCGCGGCTATTAGGTGGACAAAAACAGTGAGACCCGCCGTTGGCGGGCCTGTAAGCTATTGATTTATTCTGGAGCCACCCGCCGGGATTGAACCGGCGACCTGCTGATTACGAAGCCAGTGCTGTGAACTAAACCGCTTCGCGGTAT
>JAFDVS010000168.1 GCA_018268935.1 Acidobacteriota bacterium | reverse complement strand
TGATTCTGCGTTACAATCAAATGCAGCCCGCGCAGATGCTGGTATCCCGCACTCACCGTGGCCCGGTGCCCCAACTGCTGCTCGACCTCCAGGCTCCCCTGCTGCGAATACGCATTCTGCAAATCGCGCTGCATCGTCGAAAAGTTGAACAACACGCCAGGCTGCAGCGATCCGCTGCTCAAGATCGCGGGAAACACCGGTGCCCCTACCTGCGCTGGCGATAGCTGCACGTTCACCTGGTTGATCTGCCCCAATTCCGTGCTGTTCCCCGCCGATAGCAGCGCGTTCGCCACCGCCCGCAACGGCACCCGGTCATAGAACAATCCGTAACTCCCCCGCACCACCGTCTTCCGCCCCGCGAATGGCGTCCACGCAAAGCCCCCGCGCGGCGATACGTTGTTCGTGTCCGTCTGGATCGATTTCAACCCCTGCACGTCATAGCGCAAGCCCAGGTTCAGCACAAAGCGCGGATGCAGCTTCCACTCGTCCTGCGCATAGAAGCCCACGTTCGGATTCCCTTGCTCCACCGTCGGATTCCCGAATGTCTGCGTGAAGCCCTGGTTGTTGTAAGCCCCTGTCAGAAATGCCGCCAGCGACCCAAAGGCGTAGCTCCCCCGCGACGTCCGCGGAAAGAAAATTCGGTTCGAGTTGTACAAAAATGCGCCGCCGAACCGCCACGAATGCGCCCCCGATTGATACGAAACATTGTCCACAATCTCCGCCAGGTGGTTGTAGCGTCCCACCGGCGAACTCGACAGCCGCCCGAATGTCGCCACCCCCGCAATGCTCACCGCCGGCCCCGTCTCATCGCTCGGCGGTGCGTCCAGATTGCTCCGCGTGTACTGCCCGCGAGTCTCATTCAGCAGCCGCGAAGAAATCGTCCACACGTTGCTCGCCGCAATCGTCTGGTCCGTGTTGTCCAGGTGCGATGACGCCGATGCCGCCGACAACGCCCCCGCCCCCCGCTGATTCCTCGCGTTCACGTTGTACGCGCTATAACGCACCGTGAACAGATCGTTCTTCCGCATCTGGTGGTCCAGCTTCCCCGTGTAATTCCAGTAATGCACCGGGTTCGAATACAACCCGGTCGAAATCCGCGGCCCCTGGTATCCCGTGGCATCCAGTCGCGCATTGATCGCCGCCACATTCGCCGGAGCAATCGTAATCAGCCCCGACTGGTTCTGAATCCGGTGCTCAAAGTTGGAAAAGAAAAACGTCCGGTCCTTCTTCGCCGGTCCGCCCACGCTCCCCCCATATTGCGTTTGCGTCAATGGCAGCACCGTCCGCGATAGCGCGTTCGCCGCGTTCCACCTGCTGCTTCGCAAATAGCCATACAAATCCCCGTGCAGCACGTTCGTCCCACTCTTCGTCACCACGTTGATATACCCGCCCATCGCCCGTCCGAATTCCGCCTGCCCCCCATTCGTCACCACCTGAAACTCGCGCACCGTGTCCAATCCATAGAACCCACCCGACAACCCCGCTGCATCGTCGTTCGCCGATAACCCGTCCACAATAAAACTATTCGAGAAATTCCGCTGGCTGCTCACCGAAATTCCCTGCCCAGGCACCGCCGACGTTTCCGCGAACAGTTGGTTGCTCGCCGTGTTCGTCGGTGATACCCCCGGTATCAGCAACGCTACATCCAGAAAACTCCGCCCATTCAACGGCAAATTGGCAATCTCGCTCGTCTCCACCGTTCCGGCCACCTGCGTTCGCGCGGTCTCCAACACCGCCGCCGTTCCCGTAACCGTCACGCTTTCGGCCGTCGCGTTCGCCACGCGCAGCTCAAACGGAACCTCGAACGCAGATCCCACCGTCAGCGTCACCTTCCGCGCCGCCGCCGCCAGCCCCGGATGCGATACGCTTACCTCGTACGGCCCCAGCCGTAAATAAGAGAACCGGAATCGCCCCTCGGAATCCGTCGCCCCCTCCACCGTGAAGTTCGTCTCCGTTTGCTTCGCCTTTACCGCCGCCCCTTGCACCACTCCGCCGCTGCTGTCGCGCACCATCCCACCGATGCTGCCCAGATAGACACTATCCTGCCCGGAACAGATGGCTGCCATCAGAATGGCGCCCAAGTACACTTTTCCTGTGTTCATAGCGAGTAACCTTACCAGTGATTGTAAGGTCCCCCACGCTGGCCGCCCCTGCGGCATTTTGACGCACCCGCCATCCCTCAACAAACCAAAATAGTCCGCCATCGGAGAGAATAGTCCCATGCCCGAAACCCGCTATTGGGACCGCACAGACTCCTACGAAGAAAAACTCCGCCTCCTCGAAGCCGCCATCAAAGCCAAAGACCACCGCCTCGTCCGAGCCCTCGCCCACTCCATCCGCAACACCGCCCAACAGGCCCAGCACAACGACGAGCCCGCACCAACTCCCATCGTCCCGCCTTCCAACTCGCAGCCCGTCTCCGCCCTCCCGCAGCCCTGGCAGCAATACGCCCATCCATGGTCCCACTTCCAATCCATCACCCTCGACGAAACCACCGGCCAGAACCGCCCCCCGGAACCCATCGAGCTCAACCTCTCCGTCCCTGCCGCTCAATGCGCCTCGCTCGCCCGCGAACTCCGCATCGTCCGCACCACCGGAGGCACACTCCGCGAAATCCCATCGCAGGTCCACGCCGAAATCCTCCGCGGCGACACCCGCTCCGCCAAAGCCCTCTTCTTCGCTTCCGGCCCCGCCCACCAGCGCCAATCCTACCTCCTCTTCTACGGCAATCCCGACGCCGAACTCCCCGCCTACATCACCGACCTCGAAACCCGCGGTGAAGGTTTCGCCCTCGACATCGAAAACGATTTCTTCCGCGCCCGCCTCTCCCGCCAGATGGGCCAGCTCGAACGCTTCACCATCAAGCGCGAGCATGGCCTCGAACTCTTCGCCGGCGGCGAAGGCCACGGCGAACCCCCCGGCATAGACTGGGCCCACGACTACGTCACCAGTGGCAACCTCCAGAAGATGCGCATCACCCTTTGGGATACCTGCCCCGACTACGAAATCGTCCGCGGCCCGCTCTTCACTTCCATCCGCCGCTGGGGCTTCCCCTATTCCCCCGTCCATCCCGTCTTCTCACCAAGCCGCATCCATGTCGATGTCGAATACCGCTTCTACTCCGGGCTCCCCTGGTTCCACAAATTCGGCCGCATGACCGCCATCAAAGATGTCGAAGCCGACGCCCTTCGCGACGACGAATGGGTCTTCTCCGGCCAGTCCTTCACCGACATGCTCTGGATGGGCCCCGACGGAAAAATGCACACCGGACCCGTTGATCCGAAATTCAACGACGACCTTTGGGCCGTCGGTTTCTTCCATCGCGAAAGCAAG
The DNA here is from genome assembly GCA_018268935.1 of Acidobacteriota bacterium. Lineage (GTDB taxonomy): Bacteria > Acidobacteriota > Terriglobia > Bryobacterales > Bryobacteraceae > CADEFT01. Next base: position 2,940 of record JAFDVS010000168.1, on the reverse strand, counting down.
GATTCCTTCGTCGCCCTCTTCCTCGATCACCGCGCCGATGGCCTCCCCCGCGTCCGCCACAGCGGCTCGCCGCAGATGTTCTACCGATGGCATGGCCACGTCTGGAGCCGCTACCCGCTCCCCGGCAAGCAAGTTCCCGCCGGTGCGGTTCTTCATCAAAAGAACGCCTACGTCTCCATCCCATTCCTCAACGACGGCATGACGCAGCTCGAAAATCTCCGTCACCGCTTGCTCAACCCCTACACCGCCTCAGCCGCTGATCCCGATCGCACCAACATCCAGCAACAACAAACCCGCCTCGCCCGTCCCGGCGAAGCAGGCGACAGCCCCATCTCAAAAAAAGCCCTCTGGGACGCACTCGGCACCTGCAAAGACGAGCAACTCTACCGCTCCGACATCAGCGTCGTCGACCTCGGCCTTGTCTACGACCTCCGTGTGCGTGGCGACTTCGTCCACGTCCTCATGACCATGCCCCACCGAGGCCGCCCTCTGCTTGGCTACTTCACTTACGGCTCCGGCGGCAACTCCATGCCCGTCCGCCAGACACTGATGAAGGTCCCCGGAGTCCGCCACGTCGTCGTCGAACAAACCTGGGAACCCCACTGGAACTCCAACCACCTCACCGCCTCCGGCCGCCAAAAACTCGGCCTGTAGTGGCGCGGGCCTCCAGGCCGGCGCGTAACCAAAAAAACGGACCGGGATCGATCAATCCCAGTCCGCCTCTTCAAACAATCAAGGATGGACTATCGCGAGCCCGACGGCGCAGGAGTGTACTTGTTCTCAAACTCCTTCAGCCGCTCTTCCGCGACCTCACGAGCCACTCCATACCGCTCCTGGATGCGTCCCAGCAACTGGTCGCGCTTCCCCGCGATCATGTCCAGGTCATCATCCGTCAGCTTCCCCCACTGTTCCTTGACCTTTCCTTTGATCTGTTTCCAGTTTCCTTCGAAAATGTCTCGGTTCATGCTTTTCCTTTCTTGGCTTCAATGTTGAAGCGTTCTCCTCATAGACCAGCCCCCGCGGCGCGCCGTTACCAAAAGAATTTTTTCTCTAATCGAACCGCTAAGCAATAAAAAGAAAGCACTATTTTTTCTGATTTTCTTTGTAACGTGGGCGCCTGCTGGCGGCTCTTCCGCGCAAGGAGGTGCATCGATGCCCGCTAGAAAACATCTGCGTGGAGTCGGCGCCAAGGAACAGCGCCAGTACGAACACATCAAGGCGAGTGCGGAAAAGAGCGGCCGCTACGGCAAACGCGCCGCCGAAGTCGCCGCCCGCACCGTCCTCAAGCAACACAAGCAGAAGGGCCACCGCAAAGGCCAGTAACAACCCTTGCGCCCCCGCTCACAGCGTCGTGTGATGCGGATTCACGAAGCGGATCGGCGTCCCGTTGATATCGCTGAGTTCCCCGCTCCATGCCAACTGATAGAGCCGCTTCAGATCCTGTTTGTCCACTTCCGTGAGCTTGCTGTTCTCCCCGTAGTTCATGATCGTGAACGGGCTGTGATCGCCGAAAACTTCGCTCCTCCATCGCGTCTCCGTGATCTGCGCGAAAAAGTGCCGCAGGCCGAATACGTGGCCCAACTCGTGCAGCATCGTCTCCACTTGCTCCTCGCGGCTCTGCTCGAACATCATTGGATACAACTCCAGTTGGTGCCGCCCCGCGTCCGGAAAAAATGCCGCCGCCAACACGCATCCGTTCCTGCTGCACGAATCGGATTGCTGCACCGCAAACTCAAAATCCCATGCATCTTCCACTTCCTTAAACCGCACCGGTGCCGAGTCTCCCCACTGCAGCAACGCATCAGCCAGCAGCCCGCGAATCTCGTTGCGTGCCGCGTTCGGATTCTCAAACAGCGCCATCGAGCGATCCTGAAATCGCCACCGCAATAGGCTGTTGCGAGCCCACAGCGGAATGAATCCCTCCGTTGCCTCCAAGATAAGGCTCAGCGGCGAGTTCCCGCCCGGTGTTGCCGCCCCGCGTGAATCCGTCTTGCACACATGGCCCTTGCCATACACATGAACCTTCGGATAAGTTGCTTCCGCCGCTTCCTCGGCCCGTTTTAGCCGAAGCGCGCCTGTATTCCTCACGATTCCCATTTGCTTTTGCCTCCCTCTTGTTTGCGTCAAATGAAGCGGGCCGCGATCCTCGCGCCGCCCATAAGCAATAGCGCGTAAGACAAACCAAAAGGGACATGCGCAGAGCCGGAGATTCTATGCCCCAACCTGTCCGTGATCCTTCGGACGCCGCGCCTCCGCCCTCCCAAACTGGATCACACTGATGTGCCCATCCGCCTCCAGCAGCGCATGTTTCACCACCCCGATGCTCTCAATCCCGCTCTCTCGCAGTTGCCCTTCCAACTCTTCCATCGTCAGCATCTCCCGTCGCAAATTCTCCTTCAACACGCGCCCATGCCGGATCAACGGAACCACACTCGGCTCCGCGAACCGCGCGAACCACTTAAACCGGAATGCCATCCAATCAAACAGATAATTCCAAAATGCAATGGTCGCCACCAGCACCACCGCCTCTGCAATCGTCTTATATTCCCCCGAAATTCCATTCTGCGCCGCGCTCCCCAGAAAGACGATCATCAACACATCCGCCAGCGACAGTGACCCCGCATCCCGCCGCAGCACAAACCGCATCAGCAGAAACAGCAGCCAGTACATCACGCTACCCCGCACCATCAGCTCCCACGGCGATACCTGCAATTGAAACAGAGCGCTCATAGCAACCAACTATACTCTGCCGCCCGGCCCCATTCGGCGCCGCTTATGCCCGTCTTGCTCGGTGTAATGCTCGCAACTGCATCCCAAGATGCAGCCGCATTGACAGTGATCACATTTTCGGATCAGTCCGACCCATCACTTTCCCGCACGGGTACATACATCGGCCGACCTATCCTCAAGGATCCCAATGTCACCGCCGGTGCAAAAATC
>JAFDVS010000167.1 GCA_018268935.1 Acidobacteriota bacterium | reverse complement strand
GCCTGACTGATGTGAACTTTATCAATCACAATCGAAGAAAAACCGCGCCCTAGCGCTTCACCGCGGCCCGGCGCCGCCATGCGATCACCAACGACCCCGCGCCCAGACCCAACAACGCCAGCGAAGCAGGTTCGGGAACCGCGTCCGCTTCAAATCGAAAATCGTCGATCGTAGGGCTGAAGCCGCTGGTCGCGTTCTCAGACATCGCAATGCGCACCGCCGCAAAACTACCCGCCCCTTGCTGCAGACCGAAAAACGTGTCCGGACCCGTGACATTAAAAGCCGTATTGTAGGTTTCCGTGACCGAGGTCATCGCCGTGTCTGAGAAGAACGTGACGCTCGAAATCGTGAAGTTACGGGAGCTAAAAACCGACGAGTTGGCGAGGAAACCAAAACGGTCCATGGCGGAGGGAAAAATGACGTTGATCGCGTTACCAGAGCCAAACACGCCAGGGTCAAGAATCCCGCTATAGACGAATATGCTGACGCCGGTCGTGGCTTCAGCAATGCTGGCCCCATCTTCCGTGTACGCAGTGGGGCTGGTGAAATTCCCCGACGAGTTGAACGTCATGGTCGTGGGCGATGTGAAGTTCGCCGCCGGAATCAGCGTCGCCGCCGGAAGCGACACGCCTAGCGACACAAGTAGACATAGAAAACGATACATGCGGAATACTCCAGAGAGATGAAATTTGATCCAGCTTACTACGATTCGCTGCCAAGACCAAAGTCGGACTGAACCACACGAGTACCATCGCTGGGACTCGCCACGGCGTTTTAGTACTTCTTTGACCTTATTGCCGCGTCGACCAGTTGACCAGAAACCGCAGATTGGCATCTTCCGGCGGACGCGCCGGCACCGCCATCAGAAATCGTTTGCCGTCCGCGCTGATGTCCCACACCGGCTTGCCCCTCCGCAACACCAGCGTCGGCTGCCGGAACAGAATCCGCGCTGAATCCGCGATCCCCGTCGAATCGGGTGCGTGGATCGACACCGCTGCCACCGCCGGTTCCCCCGCAATGAAAAACAGTTCCTTCCCGCTCCGCACCCACCGCGGATGCCCGCCCCCGCTCATCGAAATCCGCCACCGCCGCGGATTCGCCCCAAGCTCCCGAACATACACCTCGTCTTGCCCCGATTCGTCCGACGTATAGGCGATCATCGTGCCGTCGGGCGAGAACCGCCCCCACCGCTCGTTCCCCTTCCCGTTGGTCACCGCAACGCCCGCCCCTGTCAGCGTCCGCGTCCACAGATCGAATTGCGTTTCCGTCCGGTCCACCTGATAAAGCAGCAGCCCTTTCGAAGAAATGTCTTGCGGAAACTGCGAGTGGTCCGGCGCCGCATCCACCCGCTCCGCCGATTCCGATGCCAGCAGATTTTGCCGGTACAGCAGCGGCAGCCCGGAGCGCCCGCTCTGGAAGAACATCTGCTTCCCGTCCGGCGTGAACACCGGATCCCCGTCATTCGAAGGATCCGTGGTCACCAGGCGCGAGGCCCCACTCGCAATGTCCACAATCGAAATGTCCCGCGTGCCGTAGTCCGTATCCATCCCCTCCATCGCCACGCTCATCCCGTCCGGAGCAATGCGCAGCGAGCCATAGTCCCGCGCTTCGCCCAGCGTGCCATGCCTCCGCCCATCGCGATCAAACCACGTCGGCTGGCTCGAACGGTACAGGCTCGGAGTAATCAGCATGTAGCGCGTTCCCGCCGTGGAAAACGAACACGTCGCCGCCCCCGTCTGCGGCGTGCCCGTGGCCACCAGTTCCGGCTTCCCGGTGAGAGTTCCCTTCCCCGGATCGAAAAGCGTAGCGAAGATCGCCCCCGCCTGCTGATACACCAGATACCCGCTGCGCCGGTCCGGCGACTCGGCATATTCCGCCGCGCTGATCTCTTCCATCGGAATCAGAAGCCGTGTCGTCGCCGGGCGATCCCCGCCCGAAAGCGTCCCGAAATAGATCCCGCTCAGTCCCGGCTTCAGGCTCCGCACATACAGCAGAAAGTTCTTCCCTCCCGGCAGAAACCACGGCCACCGGTGCAGATTCTCCGCCCGCGACGAATCGAGCGCCGTCGCCTGCACCGCGGCGCCGCCCGAAGAGGACACCATGTGCAACGGCCCCGTCGATTGCGCCGCAAAAAGTATCTGCCCCTGCTGATTCCACGATCCCCCCCTCGGTTGTGGCGCCAGCCCGATTACCTGCACCGTCGAATCCGAAAGCAGGATCCGCTTCAATTTCTGTTGCGCGAAAAAAGCCACTTCACGGCTATCCGGCGACCAGAACGGAAGCGAGGCGCCATCCGTGCCCGGCAGCGCCTGTATCCCCGGACGCGACAGCGTCCGCAGCCACAGACAGATTTCTCCCGTAGCCTTCGCAGCCGGAAAAACGTAATGCACTCCGTTCGGAGAAAGACTGCCGATGCCGCTGTCCGGCAGCAGTTGCGCTTCGGCCGGAATCCGCAGCACCGATTCGATCCGATTCGTAAACGGCGGTTCTCCCCGTGGAATTCCAAAATACCCTGCGGCAAGCGCCATCACCACAGCGGCAATCAGCCAGTAGCGCTTCCAACTGCGCTTCGCCTCCACCGGCGCTTCCGAGGAAGGGATCGGCGCCGGCTCCACCGACACCGCCCGCACCTGCGGAACATAGGAGCCCTTGGGCACCTCGATCCGCAGCACTTCCGCCGCGCCTTCTTCTTCGTAGTAAGCCTGCAGTGCCGCCCGCAGCCGGTGCGCTTGCGTCCGCACCACCGGATCAGTCCGCGAATCGAACGTTTCCCCCCGGCTGAACACTTCCGTCCCGATCAGGTATTCCTTCAACTCCGCTTCACGGCCATCGAGCCATTTATCCATGATGAAGCGAAGAAACTGGCTGGTGCGCTCGGAACGCGCAAATTGAGGCGTCGCGAGAATTCTCTCCACGTGTTGAATCACGTCCTGACGCTCCGGGCGTTGCAGGACGCCTTGGGCCCCGGCCACCTTCATAAGTTGCATGTTATAACATGCGGGGGCAGAGAGGAGACACAAATAATGTGGACCCGCATGGGCTCGTCCTTCACACTACTGGCGTTTCTCTTGTCTCCACAGACCCGTCCCTTCGAAGGCGCCCGCGCCGTGGTTTCTGGGTAGCTCAGTATGAGGTGACGCAATCCGAGTGGCAGAAACGCATGCAGTCATTCCCAAGGGAGTTCCGATGGCCCCATGTGGGGCAGACTTCAGTCTGCCGCCCAGTGCACTGGGTAAGCTTCCTCCAAGCATCTTCGACCGTGTCCGCCGCGGCGGTGCTTGGGTCGAACCAGTCGATGACCCGCTGCCCGCCAACCATCAGCGTTCACCGGCGTCCATCAGCGGCCAGGATTGGGTTCACCACCCACCCCACCCCAACCCTAGAACGTCATCCGGAACTCCAGATACACCGTCCTCGGAGCGTTATCCTGCTGCGGCCGGATCTGCCCGAAATTCGCACTCGTCACGTTCGGCGGATTCCCCACCAGCCCCGTGAAATAAGGCGTATTCAGCGAATTGATAAAGTCCGCCCGAACCTGCGTCTTCACCCGTTCCTTGATGATCGGGATATCCTTCACAATCGAGAAATCGTAGTTCTTGAAGCCCATGTAACGCACGTCCGGGAACCGCGTCGGAAAATTGCGCAGCGTGAACGGCGCCGGCCCGGCAACGCGCGGGAACAGGCTCGTGTCAAACCACCGGTTCAGATTGCGCTGGTCCGAGGGCAGCTTCGCACTCCGCGCTTCCAGCGGTGCGGCGTTCGGAAAATCGATCGGGAATCCGCGCTGGAACGTCCAGTTCCATCCCAAACGCCATCCCCCCAGCAGCCGCCCTTTCCCAAACGGCAGCTCATACGTCCCCAGGAACGACAGCTTCTGCGGAACGTCGAAAATCGTCAGCCGCTTCTCCAGCACCGGATTCAGCAAATCATTGGCATTGATGTCCTGGGCGTTCAACACCTGAAGCTGTTCCAGGTTCTTCGCCGCCATGTAGTTCGCCTGCAAATTCAATCCATGCGAGAACCGTTTGCGCACGCTCAACTGGAACGCGTCGTAACGCGTCTTCCCCGCGGGTATGTTGCTCACCGACACGCCCGAATATTGCGGGAATGCCACCAGCAGCGATTGCCGCGGAATCGTCGCCCCGTTCAGCGCGGCATTGTTCGGCAACAGCCCGGCCATCGGGTTCGCTACGCGTTCACTGTAATACGTCGCCGCCTTCCCAAGCTCCGAAACCGGAATCGAATTCAACTGGCCACTGATCGCCAGTTGGTTGGTAAAATTGCCCACGTAGCTGGCATCCGCCAGCACTCCAAAGAACGTGCGCTGCACACCAAACGAAACCTGCTTCGAAATGGGCAGCGGACGATCCGTGTACGCGAACCCTAGGCCCAGCCCAAGGTCCGTGGATGTCCCCAGGCTCGAGCCCACCGGCCGCAGCAGCCCGTTCGGGAACGGATTCGAAAGCGACCCCGAAGGCGTCAGGTTATCCACCGTCGTGATCATGGGCGTCGCGCGCGAGAACCCGGTGCTTGGCCCCAGCGCCCACTGGCCAAGCGTATACAGCCCGAATCCGCCGCGGATCACCGTCTTGCTATCCACAGAGTAAGCAACACCAATACGGGGCTGGAAATTGTTGCGGTCCGGCGCGAACGCGTATCTCGCATCCCCCTCCGACCCGGCATAGAGCAGTCCACCGGTCAGCGCGCGGCAAGCGGCGCAATTCTCAATCCCCGGCTTCGACTTCACCTGATCCGCAATCGGGCTCGGCTGCCCAAAAGCGAACCCGCGTGTCTGCCGGTTGTAGCGCTCCGCGATCGGCGATTCATAATCCCAACGCATCCCCAGATTCAACGTCAGCTTGCGCGTGATCTTCCAGTCATCCTGGAAAAACAGCGCGTAATAGCGGCTCTTGTACGCCGGAATAATAGGAATGTCGATGCTCCCCGAAGTCGGATAGCCCAGCAGCGCACTCGCAATCTCATTGCCCGAAAACGCGTCCGCACGGTTCGGATCCGCCTGCGTCCAAAGCCGCGTGAACTGGAAGTTCCCGCCGGAGTTGCCATAGGACGAAACATTCGTCCGGAACTCGCGCGCTTCCACACCGAACTTCATCACATGCGTGCCCATCGTCTTGCCGCCCGTCGCGCCCAACGTGTACGTATCATCCGCCTGCGTGTTCGGACCCGACCCCTGCGACATATAGGTCCCCATGCCGATGAACGGATACTGCGGACGCAGCATCCCCGATACCATCGACTCCGGAAAACCCAGATCCCGAGGATTGAAATTCAGCGTCGCATCGTTGCCCGCCAGATTCTCCAATCGCGCCATGCCAACGCGCACGTTCAACGTAGTGGACGGATTCAAAACCTCGGTCCAGTCGATCGTGATCGTACGTCCCCGCCGCACGCGCGGCAGAATCGTGCTCGTCTCCGCCGGGTTGCCCGACGGATAGCGCTGATCGCAGCACCGCGTCATGTTCGTTTCTCCATAACGCCCAAAGAACGCCCGCCGGTCATTCGCGCGAACATCCAGGCGCCCCGTCCACTGCCACAGTTCGCCGCTGTTGTCCGAGGTTTGAAAGAAGTTGTTCACCTGCGCCGGCCCTTCCCCGGGAATCGTCGGATCCGGATAATAACCGACAATCTTCGCTCCCACCGGATTGATCTCCGCCGTCGGAATACGGTTTCCCGCATACGGTGTGCGAATGAAATTAGTGCCGCTGGCGCGAGTCGACTTCGGATCGTAAATCGTCACAGCCGCCCCCGTCGCCGCGCGCAGATTGGAGAAGTCCCCGCGCTTCATCTCCGGCAGCGGAGTGGTGAACTGGCTGGTATACAGGCTGTTCGAAGGATTCGAATCGTAGCTCACCATGTAGAACAGCTTGTTGCGCAGATCCACCACTTTCGGAATCCAGATCGGGCCGGTCGAATGGAAGCCGTAGTTGTGCGCCGTGCGGTCCGGACGCGCCACTCCCTGCCGGTTGTTTGACCACGTGTTCCCCGCCAGCCGGTTGTCGAAATAGCGGTCGAACATCGCGCCGTGAAAATCATTTGTGCCCGACTTTGTTGTGGTCGTAATAATGCCGCCGCCCGTGCGCCCGTACTGTGCATCAAAGATGTTCGTCAGCACGCGGAACTCCTGCACCGAATCAAGCGCCGGAATCATCACCACCTGCCGGTCGCCTTTGGCGTCGCTCGTGCCGTCAATGAGGATGTCCGTATTCGATTCCGTACCCGCCAACCCCGACGCAGCACCATTGATCGCAGTCCGCGAGTTGGCCAGCCCATCCAGCGAGAACTCCGTCCCCTGATTCACCGAAGGTTTGAAAACCCCAGGCATCGCGAACGCAAGCTGATACACGTTGCGCCCCGCGTTCGGCACATTCAGCAGCAGGTTGCTGTCCACGATGCCGCCGCGAGACGCCGTCTCCGTCTCCAGCAGCGACATCTGCGAGCTCACCGTGATCTTCTCCGATTGCGCCCCAAGTTCCAGCGCCACATCGAGCGCCGCGCGCACGCTGATCTGCAACTCCACCTTCTCACGGATAAATTTCTTGAACCCGTTCGCTTCCACTTCCACCGTGTAATCGCCCGGAATGAGGAAGGGGATGGAATAGCGGCCCGCTTCGTTCGACACAGCTTCCGAAGCCGCGTTCGTCCGCGTATTCAGCGCTTTCACCTTCGCTCCGGGCACTGCGGCGCCGGCCGGATCCGTAATCAGTCCAGTGAGGCTGGCACGGAAATCCTGGGCATGGAGAGTCGAAGCCAGGAACAGGATGGGGAGCATCCGTTGGATCGTTTGTTTCATGTTGGAGACTACCTCGTTCTGCGTTCGAATCTATCACACTAGCGCCGTGGAAAGACATCCTCACGGCCACGCGATCCCCGCCCCGCACGCTGCCTTCTCGATCCATCAGGATTTCTCCCCACCGTCATCCCGCCCATAAGGGATTCCTGCGGGTATGCGCTTTCCGCAAACGGAGAGTTGCGCAACATCCGCGTCGAGTGAACCGCCTGCGGCAGATCCGTGCAAGGGTCAAATCGGCCACGCGCCGGCGCAAGAGCGCGTGAAGAAGACGCGCTCGAATCCTACCCCTTTGATTCGATCCATGGAACAGCCCGGCCCGGTGAGAAAATTGCTGCCGGCACATCCAGCCGGTGACTGTCGCCGAAGAGCATTGTGAAATGACCGGAAACCGCCCCAAAACGGTTTTTTCCGACCCCTTCGAGTGGTAGACCAGCCGTACTGCGGTTCCCCCGGTCGTCATAGCAATCATTCAGCAAGAAGGGGGAGTCGTGAAATCGAACATCACGGCCAACCTCGCAGTCCGCAGGATTCATCGAGTCCAGCCACAATGCAGCCATTATGCGCCGCACGCCCTTGATTGCCCCAACCTCAAGTGACGAGGCGCACGCAGCATCGGGACCTTGTAGCCGTACTCAGCAGGCGTATGGCGCAACCGCGAGAACCAGCAGTCCAACTGCGAACATCACACTCCCCATAAGCCTAGACTAGAGGTTTATGAAATACATTCTATTTGGTATTTCCCTCTGCTTGTGGGGACAGAGCAATTCCCTGCCCCCACTCCGGCCGCCGGCCGTCCCCTTGATCGCCCATGACCCCTATTTCAGCATCTGGTCCACCGCGGATAGATTATCCACAGCCACCAAACACTGGACCGGAACCGACCATCCACTCGCCGGAGTGGCCCGCATCGATGGCGTCGGATTGCGATTCCTCGGCCAGTGGGTCCGCAGTGGCCCCGCCATGAAGCAGACCTCGCTGCAGGTCACTCCCACCCGCACCATCTACACCTTCGAAGATCGTGGCGTCAGGCTGACAGTGACCTTCTTCACCCCAGCCCTGGCCGACGACCTCGATGTACTCTCGCGCCCCGCCACCTACGTCATCTTCGACGCCGCCTCCACCGACGCCCGCCCACACGACGTGTCGCTGTACTTCGACGCAGGCGCCGCCCTTTCAGTGAACGCCCCCGAACAGCGCGTGCATGTCTCGCGCATCCGCTATGGCGGCATGGAAGTGCTCCGCGCAGGCTCCATGGAACAACCCGTGCTCCAGAAGGCAGGCGACAATCTGCGCATCGATTGGGGCTATCTGTATCTGGTGGCCCCGCCCCAAAGCGGCACCCAAACGGCTCTCGCCCACACCACCTTGCGCAATGAATTCACCGCCAAGGGCGTCTGGCCCGAAAACGATGAAACCGAGCCTCCCGCCCAGACCTCGCGCCAGGGCATGGTGCTCGCCTCGCGCTTTGACTTGGGCAAAGTCGGATCCACCGCCGTCTCTCGCCACGTCGTCGTGGCCTACGACGATCAGTTCAGCATTCAGCATTTCTACCGCAATCTGCGCCCCTACTGGCGCCGCAATGGCGACGGCCCCGCTCAGATGCTCCAGGCCGCTGTGAAGGACATGCCCGCCCTCCTCGAACGGGCAAAGCAATTCGATTCCCAACTCACCGCCGACCTCGTCAAAGCGGGCGGCGGCCAATACGCCCAGATCGCCATTCTCGCCTACCGCCAGGCCATCGCCGCCCACAAACTCGTGGCCGAACTCGATGGCACGCCCCTCTTCTTCTCCAAAGAGAATTTCTCCAATGGCTGCATCGCCACCGTCGACGTCACTTATCCTTCCGCGCCGCTCTTCCTCTTGCTCAACCCGGCTTTGCTCAAAGGCATGACCACCCCCATCCTCGATTACGCCCAGATGAAGCGCTGGCCGTGGCCCTACGCCCCTCACGACCTCGGCACCTATCCGCTTGCCAACGGCCAAGTCTACGGCGGCGGTGAAAAAACCGAAGAGCGCCAGATGCCCGTTGAAGAGAGCGGCAACATGCTCATCCTCATGGCCGCCCTCGCCAAGGCCGACGGAAATGCCGAATATTCCCGAAAATACTGGCCCTTGCTCACCAAATGGGCGGACTACCTGAAGGACAAGGGCATGGACCCCGACAACCAGTTGAGCACCGATGATTTCGCCGGCCACCTCGCCCGCAATACCAATCTCTCCATCAAGGCGATCGTCGCCCTCGGAGCCTTCGGCCAGTTGGCCGCCAAACTCGGCCAAACCGCGCAGGCAGCCGAATACACCAAGCTCGCCAAAGACTACGCGCGCAAATGGATGACCATGGCCGATGACGGCGACCACTACTCCCTCGCCTTCGGCCAAAAAGGCACCTGGAGCCAGAAGTACAACCTCGTGTGGGATCGCATTCTCGGCCTCGGCCTCTTCCCACCCGAAGTCGCCCGCAAAGAAATGAACTATTACCGCCAAATGCAGAAAAAATACGGCCTCCCCTTGGATAACCGCGAATCCTACACCAAGCTCGATTGGATTCTCTGGACCGCCACCCTCACCGGCTCGCGCGACGATTTCCAAACCTTGACCGCCCCCGTCTTCTCTTTTCTCAACGAGTCCGAAACCCGCGTCCCCATGACCGATTGGTATTGGACCCAGGAGGGCACCATGCGCGGGTTCCAGGCCCGCAGCGTCGTCGGTGGCGTTTTCCTCCAGATGTTGTACGATGATGCGATCTGGAAAAAATGGGTGGGCCGGGTCCGCAGATAGAAAGAACGGTGTGAGATGGCTGAAAAAAATCGTGAGTTGCTGGTAGCCCTTTTGCGTGAGGCGGCCCAGGTGGAGCATACGCTCTTGTGTGCCTACCTGTATGCCGCCTACACGCTCAAAACAATGCCCGAGGAGTTTCTCTCCGCAAGTGGAGAGAATCCCCGCCGCGCCATGCAGTTCGAATTAGCCCGCGCCTGGAAGCAGAGCATCCTCATGGCCGCGCGCGAAGAGATGCGCCACGTCCATTACGTCCAAACCCTGCTCCGCACGCTCGGCGAACGCGCATGGTTCGTCTTGCCCCCCCGCAACGACATCGGCAACTGGGTCTTCCGCGATTGGCACGAAAAAGTCTTCACCGGCGGCCGTGCCCAGATGGAAGACGTCGAAATCCCCCTCGCCTCCCTGAGCCAGGATACGGCACAACGCTTCGTCCTGTACGAGTCCGGCGACTGGATGCAGGATGCCAACCCCTTCGGCCCCCGCGTCACCGCGCTCTTTGAAAAACTCTTTGCCTTCGAGGTCAAAAGCCACATCGAACAAATCGTGATGCAGGTCCCGGACACTGACCTGCGCAACAAACTGCGCACTCAATTGACCAGCCTCTATTATCTCGGCCCGGGCGGAGATAGCCTCGCCTCAACCATGCTCGGCTCAACCGTCACCGAGACCCAGGGCGATGATCTTCCCCGCTTCACCTCCATTGCCGACCTCTACCTCAATGGCATCCTCCCCTTGTTTCAGGAGGCCTTTGAGCAGGGCTGGGTGAAACGCAACAATTTCAACCTCACCGCGGAATTGGCCGAAGCCACCCAAGGCTCCGTCTCCGTCGGCCCCGAACCGCGCACCGCGCAGTTTTCCAAGCTGATACAGGATGATTTCTCCGACCCCATCGACAAGTACGAAGACGTGTCGAGGCTCATCACCGAAATCGTCACCGAGGGCGAAGGCATGTCT
>JAFDVS010000166.1 GCA_018268935.1 Acidobacteriota bacterium | reverse complement strand
GAGCGCAGTTCCCCGCGGGCCACGTAGGTCATGATCTCTTCGTGAGTCATGCCCAGGCAGTAATCGCGCTGCCAGCGGTCTTTCAGCCGGAACATGTTCGCGCCCATCACGTCCCAACGCCCGGATTCCTGCCACACCTCCGCCGGATTCAACCCGGGCAGATACATCTCCTGCGCGCCGATCGCATCCATCTCTTCCCGCACGATGGCGGTGATTTTCAGGATCGAACGCTGTGCCAGGTACAGATAGTTATAGAGGCCTGCCGAAAGCTGGCGAACATAGCCTGCGCGAAGTAGAAGCTGATGGCTGGCAACCTCAGCCTCCGCGGGTGTTTCACGCAAAGTGGGAATAAACAGTTTGGACCAACGCATGGAATTTATTAATTGTAGCGAGTTACTCTGGTGCTCATGTGGAGACTCCTGTTCTTCAGCTTCACCCTTGCCGCGGCCGAACCCGCCGATACCATCGTCAAGTTGCTCACCGAACAAAGCGAGGCCTGGAACCGCGGCGACATTCCGGCTTTCATGCGTACCTACGAGAACTCGCCCGATACGGCCTATGTCGGAGCAGCCGGAGTCACCAAGGGCTACCAGCAGGTGCTGGTTCGCTATCAGAAGAAGTATTCCAGCCGCCAGCAGATGGGCACGCTTCGCTTCACCGATCTCACTGTCCGGCCATTAACCGCCGATGTCGCCACCGTCACCGGCCGCTTTCAACTGACGCGCGGCAAAGAGGCAGGCGGAGACGCCAGCGGCTGGTTCACGCTCATCCTGCGCAAGACCGCGGGCGGGTGGAAGATTGTTCACGATCACACCAGTTGATGCCCGTCCCCTGCCATCGACTTGCATTTTCTCAGGTGTAGTGCCCACTTGACATCAAACTGCCCCCGGAGCATACTGAAAGCGTGCTGCAACTGAGTTTCAATAAGATGCACCACCGTAAGACGGCCACTTCCCGCACTCTAGCTGAAATGCGCGAAGGCGAGGAAGCTATCCTCGAACAACTCGATTTACCGGAAGATATGTCCCGGCGTCTGATGGAAATGGGATTCCTCCCCGGCCATGTCATCGCTGCCGGAAGGAGCGCACCCGGCGGTTGCCCGCAAGTGTTTCGTGTGGACGGGTCCGAAGTCGCGCTGCGGAAGGAAACAGCCCGGCATCTGAAAATCCGGCACGCCAAGTAGCGGCTCCCCATGAGCGGCAACGGACACTGCGCGCCATCGTCTTCAGCCGTTGCGGCGCAATCCGGCAACATGCGCACGGTTGCCCTGGTAGGCCCTCCCAACGCCGGTAAATCCACCCTATTCAATGCGCTCACCGGACTGCGCCAGAAGGTCGCCAACTTCCCTGGCGTCACCGTGGAGCATCATTCCGGAATCACCCGTCTGCCCAATGGGGTGGAAGCCGAACTGGTGGATCTGCCCGGCGTGTACAGCCTTGACCCCCGCACGGAAGACGAGCGAGTCACGCGTGACGCCCTGATGGGCGCGGTCCCTGGCATCCGCAAGCCTGACGCGATCCTCCTCATCCTCGATTCCACGAATCTTGGGCGCCACCTGATGCTGGCCGCCCCCGTATTAGCCACCGGCACTCCCACCATCGTCGTGCTCAATATGGCCGACGATCTCACCTCACGCGGCGGGTCCATCGATACCGAGAAACTGGCGTCCCAACTCGGCGCTCCTGTCGTTCTGATCAGCGCCGCCCGCGGCGAGGGGATCGATACCGTCCGCAACTTCCTTGCAGGTCAGTTCGCCGTGCCCAAGCCTGTCGAACTTCCTGTATTGCAGGATGTCCCGCGCTGCCGCCAATGGTCGGCCAAAATCGGAACCCAGGCCCAATACCGGCCTCCGGCTCCCCCTCTTTGGACACGGCGACTGGATGCGCTGTTCCTTCACCCCATAGCCGGCCCTCTCGTATTCCTGGCTCTAGTCGTCATTGTTTTTCAGGCCATGTTCAGCGGCGCCGAACCGTTAATGGAAGGTGTGGAAAAGCTCATCGCGTCTTCCGGCGGCTGGCTGGCGAAGCATCTGCCCGATGTCTGGTGGCGCGACCTGCTTATTGAAGGAGTATGGGGCGGCGTAGGTTCCGTCATCGTCTTTCTGCCCCAGATTCTGTTGCTGTTCCTGTTTATCGGGATCCTGGAGGATTCCGGATACCTCGCCCGCGCGGCACTCATCGCCGATCGCACCATGGCCAAAGTCGGTCTTCAAGGGAAGTCGTTCATTCCCCTCCTATCCGCCTATGCCTGCGCCGTTCCCGCGATCATGGCGACGCGCACCATCGAAAACAAACGGGACCGCATCGCCACCATCCTGATCGCTCCTTTTATGACGTGCTCGGCGCGGCTGCCGNNGGTCTACACGCTGATCATCGCCGCGTTCCTTCCGGAGAAACCGCTGCTGGGGCCGTTCCTTGGCACTCGCGCTGCCGCCATGCTGGGGTTATATCTACTCGGATTCCTCGCTGCCGTGGCAACGGCACGGGCCCTCAAATCTTCCATCCTGAAAAGTGACCGCACCCCATTCCTTCTCGAAATGCCGCCCTATCGCTGGCCTACCCTGCGCGGCATCGGGCTTCGCCTCACCGACCGCGCCATCGCCTTTCTGAAGCGCGCCGGTACGGTCATCCTTACGGTGGCGATTGTCCTTTGGATAATGGCGCATCTGCCGCTCAAAGACGGGAAGCCCCCAGCCATTGAGGATAGCGTCGCCGGCACGATCGGCCGTACCGTCGAGCCGGTGATCAAGCCCCTTGGCTTTAACTGGAAGATCGGCATCGGCTTGATTACCTCGCTCGCTGCCCGCGAAGTCATCGTCGGCACGCTGGGAACAATCTACGGCATTGAAGGACAAGCCGCATCCGAGGATTCCGTCGGGCTGCAGAAGGCTCTACAGAACGATCTCACCCTCGGCGGCGCCGTTGCACTTCTCATTTTCTTTGCCTTCGCCATGCAATGCATGTCGACTTTAGCCGTCGTCCGCAGGGAAACAGGCGGATGGAAATGGCCAATTCTTCAGTTTTCTTACATGAGTTTCTTAGCCTACGCCGGCGCCGCAATCGCGAATTGGTTGGTTTGAAGAGACTCGACAAGCAATTGAAAATAAGGCTTTTACCTGACGTTAAGGCCACGCTGGTAATGGTACTTCCGTCACGCAACTAGTCCTGTTTTGTTCCGGTACTAGACCAACCTTTCGTTCATTCCCATTCTTTCCTTCTCGTGAGATCGTGGATCAGGTTACAAATGGAGGAACTCAACTAGACATGAAGATGGTTTTTTCGCTGGCACTAGCCTTGGGAATGGCTGGTCTCGCCCCCGCTGCTTCGCTTGTCGCAGTGGATGCTTATGCAGGCTCGAATAATAACGGTTCCAGCAACGGGGACGTAATCGGGCTTTTGCGCTCTTTCGACATTGATCTCGTTTCCATCAGCAATACGGGAAACAACGTTACGGTGATTGTTCACATGAACTACGGCGCCAATGGCGGCGATACGGGGCTGGGTCCGATCACTATTGGTAGCTTCCCAAGCGTGAACCCCGGCGATGTGTTGCTCACGAACGGCGCTAACCGCTGGGCGATCCCACTTGTCTCTCACAACAATACGACCACCGGTGGCGGTGGCATGACCGCGGCCAACCTCTACTCCGTAAGCAGCTTCCTGACAGCATCCACGGTATTGGGCAATCCTTCTGGTGGCACCTACCGGCCGACCGAGAATGTGTGGGGCAACTCCACGGGCGCCACTGTTCGCAGCTCCGGAGCCTCCCGCAATGTCACTCTGTTCGCCGCCCCCTACGAGATTGAAGTCGCCATCAACTTCACGCTGCTCACCGATATCGCCAACGCCGCTAACACCACCGCGTTCCTGAACGCCCTGAGCGACAGCAACAGTGTCCTCCACTTTGCTTCCGCCACCTGCGGCAATGACGTGGTGAACGGCAGCCCGACGGCCGATGAAACCACTCCTGAACCTGCTTCGCTCGCTTTGATGGGCGCCGGTTTGGTTGGTCTTGGTTTCTGGGGCCGGAAGCGCCTCGCCTAAGCTCTCTTGTTCACAAAGTTTGCTTCTTTGTTTCTTCTCCACTGGAAGACCCCGGGTTTCAAATCCGGGGTCTATTTCTTTACTGAGCCGCGCGTGTGAGCACGCGGTTTCGGGGATATTTCCGCAGCCCTGCTAGAGGGGAAGCTTGACCGCTTTGCCTTCCTTCACGCTCTTCTTTGAAGCTTCAATAATTTCCACTACGTCCACATTGATATCGATGGCCACAAGACCTTCAGGCGGCCGCTTCGTGCGGATGCAATGCATCATGTAAGCGATGGGCTCAGCGCGCTCGGCCGGCAGTTGCTCCACAGGCAGCGCCACTCCGGTTTCGCGGCCCTTGCGCAACTCCACTGATCCGTTCCGCAGGTACAGGCTGCCGTTGCGTCCGAACACTTCCAGGTCCTGGAAGCTACGCGGAAAATCCCAGCTTCCTTCAAACAAACCCACGCCGTTTTTGTAAGAAAAGATAAAGGTCGAATTGTCTTCCACCTTTGGAAATTCTCCAGGCCGTAGCTGATTCACCTGTGCAAAGACACTCTCCGGCTTGCCCAGGTACCACAGGCTCCACAGCGCGTTGTAGCAGCCAAAGTCCATCAGCGCGCCGGCGCCGTTCTTCTCCGGATCGGTGAGCCAATCGAAGAACACCTTGTTCAACCCTGTGGCGCCGCCGGGTCCGCCGTGGCCAACCAGGCCGCGCAGTCGCCACACCTGGCCCACCATGCCGTCGTCCGCGGCTTTCTTCGCCGTGTACTGCGAACTCCACCAGGCCATCTGGTAGTTCGTCATCACATAGATGCCATGCTGCAGGGAGAGCCTGCGGATCTCCTGCGAATCGCGCAACGTAGCAGCCAGAGGTTTTTCAAAAATCACGTGCACCTTGCGCGGAGCGCATGCTTGCACAATCTCCAGATGCCGGTTGTTTTCTACGAACGCCCACACCATGGACGGCTTCTTCTCGTCCAGCATTTTCTTGTAGTCGGCGTAGAACAGTGCATCGGCCGCTCCGCGCTTCTTTGCCTCGGCGATCATGTCGGGCAGCGTTTCGGCGATGCCTACCAGCTTCGCCGGCTTGCCGTCGATCATCTTTCCGATATGCCCCCACACATGGCTGTGGCGCAGCCCGATGATCGCGATAGTGGGATCCTGCGCCCGGGCGCCTATCACAGAAATAGTGAGCAAAATGAGGAGTTTCATCACCGACCAGCTTAGCTCCAACATCCGGTGCGGTGTTCGATGCCACGGCTTTGCTACAATGCGATTCCGTGCCGAGACAGCAGTTCCAGCAGGCTTACACCAGGGAACAGGTGTTGCGCGTCTCCGGCGTATCCGAACGCCAATTGCGGATTTGGGAGCGCGCGGGGCTGATGACAGCCCACAAGGATTACGCACTTTCCGACCTGAAAGCTTTACAGACTTTGTGGAAGATGAAGCAGGGCGGACTGGGGCCCAAGCACATCCGCAGTGTGTTCAGCGCCATTCGCGAAAAGCTCGATGGCATCCACGATCCTTTGTCACAGGTCACCGTGATGCTGGATCATGGCGATGTCCACGTACTCATCGATGGCCAGAAGATGCATGCCGAAAGCGGCCAGCTTCTGTTCAACTTCGATCCGGTGGATATCAGCCGGCTGTTGGCATTCCCCGCGGAAAAGCAGAAGGAGCGCGAGCAGGCGAGCGAGCAAAAGCGCATTGCCGAGGCCGCGGACTGGTTTCAGCGCGGGTTGGAACTCGAACAATCCGGCCTCGACAAGGACGAAGCTGTCAGCGCCTACGAACACGCCCTGGAGCTCGACCCCGGTTGCGTGGGCGCATTGGTGAATCTCGGCACCATCTTCTTTCACGCGCGGCAGTGGAAGCGAGCCCTCGGCTGCTACAAGAAGGCGATTGGGATCAATCCCGAATACGCCCTTGGCCACTTCAACCTGGCCAATCTCTACGACGAGCGGGGAGACGTTGCGGCTGCCATGCAGCACTATCAGGCTGCGATCAAGGCCTCGCCCGAATACGCGGATGCCCATTACAACATGGCGCTGCTGTGCCAGCGCACGGGCCAGACGATGCGCGCCCAGCGGCACTGGCGTACCTACCTCAAACTCGATCCGGGCAGCAGTTGGAGCGAAGTGGCGCGGCGGGAACTGGCCAAGCTGCGCGATGCCTCCGTTGTTCGCCACGATCCGGATGACCATCCCACCCAAGGCCGCGTTGTATCCTAAATAAGTGACGCATTTTACCAGCCGGCCCTAAC
Source organism: Acidobacteriota bacterium (assembly GCA_018268935.1). Taxonomy (GTDB): domain Bacteria; phylum Acidobacteriota; class Terriglobia; order Bryobacterales; family Bryobacteraceae; genus CADEFT01. The sequence continues at coordinate 2,410 of JAFDVS010000166.1, read as the reverse complement.
AGCCGGTTCGCGTCTTCTCAAATTTCCGAATCATCCCATAAGAGGTTACCGTTGAGCCGTATTTCTCTTGCGTTCCGCAGCTTCTTCGGGATTCTCTTCTCCGGTGAGCTGGCAGCCGACATCGCATCCGCGTTCGGCTATGCCAAGCCGGTGAAGGAGAAGCCCGCTCCGCCTCCTCCTCCGCCTGCCAAGCCGAGCGACGGCGCTCTTCAACTGCTCGGCATCCTGCAAAGGGATTCGCGACTCGTCGACTTCCTGATGGAAGACATTTCCGCCTACAGCGACGACCAGGTGGGAGCAGCGGTCCGCTCACTTCATGAGCAGTGCAAGGGCGCCCTGGAGCGCTACGTGAAGCTCGCTCCGGCTATCGACGGCGTGGAAGGCACGTTTACCAATGCTTCGGCCGCAGGCTCGGCGCAGGCCGTGAAGTTCATCGGCAACGTCCCGGCCGGACCTCCTCCCAAGGGCGGCACCCTGCGTCACCGTGGATGGAAAGCAGTCCAGGTGGATCTGCCCAACATCGGGCCGAAACAGGACATGACCATCATTGCCCCCGCCGAAATCGAAATCGAGTAACACACACGAGATGTCCAGCCGTTACGTAATTGGGATCGATCTCGGCACCACGAATTGCGGTGTCGCTTTCGTGGATGCCTCGCAGATGGATGATCCGTTCCACCTGCCGGAAGTGCAGTTGCTCTCTGTTCCACAACTGGTGAATCCGGGCGAAGTGCGTGATGAGCCGCTGTTGCCCAGCGCCCTCTATTTGCCGGACGAGAAGGATTTCCCCGGTGGATCATTGGAACTGCCTTGGGAAAGCGACGCCTCGATGGTTACCGGCGCGCTGGCGTTGAAGCGCGGCACGGAACGTTCGAATCGTCTCGTCACCTCAGCCAAGAGCTGGCTTTCGCACAGCGGCGTCGACCGCACCGCGGCGTTGCTTCCGCTCAATGCTCCCGAAGGCACGCGCAAGGTGTCTCCGGTGGAAGCTTCGCGCCGCTACCTGGAACACATCCGCAAGGCTTGGGATCACGCTCATCCCGATGCGCCGTTCGGCCAGCAGCAGATTCTGGTCACAGTGCCAGCATCCTTCGATGCCGTGGCGCGCGAGTTGACCCAGCGGGCCGCGGAAGAAGCCGGTTATCCCAACGTCACGCTGCTCGAAGAGCCGCAGGCTGCATTCTATGCCTGGCTGGAACGCCATCCCGACTGGCGTGAGCGCGTCAAGGTCGGCGATCTGATTCTGGTCATCGACATCGGTGGCGGTACGACGGACTTCACGCTCATCGCCGTCACCGAACGCGGTGGCGAGTTGAATCTCGAGCGCGTGGCCGTCGGCGACCACATCCTGCTGGGCGGCGATAACGTGGATCTCGCTCTCGCCCGGCATGTCGAGGCACAGCTTGCCGCTAAGAACACCAAGCTCGACATGATGCAGTTCCACGCTTTGTGGCAGCAGTGCCGCCAGGGCAAAGAGAAACTGCTGGCGGAAGGCAACAAGGCTGCGGACTTCGCCATCACCTTGCTCGGCCGCGGTACGGGCCTCGTCGGCGGTACGATCAAAGCGAAGCTGCTCAAGGAAGACGTGGAGCGCACCGTGCTTGATGGCTTCCTGCCTGAGGTGACCAGCAACGATATGCCCCTCCGCCAGCGCCGCGTGGCGTTGCAGGAAATCGGCTTGCCTTATGCTTCCGATGCCGCCATCACCCGCCAGATGGCGCGCTTTCTGCGGCAGCAGGCATCGGCCGCCGAGCATGGTGCGGTGCGCCGCACCGGCAGCGGCTTGGCAGCACCGACTCATGTGTTGTTCAACGGGGGCGTGCTGCGCGCCAACGTGATTCGCGCCCGCCTTCTCGATGTGCTCAACAGTTGGCTGAAGGCCGAAGGCATGGACGCCGCCCAGCCGCTGCTTGGCGAAGACCTGATGCATGCCGTATCGCGCGGAGCCACCTATTACGGGCTTGCGCGGCGCGGCAAGGGCGTGCGCATTCGCGGTGGTGTGCCGCGCACCTACTACGTCGGTATCGAGACCGCGATGCCTGCGATCCCCGGGATGCCTCCGCCCATGAAGGCGCTTACCGTGGTCCCATTCGGTATGGAGGAAGGTACTTCCCACGGGTATCCGGACCGCGAGTTCGGGCTCATCGTCGGCGAACCTGCCGATTTCCGGTTCTTCTGTTCTTCCTCGCGCAAGAACGACAACCCCGGCGAGATGCTCGACCAGTGGACGCCGGAAGAGTTGGAAGAGTTGGCGCCCATTGAGGTCACCCTCGAAGGGCACACGGGGGAACTGGTGCGAGTCGGCCTGGAATCGAACGTCACCGAGACCGGAGTGCTGCAACTGTTCTGCGTCGCCAAGGATGGGCGGCGCTGGAAACTCGAATTCAACGTCAGAGAGCGGGTGGCCTAA
>JAFDVS010000165.1 GCA_018268935.1 Acidobacteriota bacterium | reverse complement strand
GTGGCGGCGCATCCGGAATGCCCGCCTGAAGTGCTGCGCATGGCCGACTACATCGGCTCCACTTCAGGAATCATTGATTGGTGCACGACCCATGAGGCCGATGAGTTCATCGTGATGACCGAAAGCGGAGTGGCGCACAGCCTGCAGAAGCGTTCCCCGCACAAGAAGTTCTACTTCGTTCCCAACGAGAACTGCAACTGTAGCGAGTGCCCCTACATGAAGCGGAACACGCTGGAGAAGCTGCGCGATTCGTTGCGCACGCTGGAGCCGCGAGTGGAACTGCCCGCGGAGCTGATGGAACGGGCGCGGCTGCCCATTGAAAGGATGCTCGCGGTCAAATAGCGAATGGCCCCCCTCGTCGATACATTCGGGCGTCTGCACGATAACCTGCGCATCAGTGTTACCGACCGCTGCAACATCCGCTGCTTCTACTGCATGCCGGAGGATGCGAAGAACTTTCAGCCGAAGCCGGAGATTCTGACCTTTGAGGAAGTAGAGCGCTTCGTGCGCGTGGCCGTTGGGCTGGGCGTGAACAAGATCCGCATCACCGGCGGCGAGCCGCTATTGCGCAAGGATCTGCCGGTGCTGATCGCGAAGATCAACGCCATTGAGGGCGTGAGAGACATTGCGATGACCACCAACGGCGTGTTGCTTTCGCAGCATGCCCAGGCGCTCTATGACGCGGGCTTGCGGCGGCTGAACGTGCATCTGGATACGCTCGACCGCGAACGCTTCCGCCAGATCACACGGCGCGACGACTTCGACCGGGTGATCGAAGGCATTGAGCTCTGCCGTTCGCTCGGCTTCGGGCCGATCAAGATCAATGCCGTGGCAGTGAAGGATCTTGTCGAGCAGGACATTGTGCCGCTGGCGCGCTTCGGGCGTGAGCGCGGCATCGAGATCCGCTACATCGAGTTCATGCCGCTCGACTCGCAAGGGCTTTGGGACAAGAGCAAAGTGCTGCTGATGGACGATATGCTGGCGATGCTGCGGGAGCAGATCGGGCCGCTTGAAGCGGTGCCGGATCAGGACCCGCGCGCGCCGGCCACCGAGTTCCGCTTTGCCGATGGCATCGGCGGTGTTGGCTTCATCGCCAGCGTGAGTAAGCCGTTCTGCCTCAACTGCAATCGCATCCGTCTCACGGCGGATGGGCATCTGCGGTACTGCCTGTTCGCGCTTGAGGAGATGAACGTAAAGACACTGATCCGCAACGGCGCAAGCGATGAGGAGATTGCGGAGCTGATTCGCGCCAACGTGCGGGCGAAGTGGCTTGGGCACGAGATCAACACCCAGAAGTTCGTACCGCCGCCACGGCCGATGTACGCCATTGGAGGCTAAGCCGGAATGGTCTATGCGGTGTGGCTGTTCAGCATCTCGATTGCCTTCGTGATTGCCGAGCGGTTGTGGCCCTGGCGCAAACAGCAGAAGCTGTTTCGTGAGGGGCTGCTCTCCGACGTACTGTACATCGTGTTCAACTCGGAGTACCTCGGCATCGTGATCGCGGTGCTGACGGCGAAGCTGCTGGCGATCTACAATCCCGATCCGCTGGTGACGCTGAACCTGATGAAGGGCAAGCCGTACTGGCTGCAGTTTCTGATCCTGCTTCCGGCTTTCGACCTGGCGCAATGGGCCGTGCATAACGCCCTGCATCGAGTGCCGATTCTGTGGCGCTTCCACAAGGTGCATCACAGTGTGGTGGACATGGACTGGATCGGCAACTGGCGCTTTCATTGGGGCGAGATCTTCGTCTATCGTGTGGCGATGTATGTGCCGACGGCTGTGCTGGGGTTCGCTCCGGCGGTGCTGTTTTACTACGGGATTCTGAATACGATCATCGGGCACTACGCGCATGCCAACATGCGGCTGTCCCTGGGTCCCTTGAAGTATGTGCTGAACACGCCGCAGATGCACATCTGGCACCACAACCATCCCGATTGCGGGCCGATCAACAAGAACTTCGCCATCACGTTGAGCGTGTGGGACTGGGTGTTCGGGACTGCGTACATGCCGGAGAAGCCGCCGGAGCGGCTGGGGTTTGAGGGGATTGAGACGTATCCGAAGAACATCGCGGGGCAGTGGGTGCAGCCGTTTGTGAAGGGTTAGTCCGCTTGCTCACGCGCGCGGCTCAGTAGAGTGCTGGCGCACCGTCCGTGCCGAAATGACACTCGAGGGCATCGTTGATTTGCGCCCGCAACTCACGCAGGTCACGCGCTTGCGTAGTGATGCCACCGCCATCGGGGTCGTCCCAGAAAGCCACAAGGAGACTGGAGTCCTCGCTGGGGGCTATCTGAAAGACGATCTCGTCCATAGCCTCATTATGGCATTGCTTTTCGGCTAGTTTGCAGGCAGATTCCGCAAGGCTTGCTGCGCGCACGTTCCCGCAAGCCAGGATTGGGTAAAGGTACGAAGTACGCTTTCCGACGTTTCGTGCGTATGCACCGTGATCTCGTCAAGGCTACCTGTAAAGCCTTCCGCAGAACCGCTCTTGCCGAAGGTAAGGGAAGCTTGGGAAAGGGAGGGCTGGGTTGGTGGAGGAATTGGTATCTCGATCGAACCCTGCGGGACCGCATCGAGATATAAGGTCAGGATCAACGGCTTCTGCCAGCCCTGCCCCTTTAGATTCAATGCAACGTGATGCCACTTGCCGACGGAGAGGATGGCAGTCGAGCGACGTTGGATGACTTGCTTCCCGCCGGCGGGTGCGAATTCGATTGCCAGCACGCCGCTGTGCTCGATCGAAACGCGTAAGCGGGTCCCGTCAGAGTCGAGCCAATCAGCGACGCTTTGGGAACTCTTCGCCTTGTTCCGTTTGAGGAAGAAACTGAAAAGGCCACCCAACTGAAGGAATCGGTGCATCTTGGATGCATCAGCGTCTGCGCTGGTGTTCCCATTGAATTGAAACGCCTGCCCAATCAAGCCGGGCACAAAGGTCACGCCCGCCCTCAGGGTGAGGTGCGAGGCGGCAAATGAGTCCTGGGAGTGTCCATCGGCATTCCAAACATGCATAGCCGATTCCAATCCTGCCAAACAGGACTCTGACATTACTGGCGCCATCAAGAGCTTCCTATCTGAAGTGGGCAGATAGATGGCGCTACCATCCGGCGCCCATAGAACCTGCGTAGCTTTTGTGTCGGCGAGTTCGATGATCTGTCCGCTGCGTGAGTCGAGTGTGCGCAGCAAGCCATCACTAGCCATGATGACCTTTGCCTCGTCCGGACTTGGAAACAGGAAGGCTCCGTTTTTGGAGGGAAAGCCAACTGTGAACAAGAGGGAGTGATCGGGACTGAGAACGTGCAGGATGTTGCCTGGGGAATGCGGACAGGCGGCGGTGTGATACTGCTTGCCGAGACAGACATCGTTCCCGTCGAGCCAGATCCGTTGCACGCGAGGCAGCACCACGAAGCTGGCGCCCACGTGTGGCTTGAGGAAGGAATCGCGAAGGAACCTGCCCGTCCAGGGGTCGATGGTCTCAATTGCGTCCGCACCGAAGGAGCCAATGCGGCCGTAACCTTGGTGCGCAATCCACAACTGATCCTGTCCGGCGATGGTAGTAAACTCGATCGCCTTTGGATGACCGTCCAATGGGAAGCGAACCTCGTCTCGGGTGTCTGTGTTGATCCGCACGATGTGCTTCACCTTGGCGCCGATGAACAGGAACTTTCCATCAGGGGCAAGGGTGAGGGAAAACGGCATCTGGCCGTTGGACCAGAACTTCGACACCTCCCTTGTCTTCACATCCAGGCGGTAAACCGCCGGAGGGTCGGGATGGGTAAAGTAAGCAAACCGGTGGCCGGGGAGGCTGGTAAAGATTTCGACTGCAAATTGATCAGGGGAGACGTAAGTCTTGTGCAGAGTGCGCAGGTCAAAAACAGCAAATCCAGTGCGCTCCCGAAAAAACAGAAACAGCTCACCAGTGAATGAGGAAAGGAAGCCACCCATTGGTGTATGGTCAGTCCCGGCAATTCGGGCATGCGGGAGCAGAGCCAAGGCCCGGCCGGGCGTGATGATCCGCTGGGGAGTGGCCTCATTCATGGTCAAGGCCAGCACGAGCGCCAAGAGAAGGAGGCTGAATACAGCGATCACCCGAACCTTCCATGATGGAGTGCTGGAAGCCGGCTCCGGCGCTGCCTGGGGCAGGGCTTCTTCCGGAGTTGCCAGGGCTGCTGCCTGACGCCCGCCTGACTTTACCCACTCGTCCAATTCGCTGCGGGTTGTGTAGATCGACCCTCCGACTTTTCGAACAGGGAGACCTTGCCAGCGGCGCACGGTGCGCTCATTGGACTGGAAGTAGTCGGCGATTGCCTTCCAACCTTTCAGCATGTCGCCGTTTTCATTCATTGCAAAAGAGGCATTTTAGCACCCTCATTCGACGGGCAGCGGCGGGCAATAGCGGGCAAATCCGGGTCTGCCGTGTTTGTTCACTTGTGCTTGTGCGCTCTCTGCCGCAAGATTCGTGAGGAGAAATCTTCATGAAAAACAGGCACTTACTCTTCGCTTTTCTTTGTGCATGCCCGCTGTCCTTCGGCGGTGTGCTCTTCACCGAGGACTTTGAGTCCTACGCCGACGGTTCCATTCTAGGGGGCCAGAACGGATGGCAGGATACAACAACCGGGTCTCAGCGGATGCGCGTAGGGAACGGCAACTACCTTCCTACGCGGGTGTTGGATGGGCGGGACACACCGGTGTGTTGCGGTGGAATCTCATTCGCGGCAAAGCCATTCTCACAAGCGATCAACCCGCAATCGGTAACGATCTTGTCCTTCGATGGCTATGCCGTCAGTTCCGGGACGCCCACCACGAATACAGGGGTGTACTTCGGCGCGGCCGCGCAGATCCTGAACAACCTGAGCGTGGGATGGGGGACCAACACGACTGGATTCTGGGTGTTTGATGCACGCGGAGCAACCGGAAATAGTCAGAACTCATGGGAAACACCCGAACCGATATTCACCACGTATGACCGGCCAGGAAGACTGGAGGTGATCGTGGATGGGATCAATGGAATCGTGTACGGCAGATACGATTTTGGCGGGGGTATCTCGGGGCAGAGCCCGCAGTATGCGATTACGAGCCAGCAAATCAGCCAACTGGGATCAGTGGCAATCTATGTCGACCTTAACACTCCAGGTCGGTTGGGTGGCGAGTTTGACAACATCCTGGTTGAGGATGTCCCCGAACCCGTGAACCTCAGCATCATCGGTCTTACAGCGTTGTTGGTTTTGCGGCTACGCCGCATTACAGTTTGAGTTCCCAGCCCTTGCGGAAGGTGGGTTTCACGTACTTGTTGGCTTCGACGCTGTTGGTGAAGCGGAGGTTCTTGCTGTCCCAATTGAGTTTGCCGGGGACGCGGAAGGCGATGACGCCGAGCATCATCCATTCGACATAAGGGCCGGAAATTCCGAAGTGGGAACAGGACGGATCGCCGCCTTTCGCGTAGCGGATCCAGTCCATCATGTGGCCGGGGGAACGGGTGAGCAACTGCGGGGGCAGCTTGTACTCGGCCCAGCGTGAGGCAGGCAGCAGATGCACGCCTTCGCCACGCGAGACGGTGGCCATCATGCCTTTGCTTCCGAGGAAGACTGCGCCGTTGCCGGTGAGGATGCCGGGTGTGTTCGGGGAGCCGGGTTCGCCGAAGACCTTTACTCCGGGACCGCCTGCACCTTGACGCGGAGCGTTGGGATCGCGTCTGCGGGATGGACGCGGACCTTCACGCTCGTCGGGACCCATCGGACGGCCTTTGCTCGATAGGTTGTCGCTGGGCGGGAGGATAGTCTCGTTCTCCATGCCGGGAACCTTGTAGGTCTCGGCATCGCCGACTCGCGTCGAGTCGTGCCAGAAGATGGAGACAGGAGGCATGGCGCCGCGCGCGGGGAAGTCGAAGCGAAGGATAGCGCGCGAAGGGAACGTGAGCTTGCTGGCGCCTTCGACACGGATCAACTCGACGCTGGTGGGCGCTTCGAGTTGCAGAGCGAAGTGCACGGGGCCCATCGAATGGATGCCCCAATTGCCGAGCTGGCCGGTGCCGAAATCGAAGAAGCCGCGCCAATTGTAAGGGGCGTAATGATCGGGGACGTATGGGCGCATGGAAGCGCCGCCGAGCCACAAGTCCCAATCAAGATTCTTCGGCACGGAAGATTCGCTGGGCAATTGCTGGAGTGCGGTGGGATGCGTGCCCGGTGAGCAGGAGACGTGTACTTCCTTCACGTCGCCGATGGCTCCGGACCACAGCATCTCGGCGGTGACGCGGATGCTTTCGTGGGAGAAGCCCTGGTTGCCCATCTGCGTGGCGACCTTGTATTTCACGGCTGCGTCGGCAAGCAGGCGCGCTTCCCATGGTGTGCGCGTGAGCGGCTTTTCGACGTAAACATGCTTGCCCATCTGCATGCAGGCGAGGGCGACGGTGGCATGCATGTGGTCGGGGATGCCGATGGTGACGGCGTCGATGTTCTTTGCTTCCTTGTCGAGCATGACGCGGAAGTCTTTATACTTGGGGGCTTTTGAGAAGCGGGCGAAGTTCTCGGCGGCACGTTGTTCGTCGACGTCGCAGAGGGCGGTGATGTTCTCCGTGCGGGCGGCTTCATTGAGGATCGCGCCACCGCGCGCGCCGCAGCCGACGGCGGCGACATTGAGCTTGTCGTAGTAAGGCTTGTAGCCGAGGGCTTTGAGCGAGGCGACGCTGCCAAAGCCGGCGAGCGGAACCGGCGCGGCCATGGCGCCGAGGAAGAAGTGCCTTCTGGAAGGGAGTGCCATCAGATTCAGGCTACTACTGTTTGGGCGGGTCTTTCTGGAACTGGATGGTGGATTCGGCGGCGAAGCGCTTGTAGGCGCTGTACTCGATTTCCATGCGCTGGCGGATGTCGCCGGAGCGGAAGTGGAGGACTTCATCGCCGACGGTGCGATAGGGGAACCAATGTTTGCCGTCCACTTGTTTGCGAGTGGTGCGGAAGCGCGGGAAGAGGTTCTCATTCTTGCCGAGCATTTGGGGGACGGCGCGGCCTTCCATCTGGATGACGGAGTAATCGGTTTGAGCAACCCAGATGTAGCCTTCGAACAGGCGCTGGCCTTCAAGGATCTGGCGTGGCTCGATCTGCATCACCCAGCAGGCGATGCCGTCGAGCGACTCTTCGCCTTTGAATCTGGCCTGGTAGAGGAAGAGCTGATCGCGAGTGAAGAGGAAGGGCTGGACGTCGCGAATGTCGCGGAAGTCTTCTTCGGTGAGGCGGAGGCGATCGAGGGTTTGCAGGGGCTTGCCGGTCATACGCTCGATGCGCTCGCCGGCCGGGGTGAAGATGACTTCGCGGGACTCGCGGTATTCGCCGCGCTTGCGGCCGTTGGGATCGAGCTCTTCGATGCGGACACGCTGCTGATAGGCGTAGTTGCCGCGGATGGCGGAGGTTTCGGTTTCGCGTTCGAGGAGGAGTTTGAGGAGATTGGGGGGAGGGTCGGCAGCGAATGTTACGATGGAGCAAATGAAGAACACGATGGCGCCGTTTTGGATTGCGGCGCTGGCTCTGTGGGTGATTGGATCGGTGGGAGCCATCAGCTATGCCCAACAACAGAATATCCCACAGGCAGTGTGGATGGCGGTGTTGCCGGCGTTGCTGTTGGAAGCGACGATGTACATCGGGACGGGGTTCGCGGGGGTAAGGGAGCGTGTGGCGCGGTTACGCGGATGGCTGCCGGCGGCGATGGCGGCGAGCGCGGTAGTACCGTATCTGATCTTCAGTGTGCCGGTGGGTTCGTTCCGGATGGAGTGGATGGGGACGCTGATCGTGCTGTCGATCGTGGTGGGGTTGTGGTACCGGCTTGCACCGAAGGGCCTGCTGTTCGATCTGCTGTTTCTGGGGCTGGTGGCAGGAATCTTTCTCTCACGTCTGTTCCCTACGATTTATGAGAATCCGGCGGGAAAGCCGTCGCTCGATATTGTGGGGCGGCTGATGTGGATCCGGCTGGGGATCTATGCGGTGCTGCTGGTGCGCGGGGCAGAGCGAGTGGATTTCGGATTTGTGCCGCAGGCGCGGCATTGGTGGATTGGAGCGAAGTACTTCCTGCTGTCGATTCCGCTGGTGGGGATTGTGGCGTGGAGTATCGGGTTTGTGCGGATGCGGGATGTGTCCAGCTTTAGCGGGAAGACGGCGCTGGTGGCGGTGGGCACGTTCATTGGGATGTTGTGGGTGACGGCGCTGGCGGAGGAGTTTTTCTTTCGCGGGCTGTTGCAACAGTGGATGCAGAAGTTGACGGGGAGCCTGGTGTGGGGGATCGCAATTACGTCGTGCCTGTTTGGGGCGGCGCATTTGCCGATGCGGGGGTTTCCGAATATCAAGTTCGCTCTGGTGGCGACGATTGCCGGAGTGTTTTACGGGCTGGCCTATGCGCGGAGCGGGAGCATTCGCGCGTCGATGGTGACGCACGCGCTGGTAAATACGGCGTGGCGCGTGTTTTTCGTCTGATTGGCGCTAAGGCCGTTGACCCGGCAGACTGAAGTCTGCCCCACATGGCTCGACATGGGGGTTGGTGTGGGCCATCGAAACTCCCTCACGGCGCGCGGCTCTGTGTTTAGATTGCGGAGGCTACGGCGAGTTGCATATACTGCACTGGCAAGAGGAGCTGCGACTACGATGTCTTTTATTCGAATGCTGGTGTGGAGTGTGCTTTGCGCGGGGCTGCTGACGGGCCAAACGTTTCGGGCGACGTTGACGGGGAGGGCGCTGGATCCTTCGGGCGCGGTGGTGCCTGGAGTGAAGGTGATTGCGACGCAGACGGAGACGGGCGTGAAGCAGGAGACCAGCACGTCGGCTGAGGGCGTTTATACGTTTGCGCTGCTGCCTCCGGGGCGGTATACGGTGCAAGCGACGATGCAGGGCTTCGCGACGGTAACGGTGCAGGACGTGATCTTGGAAGTGGGTACGCGGCAGGGCCTGGACATCGAGTTGAAGGTGGACAGCACGGGCACCAGCATTCAGGTGAATGCCGATGCGGCGGCGCTGCAATTGAAGTCGGAATCGGGCGAGCGGAGCGAGGTGGTGACGAACCGGCAGATCCGCGATCTGGCGTTGAACGGGCGCAACATTCTGGATTTGATGAAAGTAGTGCCGGGCGTGGTGAGCAACGTGAACGGGCAGGTGTCGAATGACGGCGGAGTGCGGAACTTCAACATCAACGGGGCGCGCGGGACGCAGAAGGAAGTGAGCATCGACGGGTCTTCGAACGTGATTGCGGGGGCGAACCAGCGGGTGCATGTGACGCTGAATCCGGATGCGATTCAGGAGATGAAGATCCTGACCTCGAATTATCAGGCGGAGTATGGGAAGACGGCGGGCGGCTTTATTCAGTACACGACGCGATCGGGCGGGAAGGATTTTCATGCGGGGGCGCGGTACTTCCGGCGGCACGATTCGATGAATGCGAACGGGTACTTCGGCAATGCGCTGGGATTGCCGCGGCGGCTGTACCGCTACAACTACTACGGGTACGACGTAGGTGGGCCGGTGATCATTCCGGGGACGGGATTCAATAAGAACCGGGACAGACTGTTCTTCTTCTGGAACCAGGAATTTTACCGGCAGACGATTCCGAGTTCACCGCAGACGGTGCGGGTTCCCACGGAACTGGAGCGGCGCGGGGACTTTTCACAGACCACGGATGGCAACGGCAATCTGGTGTTGATCAAGGATCCGCTGAACAGCAATCCGTGCACGGCGGCGAACCGGGCGGGGTGCTTTCCGGGCAATGTGATTCCGGCATCACGGCTGTTTGGCGATGGGGCCAAGATACTGGGGATTTTTCCGGGGCCGAACGATGCGGCGGGCGGAGCGCGATACAACTACAGTTCGCAGTTTTCGAACCAGACGCCGCGGCGCGAGGACATTGTGCGCATCGACTGGAACCTGTCGACGAAGACGAGGGTGTCGGGGCGTTACATACAGAATTCGGAGCGCACGATTCAGCGCTATGGCGGCTGCAACAACGTGGCGTTCAACGTGCCGTTGTCGGAGATGGAATCGACGCAAGAGCCGCGGAACCTGTCGTTGAACGTGGTGCATACGTTCAGCCCGACGCTGATCAATGAGTTCACGTTCGCACCGAGCCGGAGCCGGACGACGTGCGGAGCGAACGATGACGGGTTGCAACGGGCGCGGTACGGGATCACGTTTCCGTTGCTCTATGAGAACGAGATCTCGAAGACGTTTCTGCCATCGCTGACGTTTGCGGGCATTGCCAACCAGACGTTTCCGAATCTGGCGAACGGAGAGCTGCCGCGCGCGTCGGGAGACGCGAACATCACGATCACGAACAATGTTTCGAAGTTCGTGGGGAAGCATTCGTTCAAGACGGGGTTCTTCTACCAACGGAACCGGTTTCTGTATGTGCCGCGCAATGGCGTGAACGGGGACATCAACTTCAACAACGACGCAAACAATCCATTCAACACGGGGCATCCGTTCGCGAATGCGCTATTGGGCGTGTATACGCAGTTCTCGCAATCGCCGGAGCCGGTAGACGGACGGGTGATGTATCACACGATTGAGGGCTTCGTGCAGGATACGTGGAAGGTGACGTCGCGATTCACGCTGGATGTGGGATTGCGGATCTCGCATGTCGGGCCGAGTTTTGAAGAGGATCTGAAGAACAACATTTTTGTGCCGTCGCTGTATGACGCGAAGAAGGCGGTGAGCCTGTATGCTCCGGTGCGCGTGGGGACGGCGACGCGCGCGGTGGATCCGCGGGCGATACCACCGACGCTGACGATGGCGAACACGCTGCCGCAGACCTACGTTGGGCTGATTGTGCCGGGGTCGGGCGATCCGTTTACGGGGATCACATCGCCTCGGGACGGGTATCCGCGCGGGGGCTACGATGCGCGCGGACCGCAGTGGGGGCCGCGAATTGGCTTTGCCTGGAATCCGCTGGGAGATGGGAAGACGGTGGTGCGCGGCGGGTATGGAATCAGCTATGAGCGCGTGCAGGCGAACGTGGTGCTGGCGCAGTTGAGCACACCGCCGACGAACGTGACTCCGCGGTTCTTCTTTGGGAACCTGACGGATTTGCGGAGCCAGAGTTCGACACTGGCGCCGTTCAACATGGTGGGCTATGCGAAGGACGGAAAAGTTCCGAACGTGCACACATTCTCGCTGGGCGTGCAACGCAATATCGGGCGCGGCGCGGTGCTGGATGTGGCGTATGTGGGCACGCTGTCGCGGCACCTGGTGCAGCAGAGGAATCTGAACACGATTCCGTATTTCCGGACGTTTGAGCGCTCGGCGCAGGATCCGTCGCGGTTTAACGACAACGTTGTGCCCACGGTGGAAGCGGGGCTGCCCTCGGTGTATCAGCAAGCTGGATTCTCGTTCAGCGGAACGAATGCGCTGCCGTTGAATTTTCTGCGGCCGTATCCGGGCTATGCGGAGCTGAACTTCCGGGAGTTCGCGGGATCGTCGAACTATCATTCGCTGCAGGTGTCGGCATCGCGGCGGCTATCGGCGGGTGTTTCGTTTGAGGCGGCGTACACATGGTCAAAGGCGCATGTGACGGGCGATACCGATTTCGAAGGGAACCATCCGTACAATGCGCGGGGTTACGATTACGCGGTGGCGGAGTTCGACCGGACGCACACGCTGGTGGCGAACTACGTGTATGAGGTGCCGTCGTGGCAGAGGCTGACATCGAGCAAGGCGGGGAAGATGGTGTTTGGCGGATGGCAGATTTCGGGGATCTCGCAGTTCTACACGGGCGAGCCGTTTGAACTGGGGTTGGGGATTCAGGGAGTGAACGCGGCACAGCGGATCGTGGGCTCGTATAATCTGCCGGTGCGTCCGTATCGCGTGGGCGGCGCGGCTTCCAAGGTGGGGGGGTTGCAGATCAATCCGGATGGGTACCTGGCTCCGGGGATCGGGGATGTGGGGCCGTATCCGCGCATGTATCTGCGTCAGCCGTGGTTCATCAATCACGATCTGTCGGTGTTCAAGAACTTCCCGTTGGGGGACAATCCGGCGCGGAAAATACAATTGCGGCTGGAAATGTTTAATTTCCTGAACGCGACGCAGTTTGCGGGGATCAACGCGGGGACGCAGTTGGTGACGCCAACGGGGGCGATTGGGAACGCGGTGTTTTCGAACTACTCGGGATTGCGGATTACGAACAATGTGCGTCCGGCGGGGGCTTCGGCACCGCTGGGGCAGTATTTCGGGGAGTTCAACGCGGCTCGCGATCCGCGCATTATTCAGGTGGCGATGAAGGTGTATTTTTAGAAGCATGCAACGCAGAGAGCTTGGCAAGGGCGCGGTGGCGGCGATGCTGATGGGATCGCCGATGGCGGCGAAGAAGCGCAACACGCAGATGCATGTGGGCGGGGATTATCACAGCGTGGCCGGGGACAGCATCACGGGAAAGGCGAACCTGGAGTACAACCTGCGGCACGGGGTGAAGCATCTCACCGCCCAGATGCGGCGGCGCGCGGGTGGTTGGGACCTGGATGAATTGAAGCGTATGCGGGATGATTGCGACCACGCGGGCGTGACGCTGGAAGCGCTGCGGATGGATGCGGAGTACATCGGCATGCGGCCGGGGGCGGAGCGCGATCGCGAAATCGAGGCGATTGCGGGGAACATCGCAAAGGCGGCGCAGGTGGGCGTGAAAGTGATTACGTATCACTGGACGGTGATCCCCATCCGGCGGAATCGTAAGACGCCGGGGCGTGGCGGCGTGACGTACGCGGGCTTTCTGCTGGAGAAGGATTGGAAGGCGCTGGAACAGACGAAGTCAGGGCGCGTGACGCATGAGGATTACTGGGAGCGGATCACGCATTTTCTGAAGTCGCTGGTGCCGGTGGCCAAGCAGCATGATGTGCGGCTGGCGTGTCATCCGTACGATCCGCCGGGGTTGCCGTTTGGTTATCAAGGCGCGGACAACTGGGATTCGCCGGGGATTTTTGAAGCGATCAAGAAGTATGAGGCGGTGGTGGACAGTCCGTACAACGGGTTTCAGTTGTGTTTGGGGACGGTGGCGGAGGGATTGAAGAATCCGGCGAAGGAAGTGTTGCCGATTGTGGAGTACCTGGGGAAGAAGGGGAAGATCTACCAGGTACACATGCGGAACATCAAGGGGCGGCTGCACGGGTTTGAAGAGGTGTATCCGGATGAGGGAGAGATGGATTTCTTCGAGATCATGCGGATTTTCCGCGATACGGGGTTCGGGTGGTCGATCTGCCCGGATCATATGCCGCATCATCCGGACGATGCCAAGAGCTTGCAGGCCTTTGCATTCGGGTACGGATATTTGAAGGCATTGATCCAGGCAGTGAACGCCGAAGCGTCATGAGCGGCGTTTGTGGAAGGCGAGCGCGAGGAGCGAGGCAGCGGTAAGCGCGACGGTAGCGGGTTCGGGGACGTTGGCATCTCCCGAGACGCGGATGCGGAAGTTGGACACAGTGTAATTGACGAACGCAGTGGATGGGGCGTAAGCCGCTGCAGGGACGCGGGCGAAGTTGCCGGTGAGGGATATGCCGGGGGCCGTGTTGACGGTGTCGCCGAGGAATTGGCCGATGATGATGGTGTCGTTGGCAACCGGGGTTTCGATGACGAGGTAGTAGGTTCCGGCAGCAAGCGTGAGGCCATTGAAGAGCGACTGGAACGATCCGTTCTGCAGGTTGGGGAGAGTGGGGAAGTTGAGGATGCGGCTGTCGATTTGTTGGGCGGAAGTTGTGTTGGTTCCGATGGAGCGCATGAGAAAGGCGTGACCGGCGGGATAGGTGGCGGTGGCTCCGAGCATGGCCTCCACATTGATATTGGTGTAGGTTTGATCGAGACTGAAGCCGCTGGCGAAGGCGGCGTTGAATCCGATGGGGGCTGAGGCGAAGTAGGCAGAGCCGCCGGGGCCGACCTCAAGCAGTGTGCCCGCGTGGGCGGAAAGGGTGAGTAGAGCTGTGGTGAGTAGTTTGTTGATTTGCATGTTGCTCCTCCTGCTTTGTTCAAGCGGAGGAGCGAGGTGGGATCGATCAAAAATGTGCGGGGCGGCGGAGGAGGATTGCCGAACCGATGATTCCCGCACAGAGGGATGCCATGAGGATGCCCAACTTCGCCGAGGTTAGCTGTGCATCGCCGGTGAAGGCGAGGCCGGCCATAAACAGGGACATAGTGAAGCCGATTCCGGCAAGCCAGCCGGCGCCATGGATGTGCATCCAGGTGACGTTTTCGGGAAGCGCGGCGAGCCCTGTTTTGACGGCCAGCCAGGAGGCAAGCATGACGCCGATGGTCTTTCCCAGGACGAGGCCGAGAATCACGCCGAGCGTAATCGGCTGGGCGAGGATGGTTGCAAACTCGCCGGAAATGGCGACGCCGGCGTTGGCGAGAGCAAAGAGCGGCATGATGACGAAGGTCACCCACGGGTGTAGCCCATGTTCCAGGCGATGGAGCGGGGGCTGCATCTTTTCGCAAGCGTCTTCGAGGGCCTCAATGGCCGTCTGTTGCTCAACGTCGTTGAGGATGTGAAAAGGTTCGGTTTCAGCGGCTTTCTGGAAGTGATCGAGCAAGGCACGGCCATGCTGGAGGAACTGCGCCTGGTTGATGGCGGTGCGGCTGGGGATCATGAGGGCGAGCAGTACGCCGGCGATGGTGGAGTGAATTCCGGATTGCAATACGGTGATCCAGAGGAGCACGCCGATCAAGGCGTAGGGGAGTGGATGGCGGACGCCGAGGCGGTTGGCGCCAAACGCGAGGAGGAGACAAAGGGCTGCGGCCGCCAGGGCACTCCAGGACAAACCGCTGGTGTAGAAGACGGCGATGACGAGCACGGCGGCGATGTCATCCACGATCGCCAGGGCGGTGAGAAACACCTTCAATCCGATTGGGACTCGCGGGCCGAGCAAAGCCATGACGCCGATGGCGAAGGCGATGTCGGTGGCCATGGGGATGCCCCAGCCGCGAGCGCCGGGCCCGCCTGCGTTGAGAGTGCTGTAGAAAAGAGCTGGGACGAGGACGCCGCCCAGAGCAGCGAGAATGGGGAGCGCGGCCTGGCGGGGGGAGGCGAGTTCACCGACGAGCAATTCTCGCTTAATCTCCAGGCCCACGACGAAGAAGAAGACCGCCATGAGCGCATCGTTGACCCAGAAGTGCAGCTCTTTGTTCAGCTGGTGGCTGCCGAATCCGACGGTGAGGGGCGTGTGCCAGAGTGCCGCGTAGTGGTGCGCCCAGGGGGAGTTTGCCCACAGGAGAGCGACCACGGTGCAGACGAGCAGCAGAATGCCGCCGGAACTCTCGCGGGCAAAGAACTCCTGGAATGGGCGTACGAGCCGCAATGGGCTATTCGACTTCTCGCGGCGCGGTGTAGCCAGCTTTGGCGATGATCTGGTACTTGATGGGCTTGCCCTTCTCGTCGGTGATCTTGAGCGGCTCATTGGTGGCCGGGTTGACGAGTTCCACTTTCAGTTTGCGGAATTTGCCGTCGCGGGCCTGATTGGTGGGGTTGTAGGTAATGACGTACTGATTGCGAAGCGCTTCGTGGATGGCGCGGAAGATGCCGGGGAACTCGCCGTAGAAGCGAGGGAGGAAGGCCATGCCGCCGGTTTCCTTGGAGAACGTACGAAGGTTGTTATCGGCCTGGAGGAAGTCGAGGCGGGCGATGGGGCCGAGGGCTCCACGGGCGTCGAGGTATTCGCGAAGGGCCTGCATGAGGCCGAGGGCATAGATTGGCACGCCGGCGTTCTGGAGGGCTTTACGGGTTTTGTCGAAGGTGAGCTTGCTGAAGGTGTCGACGCCGGAGGAGATGAGGACGATGGCTTTGCGGCCTTCGATTTCCGACATGCGCTCGGCGGTATCGACGAGGGCATCGAAGAGGTTGGATTCCGAATAGGCGGCGATACGGAGGCGCTGGAGAGCTTCCTGAGTCTGGCGGCGGTCCGTAGTGAAGTCGGAGAGGATTTCGGGGCGCAGATCGTAGGCGATGATGGCGACGTAGTCTTCGGGCTTGAGGGTTTCGACGAAGCCGTAGGTGGCCATGAGGGTTTGATACCAGGGCTCGCTCCAGTATTGCTGATAGAGATTGGAAAACTCGATGACCATGGCGACGGTCATGGGAGCTTCGCCCATGGTGAAGCTTTGCAGCTTTTGGGGGACGTTATCTTCGAGGACGCGGAAGTTGCCGCCGGGGATTTTGGGGATGAAGCGGCCTTTGTTATCGATGACGGCGACGTCGACGCTGACGGTGGTGGCGTCGGAGCGGAAGGTGGCGACGCCTTCGGGGAGTTTCTGCTCGCCTTCCTTCTTCATGGTGCGGGAAGGGATCTTCGGCAGTTCAGCCTCTTCGGCAGAGGAACCGGAGGATCCTTTTTTGCGGGGACGCGCGACGGTTTCCGAAGATTCCTTCTTCGGACCTTGGGCATCGGCGGTGGCCAGAAGACCTGCCAGGAAGCAGGCTGCGGGGATCACCAGGTAACGTTTCCAATGGAGCATCAAGAATCCACCCTCTCGCCAAACTATACCACCGATTGGCGGTGGCCTCACCCTTCTTAAGGGACGTATGCGAGGGAGTACGGTTACGTTGGGAAAAATACCATGACCCCGGACCGGTACTATTCGCGCATTCGATTGGTGAAGACAGACTCCGGGAGGCATACCATGCGATGGTTATTGCTTGGTTTGAGCTTGCTGCCGGCACAGGCGGCGGTGTTTTATATTGAGGCAGCAAACTCACCCATTTCGGCGACGAACATTGTGGATCCGATGACGGGTGCGGATCTGGGCGGGGTGCAAGTGACGGCGAATTACGTGGGGTTCAGCGTTGCGGCGACGTTTCAGGTCACCGGCTCCAGTAGTGGGGCAGCGGTGATTCCGGGGTTTGGCGGGCCGTTGTTTTCGGTGTCGGTGACCGGGCCGACTGAGGCGCCGCTGGCGTGGCAGTATACTTCGCAGTTTTTGTCTCCTTTGTTGTCGCTGGTGCTGGATGGATCGGCGGCCAGCGTCTTTTTTGACCGGACGGGACCGAACCCGGGAGTAGCGGGAAGCGGTCCGGGGTTGGACATGGCGTTCGCTGCGCCGGTGTCGTTGGCGAACATTCTGGTGACCTACGACCGGCCGGTGAACTATGCGGGATCGCCGCACGATTTGTTTGGCAAGGTGACGTTCTCGTTTCCGGGTGTGAATGGGAACCCGGACGGATTGGCGCCGCAGAATTTTTCGTTCACGCAGGATTCGGACCAGACGGTGCCGGAGCCGGGTTCGGGGATGTTGCTGGGGATTGGGGCGGGGTTGCTGGGGTTACGTGAGGTACTGCGCCGGTTGCAGTAGTTGGACGGCTAGTGCGAGATCAGTCCGGAAGACGATCGCGTGATAGGTCGCCGTGATTCACCAGTGTGCTGGTAACAGTCCAGGGGGAGACGTTGAAGAATTCGGCCACTTGTTCGATCGCTTCCTGAGACAAATCGGATCGGAGGATAGAGCGGAGTGGCTCGATGGGACAAAGCAACTCAGACGCGAAAGCGCGCTGAGTTTTCTGCCGATTGGTGCGAACATCCGTAACTGGGAGCCAGCGGTCGCCGGGTGGACCGAGGAGGTGTTCCCCAAGGAAGCGTGCGGCCTCGAAACGCAGACCGTGGATGTTATTTTTCCTGAAGAATAGGCGGAGCTTACCGGATTCCGGATCGCGAACGGCCAGACTGAGCGGAGCTTTGCGGAAGGCGGGGTCTGGGGCCGGCAATGCCGAGGAGAGCCCAAGCAGACTGGTGAGATGCGAATCGGAGATGGGATCTCCGTTGACACCTAAGTGTTGTCGCACTTGTCGAGCCAACTCCCAGCCCACTTCCCAAGGTTTTTGGGAGGGCGGCACCGGAACACGAAGTGGCAGGATTGGATGACTTTCCACTCCGGAGGTAGCAGCGATACACTCCAATTGGTCCAGTGTCGCCAGGAGGTTCGTGGAGCAGACCGGAGCTATTTCCTCGACTGCCGAAGACCCCGCAAGACCTGCCAAGCTCATCAATCGATCAAGAATATCCTGAGGTGCTTCATCGGGGTCACAGCCAAGAAGCGCTTCCAGTTTTCGCAGGGCTGCCAATTGCGGCTCTCGCCGCTCAGCGAGCACATCGTGCCACAAGGTTTCCAAAGTTGTTCCGGAGACGCCACAGGTTGACAAGCGGGCAAGCACAGTCTGGATGAAGTCATCTACACCCTGTACAAAGCTTTCGACAGGAATGGTCAGCCGGAAGTGTTCCAAGAATCTGATTGGCTCTCTGGAATCAAGGTTCGAATTGCAGTGGATTCCGATACTGGCGCCGTCGCTATCGAAAACCAACAATGGCCAGAGGAACCCAAAGCCGGCAGATGGCAATTCGTGAGCCAGGCGCCAAGGCAGCGGCGTAAGGGAACGGAGCGGTTCCCAGCGCAAACGCCACCAGGAACTTGCAAGCCAAAGAGCCAGCGGGTAGGCGGAGACACGGATGCAGGTTTGAACGGACTTCGACCACTCATCGTCGACGAGGGTCGCATTCTTGCCACACACCTTGATCTCGACGGAGGCGGAGGTTTGCGCAATCTCGGCTGGTCCATGGATGGGGGGGAGCCACGAAACATCGATACGGAAATCGCTCATGGCCTTTTCCACAGTGCGAGAATCTCATCGCGGAAGGGGTCGCCCTCAGGCATGGGATACCCATGGTACCGCCCTGACCCTTCATGCTGAGACTCGAGCGGATAGCCGTCGTCGGTCACGGCCCAAATGTTCTGAGGCCACCCTTCGCGTTGCTGTTTGCTAAAGAATCCGCGTTTAAAGCCGAGAGTCAAATATCGTTGAGCCTCGGCGCGTTGATTAATACCCACTGAATCGCATAGAGCCTTGTAAGGCCGTGGAGATGCCGGGGGAGTTAGCGCAAAGTCTCCCGGCGCCCGTTTGTGCTCGGGATTTCCAGCGTAGACTGGACCACCATTCTCGTTGAGGAGAGATTGAACCACAGGCTCTGCGCCTCAGCGGGCTCGCAGACGCTACGCTTGGGGTTGTAGGTCGTACGTCTCCGCATGTTTTCATCGTAGCGCAGCAGCAGTTCAAGACAGACGGGATTCTGTGTTGGCGGCAGGGCGCAGGGAGTACATGCACTGATAGCCAAGTAAGCCGGGCATGAGCTTTGTGGCCACACGGAGGGCGAGGTTGGTGAGCTTCATGAACGGATTGTGGGCGGAGATGCCGAGGGCGAGTTCGATGGGCATCACGGTCATGGTTTCGCGCACGATTTCGAAGCCTGCTTCGCGAATCATGCGGCGGGCGGTCTTGCGGGTGAAGAAGCGGAGATGCGTACGGTCGAGGATGCCGCGTTCGGTGTATTCGAAGCGGCCGAATAAGAGGGCGAGGCGAACGGTGATGTTGGCGACGTTGGGCAGGGAAAGGATTACCTGGCCTTTGTCGGTGAGCAGGCCGCGGCATTGTTTGAGGATGCGCTCGGGTTGAGGAAGATGCTCAATGATGTCCATGAGCAGGACCTTGTCGAAACGCTTTTCCTCGAGTTGCGGAATGACTGTGCCGAGACCTTCGCTGAGATCGGCGCGGAGGTATTGGCGCATGGCGTCGAGGCGCTTGGGCTTGTCGACGATGTCAATGCCGGAGACTTCGTTACCGGCGCCGGCGATGTCGGCGGCCTGGAATCCTTCGCCACAGCCGATGTCGAGCACGCGCTGTTGCGAGCCGACCCAGCGGCGGAGGTAGTAGTGGCTGGAATAGCGGCTTTCCTTGACGGGGTAGTGGGTCCAGTATTCGGCGAACTCGGGGAATTTTTCGAGCGATTGGACGGTGCGCTTGTAGCGGTAGACGGCTTTCGTCACGTCTTTGGCGTAGCGCATGCCGTTGACGTAGCAGATTTCTTCGCCGTAGTAGGTGGGGATGGGGACTTCGGTGATACGGAAGCCCTGGTGATGGAGCTTGATGATGATCTCCGTGTCGAAGTGGAAATCATCGGTCATGTGGGTGAAGTCGATCTGGCGGAGGGCGTGGAGGTTGTAGGCGCGATAGCCGCTGTGGAACTCGGTGAGGTGCATGCCGAGGGCGCGGTTCTCCATGGTGGTGAGAATGCGATTGCCCACCAGTTTGTAGAGGGGCATGCCACCTTTGAGCGGGCCGCCGTAGTCGTTCATCATGCGCGAGCCGAAGACGGCGTCGGCCTGGCCGGTGACCAGCGGATGGTAGAGGTGGGAGAGAATCTCCGGGGCATACTGACCGTCGCCGTGGAGCAGGACAACGACGTCGAAGCCTTTGTCCATGAAATAGCGATAGCCGGCCTTCTGGTTGCCGCCGTAG
>JAFDVS010000164.1 GCA_018268935.1 Acidobacteriota bacterium | reverse complement strand
TTGTCATCGGACCCCGACAGCGCACGCTTGCCGTCCCCACTCCACGCCACGCTAAAAACGCTGTCTGTGTGGCCTTCCAGCACTCGCTCGCAGCTCCCTGCTTCCACATCCCACACCAGCACCGTGTTGTCCCAGGACCCAGATAGGGCACGCTTCCCATCCGGACTCCACGCTACGCTGCTGACGCTGTTCGTATGACCAAGCGAGAGAATCTTTTCCGCCCGCATCTCCACACGGAGGGGCGCCTCCTCATACCGGCACGCCTCCACCAGCTTCGGATACTCCGACAAATCCACATACAGAAACTGCCCCAGCGACTCCGGAATCTGCGCCCCATCCAGCCGCAAAGGAACAAACCGCCGCTCGCCATTCGGATCCCGAAACCGAAAACTCCCCGCCTCCAACCGCGCCCAATCCGCCCCAAACGCATTCGCCGACAGGCACAACACCATCACCCGCGACTGCTCCAACCCCTCCTCATCCGGCCGCCCCGTCCACTCATCCAACCAAACCCGCAGCCCATCCCCACGCAGCCGCTCCGCCAGCGCCCGCACCACAGCCTTATCCTTCGAGCTATAGCTCAGGAATACATCAAACAGAAATTGCTTGCGCCGTCCGCTCTCTCTGGACATTTCTCAGGATTTCCCCCGCAAAGATACAGCGAACGGCAGTATACCACTCCATTTCCCCACAAACCCAGCCTAACCCCTGATCCGAATCATGCCCTTCTGAACCACCGCGAGCTTTCCCCTCAGATCGACACCCTTCAACACCTGCAAGCACCTCCGCAATTCCAACACAATTCCCTCGTGAGTAGGCGGATGCAGCTTGAGACGGATGACTCCCGGAGTACCTACCGTCGGAAACCTAAGCAGATTACTAAAATCCCCATCCACCGTAACCAGGATGCGTGAATCTCCCACTGCAAAATCACGAACAGCCTCGTCAGGTGCTCCACCAAGCCCAGCCTCCACCGCTGCCGGAGCGTCATAGCCTTCCGCCCTCAATTCCGCAGCGAGTCGCGCCGGCAGATTCTCATCCAAGAGCAGCTTCACGACGCCAGGATAGTTTCCTCTGTCGCTAACTGCGCCGCATAGCGCAACGCCGCCAGAATATGTTCCCCTCGCAACTGCGGATAGTCAGCCAGTATCTCCTCCATTGTCTCCCCCGCACCAAGCTTCTCCAGGATACATCGGGCCGCACTTCAATAAGTTCAGGCAACATCATGCCCCTACTGTATCAGTGATCCCCAACTCGCGCCATGGGCTCAGCCCCCATTCAACTCACTTCTTCTTCCCCAGCTCCCCCGCCAATTTCCCCAACTCCTCCTTAGCCCCCGCCTTCCACTTCTCATGAATCTCTTCCTCGCTCCACCCCACCAATCTCCCCAGCAAAATAAACCCCGGCAAAGCATGCCCCATGCTCTTCCAATTCATCATCTCCACCAGCGCCGGCACTGCCCGAGCCTGCATCTGCTCCATCGCCCCCTTCTCCCGCTTCTCCGTCAAATTCATCAGCGCCATTGCCGCCTTATTCCGATCCGTGAAATGCGTCGAGTTCAGCATCTCCACAAACCACACCGGCGATATCTTCAGCTCCGCGTCCGGCCGCAACTGCGCCAGCACCGCCAGCGCCGCCAATCCCCGCATCGCGTTATTCCGTACCGTCGAATCCGAGTCCCGCATCGCAAACTGCAAATCCGCCGCCACCTGCTTCTTGTTCGACGCATACTGCAGCACGAACGCCGCAATCCCCCGCTGCTGCTCATCCTCCGCATTCCGCAACACATTCCGCAGCAAATCGAAATTCTTATCCGCCATCTCCACAAACTTCAACTGGCTCTTCCGCACACCCGCGTCCGCCATCAACGAATGCCCCTGCGTCAAATCCTCATCCGCCTTCCCGCTCTGCACCGCCACATTCAGCGATCCGATAAACTCCATCCACTCGTTCTCCACATCCGCCGGAATCCGCACCTCCTGCGACGGCGGAGTGTTGTACTCGAAGTGCAAATCGCTCCCCTTCTCCTCCACACCGACATACAGAATCGCCCGCCCACTCTCGCAGCACACCGCCTCCAACGTCGCCCGCACCACCCCCGGCACCAGTTCAATCCGCCCTTCCGTCTCCACCTTCGACGACGGCAGGGGATCCCCCTCCATCGTCCCAAGCGCCTTCAGGATCTTATCCCGCCCTACCTTCTTCGCCCCAAACACCTCAATCACACCGATCTTCGGCTGAGCGCTCAGCGCCCCCGCCAAAGCCAGGGCCAACATCGGAAGAACGGCCTTATTTACCTGCATATCCCGGTCCATAAAGAAGACGTCCCGGGCGCTCTTCGGTTTCCTTCCCATTCCGCATCGCGATCTTCCCGTTCACCAGCACATCCCGCACACCCACCGCCAGCGCCATCGGATCCTCAAATGTCGACTTGTCCTCCACCTTCTCCGGATCGAGAATCACCAGGTCCGCCTTCATTCCCACGCGGATCAGCCCCCGGTCATACAGCCGCGTCCGCTGCGCCGGCAATCCGCTCATCTTCCGCACCGCGTCCTCCAACCGGATCACCTTCCGCTCCCGCACATACCTCCCCAGCACCCGCGCAAACGTCCCATAGCTCCGCGGATGCGCCATCGTCAGCGATCCGTCCGACGCCACCATCGTCCACGGATACTGCAAAATCCGTTCAATATCCTGCTCATGAATCCAGTGAAACACCGCGCTGCAGCCGCCCTTCATCTGGATCTCCATCGTCAACTCCGCCGCATTATCCACCGTCGGCTCTTTCCCCCGCTCCTGCAGAATCGCCGCCAGCGACTTCTTCTCCAACGACCGGTCAAACGCACAATTCGTCAGCACAATGTTCTTTGCATCCCCGCCGCCGCGCTCATCGTTGATCCGTCGCACAATCTCCGTCTTGATCTTCGCCCGCTGCTCCGGAGCCCCCAGCCTCTCCTTCAGCGCCGTCGTTCCGCCGCCAAACGCCCACTGCGGGAACATCGCCGCCCCCAAACTCGTGTGCGACGCCGTGTACGGATACTGGTCCACCGTGGCATCCACCCCCCGCGCCCGAGCCTCGTCCAACAGCTTCAGCGTCTCCACGCTCTTCCCGTAATTCGCCTTCCCGCCGATCTTGTGATGCGTCACCTGTGTCGGCAGGCCGCCTTCCTCCCCAATGCGAATCGTTTCCTTCACCGAATCGAGAATAAAGTTCCCCTCGTCGCGGATGTGCGACACATGAAACCCGCCGTACTCCCCCACCACCCGCGCAATCGCGATCACCTCTTCCGTCTTGGCAAAATTCGCCGGAGTATAGAACAGCCCGCTCGACAGCCCGATTGCCCCCTCCAACATCGCCTGCCGCGTAATCCCCTTCATCTTCTCCAACTCGGCCGCCGTCGGAGCCCGGTTCTCCATCCCCAGCACCGCCCGCCTCACCGATCCGTGCCCCACGCACAGCGCCATATTCACGCTCATCCGCAGCGCGTTCAGCTTATCCATCGCCGGCTTCAATGGGATCGGCGAGGACCCGTCCGGAGCCCCAATCAGCGTCGTCACCCCCTGATACAGGAAAGCCTTCGCCGTCGGTTCCTCGAATATGTCCCGATCCGAATGATTGTGCGTATCAATGAAACCGGGGGTCACCGTCAGCCCGCGTGCATCGATTCGCACCCGCGCCGCGTGACCCCCTAAAAGACCAAGCGCGGCGATTGTGTCGCCGCGTACTCCAATATCCGCGTAAAAGTAAGGATTGCCCGCACCGTCCACAATACGTGCCCCACTGATCAGGACATCGTATGGTTGCTGCTGCGCATTCAGGGAGAAAGGCAGTATGAACAGGATGGCTGCGATCTGCATCCCCTCAGTCTATCTCGCTTGCTGACCAGGCAAGCTCTCAACTTAAGGTTCCGTGCAGTTGTGACACACGTGTGTGTCTGGTTTCTACTTACCGATCGGCCTTCGGCGAAGACGACAGCATGGCCAAAAACAGGCCGACGATGAAAAATAAGGGAATTAAGTTAACTACCCACATAGCCCCCGATATCTCCACATTCATATAGTGCAACTCTCTTTCCAAACGTTTCTCTCTCTCGTCTTACGAAATCCCTTATCGCGCTGGATGTATTCCCCAGCTTCACTTCATCGCCGGGCGAGCTGTCTCTTCCGCCCTACCTCGGCATCAGATACCACCGGTCCCGTTCCCATCCCCTCATATACCATGACGAGTTGGACGGGCCTTGCGTGGGCATCGTTACTTCAACTTCCACGTTCACGGGCTTTCCATTCACTGTCGCCACGCTCTGTGCCTGCGCCACAACCGGCGCCGCATTCCCTGTCGGCTGACTTCCTACCACTACTGATGCGGGAACAATCGCTGTCGACTGCTCTTTCCGCTCATTGGCCACCATCGCCCGTACAATTCTTTCGGTCAATCCCTGCTTCGCCAGCCAGGCCAGCCCTTCCGCGCTCACATCGAACTGCGTCTCCTTGTGAAAGATCATGTCGATAATGAACCCTTCGCTGTATCCCGACCGCGCCAGCAATGCCACACCTTGATTGGTGAGCACGTTGCGGCCCAACCCGCTCAGTGGCACCGCCGGCGCCATCGCCGGAGCCGTCTGCGCCACCACCGGGATCGTCCCGAGTATCCCTATTCCCAATGCCAAAGACCAACGGATGCTTGCCTGCATTGACTGCCTCCTCTTCGCATATCGGAAAAGGCCGTCATTCTATAACGCGCAAACGAATCGCCGATGAGCATCATGGAATGAAACTTTTTTTTTGCTTCTTCCTGGAGATTGCCACATCTACCCTCCCCACCGCTATTGTCCATAAGCCTTACAAGCAAGATCCGATTATCGCCCTAGGCCCGTCCCGTTGCCCCCAAAACAACCTCCATTTTCGCCTCGCCTTCGGCCAGCTTCCCCCCGGCCTCCAACTCACCAGTTCCGGCTATCTCACCGGAACTCCCACTCAAACCGGGACTTACCAGTTCCTCGTCCGCGCCGGCAACGATTGCGAATACACCACCCGCCCCTTCACCCTCAAGGTCGAAGGCGCCCCCATCTTCGTCACTTTCCCTGACTCCCTCGACTTCGAATACACCCCCAACGGCCCCATCCCCACTCCCCAAACCGTCCTCGTCTCCTCCTCCTGGCCCGACATGCCCTATTCCATCGACCCCATCGGAGCCACCTGGCTCTCCGCCGACCCCCTCCGCGGCCGCACCCAACTCCCCGACGGCCCCCACTCCGGCGACCCCGTCGCCATCTCCATCGATCCCGCCAAGCTCACCCCCGGCACATACCGAGCCACCCTCCGCATCTCCGCCTGGCAAGCCACCAATTCCCCCACCATCCCCGTCACCCTTCGCGTGCGCTAAGCTGCTGATTCTACTGAGCCGCGCGCGTAAGCAAGCGGTTGTTCGAGCCTTTAGACACGAGCTAGGCCGTCTGGTCCTTCATCGTGCTCTTGAGATCCTTTAGGCTTTTACGGTCAAGAGTCGCTTCCCCGATGCCGGGAACAGCCACGCGCAGGTTTGCCGAGGCCGATAAGCCTCAACGACTTCCCTAGGAATCGCGCCGTCTTTCTCTTCAGACCACTCCAACAGCATTTCAACAAGCCAACTTGCGCGGTCTATGTCTAAGTCGAGCCGCTTGAGCCGGAACTCCTCGTCGGCGTGATTCTGAGCCCAGCGGTCCATCCAGCGTATATAGAAGATGGCAGATGCAAGGAACGCCGCAAATGACAACGCTAGCTTCACACTCCACACCCATTGATCCGGACTTGGGTAGAGCAAGTTGTAGGCGAGCATCCCCAGCGTGACAAAAAGTAGCGCCCAAAACACACTGTGAATCGGCATTCTCTTGTTCTTCATGTCGCGGCTAAGGGAGAATGACCGACTACGCTCCTTAAGATCATTCTTCAACTCCGCACGCAATTGCCGGCGGGCATGTGTGTTGCTGCGGTCGTCCAGTTCTGACTCACGCCGCTGCAACTCCGTCTGCCGCTCTTCGAGGATTCGTAGCTTTTCAGAATACTCACCCTCGCGTCGCATGTCCTTTGTTTCGAACTCGCGCTTGAGTTGGGTCTTCTGAGCTTCAAAGGTCTCCTCAAGTTTTCGCCGATCGGCAACTGCATCCTCCAGCACTTTGGTATGCAATGCTTCAAGACGTTGGAGCGTCGCCTCCCTGCGATCGTAGAATTCCGCCAATAGAGGGTGAATCTGCTCAAGCGCTTGGGATTTGTCGTACTTGTGGAAAGCCTCCCGAACAGCTAACGCAGAAACGTTCTTTTCGCTATCAGAAATGTTATCGGGAACGTTCAGAAAAACCGCATCGCCCGTCGTGCCTCGTGTCAACATGACACTAACTGTATTCATTGGCGCCTGCCGCGATTGGAGTTCAAGTTCCGCGCTTCGAAAAACTGGTGCATTTAGGCTGAGTACGCCCTTCAGTTCCCGATGGGCGCGAGCTTCCTGCAGTGCGCAGCCCGCCATCGGGCCTGAGTCCAACACACGCCACTTGAGATGTGCAGTTCGATCCGGCTCGTGTTTTGCAGCAATAGTCTCAAATGCCCGAATGACTTCTGCATCCGGAACGGATAGCGTTTGGAACTCCAGCTTTGCCATTACCGCCAATTCTACACTGAACGCGTACACTTTCAGTTGTAGATCGATCCGAATTGCAGCCAGGATTGTGCCTTACATCGCCAAATGCTGACTGCCAAACGGAGTTCAGCTAAGCCGCCTGATTCGCGGGTTCGTGAATCAGCTTCATCAATTGCTCCGCTTTCAACGCTACCATGGCGTAGGTCGCCCCCTGATCATCCGAGAACTCCACCTCAAACACACCTTCCGCCCAAATCTCCACCACTGTACCCACCTGTCCTCGCACCAATCCGTGCTCGGGCAAATCCTCCAGCAGCGCGACAACGGAATGCATCTCGATTACTGCCATGATTTACCCTCCCTATAGTACATAACAACTGGTGAGCCGTGGTGGACTCTCCGAGCCTGGGATGATCCAAGAACTCCTGATCGAAATGCATCGTCCGTCGTGCTGCATTTCGAAGTCAATAACGTACCGATCACCATACGGACTCGGCTCACCAAGTCGAGCCTCTCCATGTCTTGCGGCCTTTAAAAGCGCCAGGCGTAGCGTCTCAGCATCCTTCTCACGAATACCCACTGCGGCGAACACTCGGGCTTTGTTCCTGCCACGCGGGTGGCTCAAGCTGAGGCAATAACCGAGCAGCTTAGCCATCTCCACAACGGCACGCTCGCCATTCGGCAGCTTCATCTGAGAACGATCCTAGCAAATAACCCCCTTATTCCAAACACCCCTCCAACCGCGCATAGCTCGCCTCCATCCCATACTCCATCCCAGTAGCCAGCATCGCTTCCCGAGTCTTCCCATCCGGCAACGTCATCCGCATCACCATCAGCGTCCCCGTCCCATCCGCCTCAAATCGCGTTTCCACCTCGTTATCCGGCGTCGCGTCCGGCAGATGCATCCGTTCCACATGCACAATCCTCGAAAAAGGCTCCAGCACCTTATACTCCCCGGTCAGATAAAACCCGGCCCCCTTCCCATCCGACCACTCATACCGGATCCGCCCTCCCGGCCACGCCTCGCTGATACACACCGGCATCGTCCATCCATCCGGCCCCAGCAGCCACTTCTGCAAAATCGCCGCCTCCGTGTGCGCCCGGTAAATCGCCTCCGGCGGTGCCGCAAACCTCCGCGTCACCACAACATGCAGGTCGCCCTCTGTCCTCAATTCCAGCTTGCTCATAGATTCTCCTTTTCCTCAGCCAATATCGCGTCCAGCCTCGCGTAGTTCGCCTCCAGCGCAACCCGCAGCTTCCCCAGCCATTGCTCCAACTCCGTCAGCCCCTCCGGAGCCAGCCTGCACGGCCGCTTCGCCCCCTCCACCCGCCGCGTGATCAACCCCGCTTCCTCCAATACCCGCAAATGCCGCGAAACCGCCGGCTGGCTCATCGGAAACGGCTCCGCCAACTCCATCACCGTCGCCTCCCCCAACGCCAACCGGGCCAGTATCGCCCGCCTTGTCGGATCGCTCAATGCCGCAAATCTACTGTCCAGATTCATCGTATAAATAGAATGTTATATAACACAACAGTTAAATGTCAAGCCAAAACTTTTCCACACCCACAGCCCCACAAAACCCCAACCTTCGTGTATACTGGGAAATGGTGTCTCTCAATGGCTAATACGTTTTCTGCACTGAAGCGCGTCCGCATGACTGAGCGCAAGACCGAAGTGAATCGCATGCGCAAGTCTCGCCTCCGCCACGCCATCCGCGCCATGCGCCGTCTCCTCGACAAAAAGGATGTCCCTGGTGCCAAGGCGATCCTGCCTGCCACTTACTCCGCCGTCGACCGCGCCGCTAAGTTGGGCATTATCAAGAAGAATACCGCTGCTCGCTACAAGTCCCGCCTCGCCCACCGCCTGGCGAAAGCTGCCGCGTAAACCTTCCAACCTTTCCACCAATCCCCGGGATACGCTAGCCTAAACCCTGCATGTCCCGGAACATTGCCAGTATTCGCGAAGCCCTTCGTGCCACCGAAGGGCTCCTTCGTCTTGCCCCCTGCTGGGTCCCCCGTCCCCTCCACGTTCCCGGAGGCCGCCTCCGCCTCCACCCCAGTGACCTTTACGCCTTAGGAGCCCACCGCGGCGGTATCGATGAGCGCTGGTTCTGCTCCACCACCAACGCCCGCAACGGCCCTGCTACCCCGCCCGACGAAGGCCTCTCCTACATCGACATCTCCGGCCAGCGCATTCTCTTCAAGCAAGCCATCGATGAAATCGGCGACGAGATCCTCGGCTCCGATGTCATGGCCCGCGAAGGCGGCTGGCGTCTCCTCTGCAAGTTCTTCGATAACCTCGGCCCCATCCCCTTCCACATGCATCCCTCCGACGCCATCGCCGCCCTCACCGGCCAGCGCGGCAAGCCCGAAGCCTACTACTACCCGCCTCAATACAACACCAAGGAAAACAATTTCCCCTACACCTTCATGGGTCTCGAGCCCGGCACTACCCGCGACGACATCCGCCGCTGCCTCCAGCGCTGGCATGAGGGCGACAACGGCATCCTCTTCCATTCCAAAGCCTATAAACTCCAGCCCGGCGCCGGCTGGCAACTCCACACCGGCATCCTTCACGCCCCAGGTTCCCTCGTCACCTACGAACCCCAGGCCGCCTCCGACGCATCCGCCATGTTCCAGTCCATGGTCGAAGGCCGCCCCGTCCCCCGCGACTTCCTCGTCAAAGACGTGCCCCCCGAATACCACCACGACCTCGACTTCATCCTCGACATGCTCGACTGGGATGCCAACGTCGACCCCAACTTCGCCCAAAACCGCCGTTTCCATCCACTACCCATCCACCACACGGACCAATCCGAAGAAAGCTGGATCGTCTATTCCACCGCCTTCTACTCGGCCAAGCAGCTTACCGTTTTCCCCAACCAATCCGTCACCGTAAAAGACGCCGCCGCCTACGGCATCATCACCGTACAAGGCCACGGAACCATCGGCACGCTCGACATCGAAACCCCCACCCTCATCCGCTACGGCCAGATGACCAAAGACGAACTCTTCGTCACCGCCGAAGCCGCCCGCCGCGGAGTCACCATCACCAACCGCGGCGCCACCGAAAACCTCGTCCTCCTCAAACACTTCGGCCCCAACAACCCCGAAGCCCCCCGAAGGTGACCGTACCCCCTCAAAAAAACGCCTTCCGGTGCTCCTCCGCATACATTTTCATCCGAGTCGCCACCTCCGGATACCGCTCAATCACGTTCACCGTCTCAAACGGATCTTCCTTCATATCAAACAACGACATCTCAATCGTCGCCTGCCGGAACTTCCCCGGCTTCCCATCATTCCCGTTCTCCACCAGCGTCCGGTACGAATGCGGCACATGCAGCTTCCAATGCCCGTCCCCGCTGATCACGCCCTCGAAATTCGGCCCTGTGCAGAACGCGTAATACGCATGCGGATTCACCGCCCCAGGCTTATCCACAATCAAATCCCACACATTCATCCCATCAATCGGATTCTTCGGCAACGCCGCCCCCGCCAGGTGCGCGAACGTCGGCATCAGGTCAATCGTGCACAGCGCCTTCGTCGATGCCGATCCCGCCTTGATCTTACCCGGATACCGCATCAAACACGCGCTCCGGGTCCCCCCGTCAAACCCCGTCCCCTTCGCCTCCCGGAAGGGCGTCATCCCCGCCTGGTTGCCATACGAAGTCCACGGCCCGTTGTCCGACGTCATCACCACCATCGTGTTGTCTTCCACCCCCGCTTCCTTCAGCGCCTTCAGAATCTCCCCCACTGACCAGTCGATCTCCATCATCACGTCCCCATAAACGCCCACTCCAGACTTGCCCTTGAACTTCTCACTCCGGAACAAAGGCACATGCGGCATCGAATGCGGCACATACAGCAAAAACGGATTGGCCTTATTCCGTTTGATGAAATCCACCGCGTGTTCCGTATACCAAGTCGTCAACATCGGCTGGTGCTCCGGAGTCACCCGCTCAATTTTGACCTTCCCGTTCTCCCAGAACTGCAGCGGAAACTTGCTATACGCCTGCGGATTCTCCGGGTGAAACTCCCACATGTCGTTCGAATACATCAGCCCGCACGATTCATCGAATCCCCGCGCCGGCGGCCGCGTATCCGGCTGATCCCCGATATGCCACTTCCCGAAAACAGCCGTCTTGTAACCCTTCGCCTGCAGCACCTGCCCCATCGTTGCAAACGACGGATCCAACCCCCTAGCCCTTGGCCCATGCGCCCCAAACACCTTCGTCCGTCCCGGATAGCATCCGCTCAGCAGTGCCGATCGCGACGCCGAACACACCGCCTGCGGCACATAGAAATTGTTGAACCGGCATCCCTCGCTGGCCAGCCGGTCCACGTTCGGAGTCGGATACGTCGGATGTCCGAACGGCTTGAAGTCCGCCCACCCCGAATCATCGAGAAAGATCACCACGAAGTTCGGAGTCGTGGCCGCCCGTCCCAAGCCCGCAGTCAAACCCAGGCCGAAGGTCTGTTTCAAAACATCTCGACGAGTCATATCCGACTACTGACTCTACCACCAGTGGTGACGGGCCTCCAGGCCGGTCACATTCAGCCTGCAAGGCTGAACGCCACCCCGCCCCAACCTTTACGCACAAAGTGGGGCAGACCATCGCAGTATGTGGTCTGCCTCGGCCGAAGGCCGCGCTGACAGCCCACGCTTTCCATTCCCAATCCCGCTGAACCCTCCGAGAGACATCTGTGTCCATCGCCGTGCATCGGTAACTTAGAGCGTGTCTCAAAATTCACCGCAGTCCACCCCAATCCTGACTAAGCCATCCTCTCAGCCACACTGGTCACCGGACCAAGATCGACAAGCACCGCACCTGTCGGGCTGACGATAGCGACACTCCACTGCGCCTTGAGTTCGTCGCCGGTGACAGACAAGGTTCCAATCACAAGCAGGTCGCCGAAATTCTGCCCTGTTTCCGCATCGAACATCATCTTACGGAATACGGCTTTCGCCGCACCCGGTCCCGTGCGAGACCATGTGCCGAATCCGTCGGATGCGTTCGCCACCACATTGAATCCGAAAGGTGCGAAGTTCTGTCTACTGGCAGTGTGCAGAAACGAGTTCGTCTCGGAAAGGACACCATCGCTCGAAAAGCTGACCAGTTCGCGGAAGACGAAACCGTTGGACACGGTCGAAGAGAAACTCCATGTGCCGAGAAATGCCTTCTCGCTGCCGTCCTGCGCGAGCGCGTTTGAGGTGCCGCCAATGGCCAGCGCAGCGGCGGGCGCCGCAGCCGAGATCGTTGTCAGAAACTGTCGTCGTGGGTTCATAGAATGTTCACTCCTTTTTAAAGCGCAAAGGGCACGCTCCGCGCCGCCAATACCGAAGCAACACACGGTTGCATCATGGCGCGGGCGGGCCCCGTTTTGCGCGTTTCCATGGAAGCAACTGTAGCCCCGCAACCGGACGCAGAGCCATGGAAGCGGAGTGAGAATGAGGTGAGTTCGCAAAATATTGAAAAAACGTGCTATAGTGCCCGGCTCAGAAGGTCATCGTGTTTCAAAGTCTGGTCAGTTTCGGGGAATTCGAACTCGATATGAGCGCCGGCGAATTGAAACGGCGTGGGCGCCGTGTCAGGCTCGGTCCGCAGCCGCTCAATGTATTGACCACCCTCGTTACGGCCAATGGTGAGATTGTCTCGCGCGATACGCTGCGGCAGCGCATCTGGGGTGAGACCACCTTCGTCGACTTTGAGCACGGAATCAATTTCTGTATTCGGGAGATCCGCTCCAAGCTGGGCGACAGTGCCGGGCGGCCCCGCTTCATCGAAACGATTCCGCGCCGCGGGTATAGGTTCATCGCGGAGGTCAGGCATGGGGCAACAAGCAGGAATCTCTCCACGAAGGAAGTCCAGGTACACGAACTCTACTTGCGGGCTCGTGCCAGTTTTCACCAGGCGGGCAAACAAAGTCTGGAGGAATCGCGCGATCTGTTTGAACAAGTGCTCCGATTGGATGCCGGCTATGCCATGGCCCATTCTAGCTTGGGCGCCACCTACGCTCTTCGCAACATCAACCGCAGGGACCCCGAGGATCTCAAACTGGCCGACCTTCATCTACGAAGAGCCCTTGCCTTGGACCCCGAACTGGCGGAGCCGTATCCATGGCTCTGCTACGTCAATGTGCGTTTGGGTCGGCTCGCAGAGGCAATGGAGACGGGTCGGCAGGGTGTAGCCCTCCTCCCGGATCTGGTTCAGGCGCAGTATTTCCTCGGTATGACGTACTTCTGTTCCGTTGAATCCGGTGCAGACCACTACGGCGCGGCGGCCCTGCATCTGCGCGAGGCGGTTCGCATTGCTCCCGGATGGCAGCCCAGTTGGCTGGGCTTGTCCTATATCGCGCTACTCAACGGAGACTATTCGGCGGCGAAGGAATCTGCCGGCCATCTGCTGCCGCAAGCGGGAAGCAACATCGATCTACCCTTCCTGGGTGGCGAGCACGCGATTGCCTCGGCGCTTATGCGAGAGGGAGATTGGCCGGGCGCTCGCACCATCCTGCTGCAGTTTCTCGAAAGAATGACCCACTCCGATCATATGTACCGCGACGCCATGTCCGCCGCCGCCGCCTGCATCTTGGGCGATCTGTTCCTGCGCGAAGGCGCGCATGCCGAGGCACTCGCATCCTATCGCAAGGCCTGGCATATCCTCCAGGAACGGCGCAGGATTGTGGGCCACCCCCGGTTATGCGTTCGCGCGCAGGCTGGGATGGCTCATGCCTACGCCCGGCACGGAGATCGAGATCGTGGGCGCCATCTGCTTGCTCAGGCCATCGAAACGGCGGAAGCCTCCACCTCCATCGCTCACACCGTTCCCGTGGCATCGCTCGCCGAGCAGTTCCATGCGATCGCCACCGCGCAGATCGCTTTCGGCGACACAAAGGAAGCGCTGCGGTCTCTCCGGCGTGCCGTGCAGAGCGGTTGGCGCGATAGATCGTGGCTCCAGCGGGATCCGCTTCTCAGAAATGTGCGCGAGATGCCGGACTTTGTAGCTGTGCTGCGGATGCTCCCTCCGCCCGATCGGCGTTAATCAGCGTTCATCGGCGGCCATCACATCCGTCCCACAAACTTATCTCCTTTCCCCTCAACACCCGTCCCCAAAAACCAGCCCGGATCCCACCACCCCCCATGCGACAACAGGAACAAGGAGGGTATTTCCAATGCCCATTTCAGAAGCCCATTCCAATGCTGCCCGTGAGAATGGAAAGTTAGGACAGGGGCCTACCTCTGTCGACGGCAAACAGCGCTCTTCCCAGAACGCACGCAAGCATAGTCTCTTTGCTGCCATCGTCTTCCTGCCAAACGAAGACCAACAGACCTTCGACGAACTGCTCAATCTCTTCACCAAAGAGTACCTCCCCAAAACTCCCACCGAGTTCCGTTGCATCCGCGAAATGGCCGACGCCGAGTTTCGTCTCGCCCGCGTCCGCACCCATGCCGTCGACATCCAGGCCAAAGCCATGAAGGAATTTGAGGACTCCGAACACCCAGCCTCCGAAGCCTTCGAACACCTCGCCGAAAACGGCAAGTCTCTCCAGCTCCTCATGCGCTACGAACGCATGTTCCAAAACCAGTTCGAGAAAGCCCTCAAAACTCTCCGCGAGCTGCGCAAACACTTTATCGCGGCCAGTACACCCAAACAACCCGACCCCAAACCTGCGGAAGACAAGCAGAACCTCAACGCCCGCCTCGGAGCCCTCGAGCGCATGATCCTCGGTTTCTCCAAAAGCAAGAACACCAGCCTCGACGACGACGAATCTTTCAACGAAACTGATGAATTGGATGAATTGGACGATTTGCAAAACGAACCCAGCAACCCCACTCGCAGCCACTAATTCCACCCTATCGGCACGACAAGTAATATAGAAACGAAGTGATCCGCCAACCAGTAGCGGGCCTCCTGCTACTCCTCATCTCAGTGCCATGCCTGTGGTGTGTCGA
Source organism: Acidobacteriota bacterium (assembly GCA_018268935.1). GTDB lineage: Bacteria > Acidobacteriota > Terriglobia > Bryobacterales > Bryobacteraceae > CADEFT01. The sequence continues at coordinate 2,025 of JAFDVS010000164.1, read as the reverse complement.
TCTCACCCAGTGCAGCAAAGCCCTTCGCGATGGCCAATACGCCAAGGCTCGCGACCTCTGCGAACTGGCCGCCTTTGAGTGCGCCGGCGCCGGCGACCGCAAGGGCGAAAGCAACGCCATCAACCTCGCCGGAAATGCCCTCCTTCGCCTCGGAGACCTAGACGGCGCCCGCCGCTTCTACCGCAAGTCCATCGATCTCGCCAAGCTCGCCGGCGACGACGAAGGCGTGGCCCTCCGTCTCAACAACCTCGGTGGCGCCGACTACTTCCAGGGCCGCTACGAGGACGCCGAACGCCACTATGCCGAAGCCGCTACCTGGATCACCTCCCGCCGCGACACCGGCTGGGCCGCCAAAGCTTCACTCACCACCGCTGTCAATCAGGCCACTCTTCTCCAGCGCCTCGGCCGCGACCGCGCCGCCCTCGACCTCTACCTCAAGCTGCGCCCCCAGGCCACCAATCTCAACCCCGAGGACGAGGCCCGCATGCTCGCCAACATGGGAGCCCTCTACCGTACCCTCGGCGACCCCTACCGTGCCCGCGAGCTCTACGCCGATGCCCTCCAGCGCTTCCGCCAGGCCAAGTCCGTCCATGGCATTTCCGGTGTCCTCAAAAACCTCGCCATCGCCGAAGCCGTCGAGTTCCACAACTACCCCGCAGCCCGCCGCCTCTTTGAGCAGGTCCTCGACATGGCCCGCTCCTCCGGCAACCAGCGCGAACAGCTCGTCGCCCAGCTCTACCTCGCCGAAACCGCCTTCCACCAGGGCAACCTCGACGAAGCCCAGCGCCTCTGGCAGTCAAGTGCCGATAGCGCCGCCAAAGGTGGCGAAGCCGAAGAGGAGTGGCGCGCCCTTTACGGCCTCGGCCGCATCGCGCAAGCCCGCGCCACCAACCCTGCTCCCTTCTACGCCCAAAGCATCCAACGCATCGAAAGCCTGCGCCGCCAGACCAGCCAGGGCGCCTCCCGCCTCGAGTTCCTTGCGTCCCGCCGCGATGTCTACGACGCCCAGATCCGCCTTCTCCTGGCCCAGCGCCAGGTCACCAGCGAACTCCTCGACACCATGGAACGTTCCCGCGCCCGCTCCCTCTCCGACAAGCCCTTCCGCGTCCAGCTCCCCGAAGTGCAGGCCAGGCTTCAGCGTGGCGAAACCATGGTCGTCTTCTGGGTCAGTGGGAAAGACTCCGCTGCCGTATGGCTCACCAACTCCGCCGCCGGCTTCGCCAACCCCAGGCAGCTTCCGCCTGCCAAACGGCTCATCATCGTCCCCGATGGCGGCATCGAAACCACCCCCATCGAGCGTGGCCTCGACGCCGAGGTCATGTACCTCCCTGCTATCCGCCTTCTCTCCACCCTCAGCTCCGCCCCTTCGTCCCAAACCGGCATTCTCCTCGCTGGCCCCGGCCTCTCGAACACCTCCCGCGAGATCGCCGACATCGAACGGATCTTCCCCGCCCAATGGACCAAAGGCCGAACCCGTGACGCCGCCCTTGCCGCTATGCCCGCCGCTTCCTTCATCCACATCGCCGCCCACGCCATTCCCGACTACGACCGCGAGGAACGCTCCCGTATCCTCCTCCGCGACGGCCCGCTCCTGCTCTCCGATGTCGCCAAAGCCAGGCTTACTTCCGACCTTGTTACTCTCTCCGCCTGCCAGTCCGGAGCCGGCCGCCAGATCCGCGGCGAAGGCCCCCAAAGCCTCGCCAGCGCCTTCCTCGCCGCCGGCGCCCACACGGTAGTCGCTGCCCGCCAGCCCGTCGACGATGCCGCCGCCCGGGCCTTCATGACCCAGTTCTACGCCGCCCTTGCCGCCGGCGAAACCAAGGCCGCAGCCCTCCAAACCGCCAAGCGCCGCCTCCGCGACTCCGGTGGCCCGCTAGCGAACCCACAATACTGGGAACCCTGGATCCTCTACGGAGACGGCCGCAGTCCCATCGCGTCCACCCGCCGCTGGACATGGCTGCTCTGGTTCGCTGCCGCACTTGCCGCTATCGCCGCAGTGGCGACGGGCCTCCGGCCGGTCGCAGT
>JAFDVS010000163.1 GCA_018268935.1 Acidobacteriota bacterium | reverse complement strand
GCATGGGGCGAGTGTATCATGGTCTCCTGACACCACGCTGTCAGGAGCAGGCCCGTATTCTTTTCCTATGAAACTCACACGCACTGCGACGGGAATCGTCACGGAAAAGCTGCGCGAATCGCGCGATTTCTATGTCCGCCATTTCGGCTTCGAGCCGGTTTTCGACGGCGCCTGGTACATCCATTTGAAGCATGCTTCGGGTGCGGAGATTGCCTTCCTGCAGCCCGGGCATCCGACGCAGCAGGCCTGTTTTCAACAGGCATTTCCGGGCCCAGGGATCTGGCTCAATCTGGAGGTAGATGACGTCGACGCCGAGCACGCACGATTGAAGTTCGAAGGGCTGCCGATGGAGGTGGACCTGCGCGATGAGATGTGGGGAGAGCGCCACTTCACGGTGCTGGATCCGAACGGGGTGGCAGTCAACATTCTGAAGATGGTGAAGGAGCCGGATGCAGCGTTACTCTCACAGGTATGAGACGTGCGGACCGCTTGTTCGAGTTGTTGCTGTGGCTGCGGAGGAACCGCGCTGTCACGGCTGCGGAATTGGCACGCCGCGTGGAAGTGTCGGAACGCACCATCTACCGTGACATCGGCGACCTGATGGCGTGCGGCGTGCCCATCGATGGGGAGGCGGGCGTTGGCTACCGGCTGCATCCAGGGTTTGAATTGCCGCCGCTTATGTTCACCAAAGAGGAGTTGGACGCGCTTCGCACCGGAGCGCGGATTGTGGAAAGCTGGGCCGATCCGAGGATGGCGCGGGCGGCGCAATCGGCTTTGGCGCGGATTGAAGCGGTGCTGCCGGAAAAGGCGCGGGCAGCACAAAGGGAAACCCCGGTCTACGCGCCGGGGTACTTCATTGATCCTGTGCTGCGGGAGCGCTTCGGGGTGCTGCGGGAAGCGAGCGAGCAACTGCGCGTGGTGGAATTGCTCTACCACGATGCAGCGGGGCAGGGAACGCGCCGTTCGGTGCAGCCGTTGGGTCTTTTCTATTGGGGCGCGAGTTGGACGCTCGCCGCATGGTGTGAATTGCGAGAGGGGTTTCGCACGTTCCGGCTGGACCGTATTGCCGAACTGAGAGTGACGGACCGGTTGTTCCCGCGCGAGCCGGGCCGCGACTTGGCATCCTACATTGCCACTGTCAGCGAGGAGTGATGGTGGGCGGCGATTTGCGGGCTTTTTCGTAATCTCCCATGAGGCTGCGGGCGACCTTTTCGGCCACGTCAGCCGCGGCGCCGCGGAATTTTGCCCCCTTGCTCTCCTGGGTTGTAGACCAGATCACATCACCGTCCTTGTTTACCAGGCGGAGGGAGGCCATGGCTTCATGACGGCGCTCGGCGATACGAGTGGATTCGTTTTCGTTGACTCCCAGGGTTCCAGCAATCCCCCGGCGATTGGCGCCGGTGCCTCGCGTCGCGCTGCCGGAACCGCGTCCGCCGGCGCCTTCGTTGTATTGAAAGGTATCGGTGTAAATGAGGTCTTCGGCTGAACCGCGGAGTGTGGCGTCGGCGCGCTCGGCATTATCGGTGAGGATGAAAACCTTTGCCCCCTGCAGGCTGGAGATCACCAGGTCGCGGATCTGGTCTGAGTTCTGACCGGCAAGTTTGTCCACATAGATCCGTTTCACGGTGAGCAGCTGCTTGAGGCGGTCATCCTCGAAAACCACTGCGGGAGGCGGGCTTTGCGCCCAGGCGTGAATGGCAATCGAACAGAGCAACCAAAGCATGATTCATCCCCTTCCTTGCCGGCGGGCTTCCTCGTCCTGAAATTCCACGCGAACGCCGGTGCGCGCCTCCAGGCTGGCCAGCAATGTGCGGATATCGTCCTTGCTCACGGTGAATACGGCCGCCTGCTGTTTTCCCGCGTCGTCCTGGAATCCCACGGTGAGGAAATGCTTGCGTTTGCGGCTGAGGATGAGGACAGGGGAAATCAGAATGGCGAGGGCATAGCGGCGGCTGACCTGCTGCCCGTATTCGAGCAGGTTGACGCGATCGTAGAGCACCTTCATGGTGGCCTTTTTCGTCACCAGGATGAGGTACTCTTTGTCTGAGGTTTTGAGAACTCCGGCGGTGCCACCGGGGAAAGCATCGACCGTGCCGCCAATATATTCGACACGTCCACGGTCCCCCGTAGCAGCCCAGGCTGCGGAGGCAATCCAGCCCAGACAAAGGAATCGGCGTGATAGCGGAATAGCGCCCGAACCTACCGGCATATAGTGGTAGTAGGGGGGGCGGCCGGAAAATCTCAGGCAACTTCCGGCATCCGAATCGCATCTTACCTACGTACCATTGTCGATGCTAAAAACGGTTTTCTACACATTGCTGGTTTTGACCTTCTGGTGCGCCACTCCGGCCGCCGCGGTGACCTTTGATCTGCGCTTCGACCGGCTGGCCGAAGCACTAGGCATCCTGCCGGACAACGACCGGAAAGCGGTAGAAGACATTATCCAGTTGATCAAGCGCGGTGAGAATACGGATGCTTATCAGCGGTTAAGCGAGTTGAACAAGACGAATCCGTCGAACTCCTCGCTACGCGTGCTCACCAGCTACGCGCTGCTGCAACTGGGCAATGCCATCGGTGCGCTGGAGGAAGCGGATAAGGCTCACGACGCCCCCAACGGCAACAGTTACAAGTGCCTTTTCTTCGCCAAGATCGCCTTCCTCAACGGGCAGACGGAAGCCTGCAAACGGGAGTTGGGGCACGCCAGGAAGGCGGGCGATTTGCCTAAGGAAGTCAAGGCATTAGAGAAGGAAATGAAAGGAAAAAGCTGAACCTCATGTTTGGACTCGATGCGAAGCTTCAGTCCGATGCCGTTCCCACGCCCGATGAGCAGCCCGAAGGGATCATTATCAGCCCGGACACTCGCCGAGCCAATCGCATCCCGCCGGGGCAATCGCGCACCAAGAAGTGGCCGGTGCTGGACGCATCGGGCACCCCGCGCATCGATATGTCGAAGTGGCGTTTCCAGATGGTGGGGCTGATCGGGAAAGATGTCAGCTTTTCCTGGGAGGAGTTCCAGAAACTGCCGCGGGTGAAGGTGTTCGCCGACTTTCATTGCGTTACGCGCTGGTCGCGGTTGGGGAATGTGTGGGAAGGCGTTTCCACGCGTGCGCTGGCCGAACTTGCCGGAGGGATCAAGTCCGAGTGCAAATACGTCTTAGCTTATGGGTACGACTATGGCTGGACGACCAACATGCCGCTGGAAGAGTTCCTGGCCGAGGATGCGCTGGTGGCTCTGACGCATGATGGGGATGAGATTAGCGAGGAACATGGCGGCCCGGCGCGGTTAATTGTCCCGCAACTGTACGCCTGGAAGAGCGCGAAGTGGGTTGCGGGACTGGAGTTTCTGGATGCCGATAAGCCGGGTTTTTGGGAACGCAACGGCTATCACATGCATGGGGACCCCTGGAAGGAAGAGAGGTTTGGTTATTGACGTTTTGGGGTGCGCCGGCGGATGGTCCCAACCGCGAGAAGGGCAACGCCGGTTAGCGCTATGGTTGCCGGCTCCGGCACTTCTTCCAGGAACACATCATCGAGGCCCGTCACTGTCCAGTTGTTCAAGAAGGTACTGCCGCTACCTAACACGGCGAGTTGATTGGGTGAGAGGTCCGGGAGTTCGAAGCCGGGGTTGAGAAGAATGTTGGCGGCATGCGCGTTGGAGAGAAGGCACGCCAGAGCCAGGATTGCTCGAAGGGTTTGTTTCATGGTTTGTCGTCCTCGCCAAACGAATACGTGAACGGGGACAATACCGGTCAATTTGTTTTGGTGGGACCGCCGAGATGGGATGGTAAAATCAAAGGAGTAACTTGGCTACGGAACGGACACGCCGCTGGATGATGGGAGCAGGCGCCACGCTGGCGGGCCTGGGTGGGTTGGGCTACCTGGTTTACCGCAATGCCGGCGGTTGGATCCGGCGCATTGCCGCGGATAACGCTATGCCAGTTGAGGCTCCGTTGTATTTCCCGAACCCGAAGAAGTGGCCCGACAAGGGTTTGTTTGCTGCGTGGCTGGGCCACAGCACGGTGCTCATCAAGGCGGATGGGTTCACGATGATCACAGACCCGGTGCTTGGGGAAAAGGCGGGTATCGATCTGTATCTGTTTACGGTGGGGATTAAACGGATGGTGGCGCCTCCGGTTACGGCAAACGATCTGCCGCCGATTGATTTGATTCTCAGCTCGCACGCGCATATGGATCACCTGGACACGCGGTCGCTGCGGACGCTGGAATCGAAGCGGACGCAGATCGTCATGGCCAGCCAAACCAGCGATCTCATCCGCGCCGGGCGCTACGGGCAGGTAGCCGAACTGGGCTGGGGGCAGACATTCCAATCGGGTCCGGCCAAAGTGAAGGCGTTTGAGGTGAACCACTGGGGCGCGCGGATGCGGACGGACACGCATCGCGGATACAACGGATACACGATTGAGGTGAACGGGCGACGGATTTTGTTTGCCGGAGACACGGCGATCACGGATACGTTTCGGCCGCTCAAGGACCAGCGGGGCTATGATCTGGCGATCATGCCGATTGGCGCCTACAATCCGTGGATCCGGTACCACTGCAATCCGGAGCAGGCTTATGCCATGGCAAACCACGCCGGTGCGGAGTTCCTGTTGCCCGTGCATCACCAGACGTTCCGGCTTAGCAATGAGCCGCCGCATGAGCCGATTGAGCGGTTCCTGACCGCCGCCAATTCGCACAGGGACCGCGTGGTGTGGACCACGATCGGGCAGGAATTCCGGCTCAGCTAACGCACGTATTTTTCCATCCAGTCGATGTGGCGGTTCATGATGTCGAGCATGAACTTCGGTTCGTTCGGCCCGTGGGGCATGCGGGGATAGGTGACCATTTGCGTAGTGACACCGCGGCGTTGCAGGGCATTGTGTAATTCATAGCCCTGGGAAATGGGCACTCGCAGGTCGGCTTCCCCGTGCAGGATGAGCGATGGCGTCTGGATCTTGCCGGCGTAGGTCATGGGGGAATGCCGGCGGTAATGCTCGAAGACGTCCCAGGGCTCGCCGCGGAAGTAGTCGGGCAGGAAGCCGGGGATGTCGGCGGTACCGGTGAAGCTCCAGAGATTAGTGACCGCTGCGCCGACCACGGCAGCTTTGAAGCGATTGGTGTGGCCGATGACCCAGGAAGTCATGAAGCCGCCATAGGACCAGCCCATCACTCCCATGTGATCCGGATCCGCTATGCCGATGGCGATGACGTGATCGACGCCTGCCATGAGGTCGTCGTAATCGCCGCCTCCCCAATCGTTCTCGTTGGCAAAGCGGAATTTGGCTCCGTAACCGGAGGATCCGCGCGGATTGGGACGTAGGATTGCATAGCCTTTCGCCGCCAGGGCGGCAAGCGGATAGACGCCCGGGCCGCCAATGAAGTTTTCGGTAAACACGCCCGCCGGACCGCCGTGAATATTGAGCAGGAAGGGATACTTCTGGCCTTTGGTGTACTGGGTTGGGTAGGTGAGCAGGCCTTCGATGGGCGTTCCATCTTTCGACTTCCAACGGATGACCTCTGTTCTCGGCAGCGGCAGATTGGGCAGCGATTCATTTGCTTTGCTCATCTGGCGGGGCGACTGCATGGAGGCGGACACGAGGAACACTTCCGCCGGTTGGTTGGAGTTGCCACGCAGGAATGCGACATGTGTCCCTTTCCGGTTGAGCTGGGCGGCGGCGATGGTTGCATCGGCAGGAGCGTAGGCCGTGGCGGGCGGACCATCGATGGGCATCCAATAGAGAACACGGCGCGTGCCGCGGGATTCGCTGAACAGGATGCGACGGCCGGCTCCATCCCAACCTTCGATCTGCGGCGACTCATCGAAAGTGGCGGGCAGCTCGCGCGGTGCTCCGCCGGAGCGCGGTTGCAGCACGATGCGCTCCTGCAGCGGCCAGCGGGCAGGAGCGCCGCTGCGCTGGTAGGCGATGTTGGCTCCATCGGGAGAATAGTGCGGATTGGATTCCGATGCCGCGGTGTCGGCGATGGGCTTCACCGCGCCGCTTTCGATGTCGGCTTCGGAGATGTCCATGCTGGGCCAATAGTCGGCTTCGGGTCTGGCCTGGTGGGCGAAGGCGATGGAGCGGGAATCGGGGGACCAGGTGATCGCCACAACGTGGCGGCCGGGGTCAGAGAGCTTTTTGTGGGTGCGCTTACCGCTGGAGTCGGGTTCGGCGGGAATGATGTAGAGCAGGGCATTGTCAGGGGATGCGTTGACGATGCGGAAGTCGCGCTTTTCCTTGCGCGCCGTTTCGCGGCCGGCGGGAATCTCTACGGCAGTGAAAGCGACATGTTTGCCATTGGGGGAGAGCTGATAGGACGCAACGCCATCCTTAAGATTCGTCACCGGCTCGGCTTCGCCGCCGTCGAGGGGGATGCGCCAAACCTGGTTTTTGCCGCTGCGGGAAGAGGTGAAGTAGAGCAGCTTGCCATCCTCGGAAAAGGAAGGATTCGAGGAGCTCTTTTCGCCATGCGTCAACTGCGAACGCTTCCCGCCATCGGCACGGGCGAGCCAAACCTGTGTGAGCGTCTCGCTTTTCTCTTTCTCCATTACCTGACGCGTCTGTGTGTAGGCCACCCAGGTTCCATCGGGTGAAGGAACAGCACCGCCCACTCCTACTACCTGCATGGAGATATCCGGAGTCCATTGCGCCAGCGCGCCAAGCGCTGTCGCGAGCAGCACAACGAATGTACGTTGGGTCATTTTCACCTTGCTCCTCCCATCCCACAGAATATACCGCATTGCCCGCCTTACACCTTTGTTCCCAGGACCATGCAACACGTACTGGAATAGCTTGACATCCCGCTTCAAATCAGGGAGAGTATTCTACTTGGGACATTTCAGAACGCCTCCAGCCGGTGGGCTTGCTAGTGTGAAAGGGTAGCAGCCAATGCCGGTTCGAGGGAGATCTATCGAAGCCTGCCTGTGGTAAATCCTGTTGGGCGACATTGCCGGGTACTTTATGAAACCGGCGACAGGACTGTGCCGCGGCGGACAAGGACTAAAGAGGACCGACGTTGATCCCTTCGTTGTTATTGCAAGCCTCGCCAGCGGGCGCCGCTAATCCCGTACTCAATTTCCTTCCCCTCATACTCGTCTTTGGTATCTTCTATTTCCTGCTTCTGCGCCCCATGCAAAAGCAGCGTAAGGAACAACAACAAATGCTGGCCGCTCTGCAAAACGGTCAGGTCGTGGTTACGACGGGAGGAATCATCGGCACGATCGTTTCGCTGAACGACGAGACGGTCACCATCCGCGTCAAACCCGACAATGTGAAATTGATGATCTCGCGAAGCGCCGTTTCCGGGCTCGCGGGGCAGGAAGAGACAAAATAAGGTAACGTATCCGAATGGACAAGAATCTTCGCTTCAAGGCAATCGTCATCGCAGCCACCATTTTGGTCAGTTTTTATGGTGTCTTCGGGATCCCGAAATCGAAGGACGATCTTGTAAAGAACTTCCAGAAAAATATCAAGCTGGGTCTCGACCTGCGCGGTGGTTCGCACCTGGTGTTGCAGGTGCAGGTGCAGGATGCCTTCAAGGCCGAAGCCGATTCCGATATCGAGCGGCTGAAGGAAGTCCTCAATAAGCAGAACATCAACTTCGCCTCCATCGATCGCAACGAGCCGGCGACGTTGGCGGAAGCCGATACGATCCAGATCAACATTAAGGGTGTAGCTGTGGACAAGGCTGCGGCTCTGCGGTCCGCCATCAGCGACGGCTTCGACGCGTGGGTTCTCAGTTCCGTCAGTTCCGCCGACTATAAGCTGACGATTAAGCCGACGAAAGCGCTGGAACTGCGGCGCGACACGCTGTCGCGCTCGATGAGCACGATTGAAAGCCGCATCAACGGCCTCGGTTTGGCGGAATCGACGGTGCAGCAGCGCGGCGGCAACACCAACGAATCGGAATTGCTGGTGCAGTTGCCTGGTGTCGATGATCCGGCCCGCATCAAGCAGATTCTGGGCACGGCCGCCTTGCTGGAACTGTACGAAGTGAAGGAAGGGCCGTTCGCCAACCGCGAACAGGCGATGTTGAATTTTGGTGGCGTATTGCCGCTGAATTCCAAGATTCTACGCTCGCCGGCGAAGGCCGAGCAGGCGGAGGCCGTGTATGTGGTGGGGCGCACTCCGGTCATCACCGGACGCGATCTGCGCAACGCGCGCCCGCAGCAGGGTGAGTTTGGCAAGTGGGAAACGTCTTTCACGTTGAACCAGGATGCCGCCCGCCGCTTCGGCCGGTTTACGGAAACACACATCGGCAAGCGCCTGGCGATCGTACTCGACAGTAATATTCGCAGCGCTCCGACGATTCAAAACCGCATTGAAGACAGCGGCCGTATCACCGGCGCCGCGGATCAGCAGGATGCGTCGGATCTGGCACTGGTGCTGCGCGCCGGATCGCTGCCCGCCAGTGTCACCTATCTGGAAGAGCGTACGGTTGGCCCATCGCTGGGCGCGGATTCGATTCGCCAGGGCCTCATCGCCGGGCTGGTCGGTCTGGTCGTGGTTATCTTTATCATGCTGGCCTACTACCACAAGTCCGGCATCAACGCGACGGTTGCCCTGGTGCTCAACGCGATCATTTTGATTGCCGCTCTGGCCTATGCTGAAGCGGTCCTGACGTTGCCTGGCATCGCCGGCATCATTCTCTTGATCGGTATGGCCGTGGACTCCAACGTCCTCATCTTCGAACGCATTCGCGAGGAGATTGCCAACGGTAAAGGTGTGATCGCGGCCATCGACGCCGGCTTTAGCAAAGCCTTCCTCACCATCATTGATACCCACGTCACGACGGTGGTGAGCTGCGCGTTTCTCTTCATTTTTGGTACGGGTCCGGTCCGCGGATTCGCGGTCACCCTGGTCATCGGTTTAATCGCCAATGTGTTTACCAGCGTCTTTGTTTCCCGGTTTATTTTCGACTGGGAGATGAGCGGTAAAAAGCAGGTGGCGAGTTTGAGTATCTAAGGCGACTTGTGATAGTGTTGTTTGGTCGCCGGAACGGGAACAATCTGCAACTTCTCGGTGTCTAATCGCTTGAACGCCGAGCTCACGTGAAACTGCATGGAGTTATTCAAGAACACTAATTTCGACTTCCTCGGCAAGAAGTGGCCTTTCATCATCGCTTCCCTGGTTCTGACGGCTGCTGGTCTGGGGAGCCTGGCGATGAAAGGGGGGCCTCAGTACGGCATCGACTTTCGCGGCGGCGTGAACATGTATGTGAAGTTCGCCCAGGCGCCTCCGGTGGAGAAAATCCGCTCTTCACTGGGAGCGAAGATCCCGGGGGAAATCACGGTCGTTGAGATTCCGGGCACCTCCGAGGTGATCATCGGTACCGAATTGAACGATGAGAAGGCCCTCGATGCGGCGCGCCGCACGGTGGAAGACACCTTGAAATCGACTTTTGGCGCTACCGCGGGTAAGTTTGATTTGCACAATACGGGCGCGGCGGCGTTGGCCGACCGGTTGCGCGATCCTTTGTCGCGGGCGGGCGCCGGTTTGAGCGACCAGCAACTTACGGATCTGGCCAAGGCCATCACGGCGTTCCGGGATGGAAATCCGAATTTCGGATTGCTGAAGAGCCTGGACCAGTTGTCGGCGGTTCCGGGCGTGAACGCGAACATCCTGAACGTGATGAAGCAGGAACTGGCGCTCTCGCCGTTTGGCATCCGGCAGGTGGAAGTAGTCGGCCCCAAGGTTGGCGCGGAGTTGCGCAATCAGGCGATCCTGGCGACGCTTTATGCGCTGGCCGGGATGCTGGTCTACATCGCCTTCCGCTTCGAGTGGATTTACGGCGCGGCGGCAGTGCTGGCGGTCTTCCACGACGTGATCATCACAATCGGACTTTTTTCTCTGTTTGGGAAAGAAATCACGTTGACGGTGATCGCGGCATTGCTTACGCTGGTTGGTTACTCGATGAACGACACCATCGTGGTGTTCGACCGCATCCGGGAAAACCTGAAGTCGATGCGGCGGGAGAAGTTCGAAACACTGGTCAACAGCAGCGTGAACCAGACGTTGAGCCGGACGGTGCTGACCTCGGGATTGACGTTCGTGTCGGCGGTGGCCCTGTTGCTGTTCGGCGGTCCCGTGCTGAACGGGTTTTCGTTCGCACTGGTGGCTGGTATTATCGTAGGGACTTATTCTTCGATCTTCATTGCGAGCCCCATTCTCATCTGGTGGAAGAACTCGATGGAAGGGCGCAAAGCGAACGGAGGTCCGGAGAAGGTGGCGTTATCATCCGCCTCGAAACAGGCGGCGAAGTGATGTGAATGACTTCGGCCTCAGGCGAAGAGGCCGTGAATCCTACCGCGAATCCAGTTCGCGGCAACGAGGAGAGGAACTGACATGTTTGAGCAAAGCTTGGTCGATGGGCAAGGCCAAACCAGTAAGCCCTGGACCGTATTTGTCTCGTTTCTAACCCAATGCGTCCTGATCGGGGTTGCGATCCTGATACCGCTGATTTACACGGACACACTGCCGAAAGCCCAGTTGACGGGTTTTCTGGTGGCGCCTCCTCCCCCGCCGCCTCCGCCGCCACCACCGGCAGCGGCGCCGCCGGTGAAGGTGGTCAAAGTCATTCCGCGCCAGTTTGACGCCGGACGCCTGATGGCTCCGAAGGCCATTCCGAAAGACATCGCGATGATCAAGGAAGAAGAACTTCCTCCGACCATGGCAGGCGCAGTTGGCGTGGTGGGTGGCGTTCCCGGTGGCGTACCTGGTGGCGCTCCCGGCGGCGTAATCGGTGGCATCATCGGCGCGGTGCCTTCCGCGGCTCCGCCTCCTCCTCCGCCTCCTCCGGTGAAGAAGGAAGAAAAGCCGGCGACTCCGCAGCGTATCCGCGTCGGCGGCAACGTGCAGTCGGCGAAGTTGATCCGCCAGCCGAAGCCGGTTTATCCGCCGCTGGCAAAGCAAGCCCGTATTCAAGGTACCGTCCGCTTTACCGCCATCATCGGTAAGGACGGCACCATCCAGAATCTACAGTTGATCTCCGGCCACCCGCTGCTGGTTCCAGCCGCGACAGAGGCCGTGAAGCAATGGGTGTACCAACCGACACAGCTCAATGGTGAAGCTGTGGAAGTTGTGACCCAGATCGACGTCAATTTCACCTTGAGCTAAGTTCCGTTCGGGGTTTTCAGACCATTTCGATTCAATTCAACGCAGGAGAGTATTTCGTATGATCCTTCAAATGCAGGTATGGGCCTTGCTGCTGCTACAGGAAGGCGGCGCCATCAGCTTCGACCTCCGGTCGATGTGGAACCAGATGGGCTTTCTCGCGAAAGCGGTCGTCGTCGTTCTCTTTATCATGTCCGCTTGGTCTATCGGCGTTATGATTGACCGCCTGCTCGCATTCAATGCGGCTCGTGGCCAGTCCCGCCAGTTCGCTCCCGCAGTAGCCGGCGCGTTGCGCGAAGGCAAGCTGGATGAAGCAATCAAGATCGCTGACCGTTATAAGAAGTCGCACCTCGCCAAGGTCGTTGTTGCCGGCCTACAGGAATTCCGTGCTCACCAAATAAGCTCGGAAATTCCAGGTGAAGTGATCGAAGCCTCGCGCCGCGCACTCGAGCGCGCCGAAGCCATCGTGCACGCCGAACTGAAGCGCGGTGTCAGCTCGCTGGCTACCATCGGTTCCACCGGTCCGTTCGTCGGACTGTTCGGAACGGTGGTCGGCATCATCAACGCATTCAAGGGTATTTCGACGGAGAAGTCTACCGGTCTCGGCGCAGTGGCCGGCGGTATTTCGGAAGCTCTCGTCACCACCGCTCTTGGACTGTTCGTGGCCATCCCCGCGGTTATGATGTTCAACTACTTCACCAACCGCGTGGAATCCTTCGACGTGGAAATGGGCAACTCCAGTTCCGAACTCATTGACTACTTCCTGAAGCGCAGCCAGAAGGCCGGCGCAGGCAAGTAAGATCGGAATGAATCTGCGGCTCTTCGCGAATTGAATCGAACGCCGGCGGAGAGGCCTCATGCAGGCCTCTCCCTACCGGGCGCCCCTTCAGCACACAAGGCCGCGCGTAGAAGGAGAAACCGATGTCCAAATACAAAGCTGCTCCTCCCGTCGCCGATATCAACGTCACTCCGATGGTGGACGTGATGCTCGTCATGCTCATCATCTTCATGGTCATCACGCCCATGCTTTCCAAAGGCGTGAGTGTGGATCTGGTGAAGGCGAAAAACCCGATCGCGATGGCCAACGCCGATAAAGAAGACGCCGTTCTGGTTGCCGTGACCCGCGACGGAAAGGTCTACTTGAACACCACGCAGACCACCGCCGATGCCCTCCCTTCCAAAGTGAAGGACATGCTCACCAACCAGCTCGACAAGACGGTCTATGTCAAAAGCGATTCCCGCGCCAAGTTCGAGAAGGTAGTGGAAGTGATCGACAATATCCGCGCAGCGGGCGTCGATAACCTCGGTCTACTCACCGAACAGATCCAGCAGGAACGTCCCGCGGCTGCCGCCGCCCCGAAACAGTAAGCGAAGAGGAAGGAGAACAAATATATGGGTATGGCAACGGGCGGACCCGCGGGCGGTCCGCAAGCCAACATCAACATGACTCCCCTCATCGACGTGTTGCTGGTGCTGCTGATCATCTTTATGGTCATCACGCCTCTCACGCCGAAAGGGCTGGAAGCGCTGGTCCCGCAGCCTCCTCCTCCGAATGCGCCTCCTCCGCCTCCGGGCCAGGATCGCACGGTCGTCATAATCATTAACAAAGACCGGTCCATCATGCTCAACACCGAATCCATCACCGAGGAGAAACTTGGTCCCCGGTTGGAAGAGGTTTTCAAGACGCGCGCCGAGCGCGTGGTGTTTGTCAAGGGTGACCCTGATCTGGAATTTCGCGATGTGGCCAAGGCCATCGATATCGCCAAGGGCGCAGGCATTGATAAGGTGGGCCTGATGACTCCGAAGATCGAGGCCGGCCAGTAAGCGAAGGAGACGATTGGAATGAAGCGCCACGGTATCGCATATTTCGCTGCCGCGATTCTCATTGCGGCTGTCAGCTCCGTCAGCATCGGATGCGAGAAGCTCAGAGCCCGGGATCACCTTAACAAGGGAGTTCAGGCTTACAAGAGCGCCCGCTATGCCGAAGCGGTGGAGCATTTCAAGACTTCGGTCGACCTGGATCCTACTTTTGCTACTTCGCGTCTTTATCTTGCCACGGCTTACATGAGCCAGTACATTCCGGGAGCCGATTCTCCGGAAAACATCGAGATGCACAAGCTGGCCAAGGAGAACTTCCTGAAGGTGCTGGAGCAGAACCCGGGCGACAAAATCGCTGTTGCTTCGCTCGCCTCTCTGCACTACACGCAAGCTCAGGGCATCAACGATTTGGACAAGAAGCTGGCGAAGTTGGACGAAGCCAAGGTCTGGTATGAGAAGCTGGCCGAAGTGGATCCAACCAACAAAGAGGCCTATTACAGCCTTGGTGTGATTGTATGGGCGAAGTGGTATCCCGCACTGATGACCGAACGCGCCAAGCTCGGGATGAAGGCGGAAGACCCCGGCCCCATCAAAGATAAGAAGGTGAAAGAAGCTCTGAAGGAAAAATGGAGCGGCCTCGTCGATCAGGGTTTGAAGCATCTCGAAAAAGCCCTCGAAATCGACAAGGAATACGACGACGCGATGGCCTACATGAACCTGCTGATCCGCGAAAAGGCCGACTTGGCCGATTCTCCGGAAGAGTATAAGAAGCAGGTGGAAGTGGCCGACAATTGGGTGCAAAAAGCACTGGAGACGAAGAAGATCAAGGCAGCCCGTCAGCCCGCTAACCAGGGCATCGTACAGGACGCCAAGTAATACTCGACTCTCAAAAAGGAAGTTCTCGAAGGCGGCTCCGATGCGGGCCGCCTTTTCTATTTCTAATATGCGCCTCACATGGTTTGTTCTGCTGCTAGCCGGCCGGGCTTATCCCGGTTTTTCCATCGCTACGTTTGAAGCCGACGTGACCCCAAAGGTCGGCGAGCCCGTCGCCTACGTCGCGGCGCGCTCCATTGAGGACCCGCTTTACGCTAAGGGCATCGTCATTACCGGCTCGGGCAAGCCGATCGTGCTGTGCGCCGTGGATTGGATCGGCATCGGCAATACCGGCCATGACGTGTTTCGCCAGGCGTTGGCCAAGGCCGCGGGCACTGACCTCGATCGCGTCATGGTGCACACGCTGCATCAACACGACGGGCCGCGCTTCGATCCCAGTTCGGAGGCGTATCTGGCGAAAATCGGCCTCGGCGGGAAGGTGTTCTCCGATCCGTTCGGTAATGCCGCCATCGCCCGCACCGCGGATGCGTTACGCAAGGCGATGACCAAGGCGCAGCCGGTGACGCACGTGCAATACGGCAAAGCGAAGGTAGACAAGGTGGCGTCGAATCGTCGCATCCTCGGCCCGGACGGCATGGTGAAGGTGGGGCGGATGAGTGCATCAAAGATCCCCGAAGCCATCGCCGCTCCGGAGGGAACCATCGACCCCTACCTGCAACTGGTTGCCTACTACCACAACGGCCAGCCGTTGGCCGTGGTCACCTACTACGCCACACATCCGCAGAGCTACTACGGGAAGGGCGATGTCACCGCGGAGTTCGTTGGGTTGGCGCGTGCGCAGCGCCAGCGGGAATTTCCTGGGCCGATGCATATTCACTTCAACGGCGCCAGCGGGAATGTGGCCGCCGGGAAGTATAACGATGGCTCTCCGGCAATGCGTCCCGTGCTGACGTCTCGGATGGCGTTGGCGATGAAGCAGGCATTGGAGGGCTCCACGCGCATTGCGGCCCCGTCGACAGTGCAGTGGCGCACTACTGCCGTCGCCCTGCCCAAGGGCGATCACATCCAACGCGCGCCGCTCACTGCCAGGATGAACGACGCCAATGGGAAATTCGAAGACAGGCGGGAAGCGGCGATTCATCTTGCCTGGCTGGACCGCGTGGATGCGGGGCACAAGATTACGCTCGCGGCGCTGTCGATCGGCGACATGGTGATCCTGCACATGCCGGGCGAACTGTTTGTCGAGTACCAACTCGAAGCGCAGCAGATGCGGCCGGATCGCAAGGTGCTAATGGCTGCTTATGGCGACTTCGGTCCCGGGTACATAGGGACGGCGATTGCCTACACGCAGGGCGGCTACGAAGTGAGCGAGCGTGCCACGCGCGTCGGACCCGGCGTGGAACAGGTGCTGCGCAAGGCGATGAAGTCGCTGCTTGGCGATGCTGGGCAGTGAGCTTCTTCTCGCTGGTGGCGGAAGGTTGGGAGATTGCGGACACCACAGGGAGCGCTACGCAGATGGAGCGATTGGAGGCTTTTCGCACATGCCGCTAAATTTCCGGCAGTGGAGTTCGGTTCCGCTTGAGAAATTCTCGCGCTGCAAGTTTCCGGATTTGTGATGGTTTGCGGCCACGCGGTATGATCGTAAAGTACGCACCACGGGCGGATGTGGCGGAACTGGCAGACGCNNCACTGGATTTAGGTTCCAGCGCCTTCACTGGCATCGGGGTTCGACTCCCCGCATCCGCACCAGAAATTTCCTCTTCTTGTTTGTAACGGGATGGCCTGTTGTTACACATCCCTGTATCCGGCAGAAGCATCCTGCTTGAGTCTGCCGCCACTCAAACAAGAGGAGCATCCAAAATGAATTCCGAACACGCGAAAATTGTTGCTGATTTTCTCACGTCCGATTTTGAGGTCGAAATGCAGACGACCTTGCGGCTGATGGAGGCGGTACCAGCCGGCGGGCTCGACTACCGGCCTGACTCAAAGTCGAAGACCGGTCTGGGACTCTTGCGCCACATCACATTGGAGGATGAGTGGCTGTTGAACAGCATCGCGGATGGCGTGTTTCCACCTCCCCCGGACGACTCCGATGCTTGCGGGATCATGACGCCTGCGGATGCCTGTGCACGCTATCGGATGAAGGTCCCGGCGGCGCTCGACCGCGTGCGCGCCATGTCCGGCGATAAGCTGGCGAGTATTTTGGATTTGTTGGGAATGATCCAAGCTCCCGCGGTCATCATGCTTGCCATGGCGATCAAGCATTCCGTACACCACCGCGGTCAACTGAGCACCTACTTGCGCCCCATGGGTGGCCAGGTGCCGGGGATCTACGGGCCTTCCGCGGATACGGGTCAAAAGTAGCCGTCGACGAAGAAGTTGGCGCGATCGGATCCGATGAAAGAGATCAATTCGCCAAGCGGCTTGTGGGTCAAAACCAGCGTAAATTGCCAGCAGCATTGCCTCACTCTGGTAAGCGAAATGTAACGCTTCGCTTGGCCAGGTTGCGATATACTCCCCGCATGCGATTTCTCTCTCTCTTGTTGGCCGCGGTGTGCCTGGCGCAGAGTCCCACAGGCGAGATCGCCGGCGTGATTACGGATTCGACCGGCTCCCGGGTGCCAAAGGCAGAAGTTGTCCTCACCAACCAGAACACCGGAGAGCGAAAAACAGCCGTCAGCAATGACGCCGGCGAGTATGTGGTGCCGCTACTGGCGGTGGGTGCGTACAACGCGTCTGCCACGGCAGCCGGATTCCGCACCGTGGAGCGGCGGGGACTAGTGGTGAGCGCGTTGGCCAACGTACGCGTGGACTTCGCTTTGGAACTGGGGGAGACAACGCAAACGGTGGAAGTGCGGGGTGAGGCTCCACAGGTCGATACGCGGAGCGCGGTCCACGGCATGCTGGTGGATGACCGGCGCGTGCGCGATCTGCCATTGAACGGGCGCAATGCGCTCGACCTGGTGCGGCTGATTCCCGGTGTGAACGACATTGGCACCACCATCCGGCCCTCGTTCGGGCAGCAGACGATGCGGCTCAACGGCGGGCGGCAGACGGGCGTGAATATTCTGCTCGATGGCGGGTCGCTCGCTTATTTTCATCGCGGGCAGGGGCTGGGGTTGCCGCCTCCCGATGCGCTGCAGGAGTTCAAAGTAGCCACGGTGGGAACGCCCGCCGAATACGGGCGTGGCGCGGCGGTGGTGAGCGGCGTGACGCGGTCCGGAACGAATTCCCTCCATGGAAGCGCATGGGAGTTTCTGCGTAACGACTCGATGGACGCGCGGAGCTTCTTCCTGCCGCAGGTGTCGAAGTTGCGGTTTCACCAGTTCGGCGTGACCGCCGGTGGGCCGGTGTTCGTTCCTAAGCTGTATAACGGGCGGAACCGGAGTTTCTGGTTTTTCTCCTATCAGGGGTTGCGCATTCGCGAGGATCAGATCTCAGGCGTATCGGTGCCGGCAACGCCCGAAGAACTGCGCGGCGATTTCAGCAAGGTGGCTGGCGGCGTGCGCGATCCTTTGTCGAACGTTCTGTTTCCCAACGGGCAGGTTCCTACCAGCCGCTTTGATCCTGTTGCCCTGAAGGTGATGCAGCAGTACAACCCGCAGGCGAACCGGCCGAACGGTGCCTACCAGACGCAGGTGAGCCGGCCGACGGACGGGAATCAGTTTCTCACCCGGCTCGATCAGGTGATCAGCGACAAGAACCGATTCAACGTCCGCTACTTCATCGACAACAACGCAGGTGCGGATAACTTTCCGCAGGGCAGCGCATTTTCCGGCTTCAGCCCCTTTGAGAATTCGCTGCGGATGCAGACGGCAACCGTGGAGGATACGCACACATTCGCGCCCACAGTGTTGAATACGGCCCGCATCACTTACACGCGCTTCAACTACCTTGAGAACAACACCGTGCGCACGACGCTGGTGGAGCTAGGCGGTACCGACTTTGTCCATGCCGGCGGCGCGGTCACGATGCCGCGCCTGGAGACGACGGGGCGTTTCACCTTGTCACCGGGCCGCGACCGGCAGCGGCTGTCCGACAACATGGACATGTCGGAGAGCCTCACCTGGCTCAGCGGGAAGCATCAGTGGAAGTTTGGCGCCGACGTGCAGCGCAACCGGTTCCTCTATCGCGACAACAACAACACCGGCGGTGTGTTCCGCTTCGATGGAACGCAGTCGCGCGACGCATTGGCGGATTTTCTGCTGGGGCGTGCGCGGTCGATGCAGCAGGCGTCGCCGCTCGATACGGATCAGCGCTACACGGTGGTCGGGCTCTACGCCCAGGATGCGTGGAAGGTGCATCGCAATGTGACGCTGAACCTGGGCCTGCGTTGGGAGTCGTTCCCGGTGTGGAATGAGCGCTACGGGAAATTGACGAGCTTTGTATCGGGTGCGCAATCGTCACGGTTTCCCACCGCCCCAGTGGGCACGGTGTTCCCTGGCGATGCGGCCTATCCCTACAAAGGGGATCACAACAACCTGGGGCCGCGCATCGGCATCGCCTGGGACGTGTTCGGCAACGGGCGCACCGCGGTGCGCACCAGCTATGGCGTGTTCTACGAGCCGCTGACGGCAGAGATGGCGGGCGGCGTGCTGTCGCCGCAACCGTTCGGGCTGGTGGTGAACCGGGATGTGACGCAATTGGGCTCGCCCTACCGGGGCACGGCGAATCCGTTCCCCTTCACGGTGGATGCAAGCAACGCACGGTTCGTGCTGCCGGTTTCGATTCCGAAGTCCTATTCCCCTGACATGCGGATTCCCTACACCATGAACTACAACTTCGGTGTCCAGCAGCAGTTGGGTGGGAACTACATGGTGGAAGTGTCGTATGTGGGCAATGTGGGGCACAAGCTGCCGCAATTGCGCGAACTGAACGTGGCGCAACTGACTCCCGGGGCGACCACGGGGAATACGAACGCGCGGAGGATCTATGCGCCGAACTACACGAGCATCGGGCAACTCAGCACGATCGGGAATTCGGCCTACAACGCGCTGCAGACGCAATTGCAGAAGCGGTTCAGCCGAGGGTTCACCATCAATAGTTCCTATACTTGGGCGAAGGCGATTGACGATTGGACTTATAACGCGTTTGCTCAGTTGAGCCAGCAGTCGTACCAGAATCCGCTCGACCGGAAAGCGGAGCGAGCCCGCATTGACGATGATGTCCGGCATCGCTGGGCGACCTCGTTCCTGTATGCACTGCCGGTGCTCAACGGGCCGCAATGGTATGCACGCGTGCTGGGTGGATGGGAATTGGGGGCGATCCTGGTGGCGACTAGTGGTGGCCCGTCCACGGTCATCACCGGCCGCGATAATTCGCTGTCCGGCGTGGGCAATGACCGGCCGAACGTAATTGGCGACTGGCGGCTGGACGGAGGACGATCGAAGGATGAACGGCTGGCCCGCTGGTTCAATACGGGAGCGTTCCAGCAGAACGCAGCCCTCACGTTCGGGAATTCAGGACGCAACATCATCACCGGCCCGGGGGCGTTTAGCATGGACACTTCCCTTTCGAAAAGTTTCCGGTTGGTGGAGGAGCACCGCGTGCAACTGCGTTTCGATGCCTTCAACTTGCCGAACAAAGCGAATTTCGGCGATCCCAACGTGACGTTGACTTCGCCGGCATTCGGGCGGGTGCAGAGCGCCGGGTCCGGGCGGATTCTGCAGGTCTCGGCGAAGTACATGTTTTGACCGAATCGCCGGCCTGCCTTTCGTCAATGAGCGTCTATTGCAGAGGCGACGTCTCTTCGGTGACCCAGTCGAGATAGGCGGGCAGTCCCTTGCCAATGGCAAAGGCGATGACCTCAGGGGTCGTGTAGGAGTGCAGTTCGCGGATGGTGGCCTCGCAATCGGCGTAACGGGAATCCTGGGTCTTGATGACAAGCATCCATTCGGAGGCTTCCTCCACCTGGCCCTCCCATCGATAGATGCTGTGGAGGCCGGGGACGATATTGACGCAGGCTGCGTGGCGCCGGTCGACCAGGCCGCGGGCGACCTTCTTGGCCTCTTCGAGCGAGCCGCAGTTACACAGAATCAGAATCTTGCCGGACATCTCTTCAACCTTTCCTCAAACATAGGTTTCACCCGGTTCAGAAAAAAAAGCTATTTTCACTCTAGCCAAACCACGCTATTCAGGTTATAACGATTAGAAAGGGATGGTAGAGAAGGCATGTCCTTTCTGCGAACAATTGGTGTAGTGGGCGTAGTGGCGCTGTCGAGCGCATACGTCTTCATGGCCCTTCGCGGTCCCCAAGGTTTGTCCTCACTCGAAGAGAAGTGGCATGAGATCCGTGAGTTGCAGCAGCAGAACGCAGAACTGCGGCGCACGGTGGAGTTGCGCACGGACCGCATCAAGAAGCTGCAGGAATCGCCGGCGGAGCAGGAACTGGAGATTCGCAAACGCCTGAAGCTGATGCGGAAGGGTGAGACGACGTTCATCACTCCGGAAACCGAAGAGTCGGAATCGAAGTAGTTCACTGGTTCTCTCCCGCAAGACGGCGCACCGTGGCGAAGGTGTCAGCCTGATCCGGAGTCTTATCCAACCGGTAGCGTTTGACGCGCGCGAAGCGCAAAGCAAGCCCACTCGCGTAGCGCGGGCTGATCTGCAACTCGTGGAAGGCGATTTCGGCGACAATCTTCGGTTCGACGTAGACGGTGTGGGCATCGCGGGCCAACTCGCTCTTCAGCAGCTCCGCGGTCTGCCAGGTCAGCATTTCATCGGTGAGTCCCTTGAACGTCTTTCCCAACATGGCATAGCCGCCCTTTTCGGGGTCACGCGCGCCCAGGTGGAGATTGCTTAGCCATCCCTGGCGGCGTCCGCTGCCCCATTCGGCGGCGAGGATGACCAGGTCGAGGGTTTGTGCCTGCTTCACTTTGAGCCAGCCTGCGCCGCGCGCACCGGCATCGTAGATGGCCGTGCGGGACTTGGCCATGATCCCTTCATGGCCGATAGCCAGCGCCTGGCTTAGGAATTCCTCCGCTTGCTGTGAGTCGGCCGTGATGATGTGGGGAATGACGGTCTGCGGGGACAGCGTGCGGAGAGCGTCGAAGCGGCGTGCTTGCGTGTCACCCAGGAGTTCACCACCATCCTGAAAGAGTAGATCGAAGAAATAGGGTGTCAGTGGGAGCGTTTGGCGAACCGCATCGACTTCCAGCTTGCGTCCGAAGCGGCGCATGGTGACCTGGAATGGCTGCGGGCGGCCGTCGGGCTGGAAGCTGAGCACCTCCCCATCCAGAATCAGTTCACGGGCGGGCATGGCAAGCACCGTTTCCACCACCTCCGGTACGGCGGCGGTAACGTCGTTGAGCTGCCGCGTGTAGACGGCGACATCGTTGCCGCTGCGGTGGACCTGGATGCGGGCGCCATCCATTTTGTATTCGAGGGCTGCTTCGCCAAGCGCGGCGATGGCTTCTTCCATCGACTCGGCGGGCTGGGCGAGCATCGGCTGCACGGGACGGAAGAGTTGGAGGCGGTAGATGTCCAGGCCGGATTCGCCCTGCTCGAGCGCGGCGCGGGCGACGGGAACCAGATCGCCTGCCATCATCACGGCGCGGCGGACGCGGTCCGGGTTGAGCCGTGAGGCTTTGGCAATGGCGTCGACCAGAAGGCCTTCCAGCGCGCCCTGGCGAAGCTCGCCGACAAGCAGACCGCGCAAAAAATGCTGCTCCTCTGCCGTGGCGGCGGCCATAAGATCGCGCAGTTGAGACAGCCGGGTTTGTTCTGAGCCTTTGCCCTTGATGGCCGCCAGTTCTTCCAGCCGCCGGTCGATGCCGAGAATCTCCAGTGTTGGGTGTTCGGCGGGCGTGGCTTGCGCCGCCTGGAGTGTGCGGTAGCCGATGCCCGTTTTGCCCTGCCGTGTGCGGCCGGCGAGGAATGCAGATACAATGTCGATTTCCTCCCCACGCAGTTGCGCCAGCAATGCCGCCAGAAGCTCGATCTTCGCCAGGCGTCGGCTGGTGGCGGCGACGTTGCGGGATGTGTCTACCAGGTGGGAGAACAGCATGCTTTCTCTAAGGTACTCCGCGCGCGTGATGGATTGGCCCATTCGCTCACTTACATATCTATGAACCAAGGGCCGAAGAGCCGCTTCACCATCGGGCGGGAACGCAGTTGCGATATCCCTATCGCCGATGAGTCGGTGAGCCGGCTGCATGCCGAGTTGACGATTCTGGACGGTGGGAAGCTGTTTCTCACCGATTGCCACTCTTCAAACGGCACTTCGGTGTTGCGCGATGGCACGGCACGGCGGATTTCGCAGGACTTCGTATTGCCGTCGGATAGGGTTCAGTTCGGCGACGTGATTCTGGACATGTCCGACCTTGTGGAAAGCGTGCGCGGGCGGGTGAAACAGGCAGCGCCTGCGGCGCCCGTGGCGCGGCGCGATGCGCCTGGCGGTGAACGTGTGGAGCGCTGCGGCTGCGGCGCAATCAAACCTCAAGGAAAACCTTGCCCCGCGTGTGGGGCGTGATGCATATGAGTGAATCCTCTCAACCCCCAAGCTTCTGGGCCTTGCCCGACCGCTGGCAGGTAATGGGGCTGTCGGCCCTGCTGGCCGTCGTCTTCATCGGACTGCTCTCGTTGACGCTGGAAGGGCGCGCGGCGCGCCTCATTCTGGACAAGGGATCCGACCATTTCAAGTATCCGTTCACCATTCAGAACCTGATGCATGTGTTCTTCTTTCTCGGCATGGGCGAATTGTTCGTGCGCTGGCGCGTGGCCACCAGAGAACTGCTGTTTCTCAAAAAGGGCTACCTGCCGGAGGACGAGGTGACGGTGCTGCAGGCCCGCGATCTCAGCCCCATCCGCCGCCGCGTCGCGCGGGAGTTCGATGAAGAGCATGGATTTCTGCCGTCGTTGATTGACCTGAGCATTCTGCAGTTTCAGGCATCGCGAAGCGTCGATCAGACGGTGGCCGTGATGAACGCCAGTCTGGAATTGATTGCGCACCGCGTCGACCTGCGCTACAACACGGTGCGTTTCATCGCCTGGCTGGTGCCGACGCTGGGCTTCATCGGGACGGTGTTCGGACTCGGCGCATCGCTCTACGATGCCGGCATGCAGACCACGCTCGATGTGAAGAAAACGGCCATGACGCTGGGCGTCGGATTCGATTGCACGATGGTGGCGCTCATCCAAAGCGCATTCCTGGTGTTCCTGCTGCACATCTCACAAGAGAAGGAAGAACTGGCTGTGAACCAAGTGGGCACCTACACCCTGCGGAACCTGATCAACCGGCTGTATGAAGGCTAAAAACAAGGAAGTCAACATCTTCAACATGTCGCTGCTGGACATCCTGTGCGGCGCGCTGGGGGCTTTCTGCTTCATGATGCTGGTGTTGTTTCAATACTGGAAGCCGGAGGGCCCGGAGACGGTAAAGGTCAAAGAGAACACCGCGCAGTTGGAACAAAAGGTGCAGGAATTGTTGCAACGGATGCAGGGCATGTCGAACGTGCCGCCGGAAGTGATGAACCAATTGCGGCAGATGCAGCAGCAGTTCGATGCGTTGAAGCAGCAGGTGGCGCAGTTGCGCGCCATGCTGCAGCAGGAACAGGCCCGCAACGAGGCGCTGCGCAGGCAGACGCAGCAGGCGCAAGGAGACGCGGAATCGTTGCGGAAGCAGAATGAAGAGCTGAAAAAGCGGAATCCGATTTCGGTGGTGATGATGACTTTAACCCCGCCGCACGAGATCGATTTGTACGTGACCGACGCGAAGATGGACCCGCCTACCGCGAGCAAAGTGCAGGGCGTGAAGTGGCCGGGCGATGTGTATTACAACTCGGTGAGCCACACCGATGTGTGGATGATGCGCGACACGCCGCCGGGCGATTACAAGGTGTTCTACAAGCTGATGGACCGCAAGGGGAATGCGTCGCCGGCCATCGTCAGTGGTTATTACATGCACAGCAACACCTACGTCTACCTGCCACGCGTGGAAATGACACAAGACAAACAGGTGGTGTTTGCCGGGACCATCCGCGTGCGTCCGGATTATGGCACTGCCTTCCTGGTGGCGCCGGAATTAGAAGCGTTGTATAAACAGCAGCAGGCCAGCCGGTCGGCACCCGCCGCAGGCAATAACTAAAGACAAGAGGAAAAACAGAATCATGGTTCGATGTTCGGATGGACACTTCTACGACCCCGCAAAGCATCCTTCCTGCCCTTGGTGCGCGAAACCGCTCGAGATCGGGGCTCAGCCGGGCCCCGATCCGGTTGCCGGCAAAACTCGGCCGGTAGGTGCGGTAGTGGAAGCCGCGGAGTTGCCACCCCCATCTGCTGCCGTGCCCGGCGCCGCATCCAACGCAGGAGCCACTAAGCGGCTGGCGCCGAAAGAGCTGGGCATCGATCCGGTGGTAGGCTGGCTGGTTTGTGTCGACGGCCCGGGGAAGGGGAAGGATTACCGGATTCACACCGAGCGCAATTTCATCGGCCGCGCGGCGACCATGGACATTTCCATCGCCGGCGACGATACGATCAGCCGGGAGCGCCACGCCATCGTCACCTTCGATCCGAAAAAGAAGCAGTTCTGGATCCAGCCGGGAGAATCGACGGGGCTCGTCTATCTGAATGAAGAAGCGATCTACGTGCCGCAACAATTGAAGGAGCGGGACGTGATTGAAGTTGGGCAGACGAAGCTGGTATTCGTTCCTTTCGTGAACGAGTCTTTCCAGTGGCAGTAGGCAGCCTTCGTCGAGCGAAATCCGTTTGCGTTATCTTATGTGAACCAGCCATTTCGCAACGGCCATGAACTTCATCCCGGGGAACGCACAACATATAGGATCGCGGCAGCAGCAGCAGGATTCGTTTGGATATTCGAATCTGGCCGACGCAGCCTTCCGCAAGCAGGCGGGAATGCTGGCCGTTGTGGCCGATGGGATGGGCGGGATGGCGCACGGCGAAGCGGCCGGCAAGTGCGCCGTGAAAGCGTTTCTGGAGGCCTACGAGACAAAGGCGGAGACCGAGCCCATTCCCGATGCCCTGCTGCGCAGCCTGCTCAAGGCGAACGCCGCGGTGTATGAAACCGCCGTGGAGCTGGACGCAGCCGAAGAGATGGGGACGACGCTGGTTGCCACAGTCATCCACAATGACAAGCTGCATTGGATCTCGTGCGGAGATTCGGGGATTTTCCTCTTCCGCAACAACGAATTTACGCAACTCAACCAGCCGCACACCTTCGCCACCGATCTGGACGATCAGGTTGCCAATGGCGTGATTCCGCGGGACCTGGCGCAGGCGCATCCGGAGCGCGAGTCGTTAACGTCGTTTCTGGGGTTGGAGAAGCTGTCGCTGCTCGACCGGAGCCTGCGCCCCATCACATTGCGCGACGGCGATACGATCCTGCTGGCCAGCGATGGGTTGTTCAAGACGCTTTCCTACGAAGCGATGACGCCGTTGATGGATAACGATCCGCAGATGCTGTGCGAAACGCTGGTGGCGCGGACGCTCGCCGTTCAGAAGCCGCATCAGGACAACATCACGGTGCTGGCGATCGGCGCGGAACGGGAGCGGAAGAGCGTGGCGAACACGCCGCTGCGGGACGCCGTTGGGATTCCTCAGAGGCAGCAATCGAAGCTGGCGCTGCTGCTGGTGCTGGCCGGTGTGCTGGCGGTAGCCGCATACTTTTTCTACATGTTCGCTTACCGGACTCCAGCCGTGGGAAATTCGCCTGCGGTGGCGGCGCCTCCGCAGCCCGGGCGTCCCGGCGACACGTTTGATCCGGCGGCGGCGCCGCGGCAGGACCGGCAGGCGGGAGACAATCCGGAGCCTCCTCCGGCGGCAGCGCCGGAAAAGAACGAACCGGTGCAAGGCAAAGCACAAGAGGGTGTGAAGCGATGAGATTTTTCCTTGCGCTGTCGTTCTGCCTCGGCCTGGATGCGAAGGAACCGGACATCCCGGCGATGAAGGCTTATACCGTAAAAATCCTGGTGCGAAGCAGTCTCACCGGACCGGGCGGGGCCACAGCGACCTTGAATTCGCACGGCAGTGGCTATCTTGTGAGTGATCGCCATGTGGTGACGAACAACCACGTCTGTTGCCGCACAGAGCGGGACGGATATCCCATCTCGTCAACGGAACTGAGCGTGCACACATCGCGCAACGCCTATGCCGGGGCGCGCGTGCTGTGGTCTTCGCCGGCGAAAGATCTGGCTGTTCTGGAACTGGAGAAGCCGTTGGACAAGCCGGCCGTGCTGCTGGCGGCGCCCGACAATATCAAGGATGGCAGCAGAGTGTGGGCAGTGGGATTTCCGGGAGCGGCGGAATCGCAGGCGGCAAGCGCGGAAAGCAATTTCATTCCCGTGGTGACGCACGGGATCATCGGCAAATTCGTGGAGAAGAGCCTGGGGCCGGGAAGCCCGTTGATTCATGCCATCGATCATTCGGCGCCGGTCAATCCCGGCAATAGCGGCGGTCCCTTGTTCAATGTCTGCGGGCAGGTGGTGGGGACCAATCATGCCAAGGCATCGTCGGCGGCGGTGGAGGGAATCTATTGGGCGATTGACAACCGGGAGTTGCTGGGGGAACTGGAGCGGCTGAAGGTGCCCGTTCGCACGGCGCCCGAGGCGTGTTCCGAGGACGAGGCCGCCCCGGTGCAGACCTCGTCGGTACATTGGACGCAGGTGGTCTCGATCGGCCTCGGGCTGGTAGCCATTGCCCTGGCGATGAACAAGAACGTGCGGCGCAGTGTGAGCAAACGGCTGACCACACGGCGCACGGTGCCTGACCGCGAGTATCCCCCAGCGGCGCGGCCGGTGTTGCGTGGCGTCAACGGCTATTACGCGGGTTCGGCGGTGCCTCTGGAAGATGCCGAATGGGTGATTGGACGGGATACGCAGGTGTCGAACCTGGTGCTGCCGCCGGAGCAGGCCTCGGTTTCCAAGCGCCACTGCATCCTCCGCTACGATGCCGCCACGCGCAAGGTTTACCTGGAGGATACCTGGTCGAGCAACGGCACGTTTCTGAGTACAGGAACGAAACTGGACCCGGGCCGGCCCTACGAATTGCGTACCGGTGACCGATTTTACCTGGCCGATACGAGCTGTATGTTTGAGATCGGAAGTGAACGATAAATGCGATTCCTGACACATACGCTGAGCCGCGGAGGCGGGCGCGACATCAATCAGGATGCGGCCGAGCACAGTGTCGCCGGCGAACTGGCCTGCTGGGCTCTTGCCGATGGACTAGGCGGACACGGGGGCGGGGAAGAGGCCTCGCGGCTGGCGACCGAGTCGGTGATGCAGGCGTTCCGCTCACACGCGGAGTGCTCGCCGGAGGCGCTGCTGACATATATCGAATTCGCGCGCACGGCCGTGAATAAGCGTCAGGATGAGCAGGCCATGTTGAGCGGAATGCGAACGACGCTGGTGGTGCTGGTGAGCGATTCACGGCAGGCGCTTTGGGCCCACGTCGGTGATACCAGGCTCTATTTGTTCCGCGACGGGCAACTGGCCAGGCAAACGCTGGATCACAGCGTGCCCCAGGCAATGGTGGACGCCAAGCAAATCGATGCCCGCAAAATCCGCAATCACGAAGATCGGAACCGGTTGTTGCGGAGCATCGGCGGACGGGAAGAGGTTCGTGCCACGATAGAAGAGCAACCACACGCTCTTCGCCCCGGCGACGCGTTCTTGCTTTGTACCGACGGTTTCTGGGAATACGTTACGGAGACAGCGATGGAAGTGGATCTGGCCAAATCGGCATCGCCCGCCGATTGGCTGCGCTACATGGAACTGCGCATCCGCGCGGCAGCTCCCGCGGATCAGGACAACTACTCGGCGATCGCGATTTTCGCGGCGCCGTGAGTGGCAGGAGAAACGGCATGCTGGACGTCACGAATCTTTGCATGGGTTGTATGGAGTTACGCTCCGAAGCCACGTGCCCGAAGTGTGGGTTTGTCGAAGGCACCGATCCTGAGTCGCCGCTCCACCTGCGTCCGCGCACCGAGTTGCACGGGCAATACCTGGTGGGCAAAGTGCTCGGCCATGGCGGTTTCGGCATCACCTATCTGGGTTGGGATTTGAACCTGGAGCGGAAGATCGCGATCAAGGAATATCTGCCGAGCGGCGTGGCGGTGCGCACGGGACTCAATAGCGATGTCATGCCGTTTTCCGGCGAGATGCGCAAGGATTTCGAATATGGGCTGGAGCGCTATCTGGATGAAGCGCGCACGGTGGCCCGTTTCCAGACGCATCCGTCGATTGTCTCCGTGTTGAACTTCTTCCGCGCCAACGGCACGGCGTACCTCGTGATGGAG
>JAFDVS010000162.1 GCA_018268935.1 Acidobacteriota bacterium | reverse complement strand
TCGCCGACGACATGGGCTACGGCGACATCGGCTGCTACGGCTCGCCCGACGTGCCCACGCCCCACATCGATTCGCTCGCGAAGACCGGCGTCCGCTGCACCGATGGCTACGTCTCCTGCGCCGTCTGCAGCCCGTCGCGCGCGGCCATGCTCACCGGAAAATACCAGCACCGCTTCGGTCACGAATTCAACTCCGGCCCCCCCGAGCGCGAAGCCGAAGTCGGTTTCGGCCTGCCCGCCACCGAGAAGATCGCGCCCGTTCACCTCAAGGCCGCCGGCTATCGCTCCGGCATGTTCGGCAAATGGCATCTCGGCGTTCGCGCCGGCTATCACCCCATGGATCGCGGCTTCGACGAGTTCTTCGGCTTCCTCACCGGAGCCAATGCTTATGCCATCGCGAAGACGCCCGGCAAACGCGAAGTCGACAGCGGGGAAGGGAACCAGCAGATCCCCGAAACCCGCCCCAGCCCCATCTACCGCGGCCGCGATCCCATCGAAGAGCCACGCTATCTCACCGAAGCCTTAGGCGACGAAGCCGTCAACTTCATTGAAAAGAACAAGCAGCAGCCCTTCTTCCTCTACGTCCCCTTCAACGCCATCCACACCCCGCTCCACGCCACATCGAAATACTGGGACCGCTTCCCCAACATCACCAATCAGAAGCACCGTGCCCTAGCCGCCATGACCAGCGCCCTCGACGATGCCATCGGCCGCATCCTCGCCAAAGTCCGTGACTCCGGCCTGGAGCGCGACACCTTCATCGTCTTCCTCAGCGACAATGGCAGCCCCGTCATCACCGGCGCAGGCACCAACGGCCCGCTCAACGGTCAGAAGGTCACCTATTTCGAAGGCGGCATCCGTGTCCCCTTCATCCTCAAGTGGACCGGAGTGCTTCCCGCCGGTAAAACATATTCGCAGCCCATTGTTTCGCGCGATCTGCTCCCCACGTTCCTCACCGCGGCCGGATTGAAGCCCTCCGGAATGGATGGCGTCGACCTCCTCCCCTACCTCACCGGCAAACAAACCGGCGCACCCCACGACGTGCTTTACTGGCGCGGAGGCAAGGCCCGAGCCGTCCGCATGGGCAAATGGAAGCTCGTCGAATTTGGCGACAACTACTCGAAGTTGTACGACCTATCCGCCGACCTCGGCGAAAAGAACGATCTCTCCGCCAAGCATCCCGAAGTCGTAAAGGAACTGCGCCAGTCCTGGAAACGCTGGAGCGATCAGATGATGGCCCCCCGCTGGCCACCCCGTTACCGCGAACTCACTACCAACGGCGTCAAGCTCAAGTGGGAGCTATAGACGGCGTCGCCGCCAGATGCCGAAACCGGCGAGTGCAAGGCAGGCCATCACCGAAGTCCCGGGTTCGGGAACCGGGGAGAACGTGAACCCGATATAGAATCCGCCCGTGTAGTTCGAGCGCACATAAGCCTCGTAGGAAGTGGCCTTGTTGAGATCCGGCAACCCATTGGGCGGAGTCACCCCATCCAACATGTCGTAGGGTGCAACTGCATCCTTGAAGACGAGTGAAATCTCATGCCCGCCGCTGCCCCCCACTATCGCATCAAACGCTGGTGAGGAACTCGGCCCAAATCCGGTGAACTGCCAGAAGTCTGCCCCCCCGGGTGGAAAGGTGACCTGATCATAGTTCCACATGTAGAGCCCCCCGGCGGTAGAGCCGAAGAACGAGAGCACTCCGCCACTCGTGTGTACGTTCACCTGGAACTGGTAAGGGCCGCTCGTCCACTGATGAAAGTAACGATTTGGGTCGGTATCACTATCGGGCGATGCCGGGTCAAAACTGCCGGACCCGTCTACCAAATCGCCAATGGCGGCCCCACTGGAGTAAAAACCGGAGATGTTGTTCACTTGCCCGGTGAAAGCAAATGAGAATGGTGTCGCGTGGACAGATGTCGCGGCGAGAAGTGCCGCCAGCAGCAAGCGCATGGAAGATCCTCCTCCTCCCTATGCGTGAAACGCCCGCTCTCGGGGTCAAACCAGCCGCTTCATGATCCGGTCCGCGGCCCGCACCCCGCGATACTGTGCTTCCTCGAAAATCGAAAATCCGCTCAGATCCGAGTTCGCCAGCACGATGTTCGTGCCCCAATCCGCCAGCCGTCGCCGCGCCGGCGTCAACAACCAATTCGGCACGGGCCGAGCCATCGCATGCCCCATGCGCATCACGTCGATGTGCGACACACATTCCCGGATATCCGGATGCGCCCGCCCGAGATCGCGCAAAATGAAATCCCGGTACCAACCCCAATCCCGCTCCAGCAACAGCCGCCGGTTCGCCGCCGCATCCCCTTCCGCCATTGCAAAGTAGTAGGTCCACACGCTGCGCTCAATGTGCGTCCGCAGGCTCTGGTGCGTCGCCACCACATATCCCAGCGACGGCGAATCATAGATCACGTTATCCCACGCCGGTTCCGTGAGCTGTTCCTTCGGCAACCGGTCCAGCGTCAGATTCGCAGTCCACCACGGTGAATAGACCAGCGCCTTCGTATCCGGCGCGCCCGCAAAAACATAAGGCAGCAGAAATGTTGGCGCCGCCCAGATCACCGCCTGCGCCAGATACTCCACCTGCTCCGTCTGCACCCGAATCGGCCGCCCGTCCTCGATCCGAGTCACCATCGACGAAGCCCGCACCTGCTTGCCCAGCGCCTTCATCAGATGCTTCACGATGAACCCGTTGCCCTCCGGCCACACAAACGGCCCGCGATCCTCATGCTCCCGCGCCGCGAAGTAATGAATCCCCGCCCACGCCGAAGTCTCCTTCGCCATCGCCCCATAATCATCCCGGGTCGCGTAGTTCACATACCAGCGCAGATAAGGCGAATCGAACTTGTTCCTCGCCAGCCATTCCTCCATGCTGATCCCATCGAGCGGAGACGGCTTCGCCCCATCCTCCATCGGCACCGTGAACTGCCTCGACGCCGTAGCCTCCCCAATCAACTCCCCGAACCGCTTGTACTGGTTGCGAGCCTCGCGCCCAACTCCCGATTCCGGTTCAATCCCCTCCTGCCACCGCCCATGAATAAACAGCCGCTCCTGCGGCGAGTGACACAGATGCCTCTCCGCCAGATGCCCGTCTTCCTGAAACAGCCCCATTTCGTGGCAGATCTCCCGCACCAGCGCCGCATTGCGATTCGGAGTCGGCAAGTAATGCGCCGCCCACGGATACGCGGAAACCTCATTCTCCCCCCACCGCGAATTCCCGCCTGCTTCCTTCTCCAACTCCAGAATGACGAAATCCCGAAACCCCTTCTTCTGCAGCCGCCACCCCGCCGACAATCCCCCGATCCCGCCCCCCACAATCACCAACGGCACCCGCACCTGTTGTTTCGGAGCCGCAAACTTCTGCCTGTCCCGCAGCCTGTGCCCCAGCAGATGCGACTCATCGACAATCCGCCCCGTCACCTTGCGCTCACCCTTCGCAGGCAAACCCACCAGTGCCGCACTAAGAAACCGTCGTCTTGTCGAAATCTCGCTACTCCTGAAACTCACGAAATCTCCCGAACCGCTCACGAAATCTTCTGAGCCGCGCGCGTCAGCAAGCGGTCTATTTACCCCGCAGTCACCACATGCAGCAGCAACCATGAGGCGCATCCAACCATGGCGCCGATGGAACACCTGCCCAATCCGCTAGCTTGCCTAACCCACCAGGCATCGCAAGCGACAAGTAATAACCCACAAGCGCGGATGGAAACCCCAGAATCATCAACCAAAAAAACACTACCACCGTTACCTCCCCCAAATTGCCCCCATGTCCGCGCAACCAGAATCCATGCCCGATTACTACCCCTGCAAACGACAGCCATAGGGCGCGCAACAACAAAGCTAAGCGGCTCACTTCGCTTCCTTTGTTGCTCCTCATCTTTCCCCAAAGCGGAATTGGCGTGCGAAGTTGTTGGCCATCAGGCCGTTCGCTCAAGAGTTCTGCCCGCGAAGCCCAAGCACCAGATTGAGCGCCCGGTCGAGTTGCTTCATCTGCTCTTCAGCCACCATGCCGACCGACGGTTCCTTGATCCTGGATCGATCAACAAAACGAAGTTGATCGACGAGGGCGGTGGACGGCTTTCCCAGTCCAGTGGCTGCCTCCTGTAGCTGCACTTGCAGT
The DNA here is from genome assembly GCA_018268935.1 of Acidobacteriota bacterium. Taxonomy (GTDB): domain Bacteria; phylum Acidobacteriota; class Terriglobia; order Bryobacterales; family Bryobacteraceae; genus CADEFT01. Next base: position 14,847 of record JAFDVS010000162.1, on the reverse strand, counting down.
GGATGCTTTCGCGGCGCACTCGTCAATGGTATGACGCCTATCATCGGGGATCGGCTTGTGTTGTACTGGTCGGAGGAAATCACCACGACTGGGCGTCTCTTGCCCTGTTCATGTCCGCGCACCGGATTGAGATCGCACCAGTACACCGCTCCCCTGTGCATCACCATTCTTCGCCTTCAATTCCGTCGCCAACTGTAGTATCCCAGAGCTCACGCTCCCTCTTCATCTCCTCCGACTCCGCCTGCGCGTACGCGTCATGAACCTCTTGCCAGAAAACTCTCTCCTCTAGATCGCGGAGTGCTTGTTCGATGACTTGGGCTTTGGGCTTCTTCAGATGGTTGGAAAGATCGCTAAGGATTTTGCTCGCCTGTTGTGTGACGCGCACATTCGTCGCCACGGTTTCCATGGCGCAATTTTACCATGTGGCGGATGGGCGCTCCTGTTCACCTCGCCACTTCCCGCCACTCCTTCTCATACAACCGCACCAGCACCTGATCATTCAACCGGTTCACTTCCGCCGGCACCGGCCCCATATCCGCCGGAAATTGAAACAACTGCGGCAGCATCCCCGTGGTCAAATACTTCAACCCACCCGGCAGCGTCACCGGAGGCTCATACTCCCGTTTCCCCGCCAGCACATACCCCCATTCCCCAAACGAAGGCACATACGCATGATACGGATACGTCTTGAACCCCGCCGCCTTCATCGTCTCCGCCACACACCAAAACGACTGCCGCGCAAACAGCGGCGAAGTGCTCTGCGCCACCGCCAACCCCCCCTGGCTCAAATGCCGCGCCAGCAAGCGATAAAACGCGCTCGTATACAGCTTCCCCAATGAAAAATTCGTCGGATCCGGAAAATCAATCACCACAAAGTCGTAAATATCCTGATTCCCTTCGAGCCAAGGAAACGCGTCCGCATTCACCACCTTCACCTTCTTGTCCCGCAGCGACCCATGATTGAACCCCTTCAACACCGGATGCGTGGCAAACAACTCCGTCATCTCCTGATCCAGATCCACCAGAGTAATCGACTCCACGCCCGGATACTTCAGCATTTCCCGCACCGCCAACCCATCCCCGCCGCCCAGCACCAGCAACTTCCTTGCCCCCGGCACCGCCGACAAGCCCGGATGCACCAGCGCCTCATGATACCGGTGCTCATCGCGCGAGCTGAATTGCAAATGCGAATTGAGAAACAGCCGCAGATCATCGCGCCACTTCGTCAGCACAATGCGCTGATACTTGGTCGTCCGCGCGAAAATCACCTCATCGGCATACAGCGCGCTATCCGCCACATCCAGAATATGGTCCGCATAAGCCATCCCCACACTCAACGCGACCATCGACACCACGCACAATACCCGCAGCCGCAACACCCCGCCGATCTTCTCCTCAAACAGAAACGTCGTCCACAACGCCACCGCCAGATTCACCAGTCCGAAGAAAATCGCCCCGCGCACCAGCCCCAATTGCGGCACCAGCCACAAGGGAAACACCAGCGACGCACCCAACGCCCCCAGATAATCAAACGTCAGCACCTGCGCCACCAGGTCGCGAAACTCAAAGCGGTCCTTCAGAATCCGCATCATCAGCGGAATCTCCAACCCCACCAGCGTCCCGATCACAATCACCAGCGCATACAACAGCACGCGAAAGCCCTGCGTGTAGGCGAACGCCAAAAAGAGTATCGTCGACGAAAACCCACCCACCAGCCCGACAAGAATCTCAATCGTGACAAAGCGCGTCACCAACCCCCGCGCAATGTACTTCGACAGGAAACTCCCGATCCCCATCGCGAACAGATAGCTCCCGATCACCGTGGAAAACTGCAGCACGCTGTCGCCAAGCAGATAGCTCGCCAGCGTCCCGGCCAGCAACTCGTAGATGAGGCCGCAGGCCGCGATCAGGAAAATCGAAAGAAGAAGGAGGATCGCCAACGTTCGCTTAGTGCACGGCCGAGGCGATGATGATGCACATGCCCAGGCTCATTGCGCCCACCAGAATCGCCAGCGCCACGTTCTTTTCTTCCACAATCTCCTTCCACAGTGCGTAAGGCGTCAGCTTATCCAGCACGATGAAGGAGACGACAAAAATCACAATGCCCAACACCGCGTACACCAGTGCGTTGAGCAGAAACTGGGGATGGAATTCCGCCATAGAAGTTACTTGCCTCCGTAGTACCGGCCTACGCCGCCATAGTGCGAGCGCCAGGCCCCAGGGTTGTCGCGGATGGACTTCGGCACATTCTTCAGCTCATTGACCCGGTCAATGCTCCAGCCGCTCCACTGCGAATAGCCGACCCAGCCGGCCACCAGCAAACCGTAAATCGAGAATAGGGATCGTATCATGACCTGCTCTTGCGTCCAGAACGCGTTTGGTCCACCTGCAAAGTATACCCAAACACGTAGCGAAATGTTCCAGGAACCTGATACGAGCGGCTACAAAGAAGCGCAAAGGGCACGGTCCGCGCCGCCAGTACGGAAGGAACACGCGTTCGCATCAAGGCGCGGGCGGGCTCCGTTTTGCGCGTGTTCCTCAAGAAGAATTCAACCCAAACTACAGAGTGTAAGTCCAGACAGCAAACGGGTAGTTCACGCTACTCCCACGGCCCGCTTCCTTCAAAAACGAACCGGAGAACAAGCGCGCATAACCGACCCAGAGTTGCAGGTGGTTGGAGACCTGATACATCGCCCAGCCGCCCGCTTCTTCCCCCACGTGCCTGCTGGCCGCGCCTGGCTTACGGGCGTAAACTACGCCCGCTAAGGTGTAGAGGGCATCGTTGCCATTCGCCAGCCAGAACCCGCGCATCGTGCCTCTCAGTTTCCATTTCTTCGCTACCTGCCATTCCACCCCCACCATCGGCTCGTGCAGATTGCGCGAAGCGAAATCGACGGCGCGCCCCACCACATTCCACGGCGTGGGATAAAGCTGTTCGAAAGCCTGCCGCTTGCCGTCACCGGTGTGCTCATCGCCACTGGCGAAGTTGTGCTCCAGCCATACCCGCGGCCCCAATGGCGCTCCCCGCAGCCGCTTCCCCGCCTCCCAATGCCCGAACCAGGCGTGCAGTCCGTCCCCGGAGATGTGGCCCCGCTGCATCGCCATCTCCACGTTATAGTCGAAGCCACCCGGCAGCTTCCCCACCTTGCGGATCCCTGTCGTGTACACGTCCATATGCCCCACGTGGAAGCCTTCATCCACCGCCCGCAGATTGCTCTTCCAAAACGTGTAGGTCTCCACCGTCGAGTGCAGTTTACGTACGTCAAAGGTGCCGTAAAACCCCGATAGCTTGCGGTCCGCCCGCGGCCGGTCAAACACTTCTCCCGGTATCACCACCAGCGCCGAAAACAAGTCCAGCTTCACCCCGGAGACGTTGTGTGTCAGCCGCACACCATCATAGTTCGGCCCTACATTCGACCAGTTGCTGGTGCTCACCAAACGCATGTCGCCAAATACCAGTGGCTGGCGGCCCACTCGCAACGCCCAGCGCTGCTCGCCGTGGATGCTGATCTCGGCATAGGCTTGCCGCAGGTCCACCGGGTCGCGCATCCCAAACGGCACCGGACGCCGGTCGTAGTCCACCGTTCTCGAATCCTGCATCTGGCTGGTGAGCGTCAGCCACGGCTTCACCTTGATCACTGAGTTCAGCCGCAATCGATGTAGATAATATACGTCCCTGGTGCCGGCAACACCGTTGAGACCGGTGAACTCTTCCACGCGGCCGCGGATCTCCAGCCCCAGCTTCCACCAATCCGGCATCGCCTCCGGCAGTCGCTCCGGAAGCGCGCTCCAACGGATCGATGCCTGGTCCGACGGCGAGCCGCTTTCCGCGGCCAAATCGCACACGTAAAGGTTTCCAATTGCAAATGTGAGAAAGATACTCCTGAGAGTCATATGAGGGGTTCCAATAATCTGTCTTATATCTGCGTTATCGGATACCGATTTGCGGACCTTAAAAAAATAACGCCAGAACACGGCTTTTCGTAACAATTATTGATTCCCGGCTCCAGGCCGATATGTAAATTAGAAAGCGCAAAGGGCACGTTCTGCGCCGCCACTACCGAAGGAGCAGGCGTCCGCATCAAAGCGCGGGCGGCTCCGTTTTGCGCGTGTTTCTCAAAAGCGCGCGTGCCCGGTGGTGTGGCCAGCAATGTAGGAACTCATTTTGACGGCATCCCGCGTTCTCTTTGCGCCTTTGCGAGAGATTATGTTTTCAGCAACTTACCGTTGAGTTCCTCAAAAGCGCAAAGGGCACGCTCCGCGCCGCCAATACTGAAGGAACACGCGTCCGCACCCAGGCGCGGGCGGGCTCCGTTTTGCGCGTGTTCCTCAAAGGCGCGCGTGCCCGGTGGCGTGGCCGGCAATGTAGGAACTCGTTTTCACGGCATCCCGCGTTCTCTTTGCGCCTTTGCGAGAAATTGTGTTTTCAGTAATTTAAGGTTGAGTTCCTCAGAGGAGCTGGAATCGAAAACGAGACAGGAGACATGAACCGTGAGACAGATGACTATCGGGGCAAAATTCGCCCTGACAACCGGTGCGTTGATTGCTGCCAGCGCCGTTTTGGGTGTCGTGGCCGCTATAGCCTCAACCATCTGAATGCCAAGACGCAACTCATCATTGCCGACCCGCTGCCAGGCGTGGAATCCATCGCCAGATTGGATTCCGCTTTCCTTGAAATGCGCGGGAACCTGTGGCGTCATGTGGCTTCCCCTACAGCCGCTGACAAAGAGGCCATGGAGCGCCGAAACCAGGAACTCGATACGGAATACCAGGCCGCTTTGAAAGCCTACGAAAAAACAATTCTGCAACCCGAGGACCGCGCGTTATTCAATAAGATCGCCCCCAGTTGGAAACAGTACACGGACGCCATGGCTAAGGTGGCCGCGCTCAGCCGTCAAGGCAAAACCGCCGACGCTCACAAAACCTATGTCACCGAGGGCACCGCGGCACTGAATGCCTTGAAAGCTTCGGCAAAGGCCACACGCGATTACAAAATGGCCAATGGCGATAGACTCGCCGCCGACTCGGGCGCCGCCTATACCCGTGCCCTTTGGATCCTGTGCCTCGCCCTCGGCGTCGCCGCCGTCGGCGGAATTCTGTTTTCCGTCGTGAGCATTCGCTCCACCAACCATGTGTTGCGCTCCATCGCCTGGGAACTGAGCGAAGGCGCCGTGCAGGTGGCAGGCGCCGCGGCTCAGGTGAATGCCTCCAGCCAGTCGCTGGCGCAAGGCTCCTCGGAACAGGCCGCGTCTCTCACCGAAACCTCAGCCTCCAGCGAAGAGATCAACGCCATGGCCCGCAAAAATAGCGACAACTCCTCCACTGCCGCCGGCCTCATGACCCAGTCCCAGCAGAAGTTCGCCCGCGCCAACAGCTCCCTCGATCAGTCGGTCGTCGCCATGACCGAAATCAACACCCAAAGCGACAAGATCTCCAAGATCATCCGCACCATCGACGAAATCGCCTTCCAGACCAACATTCTTGCCCTGAACGCCGCCGTCGAAGCCGCCCGCGCGGGCGAGGCCGGCATGGGCTTCGCCGTGGTCGCCGATGAAGTCCGCAACCTCGCCCAGCGCTGCGCCCAGGCAGCTAAGGATACGGCCACGCTCATCGAAGAGTCCATCGTCAAATCGAACGACGGCAAAATGAAGGTGGACCAGGTCGCAACCGCCATCCGCGAAATTACTTCCGAGTCGGCAAAGGTCAAAACCCTCGTCGACGAAGTGGACCTTGGCAGTCAGGAACAGGCCCGCGGCATCGATCAGATCGGCAAAGCCATCATTCAGATGGAACAGGTCACCCAGCAGACCGCCGCCCGCGCCGAGGAAAGCGCCGCCGCCGCCGAGGAGCTGAACGCCCAATCCGATGCCCTCAAAGAGATCGTCGGACGCCTCACCTCACTCGTTGGAACCGAAGAGCACGCCACCGCGCACTAGACCCTACTCGTCGTCCCCGCTCGACGACGACGCCGTCGTCGAACTGCCGTAGTCGCTCTCGGCCCACCGCTTCATCTCAAAGCTCCCGCTGCGTAGCGTCGTCCAGATCGCCGGTATCAGCAGCAGGAAGAACCCAATGAAGAAGTAGACCCACGTCGTGACATCATGCACCACCTTGATCTGGTAGCGCACGCTCCGCGCTGTCGTAGCCGGTGTCGCGGTGTCCATCTCCGGCTCCACCCGCAGGTAATAACGCCCCGGCTTCACTTCCGGTAGCGTCACCGAATCGCGTGCGCTCCCTTCGCTCCACGATCCGTCCGAATCGCGACCGCTGTAATAGCTCACCTGCCGGCTGAAATCGTAAGCCGTGCCCGTGTCCGCGTTGATCAGCGCCAGTTGGAAATAGGCCCATTCGTTGCTCAAATCCGTGGCGATCTGCACGTTCAAATTCGCCGTCCGCCCCTTCAATTCGAATACATCGGTGACGAACGAATTCTCCGTCCCCGCGCCGCCCGATTGCGTAAACGAATAGCGCTGGTCAAACACCGTCTTCTTCGAATGCAGCATCACAGCCCATACGCACTGTATGAAGAGCAGCAGCAGCGTCCACACGAAGAACCGCGTCCACGCCTCCTTCACACTTCCCGCGCTCGGCGAAGGCTGGTTGGCAAACACACCAATCGCCGGAGGCGGAGAGCCCTTCAGCTGAAAGCTCTTCCAGACGTCCTCGCCCTTCGTGTATTCGCCTACTGACCAGTTGGTCTCGTTTTCAGAAGCTTCCCGCGACAGAATCCGCGGCGGGCAAATGTAATCGTCGCAAGTGGCGTTTTCGCCCACCCGCACGCGCCACGGAAACTCGCCCATCACATACACGGTCCGCGCCTCGTAGTGCTGGAAATGCTGATAAGTCTGGCCCAGGTGCCTCGCCGTCGGCCGCATCCCGCTCGTGTTCACCTCGGGCTGCGAGCGCACCACCGTGACGTCGTTCCAGTGCCCGTTGTATTCCGTCAGGTAGCGAAAACCTTTGTACGGATTGAACAGCAGGTACTCCCGCCATTGATACGCCACCGCGTCCACCACCAGCTCCCGCGCCTGGAATCCAATCACCTCGTATGGATCGCCACGCAGTTTGCCTCTCGTGCCCAACGGAATCAGCGGTTGAATGCGTTCCTTGGCCTGGAACTTCTGAATCACCTGCAGGCTTGGCGTCGTTGTATCCAGCACACTCAAACACTGAATGCACACCACCGTCAACGACCGCCCCAGCCCGCGCAGTTGTACCGTCCCGCCGCAGTTCGGGCAGTTGAGCGATTTTACCGATGGTGTGGGTTTCGCCGGAATACCCATTTACCAGCCCTCAAACTCCCGCAGATTCTTCAATCGAAGCGAGTCGAACTCCACATACTCGCCCAAGAATAACAGAGGCGGGTCTTCACTGTAGTCGATCGTGCCGAAATGATTGTCCGCCGATTTCAAATCCACGAAGCTGCACTTCTGCTTATCCCAATACTCAAAGGGGAGTTCGCCCTCCACCGTGACATAGCTCGCTGCATGCCAGCTAAATACCTCGTAGGTCACTCCCTGCCACTGGATCTTCTTCCCGATGTTCACCTGCCCGAACTTCGGCAGCGGCTCCTGCGGCTTCACGTGCCAAGTGATGGCGTACTGCGCCATCGCATCTGACAACCACAAGCTCTCGCCCTGGTGCGTCACGCAATGCCACTCGTTCCAGTAGCCCTGATCGTACTGGTAGATGATCCGCCCCACCACGCGAAAGCTCTTGTTCTTGTAGATCCCTTCCGTCAGCAACTGGATCGGCGACGGGTCGGCCGGCAAATCGGCCACCTCGCCCACCTTCTCCAGATTCACATCGTGGCGCACCAGAATCGACTTGCAATAAGGACACGTCGTCTGCACCGCGCTCGAAAATTGAAACTGCAGCGGCGCTCCGCAATTCGGACAATTTCCTGCTGGTTTTGACATAGGGATTTCAGGCTGCGGGCTTCATCATGCCGTACGGGCGCTCAATCCGCCGCACCCGTACGCTTTCGGCCCCAAACTCGCCCCCCAGGTAAAACACGAAATTGAATTCGGGACGAGGCCGGCAACAGAACAGGCTCAGACACAAAGAGCCGTGTTCGGGAAACGTGTGCACCGCCAAATGCGATTCCTCCAGAATGACGAAACCCGTCACTCCGCCAGGATCGGGAAACTGATGCCACGTCGGGGGCGCCACGGGTTTGAGCTCGAGCGAGCGGATCAACTGCGTGAACAGCTTCTCCAACTGCTCCCGGCTCTTCAGATCTTCCGGGCGGCAGCCGTATGCATCTACCACCCATTCACGGCCTGTCATGGAGAAATTAGCGTACCATCTTTGGCATCAGCCCTGGGCAGCGCCGCAGTTGGGACAGAACTTCGCCCGAGCCGGCATCGTCGTGCCGCACTCCATGCAGAACTTCGTATCCTTGCCCGCCGCTGCCGCGCCGCCGGCCGCCGGAGTCACCGGCGCAACCGGAGCCGGTGGCACTGGCGCCCCGCCCGGAGGTTGCGGAGGCTGCATCCCGCCGCCATGCTGGAACGATCCCATCATCGCCTGCGACATCGCCACGCCAATGCCCAACTGTGCGCCCAGCGCCGCCGTACCGCCCGCGCCCTCATTGGCCGCGGCAATCGGCATCGATTGCGCCACCTGGAACTGCGTGTACTTGTTCATATCGCCGATCATGTTCATGCCGATGCGTTCGTCCAAACGCTTCTGCAACTCTTCCGGCAGCGACAGGTTCTCAACGACGAAGCTGTCCAGCACAATGCCGTACTTCTCGAATTCCGGCTTGATGTGCTCGGCGATCTTCTGGCCCAGCTCCACCTGGTTCGCCGCCATGTCGAGGAACGGCACCTGGCTTTCGGCAAACGTATCGGTCATGCGGCCGATAATCATGTTGCGCAGTTGGCCTTCGATCTCGGCCACCGTGTACGTCTCGCGCGTACCGCTGATATTCGTGTGGAAGGCGCGCGGATCGGCCAGCCGCCAGCTGTATATCCCGTACGCCCGCAGCCGCACCGCGCCAAAATCCTTATCCCGCACCGTGACTGGAGTCGCCGTGCCCCACTTCTGATTCGTCTGCACGCGCGACGAGAAGAAGTACACATCGCTCTTGAACGGGGATTGGAACATCTTGTCCCAGTTCATGAGGTTGGTCAGGATGGGCAGTGTCTGCGTATTGAGCGTGTACAGGCCCGGTCCAAAGACGTCGGCCACGCGGCCCTCGTTCACGAAGGCAGCCATTTGCGATTCACGTACGGTGAGCTTGGCGCCGTTCTGAATTTCCATGTCCTGCATGGGATAGCGCCAGGCGAGGATCCCGTCTTCGGGCTCCACCCAGTGAATAACGTCAATAAACTGTTTCTTGAGGAAGCTCCCCAGAGCGTCTTTGAATGCCATTGGCCCTCCGAAAAAAGTATACGCCAAAGATGTAACGGATGTTCCAGAAACCGGAATCGCAGGCTCACATCGTGTATGACCAAACCACAAAGGGGTAGTTCACCGCTGCCCCTTTGCCTGCTTCCCTCAGATACGGGCCCGCGAACAGCCGCGCGCAGCCCACCCACACCTGGCTTTGCCGCGAAACCTGATAGATCACCCATCCACCCGCCTCCTCCCCAACACGCGTGCTCGCCGCACCCGGTCTCCGCGCGTACACCGTCCCCGATAACAGATACAGCGCATCGCGCACATCGGCCAGCCAGAACGCGCGCACCGTGCTCCGGATCTTCCACTTGCGCGAGGCCTGCCACTCCATCCCCAACAACGGTTCCTGCAGGTTGCGCGAAGCAAAATCCCCCGCCCGCCCGATGATGTTCGTCGACGTCGGATAAAGCTGTTCGAATGCCTGCCGCCGCCCATCACCCAAATTGCGATCCCCTGTAGCGTAGTTGTGCTCCAGCCAGATCCGTGGCCCACGTTGTGCGTTCGCCAGGCGCCTGCCGATCTCCCAATGCCCCATCCACGCCTCCAGCCCATCGCCCGACACATGGCCCCGCTGCAGCGCCATCTCCACGTTGTAATCGCAACGGAACCGCAGCTTTCCTGCCGCCCGCACACCACTGGTGTAGACATCCAGGTGCCCCGCATGAAACCCCTCGTCCACCGCCTGCAGATTGCTTTTCCAGAACGTGTACACATCCAACACGCCGTTGGTTCTCCGCGTGGCAAAGCTCCCATGAAACCCGGAGAGCTTGCGGTCTGCCCGCGGCCGGTCAAAGCCGTCCCCAGGCGTCACCACCAGCGTGGAAAAGAAGTCCAATTGCGCAGCATGGCTGGTATGCGTCAGCCGCAAGCCATCGTAACCCGTGCCCACGTTCGACCAGTTGCTGGTGCTCACCAGCCGCATGTCCCCAAACACAATCGGCTGCCGCCCCACGCGCAACGCCCAGTGCTGTTCCCGATTTCCAATATCGGCGTACGCCTGACGCAGATCAAAAGGATTGTGCATGGCCCCGGGAACAGGCCGCCGATCGTAATCCACCACCCGCGAATCCTGCATCTGGCTGAAAAGCTTCAGCCATGGCCGCACTGTAACTGTGGAATTCAACCGCAGGCGATGCAGATAATAGGTGTCCCGCGCATCCGCAACGCCACCGTATCCGGTTACCGTGTCCAGCCTGCTCCGTATCTCCACGCCCAATTTCCACCAGCGCGGCAGATAACTGTTCAGCCGGTCAGGTAACGAAACCCGTCGAACTACGCCCGGAGGCTCAGATTCCTCTTCCTCCCGTTCGGCGCCGCTGCAGAGAACACCAATTGCCAATAGAGCAAGGATTCTCATGAAAGACCGTGCAATATCCGTCTACAATCTAGCTCATCACTACACAAAAACACAAGCGCGTTCAATTCCCATCCCGCCGGCCTGATACAATCGGCACTCAGAAAGGAATCGCCATGTCCAGCACCCGGCGCCAAGCCGTTCAATCCCTCGCCGCCATGAGCCTTGCGGCCGCCGCCAGCGGAGCCGCCGAGATCCCCAAGCGCCCCTTGGGCAAAACCGGACTCCAGGTTTCCATCCTCGGCCTCGGCGGAGCACGCGTTGGCATGCACGACGATGGCAAGCTCGCCAAGGACGTCATCAAGCGCTGCTACGATCTCGGCGTCACCTACTTCGATGCCGCCGCCGCCGGCGCTTACGGCCTCAGCCAGCTTCGCTACGGCCTCGCCCTCAAAGGCCTCCGCGACAAAGTGGTCTTCGGCACCAAAACCCGCCATCGCTCCGCCACCCAGGCCCAACTCGATCTCGATCAATCGCTCAGCAACCTCGGTACCGACTACCTCGATCTCTACCAGGTACACAACGTCATCAACGACGAGGACATCGAATTCATCTTCGGCCCCAACGGCGTCATGGAGATGATCGAAAAAGCAAAAAAAGCGGGCAAAATCCGCTTCGTCGGCTTTACCGGCCACACCGATCCGAAAATCCTCAATAAGATGCTCGAACGCTATCCGTTCTCCACCGTGCTGATGCCCCTCAGCGCTGTCGACGGCAGCAATTCCCAAAAGAGCTTCGAGCGTGAGACGCTGCCCCTCGCCCACAAAAAAGGAGTCGGCATCATCGCCATGAAAGTGCTCAGCGCCGGCCAGGTGCTGCAGAAGAAAGCCGCCACCGTCGAGGAATGCCTCCGCTATGCCTGGAGCCTTCCCATCTCTACCGCCATCATGGGCATGGAGCAGCTTGCCCACGTTGACACGAACATCGCCCTGGCGAAGGCCGCCAAGCCCATGTCCGCCGCCGAAATGGACTCCATCCGCCGCCGCATCGCCGAAGTGCAATACGCCGGCCTCGAGCCGTGGAAAGCAAATCGCTACGATGAACCGGGCGGGCTCATTTATCGCGCCGATTAGCATTCGCCGAACTTTCCACTCGCCTCGCGCGTATCATGAAAGAGGAAATCGAGGCTCCTCCACCATGAAAACCCTATTGTTTGCCCTGCCGGCGATGCTGGCGCTTACCGGATGTGTGGAGATCAACACCGACCCCGGCCCTGTCCGCACCAGCGAGCAATCGCTCGAAGCCGGCAAGGCCGACAATCTCCGTGCCGAGATCCGCATGGGTGCTGGAAAGCTGCACGTGGAAGGTGGTGGCAAGTCCGCCCTCGACGCCACATTCCGTTACTCGGAAAACCTCGGTAAGCCCGAAGTCCGCTATGAACAAACCGGCTTCCGCGGCCGCATCGTCGTTGAGTCGCAACACAAAAAAGTCCTCCACAACAATGTCGACAACGAGTGGAAACTCCGTTTCGGTGACAAACTCCCCATCGACTTCGACATCAAACTCGGCGCCGGCGAAACCTCCGTCGATCTTTCCACCCTCCCCGTGCGCAACGTGGAGATCAACATGGGTGTGGGCGAACTCGATCTCAACCTCAATGGCGCCTACAAACGCGACGTCGACGTCAAAGTCCACGGCGGCGTCGGCGAAGCCCGCATCAAGCTCCCTAAGAACATCGGCGTCATCGTTGATGCGGCCGGCGGTATCGGTGAGATCAACACCAAAGGCCTGGAAAAGCGCGATGGCAAATACGTCAACGCCGTCTACGACTCCGCCCGCCCTGTCATCCGCCTGAACGTGCGAGGCGGCGTCGGTGAGATCCACCTTTCCGTAGTGGAATAAAGGCCACTTCATTGCACACCTCCTTCCAGGAGGTCACCGATGAGCGCCGGAACTACCGCCGCGGTGCATCCGCTGCCGTAGCAGGTGGGTGTTCAGAAGAAAGTGCCGCGTTTAATCTCAATGTCGAGGGCCTCCATCATGGCGAGGCGGATTTCCGGGTAGCGATTGATGATGAAGAGCACTTCTTCGGGCCAATCGGCGAAGGGATTAAGCGGATCGTATTTCCGCTTGGCTGGTTGGCTGGCTTGGGCGGGTGTTTCCTGCTGTCTGGGCCAGGCCATCTTCATTTCGGAGGTCGACACCAGGTCTTCGATGAGGTAACTATGAGGAGGCATAGGGAAGTTCGGTCCTTTCCGGCATTGGGGTGGAATTCCAGGAGAGTGAAAACGCGATGGAGGTGAGTAGCAGCACGATAATGATGGCGACTTTCTGGAACGGGTTGGGGTGGCTGGGTTCGAATCGTTGTTTTTGGGTGGGTTGGACGGATTGGGGCGGTTCCGCGGCTGGTGGAGTGGGTGGCTGGGCCGGTGTCTCGGGTTCGAATCGTTCGTTTTGCGTGTTGGAGGGGATGGGTTGTTCGGCGTCCTGGAGATCTTCGATGGACGGGATGGGCTGGTTGCGGCGGTGCTTGGCGAGATTGCGGTAGTTGCGGGAGAAGATGCGTTCCTGGCGGTCGAGGTGCTTGTCGAGGGTTTCGAGGTATTTGGCGCAGTAGCGATAGGCCAGAGCATGGAGTTGGTCCGACGAGGCATTCTCGCCGTATTTATCGTCAATTTCGGCACGATGTTCTGTGATGGTGAGATTGATTTCGGCGGAATGCGCGGCTTCGAGGCGGCGAATCTTCCAGCGGGCGTGGAGAAGACTGTCCACGAGATCGGACTCGAACTGGTCCTGGGGCTGGAAGAGATCGTGGTACAGACCGGCGAAGATCTGAAAGTTTTTCTGGGATTCGGTTTCGAGGACGATCCTGGGAGAGTACATCCCATGAGTCGTGCGGTTGAGAGCGGAACGGGCTTTGCCTTCCGGGGTGATGGCTCCGTGACTTTTGCTGCCGTTCAGGCGTGATTGTTCGGATCGGGTGAGGGGCATAGGGGTTTCCTCTGGTTTGAGTGTAGAGGATGGGGGTTCGGAGAATGGGGTGTGATTTTGTGAGTGGGGTTAGATTTTGTTGGGAATGCTTGTGGTTAGGTTGGGTTTGTAAAGTTTTTGAGGCGTGTGATTCACCGGGGCGGGGCACGAGTGGACACGAATGCCGCAAGTAGTTGACAGAGCGAAGGCGACGCTCTATTTGCGGTAAATTTGTGTGACTAGTATTGACAAATTGGTGTGACCAGCTTCATACTTTTCCTTCTTAATGCTGTAGGAGAGAACGCAAACGAGCAAAATGTCAATCCTTCGGCGCGCATGCTCCGAGGTCTCAAGGTGTTTACTTCTGTCTGGAGATCGGGCTTAATTCAGCGGAGTGGGATGGAATGCGAGAGGGTATTGGAATGTCAAGACGAGGTCCTATAGGCCGCTGGTTTGATAGGTTGGGCGGCATGCCGAGGATAGTTCCGAGATTCGACGTCTCAGTTGGTGGATTGTCGGCAGCAATCGCCCTCGGCGCGGCGCTTGCTTTGTGGCCTGTGCAGGTAAAGGGACAATTCACCGACGTGCCCCTCAGCGATCCTCGAATCTATTGGAACGCGGACTTGATGCGACTCACCGGTTTGACCCGCGGCTGCGTAGCGACCCCGCTTCAATTCTGCCCCGAAGCCACAATCACGAGAGCGCAGATGTCGGCGTTCGTGGTTCGGGCCGTGTACTGGGCGCTCACGGGTGACGGCGACGGCTTTAGCACTTCATCTGTACCGTATTTCTCGGACGTTCCATCGACTCACATCCTGTTTCGCTATATCCAGAAGATGAAAGAACTTGGCATCACCTCCGGGTGCGGCTACGATGCCAATGGGGCTTTGAAGTACTGCGAAGATCGCCCCATCACATGGGGTGAAATGACTGTGTTTTCGGTTCGGGGATGGGAAATCGTCAGTAACGGCCTGGTAACAGGAGAGTTTCCGTTTCCAGCAACTCCCTACTACGCCGACTCCAGCGGTTCAGACGCGTATCCAGCCGAATGGCACAAATACATCCAAAAAGGTAGAGAATTAGGGATGTTCCGGACAGATGGGTCCGCAGGATGTCCCGGAAACGCCAGTGTGTTCTGTTGGGCCACCCAGCTCATGGGGCGGCCCGGAATTTCAGTG
>JAFDVS010000161.1 GCA_018268935.1 Acidobacteriota bacterium | reverse complement strand
TGTTCTTTTTGATGGGGCCGCCGATGGCTCCACCGAACTGGTTCTGGAGATCCTTTGGGGCGCGATCCGGATCGCCGGTGCAGGAATAGAGGCAATAGAAATAGTTACGGGCCTTGAAGGCGCTGTTGTTGTGGAATTCCCAGGCTGCGCCGTGGAATTCGTTGGTGCCGGATTTGATGCTGACGTTGACGGCGGCGCCGCCGGCCATGCCCTGCTCGGCATCGAAGCTGTTGGTGACGATGTTGACTGTTTCAAGCGCTTCGACGGGCGGGACGTAGGCGACGATGCGCGGCAGCCAGGGGTGGCTGATGGTGGCTCCGTCGACCTTGGTGTTGTTGTTGGACTGGGCCATGCCGTTGGCTTGCGTGGCCATGGAACGCTGCGGATTGCCGGAGTCGGAGTGCACTTCGCCAGGGGGCGTGAAGCCGGGGAGAATCTTGTAGATGGCCTGGAAATTGCGGCCCTGCGAGTTCATGATGGGCAGGTCTGTGATCTGGGTGGAGCGGATCACGTGGTTGATGTCGGCGCGATCGGTTTGCAGCGTGACTGTAGAAGCACTGACGGTCACTTCTTCCTGCACCTGGGAAACCTGCAGGATGGAGTCGACGCGAAGGGTAGTGTTCTGGGCGATGGAAACGCCATCGACGACGCGGGTGGAGAAAGCCTTCGAGGTGAACGTCAGCTTGTATGCGCCGACCTGAAGATCGTTGAAGGAATAGACACCGCGTTCGTCGGTGAGGGTTGATTTGAGCAAGCCGGTTCCGGTGTTCAGGACGTCGACCTTGACGCCGGGGACGGCGGAACCAGTCGCATCGGTTACGTTGCCCGTGAGAGAGCCGTAGAGAGTCTGGGCCGACGCCGGCTCACCCAGAATCAGCGCGGCAAATACCACCAAAGCGCAACTCAGCGCCCTGCGAATAGACATAACTCACCTCAAGTTGGAATGACCACTGCTGGGTTAGTTGCCGCGTGAGGGCGGTTTGTTGGATTAATGTTGAATCTTTTTCCAACCGAGGGTGGCGAGGAGGGCAGGACCGCTGATGGAGTACTGTTCGACGAGGCAGGAAGTGACATGGCTGAGGTGGCGGCGGCAGAGGAGGGCGGCGAGGAAGGCCCAGTGGGCGAAGATGACGAGGGGATTGCCGGCGGTGCTGGATTCGGTGATGGCGGTGGCGAGGACCAGTGCGACAAGGCGAATGCCAAGGGCAGCGGCCATCCAGCGAAGGGCGAGGGCCATGAAGCCTTCTCCCAACTCGCGGCTGATGCGGTAGAGAACGACGGCCATGGAGGCAGGGATGGCGAGGAGCACGGGACTGGCGAATTGGAGGTAGCGGACGATTTCGAAGGGGGAGCGCGCATCGTTGAGTCCGCGGCGGCTCCAGACGACGGGCGGGATGAGGAGGATGATGGCTGCCATCAGTGCCCAATCGAGCTTGCGGAGTTTGACACCGAGGCCCAGTGAGCGGAAGGAAGACCACATGGCGTGGAGGCCGAGACCCATGGCGACGAGTGAAGCGACGATGGGGATTTGGCGGAGGCCGAGCATTGGACTGAGAGAGGAATCGATGTGCCCTGCCAGTAGGAAGCCGAATTCATAGGTGATGCGGACGGCATTGGTGAGCATGCCGAGAGCAATGAGCATCCAGGCGCGGCGCATAGCTTGGCCGCGACCGTGCTCGCGAGCGATGTCGGCGGCGAGCCAGGCGCTCCAGATGTTGGCGAAGAAGACGGAAGCAAGGAAGCCCGCGCTGTTCAGCAAGCCCGCGGCCGAGCCGATGGCGATCCACCAGGGAGTGAAACCCGGCCATTGCGCGCGGACTTTGGAGAGTGGAGTCACTCGACCTCCGCAGCCACGAGGGCTCCGACACGTTCGATGAGGAGTTGGGCGGGAACGCCGTAGACGGCACCGACACCTTCGCCGAGGTTGCGGACAAAGACGGGCCAGCGCTCGGAGGAGAGGCGGCGATCGAGCCAGCCGCCGGTGCGCTCAGCGGCCATTCGCACGGCGCTGGCGGCTGCGCCTTTTCCGCAGAGGGGATCGAGGACGGACTGAAGGAGGCGCACCGCTTCGGCAAACACCATACCGCGTGCGGCGAGGGCCGGCGGAGAATCGAGGCGGATACGGCACATCATTTCCGTCGACATTCGATCGAGGTCGTATGGATGACGCTCCACGTGAAGCACGAGGGAACGGGCCTCTTCTTCGACCTTTTGTTCCCAAGCACGGATCTGGTGCAGCAACTGAGCGCACTGCGGGCAGGAATCGAGATGAGCGGAGAGGTGAGCGCGCTGGGCTGGCGGAAGGGTGCCTTCGAGATACTCAAACCATTCCTGTTGGGCGAACCCGTGATGGCCGGTCATCGTTGTCTCATCCATTCGGCGAGCTTTTTCTTTGCGTCGAACACCTTCCACTGCACGGTGCCGGTGGGCATTCCCAGAACTTCGGCAATCTCATGATATTCGAGTCCGTCGAGGTAGCGCAGAGTGAGGATCTGGCGGGAAACGACTTCGAGCTTTTCGAGCGATTGAGACAGCATGGACCGGGCGAAGGGATCGGGGAGGGCGGAAACGAGGGTATCGCTGATGGCATCCAATTCGACGCGATCGCCGGAGCGTCCGAGGCGGCGCAGATGCATGAGGTGGAGATTGCGGGCGATGCCATAGACGTAGGCTCGGAAGTTGGCATGATCGCGGGCGAAGCCGGCACGGCGGTAGGCGGCGAGCATCGCGTCCTGGGTGAGATCTTCGGCGAGTTCGCGGTCACATCCTCGCAGTTCAAAGAAGCGGAGCAGGCGTGGCGCGTAGAGACGGAACACGGGGCCGAACAGTTCCTGAGTCGGCTCGGCGAGGAAATCGAGGACGGCCTCGGTTTCGGTGATACCCAATTCAAACGTGGAAATTCCCATGTTACCCCAACACACAATTGTGTCTAGCTTACATGGAACGGCCATTCTACTCAAGAGTTGCCGCGGGAGGATGTTTTGTTGGGGCGGTGAAAATCGAGGCAGAATGAAGGGAAATGGAACAACGATATTTGGGTTGCCTGGTGGGGCTGGCAGTGGGAGACGCGGTGGGAACGACGGTGGAATTCCGGGACAGGGGGAGCTTCGAGCCGGTGACGGACATGGTGGGCGGGGGCCCGTTCCGCTTGCCGGTGGGTGCATGGACAGACGATACGAGCATGGCGCTGTGCCTGGCGGAGAGCCTGCTGGCGCAGCGCGGGAATGATCCGCTGGATCAGATGAAGCGTTACGTGGCGTGGTACCGGCAGGGTGTGAATTCGTCGATCGGGCGGTGCTTCGACATCGGCTTCACGACGCGCGATGCGCTGAATGAATTCGAGCGAACGGGTAATGCTCTGGCGGGACCCACGCGCGAGTACACCGCGGGCAACGGGTCGATCATGAGGCTTGCGCCGGTGGTGATGGCCTACTCGTCTGATCGTGCGACGGCTCAGGAGCAGGCCGCACTCAGTTCGCGGACCACGCATGGGGCGAAGTTGGCTGTTGACGGGTGCCGGCTGATGGCGGACCTGTTGCACGGTTTGCTACATGGCGGAAGGAAGGATGAGGTTCTTGCTCGCGGATACTACCGGGGCCCGGCTTTGGAGGATCAAGTGGCTGCGTTAACGGTTGGCGGATGGGGAGAGAAGAAAGAGGCGCAGATTCGCAGCACGGGGTTCGCCGTGCATTCTTTGGAGGCGGCGCTGTGGGCGCTCGCCACGACGACGGATTTTGCATCGGGGTGCCTGCGCGCGGTGAACCTGGGTGGAGACGCGGACACGATTGCGGCGATCTACGGGCAATTCGCGGGAGCGCACTATGGATTGGAGGGCATTCCACGGAGTTGGCGGGATCGGGTCTTCGAGTACAACCGGCTGCTCGAATTGGGGCGAGGCCTGTATGCATTGCGGATGGAATTGGAGCGCGGGTAGACGCGGGTTGTACAATCGAGTCTCGCCATGAGCTCACTGATCTTCGACGCACACCTTGATCTTTCGATGAACGCGATGGAATGGAATCGCGATATCCGTCTGCCGCTGGTGGAGATTCGCCGGCGCGAGTTGGGAATGACGGACAAAGCGGACCGGACGCGGAATACGGTTTGCCTGCCGGAGATGCGGCGGGCGCGCATCGGCCTGTGTGTGGCGACGCAGATATCGCGGTTTTCGGGCAGGTTCAGCAAGCTGCCGGGGTGGAGCAGCGCGGAGCAGGCCTGGGCGCAGACGCAGGGGCAACTGGCCTGGTACCGGGTGATGGAGGAGTGCGGCGAGTTGGTGCAGTTGCGCACGCGCGAAGACGTGGCGCGGCATGCGGCGCTGTGGCGCGCGGCGAGCGAAGCAGAGATGGCGAAGCTGCCGATCGGGTATTTGCTGAGCCTGGAGGGTGCGGATTCGATTCTCAGTTGGAAGCATCTGGAGCGGGCCCGGGCCGATGGGTTAATCGCGTTGGGTCCCGTGCATTACGGGCCGGGCATTTACGGGCACGGCACTGACGATGAGGGCGAGTTGACGCCGCGCGGGCGCGAGTTGCTGAAGGAGATGGAGCGACTGGGGATCATTCTGGATGTGACGCATCTTTGCGATGAGAGCTTCTGGGATGCGCTGCGGCATTACAACGGGCCGCTGTGGGCGAGCCATCACAATTGCCGCGCGCTGGCGAATTGGAACCGGCAACTGGCGGATGACCAGATTAAGGCGATTGTGGAACGCGGCGCGGTGATTGGGATGGCATTCGACGCGATCATGATGGTGCACGGCTGGACGCACATGCGATCGAAGCCGCAGGATTTCCAATTGAAGATGGAGAAGATCTGCGAGCATATCGACCATATCTGCCAGATTGCGGGGAATGCGCGGCATGTGGGCATCGGGACGGATCTAGACGGCGGGTATGGAACGGAACAGACGCCGATGGATCTGGACAGCATTGCCGATCTGCACTCGCTGGCTGCGCCACTGGCGGCGCGGGGTTATGCGGCGGAAGACATCGATGGAATCTTCAGCGGGAATTTCCTGCGCTTCCTCAGCGAGCACTTACAGTGAAGCCGACAGGGGTTCGCTACCTGGTGCTTGGCGTGGCGACGGCCAATGCGTTCCTGCTGTATCTGGACAGGATCTGCATGGCGGCGGTGGTGCAGTCGTCGAGCTTTCAGACGGAAATGGCGCTCGATCCGCAGAAGACGGGCGACGTGCTGGCTTCGTTTTTCTTCGCGTATGCGCTGGGGCAATTGCCGGCGGGCTGGCTGGCGGATCGCTTTGGGCCGCGCAAGATGCTGGTGGCTTACATCGCATTGTGGTCGATCTGCACGGCGGCAACGGGATTGGTGGCGGGGCTTCTGGGGCTGGTGCTGGTGCGCTGCGCGTGCGGGCTGACGGAAGCCGGTGCGTATCCGACGAGTGCACTGGTGGTGTCGCGCTGGTTTCCCTTCTCGCAACGGGCGCGGGCAAACGGCGTGGTTGCGTTCGGAGGGCGTGTGGGCAACTCGATGGCGCTGTGGCTGACGGCGGGAGCGATCGCGACGCTGGGCTCGTGGCGGCCGGTGCTGTGGATTTACGGCGTGATCGGGATTGGGCTGGCGGCGGCGACGTACGTGGTGTTTCGCGATCATCCTTCGGAGCATCCGTGGGCGAATCAGGCGGAGCGGGAGATGGTTCCGAAGTTGAAGCCGGTGCCGTACAAATGGCCGATTCGCGCGCTGGTGCGCCATAGCGGGCTGTGGTTCTTCAATGCCGGGTTATTGGGATTGAATTTCGGCTGGGCATTTCTGATTACGTGGCTGCCGGCGTATCTGCAGGATGTGTACAAGCTGGACAACGTGGTGGCCAGCCGCTATGTTTCAATCGCGCTGTTTTGCGGGCTTGGCGGCATGCTATTTGGCGGGTGGTGGTGTGATCTGCTGACGGCGAAGTTCGGGCAGAAGTGGGGACGGCGGCTGCCGTTTGCCACTGCGAGTTCGGTGTGCGTGGCTGCGTATCTGCTGTGCCCGTTGATCGACAACGCGATTGCGGTGGCGGTGGCGTGCAGCGTGGTGGCGTTTGTGTCAGACAGTGTGGGCGCGGCAGTGTGGGCGGTGAGCCAGGATATCGGCGGAAGGCATGTGGCATCGACGCTGGGGTGGAGCAACATGTGGGGCAACTTCGGCGCGTCGGCGGTGGCGAAGGTGATACCGTTTGTGCTGGCGACGCGGTTTCATTTCTCCGACTGGAGGGAGATTTTCTGGCTGACGGCGGGAGGCTTTGTGCTGTTGGGGGTAGCGCCGATGCTGGTGGATAGCACGCGCACACTGACGGATGAATAGGCGCGCGGGTCTATACTGATCAGCATGCCTGCTGAAAAAAAGAGTGATGCGCCGGCGTTTGGGTCGGATGATCTGCGGCTGCCGGATGAGTTGCGAGCGCCGTTGAAGGCTCATCTGGACGCGTTGCGGAAGCGCTATGTGGAGCGGGGATGGGCTCGCAAGATGGGGTTCGGGAAACGGCCGGCGCTGATTGTGATTGATCTGGCGCTGTGGTGGACGGACCCGAAGAACTTCAGCCAGGGAAGCAATATTGACGCGGTGGTGAACTCGGCGTGCAAGCTGCTGAAGGTGGCGCGCGCGGCGAAGATTCCGATTTTCTTCACATCGTGGGATTGCGATTTTTCGGTGCCTCCTTCGCCGCATGATTTGAAAGTGCCGATGAATCTGAAGCCGGGCGACGAACGGTGGTTCGAACTGGATCCACGCGTGGGGCGGCAACCCAATGAGAGGCTGATTCGCAAGCGCTACGCTTCGTGCTTCAAGGGGACGTACCTGCATGAGAATCTGACGGCGCTGGGCGTGGACACGCTGATTGTGACCGGCGTCAGCACCAGCCACTGTGTGTATGCCACCTGCCGCGACGCCACGGATAGCTTTCGCGTGATTGTGCCGCGGGAGGCGGTGGGCGAGCGGTGCGAGATCATGCACGAGGTGAACCTGCTCGATATCGAGATCGATTTGGGGGATGTGGTTCCTCTGCAATCGGTGATGCGCTATTTGAAGAACTACCAGCCCATTACGTAGTCGTCTTTGGCCGGACTGACGGCGCCGGTGAAGCGGCCGGTTTTGGGGTCAATCCAGACGATCTTCACGGCACCCGCTCCGGACGGTTGTTGGGAGTAGGGGCGCTGCATGCGGGTCACTTCGAGTTTGTGGCCCTTGGCTTTCAGGGCGTCGCCGATGGTGGTGGCTAGGACTTGCGGAAGGACAAGGCGATCACCGATGGCTTGCGGGTAGTTGGAGGCGTGGAAGTTCATGGTGGTGACGGTGGGCTGCTCCAAGGCGAGTTGCGGAGTCATGCCGAACTCCACGATGTTGAGGAAGGCCTGGAGCATGGCTTGGGGCTGATTGTCCCCGCCGGGGGTGTTGAAGGCCATGAGCGGCTTGCCATCCTTCATGACGAGAGCAGGGTTGATGGTGTGGCGGGGGCGTTTGCCAGGCGCGAGAACATTCGCGTCTTTCTCCTCGAGGCTGAAATATTGCAGGCGGTTGTTCAATACGTAGCCGCCGCCTTCCACAACAATTCCGCTGCCGAATGTTCCATTCACGCTGTGAGTGACGGAGACGAGATTGCCGTAGCGATCGGCAATGGAGAACGAGGATGTTTCGCCTGGCATCCCGTAGGGGGCCGCGCCGGGTTGCGCCTGATTGGGGTTGAGGAGCTTGCGGCGCTCAGTGGCGTAGCGCTTGGACAGGAGTTGTTCGGCGGGGACCTTGGTGAAGCGGGGATCGGCGATCCAATGATCGCGATCGGCGAAGGCGAGTTTGAGGGCTTCAACGAGGGTGTGGACGTAGTTGGGGGAATTGTGGCCCATGGCTTTCAGGTCGATGGGTTCGACGAGGTTGAGTGCTTGGAGAAGGACGATGCCTTGCGAGTTGGGGGCCGACTGGTAGACGTCGTAGCCTTTGTAGGATGTGCGGATGGGCGCGCCTTCTTCGGGCTGATAGTTGGCGAGATCTTCGTAGCGCAGCAGGCCGCCGTGTTTTTCGTAGAAATCCGCGGTGAGCTTTGCGAGTTTGCCGCGGTAGAAAGCATCGGCGCCTTCGCGGCTGATGAGTTCAATGCTGCGGGCGAGGTCAGGCTGCTGGAGGAGATCGCCGGTTTCAAACGGGCCACCATTCTTGAGGAGCGCCTTAACGGAAGAAGGATACGGCGAGAGTTTGCGGATGGAGGCGTTGTGATTGCCAGCGGCCCAGTGTGTGAGCGGATGGCCTTCGCGGGCGGCGGCGATGGCATCGGCGAGCAGTTCGGGATATTTGCGAGAGCCGTATTTCTTCAGCGCGAGATCGAAGCCGGCCACCGCGCCGGGCACGGTGTTAGAGAGAATGCCGTCGGCGGGGATTTTGCCTTCCTTGCGGTAGCGTTCGAGGGTGGCGAGCTTCGGGGCGGGTCCGGTGCCGTTGATGAAGACGACGCGCTTCTGGCTGGCGATGTAGGCGAGCAGGAAGGCGTCACTGCCGAGTCCCGATTGATGCTGCTCGACGACGGCCGTCATGTAGAAGACGGCGACGGCGGCGTCGATGGCGTTGCCGCCTTTCTCGAGGACGTGGAGTCCGGCGAGGGCTTGCAACGGATGCTCGGCGGCGACCATGCCGTGCGTGCCCATCACTTCGGTGCGCCACATGGGCTTTTCGACCTCGGGCGGATCCTGGGCCAGCGCGATGGTGGAGAGGAGAACGCAGAGGAGGCGTGCAGGCATAGCTTCGATTATATGGCCCGGAGGCGTGATACCCTGAGGCAATTGGAGGTGCATGAATGGCTATCTGCTCCAGACGCAAATTCCTCAAGTCCGGGTTGGCCTTGGGGGCAATGCCGCTGTTTGCCGCGGGAGGCAAGGCGACGGATTGGGTCACACTGGGCAAGTCCAACGTGAAAGTGACGAGACTCGCTTTCGGCACGGGCACGTTCAGCGGGCGCACGCAGCGCGAGTTGGGTCAGGACGAGTTTACCCGGCTGGTGCGATACGCCTACGACAAGGGCATCCGCTTCTTTGAGACGGCGGAGTCCTATGGCGAGATGCACAAGATGCTGGGCGTGGCGCTGAAGGGCATTCCGCGCGACAGCTACCGGCTGATGACGAAGATGACTACGCGCGAAGGCGTGAATCCGCAGGAGAAGATCGACGAACTGCGGCGGCTGGCTCAAACCGACTACTTCGATGTGGCGCTGTTGCATTATCAGCACGTGGCCACGTGGCCGAAGGATACGGCGCGGTGGCAGGACGGAGTGCTGGAGGCGAAACACAAGCAGGCGCTCATCGGCCATGGCGCATCGGTGCATGGGTTGCCGGCGCTGCGCCAGTTTCCGGGCAACAAGTGGCTGGAGATCGCCATGATCCGGGTGAATCACAACGGCACGAAGATGGACGCCGAGGATTACAATACGCGCGGGTTGGGCAATGTGAACGAAGTGCTGGCGCATACGCGCAAGGTGCATTCGGAAGGCATGGGCGTGATCAGCATGAAGCTGGTGGGCGAAGGCGCGTTTACGAAGCGCGAAGACCGCCAGGCGGCGATGCGCTTTGCGTTCCGCAATGCCGGTGTCGATTGCGTCACGGTGGGCTACAAGAACACCGCTGAGATTGATGAGGCCATCGAAAATCTGAATATGGCTTTATCCTGAGAGGATGCGAACTCTTGGATTCTTAGCCGCGGCGGGGCTTGCTCTGACGCTGTGGGATGTTCCGCGGGCATGTGCGCAATCACGCAGCGGGGGCTTCGTTCCGGGGCAAAAACGCGAAGCGGAAGATCCTGCGCAGATTGATCGCGGAAAGAAAATCTACGGCATTGGCTGCCGCAGTTGCCATGGGGCGGATTTGCGCGGCGGCGACATGGGCGGGCCGAATCTGCTGCGGTCGCAGCTTTCGTTGAGCGACAAAAACGGTGAAAACATCATCCCGGTGATTCTCAACGGGCGACCGGGCACGGGCATGCCTCCGATTCCCATGCCGCAAGAGGATGCGAAGGCCGTTGCTGCGTATGTGCGGAGTGTATTGGGAACCATTGGCCGCCAGGGGATGCCGCCATCGATCGGCAAGGAAGCACCGAGCATCGTGGTGGGCAACGCGAAAGAAGGGCAGGCTTACTTCGGAGCGAACTGCGCGGGATGCCATTCGGCGACGGGTGATTTGAAGGGCATCGCCACGCGCATCAAGGATGCCAAGGCGCTGCAGAATACGTGGGTGGCGGGTGGCGGACGCGAACGGCGCGGGGCTGCCGCGGCGGCGTCGAAGCGGCGCATAGTGACCGTGTCGGTGACTCTGCCCGATGGGCGCAAGGAGCAGGGACGGCTGGTGCGCATCGATGATTTTCTGGTGTCTCTGGAGCGTGAGGATGGGAGCTTTGCGTCGTTCCGGCGGGATGGGGATTCGCCGCAGGTGGAAGTACATGATCCATTGCAGCCGCATCGCGACATGCTGAGCCGCTATTCGGACAAAGATGTGCACGACGTGACCGCATACCTGGTGACACTGAAATGAATCTGGCTATTTGGATGGCATTGTTGGTTCCGGCATTGGTGCTGGGACAGGGGAAGGGCGTGGCCCCAGCGGAGTTGGCGCTGCCGCTGAAGGAAGGGTGGCCTACTTATAACGGAGATTATTCGGGCAAGCGTTACAGCGCCTTGCGGCAGGTGAATGCTTCGAATGTGAAGAATCTGTCACTGGCCTGGATGGCTCGGCTCACTCCCGGCGTGGGGAACACGCAGACGGGACGACGCGGCTTTGGTGGGCCACAGGTGCGGACGATCATCGGCGGCGAAGGCAGCGGCGACATCAGCGCGGGCGGCGGCACGATCAAGGCTTCCGTGCTGTATGTGGATGGCACGCTGTATTTGACGATGCCCGACAATGCGTGGGCCGTGGATGCGCGCGATGGGCGCGAGTTGTGGCACTACTTCTGGAAAACCAAGGGCGGGACGCATATCGGCAACCGCGGGTTGGGCATGTGGAACGACTATCTGTACATGGAGACGCCCGATAATTACCTGGTGTCGCTGGATGCGAAGACGGGCAAGGAACGCTGGCACAAGACGATTGCGGAGTTGGACCAGGGTTACTTTTCGACACCGGCTCCGATTGTGGTAGGCAATCACGTGATTGTGGGGACGGGGAACGATATCGACGCTCCGGGGTTCCTGCAGTCGTTCGATGCGGAGACGGGCGAGTTGCAGTGGAAGATGTACACGGTGCCGATGAAGAAGGGCGATCCGGGGTTAGAGACATGGGCGAGCCTGGATGCGGCGCGGCATGGCGGCGGACAAACGTGGATCCCTGGGGCGTATGATCCGGAGACGAAGTTGTACATTATCGGGACGGGGAATCCGACTCCGGCGTACACGACGGGTACGCGTGGTGAAGGGGACAATCTGTTCACCTGTGCGCTGGTGGCGGTGAATGTGGATACGGGAAAAATGGCCTGGTATTTCCAGACTTCTCCGCACGACATGCACGATTACGATTCGGCGCAGACGCCGGTGCTGGTGGACGGGATGTTCCAGGGCAAGATGCGCAAGTTGGTGTTGACGGCGGCGCGCAACGGATATTTCTTTGTGCTGGACCGTGTCACTGGGGAGCATCTGCTGACGACGAAATACGGGACGTACACGAACTGGGCGAAGGGGTTGAACGAGCATGGCGGGCCGAAGTTCGATCCGGTGAAGAACGCGACTGTACCGGGTGCGCTGGTGTCGCCTGATTCGGGTGGCACGGTGAACTGGCAGCCGCCTGCGTTTTCTCCGGACACGGGTTTGTTCTATGTTCCGGAGGTGAATGAGTTCGCGATGTTTTATTTGACGGACGTGGATCCACGCGGGTCGATGGGATTGGGTGGGAAGGAAGAAGTGGCGGTGGGATCGGCGGGGAATTATCTTTGCGCTATTGACTATCAGACGGGGAAGATTAAGTGGAAACGGCCTTACTACGGCGGGGATGGTGGTGGAGGCGGGATGCTGGCTACGGCTGGGAACCTGCTGTTTGCCAGCGACGGCGCGGGGAGCTTGGTGGCTTATGATGCGAGCAATGGGAAGCCGCTTTGGAATACGCGGATTGGGCGGATTACGAATGCTCCACAGACTTTTTTGATGGATGGGCGGCAGTACGTCACGGTGGCCACGGGGGATATGTTGTGGGCGTTTGTGATGAATTAACGTGCCGCGGCGGCGAAGGCTGCAACATTGCGCACAGTGAATGGTTCCCCGTTGGAGAACGTTCCGCGAAAGCGGATTTGGCGTACTTCGACGGCGGGGAAGGTGTCGGTCTTTGTGCCGCGCCATGGGCCGTGGGTGCGGTCTGCCAATAGGAACCAGGTGACGCCGTCGGTGGAGCCTTCCACGATGTAGTGCGCGTAGGGCGCTGCTGTGAGGTGCCACAGTGGCTTCGATTCGTCAATGAATGCCGGCAGATCGTAACGCAGTGTGTCGATGGTGACTGGTTGATCGAGGCGGATTTCGACGGCGGCGCGGTTGGCGGGCTTCGCGTTGTCGAGCAGGTAGCGCAGCGTGCGGCGGTAGATTTCGCGATAAAGGGTGGCTTCGGGGGCGGCGAGGATGTTGGGGAAGTTCTCTCCGCAAATCATTCCCAGGCGCTCGTTCTTGTGCACGGCGATGCCGATGCGATGGAGTGGAGTGGGGTCGTAGGCATCGACGCCGAACTCGCGATCCTCGGGCGCGGCGCGATCGGAACGGACGATGATGTTCCAGGCCGCGGGCTCATAGGCGAAGTCAACTTCCCCGCCCCAGGGTCCGGGCACTTCCGTTCCGGGTTGTATGTTGAGGCCTTTTAGAATCGGGTGCCGCGGATCGGCGATGACTGCTTTGCTGCCAGGAATCCAATAGCCGACGGTGGTGTGGAAGACGTTGAGGTAGTCGATGGCGCTACCGGGCTTGGGGTCGCGGATGGGTGCATCGGGCGGCGCATCGGCGGGAAGCAGCGTGGGAGATGCGAAGCTGCTGGGCTGATCGCTGAGGTGCGTCCAGAAGTGGCCGCGCTGCCAGATGTAGCGGGGCGCGCTGAGGTTGGGGATGTAGTCCACGCGCACGGCGAAGGAATCGCCGCCGTGGATGAGCACGCCGCCGCCGTTGCCGAGGTAGCGCTGGAAGGCACGGTAACTTTCGACGGTGGTGAACTCGCTGTGATTGCCGATGAGGACCAGGGCGTAGTCTTCGAGCTTGACGCGGCCGAGGGCGACATCGTGCTGCGTGGCGTACTCAATGGTGAACTTGTCGCGGGCGGCGAGATCGTCGAGGTAGCGCCAGTGGTGGATATCGGAGTAGCGCTCATAGAGGCTGTAGAAGAAGTTGTTGAGGCGATGCTGGCGGCTGCTCATGACGGTGGGCGAATAGCCGACGCTGCCGTCGTAGCCGGTGCGCCAGCCGTGGTAATCGTGACCGCCGTTGGTGGAGTAGGCGAGCCACATGTCGGTGGGGGCGACGTAGAGCACCTGCGCGGTGGGGCGCGCGGGGCAGACGATGATGTTGGTGAGCTTGCGATTGAGATCGAGCGCGGCGGGGTCCACCTGTTCGCCCTGGCTGAGCACGATGAGGCGATAGAGACCGGAGCGGAGGTTTACCGCGGGCACATGGATGCGCGTTACAGGTAGTTGGTATTCGAATGGGACGCGTTGGGTGATTTGGCGGCGGATCTCATCAATGAGGACGAGTTCCATTTTGCGGCCATTGTCGCGGGGATGGGGGATGACGGCCACGTTTTGTGGATCGCCGCTCTTCCAACTGAGTTCGCCGGGGCTGAGGATGGGGAAGAAGTTGGAAGGAATGTTGGGGTCGACGCCGGCGCGGAGCTGATACCATTCCGCCCACCAGAAGGTTGCGTCTTTCGGGCGGTAGGCGAATAGAGTCATCTCCATGGCGGGGTTGCCGGTGATCGCCATCAATTGCAGCGTGGATGATCCGGTGAAGCGCGAATGCCCGCGGCGCGCGTGACGCGAGAACTCCGCGCCATCCATGGCGACGCCGACGGCGAGATTCGCCGTGCGGTTGTAGAACAGTGAGCCCCAATTGGTGAACTGATTGTCGGGCACCTTGCCGTTGGGGAGGTAGAGCGGCTGGCCTTGCAGTGCGCCCGTATCGAACGTCATGGACTCGTTGTAGGTGGCGGGGAAAGTCCAGGTGAAACGGATCTGTTCGCCGCGCAGCTCTGTATTTTGGGAGTGCCGCAGGCGATAGAGATCGATGCCATTGCGTTGTTCGTAGCGCATGTCGAGCCGCAAGGGGATGTCGCCAAGTGTGAGCCGAACAAAATCGGGCCGATCTGTTTTTTCGATGGTGGGCTCGCGGCTGGCGATGAGGAGGGAGATATCCGGGGCATCCGCACTGAGCAGTGGTTGACCCGGAGCAGCGAAGGCGCGATCGACGAAGCTTCGCGCCCGCTGCGCGGATCCGCAGGTTGGCGCCAGCAGCAGCGCAATGCTCCACACGACAAATCGGTTCATGAAAGAGCATTGCGACACTTTGCCGCGGGCGTTGTCAAGTGATTAGATGGCCGCGCCGCCGGAAACGAAGATGGTTTCACCTGTGATCCAGCGCGCGTCATCGGAGGCGAGGAAGGCAACGGGAGGAGCGATGTCTTCCGGCCTGCCCGCCCGGCCGAGAGGAGTGGTGGCCACGGCCTGTTGTTCAAACTCGCTGCCCACGATGCCCGCCGAATGCGTACCTTCGGTGACGACGAGGCCAGGGTTGATGGAATTGACACGGATCTTGCGCTGCCCGAGTTCCTTGGCCAGGGCTTTGGTGATGGTATCGACGGCACCCTTGGTAGAGGAGTAGACGGAACTGGCGGCCGGGGCCAGCGTGCTGGCGACGGAGCTGATGTTGATCACGCTGCCACCTTCGGCAGGGAACAGATCGAGCGCGGCTTTGGTGGTGAGCAGCAGGCCCAGCACGTTGGTGTCGTATTGGCGTTTGTATTCCTCGATGGTGACATCCTGCAGGGGAGAGAAGGCGTACACACCAGCGTTGTTGACGAGGATGTCGACCTTGCCGAAGCTCTTCTTCGTGGCCGCGAAGAGATCTTTGATGTCGGACTCTTTTGCGACGCTACCCTGCACGGCAATCGCTTCCCCGCCCTGGCCTTTGATTTCGGAAACCACTTTGTCCGCGCCTTCGCGGCTGGTGGAGTAGTTCACCACGACTTTGGCTCCGTCAGAGGCTAACTGCTTTGCGATAGCCGCTCCGATGCCTTTCGATGCTCCGGTCACCACGGCGACCTTCCCAGTTAACTTTTTCATTTCTCAACACCTTTCTGACGGGCCATCCAGCGGCCTCGTCATTTCTATACCTATCGAAATGATGAGACCGGATGGAAAGAGGATTCAGATTTCCGAGAGGCGTTTGAGATAGGCTTTCCACACTTCCCGGCGGAGGGTGATGTGGGCGAACTTGCCTTCGCGCTGGATGTGGACGAGACCAGCGGTTTCGAGCTCTTTCAAGTGATGGGAGATAGTGGCTGGAGCGAGTTGCAGGGATTCGCGGAGGCAGGTGCAAGTGGGTGCGGGGCCTTGGTGCGCGATCCGCTGCAGCATTTCGAAGCGTTTGGGATCGGCGAGGGCCTTGCTGATCAATGTGAACTGCTGGTCATCGAGATGGTGCTGACGCAGGACCATATCCTTATGATGGCAGGCGCGGCGGTTCGATTCACTTGGCGGGAGGCTTGCGGCCTCCGTTCCAGGTATCGGGCTTGGGCGTGTCGGCGGGCCAGTAGCCGCTGGGGTCTTCGTTCCACTCTTTGCCGCAGAGGCGCGAAATCACCTTCCATTCGGCGGCTCCGAGGTTGACGTCCGGGTGGAAGATGAAGCGCTTCAGCCCGGCGCGATGCGAGGCGACAAGCAAGCGGTTCAGATCGTGCGCGGGCATGGGATCGCCCGCATGGGGATTGCGGCCGGTGGAGACCC
Source organism: Acidobacteriota bacterium (assembly GCA_018268935.1). Classification (GTDB taxonomy): domain Bacteria; phylum Acidobacteriota; class Terriglobia; order Bryobacterales; family Bryobacteraceae; genus CADEFT01. The sequence goes on along the minus strand of JAFDVS010000161.1, from coordinate 5,885 downwards.
AGGCGATGACTTTGTTGGGGTCGCCGGTGGCATCGAGCGCGCGGCGGGTTTCGTTGAACACCACTTCGTTGAAGAATTCATCGGGGAAGCCGTTTTCGAGATCGGCGAGTTTGCGGACGCCTGGGAATTGCAGGCCGAAGAGCAGTTTCACCACGGCAAAGCAATCCTCTTCGGTGAGCGTAGGGTTCCATTCCTTCAGCGTTGCGACCCAGCGGGCCACGGTGCCATACATGCCATCGAAGCCGCGATGCCAGTAGTAATGCTTGGGGAAGATGTAGTCGAAGAAGCGGTGCGTTTTCTCGTAATCCTGGGTGGTGAGCACGGAGAAGGCAGCGGACCGGGGGATGGTGCCGAGTTTTGTTTTGCGCGGGAGGCGATCGAGTTCGGTACGGATGGCGGCCATGTTGCGTAGGGTGGATTCCTGGCGCATGCGGAGCCAGTAGAGCGCGTCTTCATTCAGATCGAACAGCGACATGCCGCCAAGCATTCCGCCGTGCTGGTGAAAGCGCACGAGTGATGGCGTAAGGGAATGGAAGCGTGTTTTGAGGTGGTTCATGCCGCGCTCCATGCGGGTGATGTCGAAGCCGAGGTGGGTGTAGATGGCGCGATGATGATCGCGGATTTCGAACAGATCGCCGCCGTGGTGAAAGGCGAGTTCGTAGTGATGCTCACCGGCACCGTCGATGATGACTCCGGTTGCCTGCGGCAGGGCGCGCAGGGTATCTTCCACGCCTGCGGCGAGCGAGATTGCGCCGAAGGGATCCTGCTGCGCCGATTTACGGCGGCCATAGTGGCCGGGCCCGAAGAGCATCAGTTCCCAGCCTCGGCGGCGGATGTCATCGAGCAGAGTGTGGAGCTGTTTTTCCTTGGCCGGGTCGAGGCGGATGTTCTCGGGCGGATCGACGCCGTGCTTGCGATAGATGGCGGGGTCGGGCGCAAAGGCGCTGATGGTGGCGCCGGCGCGGCGATAGGTGAAGTCGAAGGTGGGCGGGCCGTCCCAGAAGCGCAGTGGGCCGATGACGATGCCACGCACACCGCCGGATTCCCAGGCATCGAGGATGCGGCGCGGTTCGGTGAGCCATTGCTCGAGCGGATAGATCATGTACATCCAGGGAACCAGCTTGGGGGCCGGCGGTTGCTGGGCGGGCGTGTGGGAAGATGCGGCGGCGAACAAGAGAGTGCGGGTGAGGGTACGGCGGTCGATCATGTGCGTGTGTACCTCTTCCCGCAGCCCCGTGTCAATAGTGATCCACGGGTGATGTTGGCGAATCGACTCCGTATTTCGTGGGCCAGGAGTTTGGGAGATAGAGGGTTCCAAAGAGGGAATCGACCCACGGCAGAAGGGGCGAGAAATTCTTGTTCACGAATTCCTGGCCATCGTTGGTGTGGTGCCAATGGTGGAAGGCGGGCGAAGCGATGACCCATTCGAGGGGACCTAACCGCCAGCCGATGTCTGCGTGGATGAAGAATCCCCAGATGGAGCCGATGATGGACAAGAGTGCGGGGACGAGATCGACATTGTGCCCTTGCGGCTGAGCGAGGCCGAGCAGGTAGACAGGGGCGAGGCCGCAGAACCGGGTGAAGACCATGTCGACCGGATGGGCGCGCGTGTGAACCAGCCAATTGACTTCTTCGGGTTCGTGATGAAGGACATGGAACTGCCAAAGGAAGGGCACCTGGTGGGACCATCGGTGGCCCCAATAAGCGCCGATTTCACCGATGACGAGGGCGAGACTCAGGCGCACATACCAAGGCCAGCTTTCCGTGTGCTGGTAGAAGCCTAAGGGCACTAGCCGGTGCGCGAGGCCGGTGAGCAAGAGCAGCGGCATGGTCAATAGCAGTTTGGGCAGGAGGTTATTGAGGAAGTAGTAGATGATTCCGGAGCCCAGCCGGGAGCGCATGTTCCGCTGTGGATGCAATGGGAACAAGCGCTCCAGAGGCATGAAGATCGCCATCAATAACAACAGCCAGATCGTCAGTCGAAAAACATCGGTGACGAAGGAAGTGATGGATGGGCTTGGCACGGGGTTCTCTCCGTTATTAGCGGGTGGAACGGCGTTTGGCGGCGGCGAGTCCAGCGATGGCAAAGCCGATGATGCCGAACGTGGCGGGTTCGGGAGTGGGCGCGAGGTCTACGCCGTCCAACAGCACGAGTGGGGGCTGGCCTGAGGGTGTTCCCATGGCAAGAAAAGTGAGTGTGCTAGAGGTCGCGTTGGCTACAAACTCCATGGTTTGGAGGTTCCAGGCCGCATGTCCGTGCGAAGGGGTGTTCATTACGGCCGAATCCTGGGTTGTACCGGCGAAAGTCACTCGCCACCACTCCTGGGTCGCGCCGGAGAAGCCATTCTCCTGCGCAGCCGCCTGATGGAACGTCAGGGTGTAGTGCTGGTTCACCACCAGCCCGGTGATCAGTTGCGAGATGGGTTCTCCGAATTGCGCGTCTCCATCCGCGTAGAAGAAATTGCCGCCATCCGGGCTCACCCCTGGGGTGGTCCAAAAGCCCCATTGCGAGGGAGGTTCCACGTCCAACCGGCCGGTGCAATTGTTTGTTTGTGGAGCAGGGTCGGTCACGACGCAATCAAAGGCAGACGGTCCACCTGCGACCAGCCAGCCGGGCAGGTTGGATTGGGCGACCATCACGCCGGTGTTGGCGAGTGTGAGCCCAGTGGTGTCTTCAAAAGAGCCATTGGTGACAAGGCCGGCGGTCGCGGAACTGCTGAGAGTGAACGCGAGGGAAATGAGAAGCCACGTGTTGGTAGCTCTCGGAACGGGAACGGTCATAGTTGGTCCTCCGGCATATAGTGCGGGAAGCCCGGAGGGATGGGGTCAAAATTCGAGCCGAACCCGGGTCAGACCCGGAGTGCGCCACGGAACCCGCGAACGGCGTAGTAGGAGGACGCGCCGTTGTGATAGAGGAAGACACGGCCGTAGCGGCGATCGCAGAAGAGGGCGCCGCCGAGCTTTCTCACATCGGGTGGTGTGAGGACCCAGCTTGAGGTTTTGAGATCGAAGTTGCCGAGAGTCTGTAAGGCGCGGTATTCGTCTTCGGTGAGGAGTTGAACGCCCATAGCCGCTGCCATGTCCATTGCGGTGTTGCCAGGTTTGAAGGTTTTTCTTGCGTCGAGGGCTGCGCGGTCATAGCAGCAGTTGCGGCGTTCCTTAGGCGTTTCGGGGGAACAATCGGTGAAGGTGTATTCACCGGTTTGTGGGTCGTACGCGGTCACATCGGGTTCTCCGCCGGTTCGCTCCATTTCCTGGAGCGACCAAAGTTTCCGGGGGTCCGCTTCGAGCCTTGCCTGGACTTGCGCCCAGGAGAGCTTCGGGTGACGATTGCCGTTCTTCTCGAAGCGAGCTTGCAGAGTGCGGAGGAGTTCTTCGGATTGCTTTGCCGACAACTGATTGGTGAGCCGCATGGGATGTCGCAGACCTCGATTCCTGGATTATTGTGTCACCGGAGAAAGCCAGGATGAAAGTGAGACTTCGTGTTTGGAGGTTTCGGTATCGAAAGGGTACCGCAGCGGGTCTATCTCCATGAGAGGAGGCAACCACGATGCGGATGGAGATAGACGCTGGACAGTTTTACAACATCAACGGATTGTTCAATGATCGTCAGGAAGCGATGAGCGTAATCGATCATCTGAAGACGGCTGATTTCAATGTCGAAGATACGAAAATCGTGGAAGGCGAAGGGATTCGTGATGTTGTGCGGGAGCATCGATTGGCGTTGACACGAAGTGGTGCGCTGATGGGGGCGACGGTGGGGGCGCTGTTCGCGGTGATGGTCATTGTGGCGATGGGATTACTGGCTTCGGTTAGCGCTGGGCAGGATGGGGTTCGAATGATGGCCGTAGTCATCTTTTTCTCTATCCTTCTCTGTGCCGGCTTCGGCGCGTATTATGCAACGTTTCACAAGACGTTGAACCGGGAGTCTGTGGTGCTGGGAATTCGAGTTCCCAGAGATCGGGTGTCTTTGGCGGAATCCATTCTACGGGCAGGCGGGGCGAGGTTTCTGGCGCTGAAGCGGTAAGGCCCTGTCGCAGCAAAGTAGTAATGTCTTGTTTGAGCAAAGTAGAAATGTCCTCTTGACAACCATCCGATCCGAAGGGGATGGGCGAAGGACCACTACTGATGACGCAGAAAGAGCGAGACCGGCTGGTCACGCTGAAGAAGGCCAAGCAGAAGAAGATCACCCATGTGGAAGCTGCCAAAGAGTTGGGCCGCAGCCCGCGGCAAGTGGCGCGAATGCTCGGAGCCCTGAAGCAGCGGGGGGACAAAGCAGTACTCCATGGGCTGAAAGGTTGCAGATCGAATAACCGGATCTGCGAGACGACCAAGCAGCGAGCGGTCGAGATTCTCTCGCGCCCTGTCTACGAAGGCTTCGGTCCAACGCTGGCGATGGAGTATCTTCGTGACAAGCACGGGGTCGAAGTAAGCAAAGAGACGGTGCGGAAGTGGATGAAGGAGGCAGGGCTGTGGCGAGCCAAGAAGAAGAAGGAGGAGAAGCCGCATCCGCGGCGTGAGCGGCGGAGCCGTTTTGGGGAGTTGGTGCAGTGGGACACATCCCCGCATGATTGGTTGGAAGGCCGTGGCGAAGATCTGAAGCTGGTGGCCATGATCGACGACGCGACAAGCCGGTTACTGGCCCGATTTGTACGGCATGACTCCACCGAAGAGAACATGCAACTGCTGTGGACGTACTTGGAAGCGAACGGGCGTCCGTTGGCTTTCTACACGGACAAAGCGAGTTTGTTTCATACGACGGATAAACGCAGACGGGATGAGCCTGGGGTAGACAAAGATCCCGTGGACATGCCCCCGACGCAAATCGGACGCGCCCTGCAGGAGTTGGGAATTGCATGGATTGCGGCGCACTCGGCCCAGGCCAAAGGGAGAGTGGAGAGGAACTTCGAAACAGCGCAGGACCGCTTGGTCAAAGGGCTGCGGGTGGCTGGGGCGAAAACGCTGGAACAAGCCAATGAATACCTGGACAAGGAGTATCTCCCTTGGTGGCAGGAAACGCTGGTGGTGATGCCGGCGCGAGAGGAAGATGCGCACCGGGAACTCAGTTCGGACACGAACCTGGCTGGGATTTTGAGCCATGTCGAGACGCGCACTGTGGACAGCGGCTACACGATCCCTGTTGGCGGCAAACGCTATCAGGTGTCTCGAGAGCAGATCCGCACGGGGATGCGTGGAGCCAAGGTGCGGGTCGAATGGCGGCTGGATGGTTCCCTCGCCGTGCGCTTTCAGGAACGCTATCTGAGCGTCGAGTTATGTACGGAGCCCACTCGGCCGCCGCGGCCCGACAAGCCCAAGCCTGTGCAGCGCAAGGCCACACGGCGCAGCGATTGGAACAAAAACTTCGAATTGAAGAAATCTCCGCCGCTATGGAAAGCGGCGCAAAGCTCCGGCTATCGGAGGACAACGGATTGAATCGCCACCAGCGGCCATGCCCTGGCGCAGGAGAGGCGCGAAGCCAAAAGGAGCCCTATACCGGGAAGTTCACCGCACGTCCGGCGAGTGACCGGGGTCTGCGAAGCGCTCTGGTGAACTTGCTCCGATTTCTTCTCCGCCATCTCCTTTGCCACAAAGCAAAACCTGAGGACCTCAGTATGCGTTTGGGGAGGCATGTGGAATCTACCTGTCCGATGTGGGGCGTGAACCCAAGCCTGAGTTGGAGCAACGGCCTCCCGTCCATTGACTCCAACCCAAGCCCGAGAATACGTCGGGAGGAACGTGTTCTCCTCATCGTCCAGATGAGTTCCAGCCGGTTATTCCTTGATCGGGTTGGTCGCCACCAGAGCCCGTCTCCGCTTCACCGGCACGGCCAGACTAACACGGGTTTTCTGGACGCACCCATAAACCTGTCACCGCCGGTGCAAAAA
>JAFDVS010000160.1 GCA_018268935.1 Acidobacteriota bacterium | reverse complement strand
TCCCATAAAGGCGCCGCCGCCGCCGCCGAAACTGCGGCTTCCGCGCAACTGCGGCCCCAGGATCGTAACGAATTGCTCAGGCCCTGTAGTGCCAGTTAACCGCATTGTTTGCAGCAATTTGCCACCACTGACCGTAGCCGTCCGCGTGGCCGAAGTCAACGCCCGCTTGGCGGCGATCGCTTCATCGGCAAGGTTCTTTTGATACAGCCAGTATGCGCCTGCACAGAAAGCCGCTACTCCGGCTAGCCAAAACCACGCCGGATTGCGCGGCTTCGGCGGTTCCTGGACTACGACAGGTTTCTGTGCCGGTTGTTCCGGCTTCGTCATCGGCGTCGGGATGCTGCTGTGTTGCATGGACGAGACCTTTCGGTTGCTTCCTCTAGCTACTCTGTTTCGAGACACAGATCTAGCTATCGATCTACTTTATCCCAAACTGCAAAGACGATGTTGCGGGGGGAAAGGTTATTCGTACGCTAGAAAAGTCCGCGTTGGCTTACGGCGACCACTCTAGAACCTGGCGGCACTCCCTCTCAAATACTACACAGGGACTATTGAACTAGGCGCTGGTTTGCCGATACTGTATCTAAAGGACAATTTTGGGCTTCGACTATCTTCTGGGAACACCATGAGCCTCGAAATCGGACAAACCGTTGGAGACTACGAGATCGTAGACATCCTCGGACAGGGCGGTATGGGCTCTGTATACAAAGTCCGCAACACACTTTCCGAGCGCCACGAGGCGATGAAGGTCCTCCTCCCGAACTTGCGTGAGGTGCCGGAGCTTGCCGAGCGTTTCCTTCGCGAAATCAAGGTCCAGGCGAAGCTCGAACACCCCAACATCACCACCCTTAGAACCGCGTTCCGCGACGGCAACCAGTTGCTGATGGTGATGGAACTGGTAGACGGCATCAGCCTCGATTTCGTCATCAAGCAGCGCCGCCTCACCGTCTCCGAGGTTGTCGATTATGCCAGACAGGTCTTGGGTGCGCTCTCCTACGCGCATTCTATGGGCGTCGTCCATCGCGACCTGAAGCCAGCCAACATGATGATCACCCCACGCGGGGTCATCAAACTGACGGATTTCGGCATCGCCCATGACCGGGCCGATCGCAAGCTCACCCGCACCGGCGTCGCGATGGGCTCGCTTTACTACATTTCTCCCGAGCAGGTAAAAGGTCAGGTTCCCGACGCGCGGTCCGACATTTACGCGCTGGGAATTACGTTGTATGAACTGGCCACCGGCGCCTTGCCCTTCGAAGGCGATACCGATTATGCCTTGATGACCGCGCATCTCTGTCAGGTGCCCAAGCCGCCCATCGAGCGCGATGCCACCATTCCGGCCCATCTTTCTGAGTTCATCCTCAAGGCAATCGCCAAAGATCCGGACGATCGCTTTCAAACAGCCGCGGAGTTCCTCGAAGCACTGGTTGATCCTCCGAAGGCCGTGATCACCAGCATCCGGCCGGCAGTTCCGCCACCCCCGGCGTTCGCCGCCCCCACAAAAGTCACTCAATCTCTGCCCGAAACAGTCCCTCCGCCTGCCTCGCCTCCCGCTCCTGCACGCAACAAATTATTGATACCCGTTGCCGCTGCTTCTTTGCTCGTTGCCGCCGGCGCCGTCGTCTGGAATCGGGCCAATCCGCCGGTTGCCGTGCCCACGCAGACGCAAACGGCCCAGCCCGTCGCGGAAACGCAAAAGTCGGCAACGTCCGCCCAGCCGGAAGCGAAGCAAGCTCCGGTTGAGACTCCTGCCGTCTCCACACCGAAGCCGCAGGCCAACAGGCAGGAGCCGGCGAAGCAGGATCCGCCTAAACCAGAACAACAGAAGACGCAGCAGATCCCCCAGGCGGTCAACACCCAGATTCCCGACGCGCCCAAACCGCAGGCGGTCATCATCCCCCCCACCACAACCGCAGCTTCCAATACCAACGTCGCGGCGCCGCCAACGGTTGCAGCCCCTCCGCCCAAGTCCGCCCCTGTCGTCATCACCAAAGATCCGCGGCTCGAAGACTGGGAGCGATTGTCCAATTCCCGCGACATTGCCGCCCTGGAAGCATTCCGGCAACGCGCGAATGATCGCTACGCGCCGCTCGCAGCCAAACGTGTGGAAGATCTGGAATGGGAAGCAGCCGGCGCTTCTCGAGATCCACAGAAGCTGCGCGCCTTCCATGACAAATATCCAACATCCTCACACGCCGCCCAGGCGGCTACCGAGGCTGACAACCTCGATCGCGCCATCGCTCACCGCGGGATTCAGGATGTGTTGGCACGCTATCGCGCTGCTTTCGAATCCCGTAACATTGCGGCCTTGACCTCCATCTGGCCGACGCTTTCCGGATCTCAACTGCAGACTCTTACCAACGCCTTCAAAGACTACAAGTCCATCGCCATGACGCTCATGCCCGCCTCCGATCCGCAGTTCAACGGAAATCAGGTCACCATCACTTGCCGCCGGGAGCAGAAAATCGTGCTCAAGAACGGGCAGACCCTGACGCCGCAACAGACGGTGACGTTCCACTTGAAGCGCGCCGGAAGCGGATGGCAGATTGAATCCATCCAGTAACAGGAGCCTCCCTCTCTCATGCGATTTCTTCGTTTTCTCAGCATTTCTGCGATTCTGCCGGTCCTTGCAGTGGCGCATGATGACCTCACCGGCAGCACGGGCGGTTCCAACAAGCTGGCCTTCATTCTCCCCAATCTCTTCGGTACCGGCGGCCTCACCCTCCCCAATCCGGAACACGTTGCTCACTTCGATAGCGCTTTCCGCGAGAGCTTCACTCCCTTCAATTCGGCCATCGCCAGCCAGTTGACCTCACTGCCTCTGCCCTCGCCGGCCTCCGGCTTTGTCTACACCATCGACCCGGCCCTTGGCGTCGCCACGAAATCCAGCGTCAGCTTCGGCCCCATCCTCGCCGAGCGCGCCGAAACCATCGGGAAGGACAAGTTCTTCTTCGGGTTCTCCTCGCAGTTCTTCCGCTTCGATTCCCTCGACGGCATCAACCTGCGCAAGGTCCCGGCGGTGTTCCAACATTCGCCGACCGAAAACGTGAACTATCAGCGCGACCTGATCACCGCCGACACTCTGCTCGACATGCGCATCGGCCAGTTCACTTCCTATTTCACCTACGGCCTCACTGACCGCCTGGATGTCTCGGTCGCGCTGCCGCTCGTATCCGCCAACCTGGACGTCATCTCGACGGCAAGCATCCGGCGCATCGGCACTGGCGCTGACAACACCGTTCATTTCTTCAACACCGGGGACAAGACCACGGAACAATTCAGTGGCGCTGGACATGCTACGGGTCTGGGAGACGTTTTGATCCGCACCAAGGGCACGGTCTACCGCTCGGCCAAAGCGGGGCTTGCGTTGGGCCTCGATCTGCGCGCGCCCACCGGCGATGAGTACGACTTCCTCGGCTCAGGAGCACCCGGTGTGCGGCCGTTCCTCGCCGCCAGTTTCCGCGCCGGCCGCCTCTCCCCTCACTTCAACGGCTCCTTCCAGTGGAATGGATCTTCCGTGCTTGCAGGCGATGTCACCACCGGCCGCAAAGAGAAACTCTCGAATGAGATCGGCTACGTCGCCGGCGCGGATATCGGCGTCACCCAGAAATTCACACTCGCCATGGACCTGCTTGGCGTCTCCCGCACCAACGGCAAATACGCCACACTCACCAATTTCACCGCCGCCAACAATCAGAATTTCCAGAACATCGCCTTCCGCAACGGAGCCCGCAACATTACCAATGGCTCCGTCGGTTTCAAGGTGAACGGCGTCGCCAACCTGCTGGTTACCTTCAACCTGCTATTCAAGCTCAACGACGACGGCCTCCGCGGCCGCGTCGCTCCGCTCATCGGGCTGGCGTACTCCTTTTAGCCTCTTGCGCACCACGCGCAGCCACCACATCACAAACCCGCTCACAAACAGCGCGGGCATCGTCAGCCCCAGTACGAAATACAGCACCTTGATCCCCAGCCCGCCGAAATTGCCGAAATGCAGCGGCCCCATCCAGGACAGAATCCTGTCGCCCGCCTGCTTCGTGTGCGGCCCTTCAATTTTCAGCACCTCCGCCGTATACGGATTCAGCACCACCGTCGTCGCCGTGCGGAAGAACGGCTTGCCGTCGTCCTCCCCTCCTTTATTCACCCGCGCCGGCTGAGTGCCCGCGGCAGGCACAGCGGCCCGCTTCGTCACCTTACCCGGCGCCGCGCGATCCGCCGCTTCCAGCAGTTTCGACAAGGGAAGCACCTTTGCGCCTTCCGGACGCACCACCTTCGGCTGCGCCTGCTGCGCCGTAACCGGATAGAATCGCCCCACCGTATCGCGGAAGAACTGCGGCCAGGTGAACCATGCCCCAGTAACACACAGCAACACAAAACCCGACAGTCCCCAGAAACCCACCGTGTGATGCACATCGAAATTGATCCGCTTCCAACTGGCCCGCGGGTCGATCACCAGGCGCCTGCGGAACAATCGCCTCCCCGGCCACCAGATCACAATCCCGGTCATCGCCAGCAGTAACAGCGCCAGCGCGCCAATCCCATTCCACAGACGGCCGGTGCGCCCCAACAGCAGGTTGTGATGAAGATGTTCAATGAACGTCAGCACCCCGCCAGTCCGCGCATGCACACCCAGAAACTGCGCCGTGTACGGATTGAAAAAGTACCGGTGCGAACCCGCTTGGCTGAACGTGCCTCCAATCACCGCATCGCCGGCTTTCTCCGGAAACACAAAACTGAGCGTGGCCTTCGGACCCGCCAGCTTCCGCGCCGCCGCCTCCCATTCATCGGGCGATGCATACGCCCGGCCAGGCTCTACCGGCACACTGGAGAATCCCGAGCTTTCCCACTCCGCCATCTCTTCCCGGAACACCAGGATGCTTCCGGTCACGCCGATGACAATGGCATAGAGACCGGCAATGATCCCTGTCCACAGGTGAACTTGAAACAGCCACCGCCGCAACGCAAGAGTTCGCGGCTGATCGATCACACGGCTCAGCATGCTCATATTCCGTCCGGCCATTATAGCCCTGGACGATTGTGTTAGCATCGCGCTTACCGTCAGATGAACCTTCGCATCCCCAACTTCCGTTACGTAGTGGCATTCCTGCTGCTGCTGGCGACCATGATCAACTACGCCGATCGCCTCGCCATCAGCGTCGTCGCCCCGACTCTTCGCAAGGAATTCGGCATGAACGAGCAGGACTACGGCTTCGTCGTCAGCATGTTCATGCTCGCCTACGCCATCATGTACGCGGGCAGCGGGCCTATCATCGACCGGCTCGGCACACGCAAAGGGTTCGCCGTATTCATCGCCGCCTGGTCGCTCGCCGCCATCGGTCACGCCTTTGCAGTCGGGCGCTGGTCGCTGGCGTTTTGGCGCTTCCTGCTCGGCCTCGGTGAACCCGGCAATTGGCCCGCCGCCGCCAAGGCCGTCGCTGAATGGTTCCCTCTGGAACAACGAGCCCTCGGCATTGGCATTTTCAATGCCGGGTCCTCCTTAGGTTCCGCCATCGCGCCTCCACTGGTTGCCTATCTCACCATCCAGTTCGGATGGCGTACCGCCTTCGTCGCCGTCGGCGCACTTGGGTTCGTTTGGCTCATCGCCTGGCTCCTGCTCTACCAGCCGCCTCACCTCAGCCGCTTCATCACCGAACGCGAATGGAATTTCCTCAAAGGCCGTGTGCGCCCTCCGGAAGAGGCGGCGCCTGTTCGCCAGCCCAAAGGCGAATGGCTCCGCGTCCTCAAGCAGCGCGAATGCTACACGCTGATCCTGGCGCGCTTCTTCACCGATCCCGTAGTGTACTTCGTCATCTTCTGGCTCCCTGAGTACCTCCAGAAAGAGCGCGGCTTCAATCTCGCCATGGTCGGCAAATACGCCTGGGTCCCATTCCTCTTCGGCGATATGGGCTATATCTTCGGTGGCTGGGTCTCCGGCTTCCTTATCCGCAAGGGTTGGCACTGGGTGCGCGCCCGCACTGCGGTATTGATGCTCGGCACAATCGTCATGCCCATTGCCATCCTTGCCCCGCGCGTCCCGGAAGCGTGGATGGCCATCGGCGTCATCTGTGTGGTCACACTCGGCCACGCTCTCTGGATCTCGAACCTGCTCACGCTCCCCACCGACATGTTCCCCGCTTCACGCGTGGGCACCGCTACCGGACTCACGGGAATGGGCGGCGCCATCGGAGGCATGCTTGCCAATCTCGGCACCGGCTACATCGTGCAGCGCTATTCCTACTCGCCGATTTTCTTCACCGCGGGATTGATGCATCCGCTGGCGCTCACCATCGTCTACACCTTGCTCCTCAAGCGATGGATGCACGGACAGCGTCCACCAGCGTAGCCTCGTCCTCAGGAAAAACGGTTCGCAAATCGAGCAGCAGCCGCCCATCTTCGATGCGCCCGATCACCGGAGGATCATGCGCCCGCAGCCGCGACTCCATCGATTCCGGCAACGCGATCAGCCACGTCTGGAGCGATTGCTCCGGCGTTGAGCCCCCGCCAATCACGGATTCCCCCGCCACCAGTTCCCCCGGCATCTGCGTCAACAAAACCCTCGCCCGCGCCTCGATCGTCTCCGCCGTCATCCGGATCATCCGTAGCGCGGGGATGGCATCGTAGTCCTCAAAAACCAGCGAGCGCAGCGTCTCTTCCAGCGATTGCAGAATCAATTTGTCCAGCCGCAATGCACGAAACATCGGGTTGCGCCGGATGCGTGACACCAACTCCGCATCGCCGGCGATGATGCCCGCCTGTGGACCACCCAACAGCTTGTCCCCGCTGAAGCTGATGACGTTCACCGAAGCCCGGAACGAATCCCGAACCTGCGGTTCATCGAACAGCGGAATCACACATCCGCTGCCCAGATCCTCATACACAGGAATCCCCAGTTCGCGGCCCAACGCTGTCAATTCCTCACGCGTGGGCTGCGATGTGAACCCTTGGATCCGAAAATTACTCGGATGCACCATCATCAGCAGCTTCGTTCGATCCGTAATCGCTTGCCGGAAGTCGGTGATGCTGGTGCGGTTCGTTGTCCCCACTTCGCGCAACACAACACCGGCGCGCTGCATGATGTCCGGGATACGAAACCCGTCCCCGATCTCCACTAACTGCCCGCGGCTGACAATCACCTCAGCGCCAAAGGCCAGTTCATGCAACACCAGGTACACCGCGGCAGCGTTGTTGTTCACCGCGATGCCCGGCTTGCCTGTCAGCCGCTCCAGCAGCCCGGCAACGTGCACGTCCCGTTTCCCACGCTTGCCGCTGGCCAGGTCGTACTCGACGTTCGCATACCCACTGATCGCGGAAAAACCCGCCAGTGGAGCGCGCCCCAAATTCGTATGCAGCACCACCCCAGTCGCATTGATCACCCGGCGTAGCGAAGGCGCACGCAATCCACGCAAAGACTCGCGCACGTCAGCCTCAATGTCCGGCAACTCAGCATTCCCGTCCAGCAACACCCGCCGCGCCCTCTCAATTGCACGCCGGATCTCGCCCACCAGCAACCCATGCGGCACACCGCTGAATCGCTTCGCCACTTCCTCCACGGAAGGGAGTTGCCGCAGCCGCTCGTTGCTCATTTCGGGAAGATGGCGCTTAGCTCGTCCAGCGACGGCTGGCGGCCGTACTCGCACAACTCAAAGGTTTCCACGCGTTTGATCCGGTCCGCCGCTCCCGCGCCATAGCGCCTTTCGATGGATTCGCGCACTACGGCCGGATGCGGACGCGTGCGCGCGTTCGACAGATATGCCTTGCGCGCTGCCTTATCCTTCGGCACTTCCTCCAGCTTTCCATCCACCCACGGCAGCCATTCATAAAACTGCGAGGTGTGGGCATCGAGCGCATTCACCTTCACATCCCAGACATCGTCGATGTTCACCACCACGTCGGGACGAAATGGAGCCGGCTTCTGAAAGCCATCCTGGTAGTACATGAAAATCGGATTCTTGCGCAGTGGCGGCACATCCGGCGTCACGTTCGGCACCACCACCATGTACGCCGCATCCTGCACCAGCACGCCCGTATAGCGATGATCGGGATGGTAATCGTTCGGCCGCGGCGCCACCACGATATCCGCATTCCAGCGCCGGATCGCACGGATAATCTGCTTCCGCACTTCCACGTTCGGAGTCAGCTCTCCATCGTGGTTATCCAGCACTTCATACTCGGCGATTCCATTCCGTCGCATCGACTCCTGCGTCTCCAGATAACGACGCTTCGCCAGCATCCCACCGCCTTCGGCCTGATGCCCGGCATCGCCATTCGTCACCGAAAGAAACTTCACGGCGTGTCCCGCCTTGGCGAACTTCGCCGCCGTGCCCGAGAACTTGATGTCGCAATCGTCCGGATGCGCTCCGATGGCGATGATGCGAAGCTTCTGCTGCGCCGGCAGGCTCGCCGCCAGCAAAACCAACAAGAGCGCTAGTTTGTTTTTCGAGTCCATTCGTTTACCCATTCAATGAATTGGTTGTACCAGAGCACCGAATTCTGCGGCTTCAAAATCCAATGGCCTTCATCGGGGAACAACACCATCTTCGAAGGCACTTTCTTCATCTGAAGCCCAGTGAACAACTGCATCCCCTGCCCTACGGGCACGCGGTAGTCGAGCTCTCCGTGAAGCACCAGCGTGGGCGTCTTGAACTCGCTCACGAAGTAGCTGGGTGACCAGCGCTGATACACGTCCGGGTTATCCCACGGCATCCCGCGAAACTCCCACAACGGGAACCACAGCTCTTCCGTTTCCCCCGCCATGCTGCGTAAGTCGTAAACACCGGCATGCGACACGAACGCCTTGAAGCGATTCGTATGTCCCAGCATCCAGTTCACCATGTACCCGCCGTAGCTTCCGCCCGCCGCGGCCATCCGATCCGGGTCCGCATACGGCAGCGCGGCCACATGATCCACCACCGCCATGATGTCGTCATAGACCTTGCCGCCCCAATCGGAATTGATATCGTCGGTGAACTTCTGCCCGTATCCCGTGGAACCGCGCGGATTCGGCATCACCACCAGGAATCCGGCCGATGCGAACACCTGCGGATTCCACCGATAGCTCCAGCTTTCGCCCCACGCGCTTTGCGGCCCGCCGTGGATCAAAAACAAAACCGGATACTTTTGATTCGCCTTGAAATTCGGCGGCTTCACCACGAAGCTGTGTACCTTCGTATCCTCGGCGCCGGTGACCCAAAAATCCTCCAGCGGCGTAATCGCGTGAGCCGCCAGCAGAGCGTCGTTCAACTTCGTCAGCGGCTTCGCACTCCCGCCCGAGGAAGCCACCGTAAACAATTCCGCCGGCCGCGAGCCCGTCATCTCCGAATACACCATCGTCTTCCCATCCGAGGAAAACTGCACATCGTCCAAGTGCCCCGGAGCGCTGATCAGAATCCGCGAAGCTCCGCCCGTTACCGGGCTCATCTGCAACACGGAGCGGCCCCGGTCTTCGGTCACAAAAAACAGCCGACGCGAATCCACTGACCATGCAAACGAATTCACATGACGGTCCAGGTTCTCCGTCAGAATCGAAACCCGCGCCGACGAGCGGTCCAGCACTGCCAGCCGCCACCGGTCGCTTTCATATCCGGCCCGTTGCTGCGAACGGAAGGCAATCCACTTCCCATCCGGCGAATATTGCGGCGAATTATCCGCCCCCGAATTGAGCGTGATCTTTCGCGCTTCGCCACCACCTTCCAGCGGCACGACATACAACTCGGAATTCGTGCTGGTGGCGAGATCCGCGTCCGGGTTCATGACGTAGCAGAGTTCCTTGCTGTCCGGCGCAATCGCGTAATCATCCGGCCCGCCGAGCGAAAACGGAGGCACATGACGATTGCCAGGAGTGAGATCCTTCGCCACGCCGCCTTCTACCGGCACAATCATCAGGTGCTTCCGGCGCGCCCCTTCAAACTCCGTCCAATGCCGGTACAACAGCGACGTGTACACCCGAGCCTTCACCTTGCTCTGCGCTTCCGCATCCAGCTTCTTCTTGTTGCAAGCGTCGTCGCTGCAATCCGGATAAACATCGCTGGTAAACAGCAACTGCTTCCCGTCGGGAGTAAACATGACTCCCGCTGCCTCGGTGGAAATCTGCGTCACCTGCTTGGCGCCTGACCCGTCGGCGTTCATGATCCACACCTGCGCCGAGCCGCCGCGATTGGAAATATAGGCTATCTGTTTGGAATCGGGAGACCAGCGCGGCCTCTCGTTCACCGTTCCCTCCCGCGTAATCTGCTGGGGCTCTCCGCCTTCCAGCGAAACCGTGTAAATCTGCCGGGGCTTTGTGTTCTTTTCCAGATCAATCGACATGACGGTGAACGCCACCAGCTTCCCGTCGGGTGAAACCTGCGGTTCGCTGACCCTCTTCAGTTCGAGCATCGACTGGACCGTGAAGGGCTTCTTTTGCGCGGACATAGTAGTGGCGATCAACAAACCGATTAGAATAGACCGCATACTGCAAATTGTAGCGTTATGAACAGGATCATTCTGCTTGCTCTCGCCGGCCATCTTCTTTTGGCCCAAAATCCCCAGCACCGCATCGTGTATCGCGAACAGGGCCGCTTCGGCGGATGGCCCGCCAACCACGGAATCTGGAGTTGGGGCAACGAGATCCTCGCCGGCTTCAGCGCCGCATGGTATCTGCCTCGCGACGCCGGCCGCCACCAGATGGACCCCGACAAGCCCGAAGAGCCACGCCTCGCCCGCAGCCTGGACGGCGGCCAGACCTGGAGCATCGAAACCCCGAAATCTCTCCTGCCGCCCGCCCAGGGGGGAAAACCGGAACGGCCGCTCACCACGCCCATGGACTTCACCAGGCCAGGGTTCATCATGACCATCCGCTTTAACGACATCCACACCGGGCCATCTCTGCTGTTCTATTCCAACGACAAAGGCAAGAACTGGGAAGGCCCGTTCACCTTCCCCCTATTCGGACAAAAAGGGGTCGCCGCCCGCACCGACTACATCGTGAAGAACGCGAAAGAGTGCACCGTCTTCCTCACCGCTTCGAAACAGAACGGCCGGGAAGGCCGCCCCTTCGCCGCGCGCACGAAAGATGGCGGGCTCACCTGGGAATTCCTCTCCTTCATCGGCCCGGAGCCCGCGGGCTTCTCCATCATGCCCTCTTCCCTCAAACTCCGCGACGGCTCCATCCTCACCACAGTCCGCGTGAAGCAGGACGACGACCACAACTGGATTGACGGCTGGGTCAGCAAGGATGAAGGCAGAACCTGGCAAGCGATCGGCAAGCTCGGCGATACTGGCGGCAAGAGCGGCACGCCTCCCAGCCTCATCCGGCTCAAAGACGGCCGGCTTTGCCTGACCTACGCCTCCCGCAACAAGCCCTTCCCCATCCTCGCCCGCATCTCCAACGACGAAGGCAAGACTTGGGGCGACCCCATCACACTCCGCGCCGACGCTGTCGCCTGGGACATGGGCTATCTCCGCAGCGCCGTCCGGCCCGACGGCAAAGTCGTCAGCCTCTACTACTACAACGACGCCACCATGCCCGAGCGCTTCATCGCTGCTACCATCTGGCAACCCCCGGCAAATCACTGATTCTATGCCCAAGCTTCACGCGAAAA
Source organism: Acidobacteriota bacterium (assembly GCA_018268935.1). Classification (GTDB taxonomy): domain Bacteria; phylum Acidobacteriota; class Terriglobia; order Bryobacterales; family Bryobacteraceae; genus CADEFT01. The sequence continues at coordinate 16,350 of JAFDVS010000160.1, read as the reverse complement.
GTGGAGCAGGCCATCGGAGTCTGTGGCCCGCCTCGGCCGTTGGCCGCGTTGAAAGCCCGCGCTTTCCAGCCCCAATCCCGCTGACCCTCCGCGAGACATCGGTGTACATCAGTCGGCATCAGCCCGAATCGGTGCCCACAAGATGTGTCGAGCCAAGAACGAGCCGCGTGGAGCGACAGGCGCGAGAGGCATTGCTTTTTCGACCCTGCCTCGGGCCGAAGGCCGCGCCGGCTGCCTCCATTTTCCTCGAAACCATTCTCCACATTCCCCGTAGTAGCGTGCATGAAACGACTCATCGTGCTGCTCCTTCCGGCCGCGCTCGCCTTCGGCCAGTTCCAGGACAACCAGAACAAAGACCTCAAATGCTCAGACCGGAACGGCGATTCCCGCCGCCAGCGTTTTTGCGAAGTACGGGAAGAATCGATTCCCGCCTCCACCCGATTCATGGTGGATGCCGGTAAAAACGGAGGCATCAGCGTCAAGGGCTGGAACCGTAGCGATGTCCTCGTCCGCGCTCTAGTGGAAACCTGGGCCGATAGCGAAGCCGACGCAAAAGCGCTCGGCACCCAAGTGCGCATCCAGTCGGGCGGTGGCCGCATCAACCCGCTCGGTCCGAATACCGAAGGCCGTCAAAGCTGGGGCGTGAGTTTCGAAATCTTCGTCCCTCATCGCACCGACATCGAAGCCAAAGCACACAACGGCGGCATCTCCCTCACCGATCTGCAAGGCGAACTCAGCTTTGAAACCACCAACGGCGGCATCCACATCAAACGCCTTGCCGGCCGCGTCAAAGGCGCCACCAAGAACGGCGGCGTGCACGCCGAGCTGAACGGCAGCCGCTGGGAAGGCAGCGAATTCGATGTCCAGACCACCAACGGCGGAGTCCACCTCAATGTTCCTCAGAATTACTCGGCGCAACTGGAAGCCGGCACGGTCAACGGCCGCCTCCACGTCGAAGGTGCCTCCGTCGACAAGGAAGCCCGCAGCTATCGTGGAACCATTGGCGCCGGTGGCCCTCCTGTCCGCCTCATGACCCGCAACGGGGGCGTACACGTCGAGCGCAACTAACCCTCCAAAAACAAACCAGCGCCGCAGGGTCTTCCCCCGCGGCGCTTGGAATCCTGCCGGATATTCCTTCCTTACCGAACTGCGATCGAAACCCCCGTCTGTGTAGCCGCCCCGCCAATCGTTACCGTCAGCGGTACGGCGTTCCCCGTCGGCGCATCCGCCGGTATGAAGAACGACACCTGACAGAGTCCGAGTACCGTAGTCGGTACCGACCCGGCGTAGATCACCTGGGCATTGCGGTCGCCCACGCGAACCTGCACATTGGCCACCGGGTTGCGCAGTTGGTTGGCGTTCGAGATCAGTCCGTCCACACCCGCCGGCGAGGTCTGCCCTTCACCGGTCAGGTACACCGTGGCGAACTGGCCGCGAGCCACCGGGTTGCCTGCCCCGTTCAACGAGAAGTCATTGTTCAGGATTGCTCCCTGCCCCGACCCCTGCTGGTTCGTGGTAAAGATGCCAGGCGCGGCATCCACAACCCGTACGTTCAGCGGTGCACTGCGCACGCCCTGGTATTCCACCACTACGTTCGCCGATGCTCTTCCCGCCATCGCGTAAGGAACGATCGCGCTTAACACGTCGTTGCGGGCATACACCATCGGAGCCGGAATGTTGTCAAACAACACTCGCACTCCATTCAGATTGGTGTCCACCAATCCATTGCTGGTCAGCCGCAGTTGCTGCAGCGTCGTCGGCCCGAGATTCGAACCGAAGATCGCCACAATCAAGCCCGGCGCCGCCGCGGTCGGCAGGAAGCTGGCCGCGTTCGTCATCGAGAGGATTTGTGGCGTTGCCACCGCACCGTAGTTGAACGTCACCGGAATCGAGATCGGTGTCGATAGACCCAGATTCACCGTGACGGTTCCACTATAGGTGCCCTGTGCCAACCCGTTGATGTTGGCGCGCACGGTCAACGTCGCCGGCGTGATGCCCGAGGTCGGAGTCACCTCCAACCAGTTCGGCTGTCCCGCACCCACCGATACCGAGGCACTGTAGCTCAGATTAGCGCCGCTCGAAGTCAGCGTCACCGTTTGCGCCGCCGGCGCCACACCCACGGCCGTCGAAGAGAACGCCAGTGTGTTCGGACTCGCCGTGACCACCGGTGCGGTCACCACATTCAGCGTCACGTTCACGATCTGCGGCGAGCCGAGCGCGCCCGGAGCCGTCGCCACAATGGTTCCCGTGTACGTCCCCAGCGGCAGCGATGGCGCATTCGCCGTTACGTTGATGGTCCCCGGCGTCACCCCGGACACTGGAGTCGCCGACAGCCAACTGCCTCCATTGTTCGTGGAAACCGCCAGGCTGTAGTTAAACTGCGTGCCCGACGAAGACAGAGACAACGTCTGCGAAGGCGGTACCCCACCTCCTTGAATCTGTGTGAACACCATCGTCGTCGGCTGTGCCGTGAAGCCGCCCGTGCCGCCGCCACCGCTTCCAATCTGATAAGTGACCGGAATGACCAGCGGGCTGTTCCCTGCCGACCCGGGGCTCGTTGCGGTCACCGTCACGGCGCCGAAATACGTCCCATCCGACAGCCCCGCCGGATTTGCGGATACAGAGATCGTGCCCGGCACGGTCTGCGTCGCCGTCAACCACGTCGAGCCTGTGGTCGTTGTCGTACTCACTATGAACGGAACGGTCGCGCCTGTGGTGGAGACCGAAATCGTTTGCGGCGAAGGTGTAATACCCTGCACCGCGGAAACGAAATTGATCGCATTCGGCACCGAGTTGTACAGGGGTACGCCGCTGATGTTCAGCGTCACCGGAATGGTCACCGGCTGCTGGCCGAAGGCCGTGAATGAGACTGAGCCAGTGTAAGTTCCACCGGGCAGTCCGGTTGCATTGATCTGAATCGAAGCGGTAGCCGGCGTTGCGCCGCTCGTCGGCGATACCACCAGCCAGTTTCCGCCGGAGTTCACGGTCGCACTGGCAGTAAATCCGACAGAGCCTCCCGGCGAAGAAACCTCGATGTTCTGCGCCTGGCCGGAGGGCACCGTGCCGCCCAGTTGATAGTTGAAGTTCGCCGATGTCAGATTCAGTTTGAGCACCGCCGAACTGCTCACCTGGAACGTCACCGGAATGTTCGTCGTCCCTGCGCCGCTAAACGTAACGCTCACATTGCCGGAATAAGTCCCCACCGTGAGGTTCACCGGATTCACCGTAACGCTGACAGCGCCAGGTGCGGTACCGTTGATCGGCGTCACAGCAAGCCAGCCGCCACCATTGTTTGTGGTTGCTGTCGCTGTGAACGACCCTGTGGCGCCACCTACCGTTCCGATGGTCAACACTTGCGGAGTGGGGTTCGTCGTCCCGATTTGATGCGTAAAGCTCAAGGAGGACGGCGCAACGAATCCAGTGGTTGTTCCCACCGTCCCTACCGTCAGCGTCACTGGGATCTGTGCCACCGTAGTCCCGCCCACTTGAACCAGAATCTGAGCAGTGTAGACGCCCACCGGAAGCGCCGATGCTCCGTTGGCTTGCACCGTGATGATGGCGCTCGCCGGAGATCCGCTCGTGATGCCGCCCGAAGCCGGAGCCGCGAACAGCCACTGTACACCGTTGGAGACAGCGTTGTTGTAAGTCAGTGTGTAGTTCACCGAGGACGGCGAAGTGAGGGATACCGTCTGCGCGAAGGGAAGCTGTCCGCCAGGCGTGTAGCTGAAGTTCAGCAGTGTCGGGCTCACATTGTAGCCGGTCACCGTTCCGCCACCGCCCCCTCCACTACCGGTCACCGTCAGCGTGACCGTCACGATCACATCCGAGTAGCCACCCACCTTTACCAGGACCTGAGCCGAATAAGTGCCGGCGACAAGGTTCGAAGGCGGCTGGATAAACGCGTCTATCTTCAGGTTCGGCGCCGTCGTCCCCCCCACGGCGGATAGCCGCAGAAAGTCCACCGTGTAGTTCTGAATCGTCGCGGTGAAAATAGCCGGCGAGGGCGTGTTGATAAAGAACGACTGTGCAGCCGGAGCCCCTTGTCCAATCGCGTAGTTAAACGAGAGCGACGTGGGAGACACGTGGCCACTGCCTCCGCCGCCCCCCCCGGTCGTACCAGGCGTGAACGTCACCTGGATGTCCTGCTGCTGGCTGTTCACAAACACCCGCACGACGCCAGTGTAGGTCACGCCCGTCGTCAATCCGGAAGAGTTAGCCGTGACGGTGAATGTGGTCACCCCCGAGGTCAGGCTCGAAGAGGAAGGATTCACCGATAGCCACGATCCGCCACTGTTCGTGATTGGCGACGCAGTGTAGGAATACGTCGAGGTGCCTCCCGTTGGAGTGATGCTCACCAGTTGCGACGTCTGGTTCACATTGAAGTTGATGGAAGTGGGCGACAGCGAGAAGCCCGTCGTGCCTCCGGTCGACCCCGGCGTGAAGTTCACCGTGATGTCCTGGAACTGGTTGCCGATGATCACTCGCACCGTCCCCGTATAGAGCTGCCCGGTGATCAACCCCGTGGCATTGGTCAGGATGGTGAAAGCCTGCGAGCCGAAAACCGTGCCCGTCGATGCGGTCGGCGTCGTGCTCAGCCAGTTCTGGCCTGTCGAAGTGAAGCTCGTCAACGAGTACGTATACCCTGCCGAGGTGTTGACCGGAGATATGGTCACAACCTGATTCGGAGTCGTTGCGTTCAACGTCGCCACCGTCGGCGTAATCGTGTAGCCGCTAATGCTGCCGCCGCCCGACGACGATGGGGTGAAGTTCACCGCTATGTCTTGATATTGGCCGTTGATAAAGACACGAACGCTACCGGTGTAGGTGAAACCGGCAGTAAGCCCGCTGCCGTTGCCCACAATCGTGAATACCTGCACGCCGCCTGTAACCGCCGTGGAAGACGCGGGACTCACCGTGAGCCAGCCCGTCCCAATCGAGGTCGTCACGGAAGTGGTGTACGAGTACGCCACCGCGCTGTTACTCGGAATAATCTGCACCTGCTGCTGCGTCACGCCGCTGCTCAGATTCACCGTGGTTGGCGTTACCGTATAACCACTGATCGTTCCACCTCCGGTCGAACCGCCCGGCGTCACGTTCACCGTGATGTCCTGCTGGCCCGATCCGATGAAAACACGCACTGTTCCCGTATAGGTTGTGCCCGTATTGAGCCCAGCCACGTTCGCAATCACCGTGAACGATTGCAGCGATGCGGTAGCGGAAGTCGAAGACTGCGGCACCACACTCAGCCACGATCCGCCCGAATTCGTGAACACCGAAGTGGTGAATACGAAAGGCGTCGCCGTCGACGGGGTGATCGTCACGGCCTGCTGGTTCTGCGTCGAATTGAGATTAATGTTGGTGGGGTTGATCGTGTAGCCGGGAATCGAGGTGCCGCCTCCGCCTGTGCTGGTCGGAGTGTAGTTCACCGTGATGTCCTGGATTTGGCCGTTGATCACGATCCGGACCGTCCCGTTATAGGTAAAGCCTGCCGTCAGCCCCGAGGGGTTTGCCAGAACCGTGAGCGATTGCGCCCCGATCGCGCTGGTGCTGGAGGCCGGAAATACACTCAACCACTGCTGCCCGGTTGTGGTCGTCACCGAAGTCGAGTAGGAGTAGACTGTCCCCGTATTGAACGGGCTGACGGTAACTGTCTGCTGAGTCTGCGTCGAACTCAGATTCACCAGCGTGGGAGAAATCGTAAAGCCCGAAATACCGCCACCCGTGCCGCTGGGACTGTAGGTAACAGGAATATCCTGCTGTTGCCCGTTGATGAAAAGACGAACGTTTCCTGTATAGGTGGTCCCCGCGCTCAAGCCGGCGCTGTTAATCAAGACCGTGAAACTCTGGGTCCCCGCCACCACCGACGTGGACTGCGTCGGATTCACCGAAAGCCAAGTGCCGCCGTTCGTCGTGGTCACCGACGTCGAAAAGAGATAGGCGGACGACCCCGAAGTCTGGTTGATGGAAACCAGTTGCGACGTGTTGGTGCCGCTCAGCGACACGGAACTGGGAGAGACCGAGAAGCCGCTGATCGATCCACCGCCTGTAGTCCCGGGCGTGAACGTGATTGGAATGTCCTGCTGGCCCGACCCCACAAACACACGAATCGAGGCCGTATAAGTGACTCCGGTCTGCAACCCCGTTGGGTTAGCAGTGACCGTGAAGCCTTGCGTTCCGGCAATCACCGCGCTCGAACTGGGCGGGTTCACCGTCAGCCAGTTTCCAGAGGGGTTATTGATCGACGTCGAATAGAAATAGGCCGCGCTCGTGTTCGACGGAACGATCGAGACGAACTGCGATGTCTGGCTCGAATTGAAGTTGATGCTGGCCGGGGTGATCGAGTAGCCCGATATCGTCCCGCCGCCCGATCCGCTGACCGTTACCGAAATCGGAATGTTAATGGCGCCCGATTGCCCTTGGATCGTAATCTGCAGGTTCCCGGTATAAGGCGTAGTGGACGCAATGAGGGAGGCCGTGTTGAACGTAAGCCCGATGTTGTGGAAGGATCCAAATCCGCTCCCGCCCGAACTCACCGAAACGAAGTTCGTTCCCGACGTCAGAAACGCGCTGTAGGTGAACTGTGTCCCATTATTGGAACTGAGCGTCACATTCTGTGTCGGCGCCGCGCTGCCCGGCACATAGGTCAGGTTGATCGTCGTCGGATTCGTGGAGAACCCCTGGATCGTCGTGCTTCCACCGCCGCCGGCTCCGTTGATGAAGGTCACCGGAATCGACAGTTGCACAGTCGGATTACCCTGCTGCTGGAACAGCACAGTCCCGTTGTAGGTGCCTGTCGCGATGTTCGGATCCACCCGGATTTCCACCGAGTTCCCGGTCGTGCCTTGCGTCGTTTCCGACGGGTACACCTTCACACTCAGCCAGTTGCCACCAGAAGTCGTGGAAGCCGTAGCCGTAAAGGTGATACTGGCGCCACTGGTCGACTCCAATACATAAAAACGGGAAGTCAGCGGTCCGCTCGGATTGTCGAACGTGACCTGCGTCACCTGCTGCCCTCCTCCCACGAGACGAAACTGCGCCAACGCGGGGGCAGCCATCAAAAGGAACGCAAGCAATGGATAATAAAGTGCGCGAGCAGCGGCAAGTGGTTTCAAGACACTCTCCTCCCTGAAACATTCTGACAGACTTTTGTTGGGCGTGGGGTTATCCGTTGCCAATGGGGTAATGGGACGCGGGCGGACTCCAAGCGGACGCATCCAGGCCGGACCGCTCGGGTGAACACCGTAGGTTCGTTGCAAGTCCCATGCCAATCTCTCCCGCGACGTATTTTCAATAATTTACGTTTTCCCTATCGCGTCCCACGTGAGTCTTTCTGTCCCATCCGGGAAACAACCTGGGTAAGTATTACTCCCTCTTTTTGCTTTCGACCTAAAGCGATTCCCCTACCCAACCGATGGATTACTTCGAACCGATTGTGTCAGCCCTCATTCACACCACGGGAATGCATCGCGACGTTGACTCGGATCTTGCCAAGCGCGTCCGTCTGGGCGGCTTTGTCTTCATCGGTTTCCTCATCGCAATCCTGCTCACGACACAAAAGGTGAGCCGGGACCCTGGGGTCTTCTGGACGCTCGCTGGCATCACCATCGCCACCACCGCCGCCCGCTGGGTCCTCTGCGAGAAGCTGCACCCTACCTCCCCACATCCGTTGCCCCACTGGCGGTTCTATCTTTCCGCAACCATCCTCCTCAATGCGCTCGCCTGGGGTTTGTACACGGCAGACACCTTGGCGCGCCGCGGAATCGAAGACTGGGAATCCCAGCTCATGGTGATTCTCGTTGCCGGCACCACCCCGGTCGCCATGACTGCCTTCACCCCTGTCCCCTGGCTGGTGCGCGGATTCTCCATCCTCTTTCATGTTCCCCCGGTCCTCGCCTGCGGGGTGTTGGGAGGCACTCGCGGCTGGACGATGTTCTTCGTCTTCTGCATGTATCTGGCCTATCTGTTGTATTACTCCTCCCGCGCCCATGCCGATTACCTCGAAGAACTGCGCCGCAACCATGCCTTGGAAGAGGCTCGGTTGACGGCGGAGGAGGCCAGCCGGGCCAAGACCGACTTCTTGGCCAATATCAGCCACGAGTTGCGCACGCCCATGAACGGGATCATCGGCATGACCCACCTGGCCATGGGCACGCCGCTCACCAATGAGCAGCGTGAGTATCTGGAAACCGTCTATACCTCCAGCCACTCCTTGCTCCGCCTGCTCAACGAGTTGCTAGACTTCTCGAAGATTGAAGCCGGCAAAGTGGAACTGGAATGCATTGGGTTCGCCCCGCGCATAGTGATTGAGGAAGCGCTGCGCAACTTCCAGGGAGTCTGCACCTCGAAAGGCCTCACGCTGCAATCCGACTGTGCGCCGGACGTCCCGGAACGTGTCTACGGCGATCCGGGCCGGATCCGCCAGATCCTCATGAACCTCATTGGCAACTCGGTCAAGTTCACGTCACGCGGAGGAGTCGTCGTCGCCCTCAAACAGATGCGCAACGATGGGCGTCATATCCGGCTGCGGCTGAGCGTGCGGGACACCGGCCCCGGAATCCCCGAAGAGAAACGCAAGCAGATCTTTGAACCGTTTGAACAGACCGATCGCTCCACCACTCGCCGCTTCGGCGGCACGGGCCTTGGCCTCTCCATCTGCCAGCGCCTGGCCGGGCTCATGAAAGGCAAAGTTTGGGTGGAAAGCCGCGTGGGTGAGGGCAGCACGTTCTTCTGTGAAATAGAGTGTGCGGTCACTGGCCTGGAAACCATCACCGCCGCCCCGGAATTGGGCATCGCTCCCGCGGTGAACAGGCCCCGGCGAATCCTGGTGGCGGAAGACAACACAATCAATCAACGGCTGATCCTACGGCTGCTCGAAAAGCGCGGCCATACGGTGCGCCTGGCTTCCAATGGAAGAGAGGCCTGCGAGATCTTCGCCCAGGAGCAGTTCGACGTGGTCCTCATGGATGTCCAGATGCCGGAGTTGGACGGGATAGAGGCAACGGCAAGAATCCGTGCGAAGGAGAATCCCGGCCGCAAGGTGCCGATCATCGCCCTCACCGCTCACGCTTCGGAGTCTTCGCGCAAAGAATTCCTGGATGCGGGAATGGATGAGTTTCTTCCCAAACCCATTGACCCAACACGGCTCTACAGTTTAATCGATTATGTAAAGTAGAATAGGCAAGAACCTTGCCCGTCAATCTAGAGGAATCGGTTTACCGTGAACTGGCTCGGCGTTCCCATGCCAGTGGCTTGCTTCATATGGCGGTGTTTTTCGCCATTGTCGCCAGCACCTCCATCCCCTCGCTCTGGGCTCCCCCCTTCTATTGCGCCATTGCTTTGGGTTCGGCCTTTGCCGCCGCTCGCTTTCTGATCGGGCGCGCCTTCCCCGCTTGGCAGCATGGCCGGCATGAGCTGTGGCGGTCCGAGTATTACGCATCCGTTCTGCTCATGTCCGCAACGCTCGGCCTGTTCATCGGCGCGGCTATTTTGCACTTCGGTGTATACAGTTGGGAGACTCAGTTGCTTGTCACATTCTGCGTTGGCTCAGGCCCCATCTCCGCGGCCGCCTTCACTCCCGCGCTCGAACTTCTCTATGCGGTCTTGTTCCTCGGTCTGCTCCCTCCCGCCGCAGCCATGCTGTGGATGGGAGCGGGGGATAGTCTCACTGCCGGCCTTGTCTTTCTCCTGTATTTCGTCTTCCTCCTATTCTTCTCGCGCCATCTCAATCGGCAATGGATCGAATCGGTGGAACGTGAAAACGCCCTCGAGGCGGCTCGGCTCGAAGCAGAGCGCGCCAGTAAGGCCAAGTCCGAATTCCTCACCAACATCAGCCACGAATTGCGTACCCCGATGAATGGGATCATTGGCATGACCCACCTGGCAATGCAGATCGCTTCGAAGCCTGAGCAATTGGAGTATCTGCAGGCCGTCGATTCCTCCAGCCAGCATTTGCTCCGGCTGCTCAACGATTTGCTCGACTTCAGCAAGACGGAATCCGGCAAGCTCGAATTGGAGAAGCACACCTTCCCGCTGCGGGAAACGGTGGAGGAAGCAATGCGCCCCTTCCGGCTGCTGGCTCGCGAGAAGGGGCTCGCCCTCAGCATTGAGGTAGATCAGGCTGTTCCGGACAACGTGCGCGGAGACTCAGGGCGTGTCCGCCAGATCCTCATCAATCTGATCAGCAACGCCGTCAAATTCACCCTGCAAGGGAGCATCCAGGTCCGCGTCGCTTGCGGTCCGTTCACGGCCGACCGTTTGTGCCTCGAGATTGCCGTCTCCGACACCGGACCCGGCATTCCGCCGGAGAAATGCCGCGTGATTTTCGAACCGTTCGTCCAAAGCGACCCATCGATGACACGCCGCTACGGCGGCACAGGGCTGGGGCTCGCCATTTGCGCCAACCTGGCCCATCTGATGGACGGGCAGATCCATGTGGAAAGCACCCCGGGGGCAGGCAGCACATTTCGCTGCTCCCTTTGGGTCGACAAGGGACGGGACACACTGGCGGGCCTGGAGCGCAACGTCCGCCCGGAGAGACTCACGGCCCATCCACGCCGGGTGCTGGTGGTGGAGGACAACGCTCTGAATCAACGGTTGGTACAGAGACTCCTGGAGCGGCGTGGACACTCCGTTTCGATAGCCCAAAGCGGCGCCGAGGCACTCGCTTCGTTGGAGAGCCAGGACTTCGATGTGGTTTTGATGGATGTGCAGATGCCGGAAATGGATGGGCTGGAGGTGACACGGCACATCCGCACATCCGCCAAAGCAACCACACGCTGCGTGCGCATTATTGCTTTCACCGCCCACGCCGGGGGCAGTTCGCGCCAGGCGTTTCTCGATGCAGGCATGGACGATTTCCTCCCCAAGCCTCTCGACCCCGAACGGCTATACAACGCCGTTGAAAGTGGATTAGGCGAGTAGCGGCTGCAGCACCCGGTCGAGCGTCGCATCGTCCCAACGCTCGATGGCCACGCCACGGTGCAGGCTCCAGTGTTCCGTATGGTGCACCCAGTCACCGGGATTCAATTTAGTCAGCGGCCCGAGAGTCTCGATCTCCAGCACCGAGGCATTCGTGAATGTCTCGTAGGAGCATCCCATGTCGGGGTACGCGCGTCCTGGCTCGGCCGTGTACTGCTTGAGAAACAAAGTGTCCCGCCAGAGATAGGCGCCCCAGGTCTTGGGGTTGAAGAGCCCCAATTTCTGTGGGCTCCGCTGCTTCGGGTCCTGCTTCAGCACCAGATACTTCTGCGAGTAGCGCCAGCGCTTGTCGGAAAGATCGGAGAAGGCCCACATCACCAGAGGATTCGTCGGCTGCAGCACCTCCGGATGCGTGCCGCGAGGCGGAAAGCCGGTGATGCCGTATCCGCCCGGCCGCATCATTGAGAGCACCCACGGGGCCAGCAACTGCGCCTTCTTGCCCGCGTTGTGCAGCGAGTGCGTCACCTCCACCTTTGACCCTTTGCGCGCCAGCTTCAGGCTGATCCGCTTCTGCAACCCGCAGGCGGGCTCCACCGGAGAGGTGGCGGTCAGCACTCCGCCCACCTTGTGGATCTCGCAGGCGGCGTTGTCCACGGCATAGGTGCGCGGCGAATCGTCTTCCGGACCCACCCACAGCCGGCTTCCCCCGCGCAGCTTCCAATCCGGTTCGTTGGTGCCGCCCAACTCCGACTCGATCTCGAGGAACAGGTTATCGCCGCCTACATAGGCATAGCGCATCACCCGCGGGCCGACGTCGCCCGTCATAATCAACTCCACTTCCCCGTTCGTCAGCCGGTAGCAGTTGTTCCAGCCCTTCCAGGTGATCTTCTCAATCATCGTGCTTCAAGCCTTTCTTGCGAGGATGGCGTCAATCGGCGCGCCTGTTACCGTGCCTTGCACCTCAGCGAACCCTGCCTCGCGCAACAGAGCTTCGTACTCGGCCAGGGTCCGCTCCTTGCCTTCCGTGCAGCAGAGCATGTTCAACGATTGCATCAGCGCCGTAGTGGGGCCGCTTTTGTCCGGGTGCAGAATCCGCTCCACAATCAGCAATCCCCCTCCCGTAGGCAAAGCCTCGTACACCTTTTTGAGCAGAGTGCGGATCTTCGGCTCGCTCCAATCATGAAGGATGCGGCCCAGGGCATAGAGGTCAGCGGGCGGCAGCGGGTCGGTGAAGAAATCGCCGGGGATCAGTTCGACCTTCGGGCCGGCAAACAGGCGGGCCGTCTCAATCACTGGCGGCAGATCAAATACCGCAGCTTGCAGGTCGGGATAGACTTCCAGAGCCGCTGTCGGCAGATGGCCGGTCGCCCCGCCCAAATCCACCAGCCGGCGGAAACCGCTGAGGTCAAACGCCCGCACCACCTTCGGCGAACCAAGCACACCCAAACCATGCATCCCCAGCAGAAACTCGTACTTCGCTTCGGGCGTTCGGAAAAAGTGCGAGAACAGCGCCCCTTCCAGATCGAATGTCTGCTTCCAGCGATGGGTGCCTTCCTTCACCGCATCCTCCAGGTTGCCCCAGAGATGATATAGAACCCGATCGGAATAGAGGATATACCCTGTCATCGTCGTCGGACTATTTCGCCGCAGGTAAGCATCGGCCGCTTCCGTGTTGGCGTAGAGATCCCCATCCTTCGCCATCAACCCGAGGCTGACGCAGCCGTCGAGTAGCCGCTCCAGGGCGTCCGGATGCGCTTGGGTTCGTTTCGTCAGATCGCTCAACGAGGCTGGAGTGTAGTCGAACAGGCCCATACTGACGGCTGTGAACATACACTTCGAGCGGCGAAACGCATCGATCAAATCGAGGACTGTAGAGGGGTCTGTCATGGTGTGCGAAAGTGGTCGTAACCCATTGGAAGAATTAGGAATTCGTCGAGTTTCACCTGGCCGGGATGGCCCTTTCGAACGGTCCCGATCCGAGTCACCGGCACGCCGGCAATTTGCCCGGGTAATTCAACACTTTTCATCACTGTGAACAGTAGTTCGTAATCTTCGCCACCGTGTAGAAACTGTTGAATGGAAGCCCCGGGAAAGGAGGGCAGATCACCGTCGAGATCAGCGGAAACCTTCGACGCGAGACAGAGCCTGTGCAGGTCGATGGAGAGTCCATCACTCAGATCCATACACGAAGTGGCGTGCAGCTTCTCTCTCAGCAGGACTCCTAACTTCAGCCGTGGCTCCGGCCGCAGGTGTCGCTTCCATGCTGCGCCCTTCTTCGTAGCGAACCCCAATGCCGACCCGCCGAGTGTCCCCGAAACACAGATCTGATCCCCCGGCTTCGCCCCCGATCGCCGCAGAGCCGTCCCGGCAGGAGTAGAGCCGCAAACGATAATGTCGCAGGTGATCTTGTCAGCATGGGCCAAGTCCCCCCCCGCCAGCGGGGTTTGGGTTCGTTTCGCTAAATCCAGCAGGCCCTTGTAGAAGCTATCCAGCCAGCGATCCGTGGTCGTGGACGGGACAGCCAGAGACAAAAGGCAGAACTTCGGGACTCCACCCATGGCCGCAATGTCGCTCAGCCCGCGCGCCAGCGCCTTGTGGCCGATATCCGCCGGCGAGTGCGTGTCACGCAAAAAATGCACACCCTCGATCAGCATATCGGTGGTGAATAATAGCTCTTCCCCCGGCTTCGGCTGAAAGATGGCGCAATCGTCGCCGATGCCAAGCGTCATTCCCTTGGCTTTGCCAGCGGAGCGGCGGATGCGCTCAATGCGCTCCAGTTCGGTCATGCCAGTACGAGCCCGCTGGGGAGTTCTTCCCCGAAGATGCGGCCCATGTCACGATCGCCTTCGCCGTCGAGGATCGCCAGAACGGAGGGCTCATCGCCGATGGCCTTGCGAGCCAGGTTGCGTGTCGCTTCTGCCACGTCGCGCGACGAATCTCCCGTCTTAGCGGCCATCGAAGCCAATGCATCGGCTGTATTCTGCTTCGAGGTTTTGGCAACGGCTTCCACCCAGCGGGTGACCGTGGCGGCGGGCACCACCTGGTTGATCGGCCCATAGAACAAGGTGCGCGCGCCGATGCGCGACAGGCACCACAATTCGCTTTCGCCGTAGTCGTTGGCCTTGATGCGCTTCACCAGCGCTTCCCCGAGTTCGGTCTTCGTGCCAACCGGCAGTAGCTCCAGGCTCGCTGCCGTGCGCCACAGCTCGCGCAGCAGGCTGGTATTGATGCGAGGCGGCTTCTTTTGCCCGCGCGGCAGCAGGAACTGCGAGATGCGGGCATAGAGGTCGGCCTGTTGATTGCGGTTCAATCCTCCAGCCACACGTCCCCAGAAGATCTGCCACTCGCATTCGTTCTGCACCTGGTTGGAGAATTGCAGTCCGGATGCATACACACGGCGCGCCTGTTCGATGCGCAGATCGTCGCCGGGGAAACCAAAGCCCGGGCGCAGGCAGAAGCCAGTCAGGTTGAGCCAGCGCAATTCACAAGCAGCGCTGCGTTTGCGGCCTTCGGCGTGTTCCAGCAGCTTGTCAGCCAGCTTGCGAATGGTGCTCACCGGCCAGGAATTGCGTCCGAGCGAAATAGCCTGCTCCAGACGCGAGGGGAGTTCTTCCGGCGCCAGCGCCCCTTTGCCGAAGGTGTTGGTGATCAGTTCCTCGGCCTTGGCAATGGCTTCATCGGTTACCACGGCGGCAGGCTTCTGTACGCCCTTCTGCGCACTCTTGCGCAGTTCGAACTGCAGCCGCCAGCGCTGTTCGCTGATCTTCGATTCGGCCCAGATTTCGAGCGTGCCGACTTCCGTCAGCCGCGCTCCCAGCTTCACCGGAATGAGCCGTTCCTCAATCTTCTTGCCGAAGCGAATCACCGCATTGAGCGGCGCATGCTGATGCATCGATTCCAGCTCATCCGGCGCAAACTCGACGATCTCGCCAAGCTTGTCCTCCGTGCGTGTCAATGAACTATAGAGGCGAAAGGAGACCGGCCGGTTGGCCACCAGTTGGAGCCCTTCGATATCGAGGTCGAGCGTGCTACCTTCTTCGGTGCCGCGCGGGGCCAGACAGACGGTGCGGACTTTGTTGTCCTCGCCTCCGCCAATGCCGATGAAGTAAGCGCGCGGAAGGCCGCCGCGCACCAGCACGCCACTGCCGCTCTTGCGCACATAGCTGTAGTAGGCCGCACCAACGGCCACGGCCAGATCCAGATCCTGATTCTCAAATACCGCGGGGCGCTTGCCGTACCATTTCTCCACCACGTCAGTAACGCGGTTCCGGCAGACTTCGGGAATGAAGAAACCGCCGTTGAAGAGGATGGCATCAATGCGTTCCACGCCGGCCGAACCGAGGAACGCCGAAAGATGGCGCGTCACGGCAGGATCGGAAACATAAGGTAAGCCCAGTTCGCGGAAGAGACTCTTCTTTTCGTCCTTTGGCTGATCGCCGAGATTGCAGAACGGCAGGAATCCATCGAGCGTGAGCTCCAGCGCTTCCTCGCGCAGGATCTCTGTGCGCATCGTGCCGCCGATCAACGACGAGCCCGAGCCCAACACAGTGATCTCGACGCTCTTGCGATTGGGATCGGCGAGAATCTGTTCCTTCGCCGAGGCGCACTGCCGGCGCAACGCACTGCGCTGGCGCACGCTCAGCGATTTGCCGAGCTTCGCCTCCACCAGCCAGGCCAAAGTGAGATCGAGGTTGTCCCCGCCCAGCAGCAGGTGCTTGCCAACAGCAGTACGGGTGAACTGTACGCGGTCACCTTCGCGATTGACGCGGATGACGGTGAAGTCGCTGGTGCCGCCGCCGACGTCGCAGATGAGCACCGTCTGTCCATCGAACAGCGCCTTCTGCGATTGCGAAAGATGGTTGGCAATCCAGGAGTAGAACGCAGCCGCGGGCTCTTCCAGCAATGTCAGGTTTTCAATGCCCGCCTGCCGCGCTGCCTCCACCGTCAACTCGCGCGCTTCCTCGTCGAAGCTGGCTGGCACGGTGAGCACCACATCCTGCCCGGCGATGGGCAGATCCGGGTGCGAAGCATTCCAGGCGTCACCGAGATGGGCGATGATCTTCGCCGATACCTCGACGGGCGACATGACACGCCCGCCTTCCTGCGCATCCCAGGGAAGGATCTTGGCAGTGCGATCGGCTTCGGCATTGGAGAGCCAGCTCTTGGCCGAGTGCACGGAACGGGTAGGAACGAGTGCGCCCTGCTCACGGGCGAAAGTGCCAACCACAGGCGTGTCGCTCAGATAGAGAAACGAAGGCAGCGTGCGCCGCGCTTCACTGCGTCCTTCGGCCACCACCTGCGGCACATCCAGCACGTGGATAGGCGGATAATCGGCCTCACCCGCTTCGCGCGGATCGATGTAGGCAAGTGCCGAGTTGGTGGTGCCGAGATCGATTCCGATGTTCACTTAGGCCACCCGCTCTCTGACGTTGA
>JAFDVS010000015.1 GCA_018268935.1 Acidobacteriota bacterium | reverse complement strand
TCCCTCCCTCTCCGCCAGCCTTAATTTTTCAGTTGATACAAGACGGTTGTTGAGTGGCTTTGGCATCGGCGAACTTTGGTTTGAGAAGTTGCTGCCCGTTTGCCACCGGTCTCAGACGAGTCGGTTCATTCAACGCTGACTTCCCGGCTTTAGCTGCTAGCATCCTTGCGTGGCAGGAGGTGGGCGTAGTAGGTGTTGGGTGTAGATCCACAGGCGGCGGCGGAATCGTCGAAGTCCGAGGCGTACATGAGCCAAGAGGCCTTCGGTCGTCGATACTCCATCTCGCGCCCAACCGACGCGGAGGGTCAACCGAATATGCGGTGAGGGTGCTGACAGCTGTGGGCGGTGCGGGCTCATCGACGAGTATTGGGCCGGGGCGGGCAAAGATGCGCTGCGAGGGGTGGAGGCGGACTGAGGGATTGGCGATTGCTGTGGTTTTCGGGAGGTTTTGCCCGCGGTGAATTTGCCTTCGCTATACTTTAGGCATGGAGCAGGCCGTGAGACATGTGAAGATCATTTTCGACAGGCTAGCGCTTTGTAGTATAATTCTGCGGACAACCGATGCCCGCTATTAGTATCCCTGACGACCATAAGCTTGGGCTTGAGCAAATTCGTGATTTGCCACTGGATACCGTCAGCCAACTAATTGCGGCCCTTCGAGAGTGTCCCAAAGCCAGCGATGCGGGTTCCACGGTTAAGCTCTTAATTGATCGCGTTCCCAGCTTTTCGCCACCAGACGCGCAGCGGATTATCAACACCCTGGACTCTCTCTATGAACTCAAAGGACACTTTGAAGTCTCATCCGAGACTCTGGCTGGCGATTTGATCGCTGCGGCGCTGCGATCTAACAGACACTGGCTCCCACAAGCCGAGGTGCCTACTTTCAAAGAGCGCCTGATCGAACTGCTATCGATAGGGTCGTTGGCGGTGAGAGCCAAAGCTCGAGTCTTGGAACGTGATCACAATCAGCTGTTTCACGATGGACGAATATTGACCGATCTGAGGCCTGTTTTCGGCCTGGATCCTTCTGAGGAACCCGTTGGCGTGGTAATAAGCCACACCCTCAAGGTCGTCTTTCATGAGGGATTGGGCGAGCACAAGGAGCTATATCTCGTGCTCGATTTGAACGATCTGGCTCATCTAAGGGAAGTGGTGGATCGTGCCGAGAAAAAGCACAGCGTCTTGCGCTCAATGTTGGAATCAAAAGGAATCAAGATCCTCTGAGTTCGTATCCCTTAGAAGGACGTACTGAAAGGACATTTTAGATGCAACTCGCCGCACCAAGGCACCCGGTCGAGAGCCGGCAGCGGAACAAAGCGTCTTACTTGGCATGGCAGCAACCCTGTTCTGCGGTAGAAGCGTATTTCGTTCACCAACGCTCTCCCCAGCGCTCTATCCATAGCCACCTGGTTGAGACCTTCCGAGAAAGCTCCCGTAAACCTGCAACTTGGTCGGCCGACGCCAGCCTTATTCAGTGGGGTCCCGAACCTGCGAGCCTGCTATCGATTCTTGTGGAGAAGTACACGCTGCCTTCCTCAATCAAAACCTTGTCTGAGCCTGTGGACGACTTGAGAGTTGTGTGCGCTGTCAGCGAACCTCAGTCACCAGCACGTCCGGATTTTAGGCTTGAGCAACAGTGGATTGAAAAGAATCGAGCTGTCTTCGGAGGCATGTGGGTCGCACTCTGTGGGGATTACTTGATCGCCTCCGGCACCAGCGCAAAGGAGGTCTACCTGAGGGCAAAGGATGCAGGCGTCCGATCTCCATTGGTAACTCGTGTTGAGCCCGTTGACGAGGCTCCCTTTGGAGGATGGTAACGCGGTGCACCGTCTGGATTTTGCTGTCAAACACGAGTTCTCCAGCACCACGCGTGGGATCGAGATCGATGTCACATTCGATGGAGGCGCGCGTGTAAAGGCGAAGATCGACACTGGTGCGGAATTCTGTGTTTTTCAAGCGGACGTTGCTTCCATGCTAGAGTTGAAGCTAGACGAGGGTGAAGAGCGAGAGTTTTCGCTCGCAAATGGTGGAAAATTCAAGGCTTATGGTCATTCCTTGCGCTTTTGGACGCTCGAAAGCGAGTTCGATTCGGTCATATATTTCTCTGAAGAGATCAACCGCAATGTCCTTGGAAGAAACGGTTGGCTGAATAAAGTTCGAGTGGCGTTCGTTGACCACGATTGCTTGGTTTATCTCTCGAATCACGGCGGGTAGCCGTTGCTACCGGCTAGCTAGCTAACTAGACCAGCAGCAAAGCGGGAATAGCCGTGACGGGGGAGGGCAGACCGTTAACCGTTTGCTAAAACCACTACCAGCTAAAGCCGGTAGGTTTCCCGGACGACTGAAAGTCGGCGTTGCGGCTTTATTAAGCCGCCTTAAGGCCCCCGGCTGAGAGCCGGCTCAGGCTCCGCGGGCGCTGTGATTTTGAATCCGTCCGGATCGTCTTCCCATTTTTGGTTCTCGATACACTCGCGGATTGTCTTCTCATCGACCGCGCCCACGGTCGCGCAAAAATATCCGCGCCCCCACAGGTGTTGCCCCCAGTATCTCTTCCGCAACTCCGTAAATTCATCCTGCAACCGTCTTGACGATCGTCCCTTGATGCATTGCACGATCTTCGCCGGTGCCAAACTCGGTGGTGCCGACACAAGCATGTGCACGTGGTCGGGCGACACCGCCCCTTGTATGATTGTGATCCCACGTGCTTCACAAGTCTGTCGAATCAGAGCGCGCGCCCGCTCCGCCACTCGCCCGCGCAGTACTTTATATCGGTATTTCGTAATCCACACGAGGTGATACTTGATCTCGTAGATCGCGTGCGCGCTCGTCCGGTACTCCACCATCACACCATTCTCGCAGCACTCGACCTGAAGGTCACCGTGGGTTTAGACCTGACGCATTGAACTAAACCGTCGTAGTGCCTTAAAGCGCTACCGAGGGTTCGAATCCCTCCCTCTCCGCCAGCCTTAACTTAACCTTTCCCCACAATTCAGCGAATCGGGAGGCGTGTATCCAATTGAGTCATTTCAGCGGGATTGAGGATGCGGCCGTTGTAGACGGCGAGGTAGGCCATTCTGCCGTTGAAAGAGCCTAAGCCGTCGAAGGCCGCTGTTCCGATGCGGAAGGGCTGGTTGGTGGCGGAGGCGAAGCCGAGGACACCGACGCCGTCACCGGCACTGGATTTCTGCTGCTCCACTCCGTTGACGTAGAGACGGGCGGCAGCGGCAGTCGCGATGGCGCCATCCCAAGTGACAGCCACCTGGACCCATTGGTTGGGACGGATGGCTCCGCCGCCTGCCGTGACTCGGAGATTGGTTGTGGATTTCTCCACGGTGAACTTGAGGTTGCCGGCATTATCCATGGCAAAGAGAAAACCGTCGGCGACATTGCGGTCGTTCTTTTCGGCAATGCCGTAAAGCCCGAGAGTGGGCACAAAGATCTTGGCGACGATGGTGAAGCGGTTGACCGGCATGCGATCGAAAGCGAGGTCTGTGCCGAAATCGACGTAGCTGTTGTTGGAGACTCCGCCGAGGAAGTTGAGCGAGGGTTCGGCAGCATTCCAGATGGGAGCGGATGGTCCGGCGAACGAGCCGAGGGCGCCGCTGACGAGGTTGCGAGTGGCCGCGCCGGAGCCTTCGTTCATGAGGAAAAGCCCGGCGAGGCTGGTGGCAAGAGCGCTGCTGGTGTCGAGAGTCGCGCAGGTGGGACGGGGCGGAACACCGGGGATGGCGCTGGTTCCGAGGCCCGCGGCACAACCACTGCCGGGGGTACCACCGCCTCCTGTGCTGACGGCCCCGGGCGATCCGGAGAGGGAAACGGTGGCAAGCGTGGATCCGGCGGATGCGATGGTGAGTGAACCGTTCTGTTGCGCGGGCGTCGAGCTAATGGGTGTGTAGGTAAGGAAGGCTGTGGCGGCGCCACCTGGCGTGAGAGCAGAGACTGCAGCGGGGTTGACCGAGAATGGCGGGGCGGCGCTGAGGGTGATGTTGAGGGTCGTGCTGCCGTTATTGGTAATGAGAATCTGACGGGGTTGTGAGGGGGTACCGACAGGGACGGATCCAAAGGCAATGCTGGAGGGATTGACGGTAAGGCTGCTGCCCGAGCCGGCGGTGGCGCCACCGTCGATGCGGGCTCGGATGCCGAAGTTGCCGGAACCAATGGCAGTGGAATCGAGGAGGCGGAAGACCGCTCCATCGCTGCTGATGTAGGAGCGCTGCCTGGAAGCAACCGTATCCACGACGACAGGGTAAACTCCGGCTGGATTGATGGCGGAGAAACCAACCAGGAAGTCACCCGAGGTGATGGTGAGTGGGTTGACAGGAATCTCGAGGAAACTCTCCTGGGCAGTGATGGATGCGTTGGTGCTCTGGAAGTTGAGACCGGTCAACTGGGCTCCACCGGCGCCGGTGGGATTGGCGGCGGCGAGAATGGTGACCGGGGTGTTCAGGGGGAGTTCGCCGGAGGGGAAGAAGACGAGCACACTGCGCAGGGTGGCGGGATAGCTGCCTGGGGTGAGGCGGTTGACGAAAGTGGCGGTGACGCCCCCGGCAGGGAAGCCGGCCGTGATTTCGAAGCTGCCTTTGTCGATGGAGAGGATGGTCCCCGCGCCACCTCCGATGGCGGCTCCCGTTCCGGTCATGGGGACGGAAAGAGTGGAATTGACGGGATCGTTACTGGTGATGGTCAGGGTGCCGGTGCGGGCGGTGGCGGCATCGGGACGGAAGGTGACTGCGAAGGTTTGCTGCGAACCGGCAGCAACGGCGAGAGTGCCGGGGGCAACGGTGAAGAATGTCGAGTTGGACGTGGCTGAGACTTGGAGATTGGCAGCGCCGGTGTTGCGCACGGTGATGGAAAGCTGGCGTGTCTGGCCGACGGAGACGGCGCCGAAATCGAGGTTGGCGGGGGCGATGGAGATGACAGGCGCGGGGGCATCGCCACGGCCGGCAAGAGGGATGGCAACAGAGGCGCGATTCGGGTCGTTGCTGAGGATGGTGAATGTGGCGCTGTGCGATCCGGCGGCGGTGGGGGCATAGCGGATTGTCAAGACTTGCTGGGCAGCAGCGGCCAAGGTGACGGGAAACGTGGGTGAAACGAGGGTGAAGAGCGGGCTGGAGAAGGCGGGGGAGGAGATGGTGAGCGGGGCGGTTCCCGTGTTGGAAACTGTCAGCGTCAGGTCCCGGCGTTGACCCACGGGTAGGGCACCGAAGTCGAGCGAGGAAGGGCTGGTGGCGATGGTAGGGCTGGCGGGATTGATGGGGCGGGCGGAGGCAGCCGGTATGGCTGGCACGGCGGCGATATCGCGAGTACGAGTGGCAAGGGTGGCGGCCGCGGTCACCGGCTGGGTGGCGGAAACTTCGAGATAGCCATTGGTGGCGTTGGCGCCAAACAAGGCGGAGAGGGGTTGGGTCGAAGAGGCGTTGGCG
This sequence comes from Acidobacteriota bacterium, assembly GCA_018268935.1. GTDB lineage: Bacteria > Acidobacteriota > Terriglobia > Bryobacterales > Bryobacteraceae > CADEFT01. The sequence continues at coordinate 83,956 of JAFDVS010000015.1, read as the reverse complement.
GCGAGATTGACGGTGGCGGTGCGGGCGCCGTTCGCGGAGGCATAGGTCAAGGTGACGGTGGCTGGTGCGGTTGCCGTGTTGGTGAGCACGATGGAGGATTGGGCCGTGGTGTCGTTCGGGGCGTAGGGCAATTGAAGGGACGTGGAAGGGGAGGACGAGAGCGGAATAGAGGTACGGGCGCGTCCCTGGGCGCCAGCATCGGTGAGAATGATGTCGCCGATGAGGCCGGGTTGCGGGCTTTCGACGCGGATGGAGAGCGGGCCTGCCGTGGCTCCGAACATCTCGGCGATGGAGGCGGAGAATTGGGCCAAGGGGCGGATAGTGGTGGTGTAGGGATTGGCGGCTACGCCGGAGGAACTGAAGCCACGGACGGTGACCGAGGCTGATTGGGTTCCGAGATTGACGAGGGAGAGACGGGCGGCGATGGAGGCGGCGCCAACGACAGGAGCATAGAGCCGGCTCTGCGCGGATGGGGGCAGGGCGAGTTTCCCGGCAACGGCATCGAGGGCGCTGGATGATTGCAGCAGGGCGGCGGCGGTGATGTCCTGTTCGGCGATGACGGAGAGGTAGCCACGGAACGGAGTGGGTAAGCCAGGGAACATGGCGCTCAGGCTGAGGCTGAGCTTTCCTTTGGGTTCGATATTGCCGGTCCAGACGCCGGCGCTGGTACCGTCGGGGCGGCGCAGGTCACAGGTGACGGGGGCATAAGCGTTGGCGGAGTTGGCCAGATGGATTTGGGTGGTGAAATTCTCATCCTGTTCGACGACGGAGAGCAGCCAGGAGTTGCTGCGTTCCTTTTCGAGGGGGAGAACGTCGAGCACGCCACCGCCGGAGAGTACCTGCACACCGGTGGCTTCGGTGCGCTCGGCAGTGACCTCAACCCAACCGGAGGCCCGGCCGTTTTGGGGATTGAGGATTGTTGCAGCCGTGCCTGTCGCTTGTGCGGAGGCGCCCGCGGTCAATGGTTGCGGCACGGATTGGCCACCGGCACTTGCGCCTTCGGAGTCGTAGGCGTTGAACGAGAAGCTGCCGGCAGAAGCCGCCGGGTTATTGAGGGCGAGGGAAGAAGACAGGCTGGACCCGGCGAGGACGATCGGGGAGCGCAGATAGGATTTTTGCGCCGGCTCAATCATGGCGAGGGTGTAGTAGGGCGCCAGGCTACGCAGAGACGTGGTGACGGTGCGGGTGGTGAGATCGAGGGTGGAGGGGAGGATTTCGAAGACGCCGGTGTCGGGATCCCAGGAGATGAGGCGCAGTTTCGACTCGTCGAACTCGGGGTGAGCAGGGAGCGCTTCCGCGGTGTATTGCAGTTTGAGTGCGGCGGCGAAGGCTCCGCCCGAGGGCTGCGGGGTATCGAAAGTCCAGGTGCTGGCGATGGGGAGGAAGAGAAGATTCGATGCGGCGCCCGCGGCACGGGCCGCGCCGCGGCCAAGGAACTGTTCGAGAGCTGCTTGAGCCTTAGAAAGGCAATCCGCTTTTTTCGAAGTGGCGACGCTCAGGAAGTCTGCCATGGCTTGGGCGGCTAGCCCTTTGGCTGTGCCCGTGCTGGCCCCTGAGCAGATATCGGAGGCCTTGCGAGCGACCGAGCCGAGCTTGCCAGGCAGAGCTAAGCCATTGGCAATGGTGAGGCTGCCGGAGATGAAGTCAGAGACCCTGTCGCGGCCGACTGTGACGATTGCATCGTCAAGAGACTGGGGGATACGGCGGAAGAAGACGGCGCGGGATTTTGCTGTATAGGTGTCGTTTGCCGTGAGAGGCGCGAGATAGTATTGGGTCTGCGTTCCATCCAGGGTGTCGCCGGCGGCAAGTTTGAACTGATCAGCGAAGGCGGAATGGGTTTGCGGGTCGAGAGTGGTGACGAGGTCTTTGCCGACTTTTTGGGTGGAGCGCATCAAAGCACGGGCCGAGCGCCAAGTGGAGGCCTCAACGGTGCAAGTGACATCTGTAGCGGCAAGAGGGATGAAGGACTCGGGTGCGGGAACGCAGCCGGTGATGTTGACCGCCTCGACGGGGACTGTAATTGGGTCGGCCCGTACGATTTGAGCAGTGCCTTTATTGATGGCGAAGAAGCGAACCTGGTAGTTATCGATGTTGGTGGGTGGATAGACTTCAAAAGGCTCCAGTGCAATGTCCACAAGGTAGAGGCCATCGAGGTCGATGGGAGGAAGGATGAAGCTTCCTCGATCCTCCTGGCCCCAACGTCCCTGGCGTAATCCCGAGAGGGTGACGCCACTGGAGGCTTCATGAACGACCAACAGTCTGATGCCGGGGGAACAGCCGCGAATCACCGCTCCGGCATCGATCTGGTCTTGTGCAAAGTGGTCGAATTTGACGCCAACCATGCATCCGCGCTCGCCTTCGAAGCCAGGAGCAAGGACGAGTGTGTAATTGATGACGTTGCTAGTGGTGAAGACGGGTTTGCCGTCGGGAGCTTTAGTGAGGAGAACGGCCCGCAATCTCCATTCTGTTTCGGCCAGAGTGAGTGCCCGGAAGGGCGCTTGCGGGAAACTGAATACCAGGGTTCCGGCACCCGCCGGGACGTTGACGGTCCGGTACTGAATGATCAGTTCTTCCGTGTTGACGAGTTCGACGGTCACCTCAGCGTCGGTGGGAGCAGTGTAGTCAACAGTGGCGGAGAATTGGGGCATGAGGGCGGGTGGCCCCCAGATCTTTTCGCCGATGGCGGGGAAATTATCGGAGATTGTGATGTCGGGGGGTTTTGGACCGGCGCCGAACCGAAAGTAGGCGACGACGTTCCAGAAGCCCATGTTGGAGGTATTGATAGTGAACGGGATGGTAACGACCGGCCGGCCTTCCAACTGGGTGGTATTGAAGGTAGTCAGGCGGCAGGAGCGAGTTTCGGTGGTTGAGGTGGCCAGCGTTCCGCGGCAGGGGTTGCCGAGTGGGCCTTCGGAAAACTGGACGAGACTGGTGCTATTGGTGGCGCTTTGGACGGTGAGGTCGAGCTTGACGGCGACATCGGGAGTGAAGCGAACCTCACCGTTGGCGCCTCCGGCGAACTCGACGTAGCTGAAGTTGAGAGGAGCGGTGTCGAGGGCGAGGGAGACGGTAACGTTGTCAGCCGTGCTGGTGTGCCTGATGGTGAGGGAAAACCCCGCGGTGGTCTGGGAGATGCTTTGACGCCCGGTGACGGGGGCATTGGAAGGCCGGAGCGTGGCGACCACGCGCTCCAATTCGAGGCGGCCGGAACCTGTGATTGTGGTTTGGGCGGGAAGTGAAACGGCTCCGCAGGTGAACAGAGCGAGCGCGATCCTCCGAACGAGTTGCATCCTGATCATGTCCCTTTGTGGGAAAGTGTACGGAGAGGAGGGGGGCCAAGTCCCGAGAGAATGCCGAGAGTTTGCCGAGATCCTTGCGTTTTAAGCACTTTAGGTGACTTTCGTGTGCGATAGCGCCTTCGACCGGGCGGGTTACCTGGACCGCATCGCGTTGAGCACCCCGCTCCTGTAGAGCGGGCCGCTGTTCTAGTTTTGCAACCGGTTTCGTTCCTATGCCGATCACTTCATACCGTGCCCTAGTCCGAAACTCCACAGGCTGTTGGCCAAGTGAACTGCTCAATCCAGTTTTTCCGGGAACAATCCCGGCATCCAACGCGAGGCAAGAGTGGCCGGGAATGCAAGGCATAGCGGGGCGCGCGGGCTTTCGGAGATGAGAACTCCCTTGTTCAGCAAATCGGAGACGATTCTGCGGGCCTGGCGCTCGCCGGTCGCGAGAACCGCGGCGGCATCGCCTCGGGGCAGTTCCCCGCGGTAGAGGACAGCTTCGAGAATTGCGCCTGCTTTGACGGGCAGTTCGCCCAAGCGGGCTTCCTCGGCTGCCCAGAGGAGGATGCGGTTGCGTAGCCGGTGAGGTTGCATAAGGCCTTCCATAAAGGTGACCTGATCGAGGCACACCTTGAGGAAGAATTCAGTGAAGGCGCCCAGTGCTTCTTCACTCAATGTTCCCCTGCCGTCCAGATCGTTGCGGCGTAGGTTGTCGCAGTTGGCGAGGAGTATCTTGTACTCTTGCGCATTGCGTGCAAGGCCTCTGGCCACGGACCATAAGGCTCCCGTATCGAGCAATTCCAGCAACTGGGCGTGAGACATTAAACGAGCGACGCGGCCGTTTGCGTCGAGGAAGGGGTGCATCCACAGTAGCCGATGGTGCGCCGCTGCTACTGCAATGATGTGCTCGGTTTTCCCGAGCCGCCCGTAGACTTGCGAGAAACGCGTGAGGAAGCGGGGGAGTGCGCCGCAGCTGATCGCTACATGTCGTCCGACTTGAACGTCTCGCAGGCGAAGTTGTCCTGGCACAACCGCAAGCCGCTGTTTTGTGGCGGAATCATCCACCCACAACAGGTCATTGGGAAGCAGCTGGCAGAATCGGCGATGAATCTCACAGATACTTTCCTTCGTAACTGCGTGTCCTCCGCGCAGAGCGCCGCTATCAATCCACAGTTGGACTGTGATGTGCGCCTTGGCCTCCAGTTGCAGATCGCGTTTGCGGGCATCGTTGCTGTAGTCGTTCCGGAGGGCGCGTTCGATGTCAATCGGATGCGTATCGTGGCCTTCGATGAGGTTTGAGTAGTAACAGTTCATCGAACGGACAAGGTCGGCCAAAGAAGGGAGGAGACTTTCCGGCAAACTGCGGCGGAAGCCGGCGGATTTCTGGGCCAGTTCCAAAGCAAGGTCGGTAATGGGCCCGCGACGGCGGTAGCCATCTGCGAGCAAGAGCGGCTCCATTACTGTGGCCAATTCTCCTCGATCGTCCGCTGCTATGTCCGGTTTCATGTCCTCTTTTTCATCCTATATCTTACATTCTATCAATTACTTAATGACTAGATCTAGCCGCATCTATGTCCGCTTCGCGGTCCGCTCTGCACGATACATGGGTTCTCCTGCGATAAAATTTCCTCACAAGCGGAATGACACCGGAACGCTACAAGGCGATTGACGCTGTATTTCAGGCGGCGATGGAGTTGGCGCCTTCGACACGTGCGGGTTACCTGGACAAGGCCTGTGCGGGGGATGGCGAGATGCGGCGGGAAGTGGAATCGCTGCTTGCCTACGATGCATCGGGAGTCGACATTGCGGACGCGGTAGGGGCGGCATCGGCGGCCTGGGCCAGCCAGGAACGGCATCCTGAACGGTTGGGTGCGTACCGTATCACTGGAGTGATCGGTCGAGGGGGGATGGGGATTGTCTACTCGGCGGTGCGGGACGATGACGCCTTCCACAAGAAGGTAGCGGTGAAGCTGGTCAAACGGGGGATGGACACCGAGTTGGTGCTGGCTCGATTCCGCAGTGAGCGCAATATTCTGGCCCGGCTGGACCACCCGAATATCGCGCGGATGCTGGATGGCGGTTCGGCGGAGGATGGGCGTCCCTATTTTGTGATGGAGTTTGTGGAAGGGCTGCCGCTTACGCGGCATTGCCGGGAGCGCGGGCTAGGGGTTGCGGCGCGCATCCATCTGTTTCTGGAAGTATGCGCGGCCGTGCAACATGCTCACCGGCATATGGTAGTGCATCGGGATCTGAAGCCGGGGAACATCCTGGTGACGCCCGAGGGATCAGTGAAGCTGCTGGATTTTGGTATCGCGAAGGCGCTGGAACCGGAAGAGAGCGCGTCGTTCTCGGAGACGGCACTGGAGCCGACGGTGGGGGTGCGGATGATGACGCCTGCCTATGCGAGTCCGGAGCAGGCAATGGGGCTGCCGGTGAGCGCGGCCTCCGATGTGTACTCACTGGGTACGGTGCTGTACGAGTTGCTGGCCGGCAAGCCGGCGTTTCAATTTTCCGGTCTTGCGGCGAAGGAGATCGAGGCGATCCTATGCAGGGAGATGCCGGAGCCGCCGAGCCGGAGGGCGCCGGAGGCCGGCTGGATCGACGGGGACCTGGACAACATAGTCCTAATGGCGTTGCGTAAGGAGCCGGAACGGCGCTACGCGACGGCGGAACACCTGGCGGATGATCTGCGCCGCGCGCTGGGCAACCGGCCGGTGCATGCCCGGGCGGATACGCTCACATATCGGACGGCCAAGTTTGTGCGCCGCAATCGTGTGCCGGTGATTGCGGCGGTGGTTGTCGCAGTGAGCCTGATCTCGGGGACAGCGATTTCGGTGTTTCACGCGCGACGGTCGGAGCGGCGCTTTGAGCAGCTTCGGAAGCTGGCGAGTTCGCTGCTTTACGATGTGCACGACGAGATTCGCGATCTATCGGGGTCGACCAAGGCCCGTAAGAGGATCGTGACGATCGGATTGGAGTATCTGGACGGGCTGGCGCGGGACGCATCGGGGGACAAAGCACTGGAATCGGATCTCGCCTCTGCCTATGAGCGGATCGGCGATGTGCAGGGTGGAGTGCAAGGGGCCCATCTGGGGGACATTCCTGGTGCAATTGCCAGTTATCGCAAGGCTTTGGATCTGCTGGCGGCTGCGCCGGCGGGGCCGGTGCAAGCGAGCCGCGTGGCCGCGTTGCATACGAAGGTGGGAGATAACCTGGCGCATAACGGGGCGCTGCGGGAAGCACTTGGTTCCTACGGCCGGGCCTTGTTGTTAATGGAGCCGCTGGTCAAGCAAAGCAAGGGGTCTGAATACCGGATGCGGCTGGCGTCGGTTTATGAACGGTTGTCTCCGGTGCAGGCGCGGCAAGGGTTGTTTGCCGATGCGCTGGATAGTTCGACGAAGCACTTGGCGTTACGGAGGGAGTTGTACAAGGAGAATCCTTCGCAGGAGGCCACGGTCAAGCTGGCGGTAGCCGAGGAGGATCACAGTAATTCGCTGCAGTTGAATGGGAATCTGAAGGAAGCGTTGCCGCACGCACAAGCGGCGTTGACGTTGCGGGAGGCGCAGGCGAGAGAATCGCCGGACTCTTCGGAGGCGCAGCATGCGCTGATTGTCGCTTATAGCCGGGCCGCCGATGTGCTGGGGACTCCGGCGCTGCCATCGCTGGGAGGCGCGGCCGCGGCGATTGATGTGTACCGGAAAATGGCGGCACTTGCGGAGACGGCCGCCGCACGCGATCGTTCCGATAATCGGGCGACGCTGGACCTGGCTGATTCTTTGCAACGGCTGGGAAGTGCATTGGTGTCCTCGGCGGTGTATGGGGAGGCGATCGTGCAGTTGGGCCGCGCGGTGGATTTCTACCGGAGGCTGGAGCATGTCACGCCCAACGACAACCGGATGCGCGAAGGATGGGCTTTCGCCCTGATGCGAAAGGGCGATGCGCAGCGATCGGCGGGCGAGTGGCAGGGGGCGGTGGAGTCTTATCGCGAGAGCATCGCGGTATGCGAGAAAGTGCTGGCCACGGATGCGAGCGAAGCATTGATTCGAATCACGCTATACACGTCCTGGCGTGGATTGGGGTTGGGCCTGGCCCGCTCCGGGAAGCGGCGGGAAGCCCTGCAGGCGGCGCAGCAATCGGTGGATGCGGCGGAATACTATGTGCGGCTGGTGACGGGCAATGCGCGGGCGAAGTATCATTTGCCTTTTGCGTATTCCGGCATGGGGCTGATCTTGCGCGAACTGGGCGATGGGGAATCCTGTTCCTGGTTGGAGAGGAGTGATGCCGAGTATGGGCGGCTGGGGAAGCAGAGCGCGATGTTTTCCCGGGACAGGTTGCGATGGGATGAGGTGAAGAGCGCGTTGAGCGGGTGCGCAAGGTGAGGCTGCGTCTTAGCCAGCGATTTCCGACTTCCAGCCTGACTCTCCGCCAACTTAGCCCTCCCCAACCGATCCAGCCGGGCACCTCACCGCTTGCGGCGGCGTCCAAAGGTTTGTGCCGGGAATACATAAATGTCAATTCGTCCTCGCACCGTTCGCCAGCGTGCTTCTGGTGCTTTCCCTGTTGCCAGCGGTTCTCGATGTCCCGTACGGTCTTCCCATCATTCTGCCTTCAAGAATAGTGCCTCCCTACCTATGTGGAGATGGCGACCAACTTGTTGCCGAAGTGGGCAGATTTGGAGTGAAGCTGAACGGAGAAAGGAAGAGCAAAAAGGAAATTGAAGTGCAGCTCCATCAGTTCTACCGGACGAAGGTGGAGCGGATTCTGTTCGTAAGAGGAGAACCGGCGGTCACTTACCAGGAAGTGGTTCAGTTCATTGACACGGCGAACGAACTGGTGGACTACTTGGTTATCAGTCTTCTGACACCCAGTGCGGAAAGAGAGCCTTGCCTTGGGGTGCGAATCCCCGAGGTACCGCTTGCCCCATGGCTCAAGCACTATCGAGAGCATGGCACGTTTTCCTCCCATTGAATCCTAGCGCCGGCGCGGATGATGGATTTCCGGGTTGGTTTCCGCGTATCGGTATATGCTAGAGACAGTACCGGACAAATTGGAGAGAATTTCATCCGCTCCGGCACTGTCCCTAAAGAGCGGCCACTTGGAAACCTTAGGCAGATACCGGATTGTGCGCGAACTTGGACGTGGGGCCATGGGCGTTGTGTATCTGGCGGAGGATCCGGCCATCGGGCGGCTGGTGGCAATTAAGACGATCAATCTGGACAACCTGAGCGAAGACGGGCACGCGCAACAACTGCGGGAACGGCTGATCCGGGAAGCGCGGTCGGCGGGCATTTTGTCGCACCCGGGGATCGTCACGATCTACGACATTCAGCATTTTGAGAATACAACCGCAATCGTCATGGAATATGTCGAGGGCGTGACACTGCTTGAGCGGATGCTGAAGAGCGACCTGGCGCCGGGCGAAGTGCTGGGGATTCTGGAGCAGACGGCAGTGGCGCTCGATTATGCGCACTCGCGGGGGGTGCTGCATCGGGATATAAAGCCGGCAAACCTGATGTTTTCGCCGGAAGGTGCGGTGAAGATTACGGATTTTGGAGTGGCGAAGATCGGGTCGCAGAAGACGGCGACGCAGGGGATGGTGATGGGGACGCCTTCCTACATGGCTCCGGAGCAGATCTCGAACAAACCGGTAGGTCCGAAGACGGACCAGTTTTCGCTGGCGGTGCTGGCGTTTGAGCTGATCGCGGGACAGAAGCCGTTCGCGGCGGAGTCGATTTCGGGGTTGTTGTACAACATCGTGTTTCAGGATCCGATTTCGGTGCGGACGCTGAACCCGACGCTGCCGGCGGCGGCAGAAGCTGTGTTGCGGAAGGCGCTGGCGAAGGAATCGGCGGACCGGTATCCGTCCTGCGTGGAGTTTATCCGGGTGTTGAAGACGGCTTGCGAAACGAAGAAGGCGTGGAAGCCGGTACGGACGATTCGGGGATCGGCGGCGCCGACACCGGCGCCGGTAGTAGAAGCTCCGGCTGAGGTTCCGGCTCCGGTGCAGGCCGCGGCACCCGTTCCGGCGAAGAAGCCATTTCCTATGGTGGCGGCGTTTGGGATTGGATTCGCGACGATTGTGGCAGGGTTTCTCACCTGGCAGTGGACACAGCCGGAAGCGAAGCCTGTCGCGGAGCCTGTGGCTGCTCCCGTGCAGACGGTGACTCCGAAACCTGCTGCTCCGAAGGCTGCGGCGGTGGTTACTGCGCCGGTGAAATCGCAGGCTGCGCCTGCCGCGGCGCCGGTGGAGGCGCATCTGGTTCCGGTGGAGTTTTCTTCCGAACCGTTGCGGGCTACGGTATCGGTGGGGGAGCAGAAGTGTGTCACGCCCTGCACTTTGGACTTGGCCAAGGGCGAGCATTATGTGCGGGCGGAATTGGATGGATACAAGACGGATATTCGCCGGGTGCGGGTGCCGGATCAACTGGAGTTTACCTTTACGCTGGCGAAGCCGGTAGGTGGCATTGAGGTGCGGGGTCCGGCAGGGGCTACGATTTACGTGAATGGGCAAGCGTGGAAGGCGAAGGCTCCGACGCGGGTGACGCTGCCTGTGGGGACGTACCGGATTCAATTGGAGTATGCCAATGGGACTCGGGATTCGGAGGAAGTGATTGAGTTGAGTGAGGGGAAGTTGGTTCTGATTAATTAGCCTGATTAGCCGCCGGCCTGGAGGCCCGCGTCACCGGATTACCTGAGGGCGAGGCCGCCATCGATGGCCATGTTCTGGCCGGTGGTGAAGTTGGTGCACTTGAGGAAATAGAGGACGGCTTCGGCGATTTCGGCGGCGGTGCCGTGGCGGCCGGCGGGAGTGGCTTTCACCATGGCTTCGGCACGCTCATCGAGTTCCCCAAAGCGGATCACTCCCGGGGCGACGGCGTTGACCGTGATATCCGGAGCGAAGGCTTTGGCGAGGGCCTGGGTGAGCATGATGACTCCGGCTTTCGAGGCGCAGTAGTGGGCATGCTCGGCCCATGGCCTGAGGCCACCGAGGGAACTGATGTTGACGATGTGGCCTCCGCCGTTGCGCTTCATGATACGCGCGGCTTGCTGGCAGCAGAAGAATGTCGCTTTGAGGTTGACGGAGTGGATGAAGTCCCAGTCGGCCTCGGTGACATCGAGGGGGTTGAAGCGGGTGAAGCGGGCGGCGTTGTTGACGAGGCCGTCGAGGCGTCCGAACTGGGCTTCCACTTCGGCGAACATGCGCTCGATGTCGGCGACCTTTTCGAGGTTGGCCTGGACGATGGCGGCGGCTCCGCAGTCGAGGGCGGTTTGGCGGGCTTCGTCGAGGGATTCGTTGTAGTGGATGATGACGCGGGCTCCGTCTTCAGCGAGGCGGAGGGCGATGCCCCGGCCAATGCGCTTGGCGGCTCCGGTGACCAGAATGAGCTGGCCGTTGAGATCAGACCGTTGGTTCATGGTGTTCCACCTCGTCGGGGTCGATGCCTTCGAGCGCGGGCTCGGGGAGGCGGCCTTTCCATTCGAGCGCCAGCCAATAGAACGCTGTCATGGAACTCAGTATGCCGCTCCAGACACCGATGGTGCGCGGGCTTTGGGTTTCGCTGGCGACGCCGGCTCCGGTCATGGAGAGCATCATCATCCCCCAGGTGAGTGTTTCGAGCGTGGAGAAGACGCGTCCGCGGTAGGTGTCGGAGACGTGGCGCAGGAGTTGAGAGAAGTTGAGGACGGAGCTGACGGCGACGGCGGCTCGGGATAGAGCGATGAATACCAGGGCCCAGGCGAAGCTTTGCATCTGGCTGAAGATGACGTATGCCCCGCCGTGGATGAGATAGCAGATGGCGACGGTGCGTTTGTAGCCGGTGAAGGAAAGCTTGGGGCCGATGGTGTGGGCAATGAGGCCACCGCAGAGAAGGCCAACGCCGGCGCAGCCCCAGATGATGCCGATGCCGGCGGCGCCTTTGTGAAATACCTGCTCACCGAAGAGGCTGAAGAGGATTTGCGCCGCGCCGCCTCCGGTGGCCCATCCGACAGCGAGCATGGCGATGCCGGTGAGCAGGGGGACGCTGCGCATGTAGCGGAGTCCTTCGACGTATTCGTGCCAGGGGCGGGCGATTTCGTTTTCGGTGATGGAGTTGCGTTTGGCGGTGAAGGAGCCGCCGGGGACACGGAGGTTGGAGATGCACCAGGCGGAGACGAAGAAGGAGATGGCGTTGATGAAGAAGGCCCACTGGTAGCCGAAGTGGGAGACGCTCATGCCTCCTGCCATGGTGCCGATGGTGAGGGTGGTCCACTGGGTGGTTTGCGTGAGGGAATTGGCGGTATGGAGCTGTTCGCGAGTGGTGATGGTGGGGAGGATGGACGCGCGGCCGGAGGTGAAGAATGGCGATGCCAGCATGAGCAGCGCGCTGAGCAGGTAGAGCATTTTGGCGCTGGGGTTGGTGATGGCGGTGATGAAGGAGAGGGCCACGATGCCGCGGACGAGGTCGCTGGCGATCATGATTTTCTTGCGGTCGAGGCGATCGAGGAGGACGCCGGCGAGGGGGCCGGCCATGATAGCGGGGATAGCTCGGGAGAGGAGGACGCCGGTGACGACCATGCCGCCGCCGGAGTATTGGACGGCGAGGCTGAAGACGGCGATGTTGTTGAAGTGGTCGCCGATCTCGCTGACGACCTGACCGAGCCAAGTGTAGCGGTAGTTGGGGTTTTCTTTGAGGAGTTGGAGGAAGCCGGTCCCCACTTAGGCTCGCTCCGTGAGGAAGACGCCGGTGAGGACGACAGCGCCTCCGGCGATGAGGGTTGTGGTGAGTTGATCGCCGAGGAGCCAGAGGCCGAGGAGCATCGCCATGAGGGGCTGCAGATAGCCGAAGGTGGAGACGCGCGAAGCGGCGATGTGGGTCAGGGCGTAATAGAAGATGAGGTAGGCGATCACGGAGGGGAAGAGCGCCATGTAGAGAATGCTGAGCCATGCTCCGGTGGAGACGCGGGAGTAATCAAAGCCCGCGCTTTGCCAGATGATGACGGGGATGAGGAGGCTGCCTCCGCCGAGGAAGGCGAAGGTGTTGACGGTGAGGGCTCCGTGTTTGGCGGTGACCTTTTTGCCGAAGACGGCGAACATGGCGAAGGCGGTGCCGGAGAGCAGGATGAAGAGATCGCCGAGGAGGGTGGCGGGGTGGCCTCCGGTGTCGCGGGCGAGTTGGAGGACGGCGACTCCGGAGAGAGCGATGCCCATGCCGGTGAGCCGGCGCAGGCTGAGTTTTTCAATGCCGAGGAACGAGGAAATGATCAGCACCTGTATGGGCAGCATGCCGGCGATGATGGCTGCATGCGGGGTGCTGGTGCGTTCGAGGCCGAGGAGGAAGAGAGCCTGATTGAAGGTGACGCCGAAGACGCCGAGGATGAAGAGCCTGGGAACATCGGAGAGGGTCCAGGGCTCCTTGTCGTACTGGCGGCCTTTCCAGAGATAGACGGGGAGCAGGATGAGCCCGGCGAGGCAGGCGCGAATGCTGGCGGCGAGCAGGCTGGGGAACTCACGCAGGGCAATGCGGGCGATCACGAAGTTAATCGCCCAGAAGAAGACCATCAGCGTGAGTAACGCATAGATGCGGGCCACCGGAGGGTGGCTGCTACTACTGCCACCTTCGCTCAAGCGATATGCTCCTCCCGGACGGTGATTTCCTTGAGGAAGGCGAGGTCGATGCCGTAGCCGAAGCCGGGGTTGTCGCGGGTGGCGATGGTGCCGTTTGGCGTGGTTTCGACGGCAGGCTGAATGATGTCCTGCTTCCAGTAGCGCTTGCTGGCGGAGACGTCGCCGGGGAGGACGAAGTTGGGAAGCGTGGCGAGGGCGATGTTGTGGGCGCGGCCGATGCCTGCTTCGAGCATGCCGCCGCACCAGACGGGGATGTTGTGGGCCTGGCAGACGTCGTGAACGCGCTTGGCTTCGGTGAAGCCGCCGACGCGGCCGAGTTTTATGTTGATGATGCCGCAGGCCTTCATGCGGATGGCCTGCTCGGCCTGATGGGCGGAGCGGATGCACTCATCGAGGCAGATGGGTGTTTGGAGGGCAGCCTGAAGCGGGACGTGATCAATGATTTCGTCGTGGGCGAGGGGCTGCTCAATCATCATCAGGTAGAATTCGTCGAGCTTGCGGAGGTGATCGATGTCCTTCAACGTGTAGGCGCTGTTGGCATCGGCCATGAGCTTGATCTGCGGGAACTGTTTGCGCACCTCGCGGATGACGTCAACGTCCCAGCCGGGCTTGATTTTGATCTTGATGCGCTGGTAGCCGTCGTTGACTTCGGTTTCGATTTTCTTGAGCAACTGGGGGACGGTGTCCTGGATACCGATCGACACGCCGCAGGGGATTTCCTTGCGGGCGCCGCCGCCGATGTGCTGCCAGAGGGGGACGTTGTTGAGGCGTGCTTCGAGATCCCAGCAGGCGACTTCGAGGCCGCCGCGGGCCATGTTGTGGCCGCGGATGTGGGCCGAGCGGGCGGCGACATCGGATGCCGACTGGAACGGGTGCTTGAGGACGCGCGGAGCGACGAAGTCTTTGACGATGAGCCAGGCGGAGTCTGTCCACTCTTCGTTGTAGAAGGGGTTTTCGCCACAGGTGACTTCGCCCCAGCCGGAGACGCCGCCGGACTGGACTTCGACCAGCACCATGGAGCGCTCATAGGTGCGTCCGAAGCTGGTCTCAAAGAAGTGCACCAGCGGCATGCGGATCTGGCGCAGAACGATTTTCTCAATCTGAAACGGCATAATTCCCTAGTAAGTAGATTCCGGCTTCGGGGGTGTTTTCAAATCCGATGACGGCGAGGCCGGCGCGGAAGTGGAGTTGGAACTGGTCGCTGATTTCCTGTTGAATGACGCGGGCCTGTTTGGGGTCGGAGACGCGGAGGCCGGCGATGTTGGCGGGCACGGAGATGCGCGCTTCCACGTGGGGGCGTGGTTCAGGCTTGCCGGCAAGGAGGGAGTTGACGCGGGGGGAATCGATCCACCATTCGGCGACGCAGCGATCGGTGGGGAGGCCACCGTGGAGGTGGCTCGACGTGGTGCCGTACTGATTGGGGACGTAGCGGCGGACGATGGCGCCGAGGCGCTCGATGTTGAAGAAGGCGTTTTTGATTTCGAGGGGGTCGAAGGTCCATTCGACAAGTTGGAAGCCGCGCTGGAGGGCATCCTCGCGTTGCATGAGCTTGAGCTTTTTGCCGAGGCCGCGGTCGCGATACTCCTTCAGCGTGCCGAGCATGTGGCTGTGGAGGTAGTAACTGCCTTTCGATTTGACGCCGGGGATGGCGATCAAGAAGGCGACCATGCGCGAGCCGTCGAAAGCGCCGAGGGTCTGGCCGCCGATCTTGTTGGCGACGACGAAGAGGCGGCGGGGGAGAAGCTCGATGTCGGCAAAGCCCCAGATGACTTTCTGGAGCTCGACGGCTTCTTCGAATTCGGGGATGGTGGTAAGGGCTCGGAGTTCTAGCCCTGCGTTTTGGCCTGCTGCCACAGTTCCTCCATTTCCTGGATATTGGCGTCGCGGAGTTTCTTGCCTTGTGCTTCGAGGCCTTTTTCGACGTGGGCAAAGCGCTTGCGGAACTTTGCGTTCGTGCGGCGGAGTGCCTGTTCGGGATCGACTTTGAGGAAGCGGGCGATGTTGACGATGGTGAAGAGGAGGTCGCCGAGTTCTCCTTCGATCTCGTCCAGGTTTTCACCGGCGCGGGCCTGTTCGAGTTCGGCGAGCTCTTCGCGGACCTTATCCGCGACTTGATGGATGTTCTCCCAATCGAAGCCGGAGCCGGCAGCCTTGGAGCTGATCTGCTGCGCTTCGACGAGGGCGGGCATGGCTCGGGGGATGCCGTCGAGCAGGCCTTTGGGAGCTTCGCCGCGGGCTTTCTTTTCCTGTTCCTTGATCTCGTCCCAGCGCACCTTGACGGCGTCGGCGGTGTCGGCCTGGGCGCCGGCGAAGATGTGGGGGTGGCGGCGGATGAGCTTTTCGTTGATGGCGGTGAGGGAGTCTTCGATGGTGAAGTGGCCAGCTTCGCGGGCCATCTGGGCGAAGAAGACGGCCTGGAGCATGAAGTCGCCGAGCTCTTCGGCGAGGCCGCGCCAGTCGCGGTCGTCGATGGCCTGAAGGACCTCGTAGGTCTCTTCGAGGGTATAGGGTTTGATGGAGTCGAAGGTTTGCTCACGGTCCCAGGGGCAGCCATCGGAGGCGCGCAGGCGGGCCATGATTTCGACGAGTTGATCGAAACGGCGGCCTGGAGTCGATTCGGATTTGGACATCTTTCCCTGGAGTGTCGCGGAGTGCGCGGGGGGGCTCCCTTCAATTTAGCATTTTCAGAGAGAACTTACCGTTCTCTTACCGTTTCCTAAGCCGAATTTGGGCGAGGCTCGCGCATACTGAGGATCCAAGGAGGCAATGCAGAATGACGAAGAGACAGATGCGGCTGGTGGCGGTGTTGGCAGGGGGCTTCTGGGCGATGGAAGGGGCACAGGGAGCTGTGTTCAGCGCCACTGGCGCCAATGCGGCGGCGATTCAGGGGACGGTGAACAATTTCCGCGCCGCTCTGGGCGCCAACAACGGAGTAGGCGGAACGTTCGCCAGCGGCAGGCGGGAGATCAACTGGGACGGAGTTCCGGCGGGATTCACGGATCCATCGCTGCTGCCGGCCAATTTCTTCAACTCGAATTCGCCACGCGGGATGGAGTTGACCGGGGCTTCGGGGTTCATGGTAAGCAGCACGGACTTCAGCAGCATCAATCCGGCGTATGCGGGGCAGTTTCAGGAGTTTTCGTCGCCCAAGCTGTTCACCGGGATCGGCAACCGCAGCTATGACCTAACGTTCTTCATTCCGGGGACGGCAATACAAACGACGATCACGTCGTTCGGAGCTGTGTTCACGGACATCGAAATCACGAACAGCACGATTCTCCAGTTCTTCGACGAGAATCTGAACAACATGGGTCAGTTCGGCGTGCCGGTGTCGGGCGATGGCGGACTTTCGTTTCTGGGGCTGACGTTCCCGGGGCAAACGATCAAGATGGTGCGAATTTTCCAGGGGACGCATGCACTGAGCGGAAGCAATGTGGATGGTTCCGGAGTGGATATTGTGGTGGCGGACGATTTCATTTTCGATGAGCCGTTCAATCCGAATGCGGAGAGCGTGCCGGAGCCGTCGACACTGGGGCTGCTGGGCGCGGGAGCGGCGGTGATTGCGGGGCTCAACGGATGGCGCGGACGGCGGAGTTGAACACGGGTGTTTGCGTGAGGATGTAACTTCTTCGTTGCACATGTAAGATTCTCGTCACCATCCGGGCCGGGGCGCGTCCCATGACTCATGCGGAAATTTCTGAGCCTTGCGCTCCTGATTTTTCTGGGGGGAAAGGGGTTCGCCCAATATCCAGGTCTGAGCCTGCCTCCCAGCGGCGATAACCAGAAGGCATCGGTCACGCAGTTCATCGGGCCGGTGAAGGTGACCATCGACTACAGCAGCCCGAAAGTGCACGGTCCGGATGGCAAGGACCGGCGGGGCAAGATTTGGGGGCAACTGGTGCCCTATGGGATGGCGAATCTGGGATTCGGCAATGGGAAGCCGTCGCCATGGCGGGCCGGAGCCAACGAGAATACGGTGTTTACCGTCAGTCATCCGGTGCGGATTGAAGACAAGCCGCTTGCCGCCGGCAGTTACGGATTTCACATCATTCCGCAGAAGGACGAGTGGACGCTGGTCTTTTCGAAGAACTCCACGTCGTGGGGGAGCTTTTTCTATGAACCTTCCGAAGATGCGTTGCGTGTCACGGTGAAACCGCGGGCTCATGAATACCGAGAGTGGCTCACTTACGAATTCACCGAGCGCAAACCGGACCGGGCGACGGCGGAGTTGCAGTGGGAGGATTTGGCCGTAAGCTGGACGATCAGCGTGGACAAGATCGAGGAAATGTATATTTCGCAGATGAAGCACGATCTGCGCACGGTGCCAGGGTTCAACTTTCAGGGCTTCCTCAATGCGGCGCAGTATACGCTGAGCATCAATTCGCATTTCGATGAGGGGCTAGAGTGGGCGGAAGCGGCGGTTAGCCGGCCGTTTGTGGGAGTGGCGAACTTCGCCACACTGTCGATGAAGGCGCAACTGCTGAACAAACTGGATCGCACGGACGAGGCGAAGCAGGTGATGAAGACGGCGCTGGCGCATCCGACGGCGACGGCGCAGCAGATTCATGCCTATGCGCGTCAACTGATGGCTACAGGGCGAACTGACGAAGCCTGTGAGATCTACGAGTACAACCACAAGAAGCATGGCGACGTGTGGCCGGTGCATGTCGGGCTGACGCGGATGTATTCGGCGAAAGGCGATCTGGCGAAAGCGCTGGAGCATGCCAAGATTGCTTTGCCGCAGGCGCCGGATGCGTTGAACAAAGGCAGCCTGGAAGCCATGATCAAACAACTCTCCGCCGGGCAGAAGGTGAACTAAGCGAGCGCTTTCTTCACCACTTCCCCGCGAACGCCCGTGATGCGCTGGTTCATCCCCTGGTAGAAGTAGGTCAACCTGGTGTGATCGAGCCCCATGAGGTGGAGAACGGTGGCATGCAAATCGGAGACATGGACGCGATCTTCCACGGCCTCAAAGCCGATCTCGTCCGTGGCTCCGATGGCTTGGCCGCCTTTGACGCCGCCGCCGGCGAGCCACATAGAGAAGCCATGCCAGTTGTGGTCACGGCCGGGCTTGCCGACTCCTTCGCTGGTGGGTGTGCGGCCGAACTCGCCGCCCCAAATGAGGAGTGTGTCGTTCCACAGGCCGGTGCGCTTGAGGTCGGTCATTAACGCGGCGATGGGCTGATCGGTTTCGCCGGCGTGCAACTTGTGATTGGTGATGCAGTCGTTATGGCCGTCCCAGGTGTCTTCAATGTGGCCGCCGCCCGAATAAAGCTGAATGAAGCGCACGCCTTTTTCGAGCAGACGGCGGGTAATGAGGCATTTTCGGCCGAAATCGGCGGTGAGCGGATTGTGGATGCCGTACATCTCCAGCGTTTTTGCGGTTTCTTTCGACAGATCGACGGTATCGGCAGCCGTTGTTTGCATGCGATAGGCAAGCTCGTAGGATTGAATGCGGGCTTCGAGTTCGGAATCGCCGGGGCGCGTGGCGCTGTGCTCACGGTTCAGCTTTTCGAGCAGATCGAGCGAGCGGCGCTGGGTCTGCTCGCTGGCGCCGGGGGGCGTGGTGAGATCGAGCAGCGGAGCGCCTTGGGAGCGGAAGAGCGTGCCCTGGTAGGCGGCGGGCATGTATCCGGCGGTCCAGTTGGAAGCGCCGCTGATGGGGCCGCCGCGGGGATCGGTCATGACGACGAAGGAGGGGAGGCTTTCGTTCTCTGTGCCAAGCCCGTAGCTCAGCCAGGAGCCCAGGCTCGGCTTGCCGAGAATCACGTTGCCGGTATTCATCTGCAAGCAGCCGGAAGCATGCGCCGCGGTGTCGGTGTGCATGCCGCGGATGACGCAGAGATCGTCGGCAAAGGCGCTGGTGTGCGGGAAGAGGCTGCTGATGGGGAGTCCGCTTTGGCCGTGCTGGCGGAACGGGAACGGGCTCTTCATCAGATAGCCCACCGGCCGGCTGTTGGAGCCCACGGTGAGCGGCCCTTTGTAGGGCGTTCCATCGAATTTCGTCAGTTCGGGCTTTGGATCGAAGGTATCGACATGGCTTGGCGCACCGTTCATAAAGAGGAACACGCAACGTTTGGCTTTGGCTGCAAAGTGCGGGTTCTTTGCCGATAACGGGGTGGTGACGGCCGCCTGTGCGCGGCTGATCAGATCGTGCAGAGCGAGGCTGGCGAATCCGCCGCCGGCCTGAAAGAAGAAATTGCGACGGTTAATCGACATAGACAAGCTCGTTTGTATTAAACAAAACCCGGGCTAATTGTTGTAGCGCGTGCAGGCTGGCGTTTTCGCCTGGCAGTTGGGCGCGCTCGCGTTCGAGAAACGCGCGCATCTCACGCAATTCCGATTCGTGCGGCAAGCGGGCAAAGGCAAGCCGGTAGGCCAGTTCCATCTGCTGCCGTTCGTCGGAGCCCGCTTCCTGGAGCAACCGTGCGGCGAGATAACGCGCCTGCTGATTGACGAAATCGCCATTGAACAAGGTGAGGGCCTGGGTGGGCACGCTAGTGGTAAGGCGCTGAGCCGCGGAGCGGGCTGTATCGCACAGATCGAGCACTTCCATCATCGGCAGGATGAGCGATCGCTTCACGAACACATACACACTGCGACGCGATGCATCTTCTTCGGGGGAGGCTTTCCAGATCTTGTCGGGATCGGAGGAGCCTTCGAGCGCCTGCGGCTGCACCGGGGGAAAGACGCTTGGCCCGTACATGGTGGGGTTGAGACGGCCGCTGATGGCGAGGATGGAGTCGCGGATGGCTTCGGCTTCCAGGCGTTTCACCGGCACGCGCCAGAGCAGCCGGTTCTCGGGGTCTTCCTTCTGGTATTCGGCGTTTACGCGCTTCGACATGCGCCAGGTGTTGGAACTGAGAATCAGCTTGTGAAGTTTCTTCAGGCTCCAGCCGTTGTCCATAAACCAGGCAGCGAGCCAATCGAGCAGTTCGGGATGAGTGGGGCGCTGGCCCATCAAACCGAAGTCCGATGGGGTTCGCACCAGACCTTCCCCGAAATGCCACATCCAAACGCGGTTCACGATGACGCGGGCGGTGAGCGGGTTGTCCCTGGAGGCGAGCCATTGGGCCAGAGAGAGCCTGCGGCGGCTGGTGTGCGCTGGGGGCAGGAACTGGGGCTGCTGCTTGACAAGGATTGCGGGCACGGCAGGGGCCACTTCGGGGCCGTGAGCGCCGGGTTTGCCGCGGACCAGCACATGGACGGGCTTCATGGTTGCGCTGGGCTCTTCGAGGAAGTAGCCACGCGGCAGGTCGGGAGTCTCTTTGCGCAGGGCGGCGATTTGCGCTTCCAAGGCTGCTACCTGGCGTTGCACGTCAGCGGGAATTTTTGACTCCCAGTTTTTTTCCTTGGTCTGAAACGGCTTCTTGAGCTTTGCGATCTCTTCGGCCAGTGGGGTGATCCTGGCGTCGCGTGCTTTTTCACGCTCGATCTCGGCGCGAGTGCCGATCGGGCGGTCGAGTTCGGTACGGCCTTTACGCGGGCGTTCCAGTCCATCGAAGACGGCGATCATCGAATAGTAGTCTTTGGCCGCCAGCGGTTCGAATTTGTGGTTGTGACAACGGGCGCAGGCGAGCGTCAGCCCAAGGAAGGCCTGCGAAGTGGTGGCAAGGATGTCGTCGAGCTGATCATAGCGATCGGTATCGGGATCGGCGGGCTCATCGTCCCAAGGCCCGAGGCGGAAGTAGCCTGTGGCGATCAGGGTTTCCGGCGTAGGCTCGTCCAGTTCATCGCCGGCCAGTTGCTCGGTGAGAAAGCGGTCGAAGGGCTTGTCCTGGTGGAAGCTGCGGATGACGTAATCGCGATATTTCCAGGCTTGCGGTTTGTGGCCGTCGCGCTCATAGCCGTTCGATTCGGCATAGCGCACCACGTCCAGCCAGTGGCGCGCCCAGCGTTCCGCGTAGGAGGGCGATGCCAGCAGTTGGTCCACCACCTGGTCGAGCGAGGCCTGTGTCTGCTGCTGGAGCAAGGTTGGGGGCAATCCGGTGAGATCGAAATAGGCTCGGCGCAGGAGTTGTTGGGGAGTAGCAGATGGCGCAGGTTGCCAGCGTTTCTGTTCCAGTTTTGCGAGGACAAAGGCATCAATCGGATTGCGCACCCAGGCGCGGTTCTTCACTTCGGGAACGGAGGCGCGGCGCAGGGGTTGGAAGGACCAGTGCGTGCGGCCACGGCGGAACTTTGGATCTTCTTCGAGCGCGGCGGATTCGGATTCCGGCCACGATGCGCCTTCGTCGATCCACTTTCCGATCAACTCCACGTCGGAGGCGGGCAGGGCCGGGCCGGCGGGTGGCATTCGCAAATTCTTCTCCAGGCCCGCGATGTAGCGGTAGAGGAGGCTCTGCGTGCGCTTGGCGGCAATCACGGCGGGGACACCGGATTCCCCTCCCTTCATGGCGTGGCTGCGGAAGTCGAGGCGGAGCCCGTGCATCGCAAGCTTCGGACCATGGCAGGAATAACAGTGCCGTTCGAGGAGCGGGCGAATCTGCGAGGTGAAATCGACGGCGGCGCCAAGGGGCGTAAGAGCTACCGTGAAGGCAAGAAGCACCAGCATCGTGTTGACAGTATATCGGAGCATTAGGGTAAGGATTGATACACTCGTGGATGTGCGCTCCAGCCAGCCCTGGGAGATTGATCGCGAGGCCCTTGCCCGGCTATTGGCCGCGCTGGACCCCGACCACGCACATGCTGCCGTTCGCTACGAAGAACTGCGTCAGAAGCTGATCCGATTCTTCGAGTGGGAACGGAGTGAAATCCCGGATCGAGATGCGGATGAGACGTTGAACCGGGTGGCGCGCCGCTTGGCCGAAGGAGTGGAAATGAAGTCGCCGGGCGCCTTCGCTTACGGAATTGCCCGCTTCATCCTGCGCGAACAGGCTGCCGAGGCGAAGCGCAAGGAGCGGGCCTTCGCGGAAATGGCCGCTCAGGGGAAGAACGAACCCAATCCGGAGGAAGAGGTTCTGCAGGATTGCCTGGAGCGGTGCCTGGCTTCGCTTCCTCTGGAGGCGCGATGGTTAATGGAAAAATATTATTCGGGGACCGACAGCGAACGAATTCCGAATCGCCGCGCCTTGGCCGATGAACTGCGCGTGGGTGCGAATGCGCTGCGCAATCGCGTGTTGCGCCTGCGTGCGCGGCTGGAATCCTGTACGGGCGATTGCTTAAAGAAAAAGAAAGAAAAGGAGTGATGGAAGAGCGATTTTTCACACTCCCATCAGGGAGGCACGATTGACGCCGCTGCCGGAACATGACGATCTGGCGCGCCAGTACCTGCTGGGGCGGCTGCCGGAAGTCCAGCGTGAGCAGATCGGGGAACGCCTTTTTTCCGATGAGGCGTTCTATGAAATCGTGAAGGCCGTGGAGATGGATTTGCGCGATGCCTATGCGCGCAATGAACTGAGCGGGAGAGACCGCGACGATTTCGAGAACCATCTGTTGCGTACGGAGCGGCAGCGCAAGTCGAGCAGGGTGTCTTCCGTGCTGGCCAAGAGTCTACCGGGACGCGCGAAGAAGCCTGTTCGGCGGTGGACGCAGTGGGCCCTGGTTGCTGCCGCGGCCATGGCGATTCCGGCTGCCTTCTACGCGGCCTATCTGCAGCAACAGATCCGGATACTGCAGCGTACGGAGGTTGCTTCGCGTATGCGCCCTGCCTCGGCGCAGTCGCCGGCTGTGGTGTCGCTTTTTCTCCCGGGCATTGTCTTGCGCGGGGCGGAGAGCCTTCCGCAACTGAAGCTACCGTCGGGGGAGGCGGTAGTGAAGTTGGAGATCGAAGTGCAGGCACCGGGCCCGTTGGCCGCCACGGTGAGGGATGCCACGGGTGCCGAATTGTTTCGCCAGTCCGGCTTGCAGCCCGTAGATGGGGCTGTTATCGTCTGGGTCTCCGCCGGTTCACTGCCTTTGGGCCCACTGGAGGTGCGGATCAGCGGGAATGGTGTAGACGAAAGGAGACGGCTGGAGGTCAGCCGCTAGTGGCGCCATGATCCCGTATCCGGATCTCAGCGTTCTTTCTGTCCCTGCCACCCAGATCGCGGGACGCGTTCTGGTGGCGCTGGCTATCGTGCTGGGGCATTTTCTGCTTGTCGCGCGGGCCCGGCGGGTGGGTCTCGATCCCACCATTGCATCGGTTTTCAGCGCTTGCCTCATCGGGGGAGGTCTGCTGCTGGGGCATTGGTTTAAGTTTCTCTATTGGCCGTCAGTATGGCCGCGGCTGGCGGAGAATCCACTTGCGTTGATCAATGTTTCTTTCGGCCAGGCGTCGCTGGGGGGCATCGTGGGGGGATTGCTGTGCGGCTGGCTGTTTCTGGAATGGAAAGCTCCGGCCGAAGATCGCATGCGGTACCTGGATGCGGTCGCGTTTGTGTTTCCCTATCCTTGGATGCTGGGGCGCCTGCATTGCGCCTTGGTTCACGATCATCCGGGGATCCGCACGACACACTGGCTTGGTGTGCGCTATCCGGATGGGACACGCTTCGATCTGGCCATCGTGGAGTTGCTGTTTCTGGGGGCGATAGTGGTTCTCTTCCTTCTGCTGCGGCGCAAGAAGCTGCCCGCCGGATCGTTATGCGCACTGTTCCTACTGTCTTACGGACTCTTTCGGATCCTGTTGGACAGGCTGCATGTGGATCCCATTCGCCACATGGGCCTGACGGTTGACCAGTGGGGTGCGGCGGCAGCGATCGCCGCCGGCCTGCTGCTTCTACTCCCCGTTGTTCGCGCCCATCAACTTGTCTCCGCAACCTCGTTCCAGCTTTCAGAAGGGTGATCTATGCCACTTGCTCGAATCTGCTCCACGATTTTCGTACTCCTGCTGGCCGTGTTCCTGCTGCTGGGTGGACCGGGCGGTGGTGGAGGATTCACGGTCAACGAAGATTGCGATCAGAACGACCTTCATGGCTTGGTGCTTGTCGCATCCGTATGCGGAGCGAACGTGACGAATAGGGATGCCGACGAAATCTGCGATTGCAAACTCATAGCGGTCTCTTCCGACCCTCCACAGTACGACGCGACGTTTGAACTGAATCTGGGCCAGGCTCCAAGAGGATACGATGTCATTTCCCGCACCGCAATCGGATACACGTTGTACCTATCCTCTTCTTCGAGTGTGATCGCATTGCGAAAGAATGGGGAGCGGCAAGCGCGGGGCGTGCATACGAACCTCGTCGACGCAGCGAAGAATGTTCCCCCGGTGCTAATTTCGCCGCAAGCGCATCATGTGAACTACTTCCTCGGATCGGATCCGAAGGCTTGGGTAACAGACGTGCCGACGTTCCAGAAAGTGAAATATCCATCCGTTTATCCCGGGATTGATGTGGTCTACTACGCGAATGGGGCTCACCTGGAGCACGACTTTATCGTCGCTCCCGGGGCGAACCCAGATCGCATCCGCCTCCAATTTGAAGGCGCGGACCGAATTTCTGCTGATGCCGACGGAAACCTCGTGCTGCAGACGGGCGAAGAGAAGCTCCACTTCAAGAAGCCGGTGCTGTATCAAGCGGAAGGCAGGCGCAGCAGGAAAATAGCGGGACGCTACCGGATCCACGGAGACGGCACGGCGGGATTCGAAGTCGGCCCATACGATCCTAAGCTCCCCCTGGTCATTGATCCCGTTGTCGTGTTCGCCACCTATGTTGGCCAGCAGCGCTATGACGCCGGCATGCGAGTCGTCAGCGATCCTTCCGGCAACGTTTATGCAGCAGGCTACACGATCGACTTCAACTTCCGCCCCACGCCAGGCGTGCTCACGACACCGCCGGGAGCGCAGGACGCAGCCAATGTGCTGATCACGAAACTGGCTCCGGATGGGCGATCCGCCATCTATACCACCTACATTGGCGGAGACAGTTCCGACCATGCTCTGGGGTTGGCCACGGATAGCGCTGGCAATCTCTATATCGCGGGGTCCACCGCGAGCAGGGATTATCCCGTTACTTCTTCGGCCTACCAGCGCCTGCCTGGGAATAGTGCCAACGTCTTTACGGCCTGGGGAGATTGTTTCGTCACGAAGCTGAATCCCGCCGGGAACAGTCTGATCTACTCCACCTTTATCGGTTCGACAGGTGTGGAAGCGTGCACCGCGCTTGCCGTTGATGCCGCGGGCAACGCGTATGTGACGGGCTCCACCACTTCCCAGAGTTTTCCACGCACTGAGGGTGCTTATCAAACGCTCTTCAATTTCGGCAATTCCAGCCCGCCGATTGAGAGCTTTGTTGCCAAGCTTGACGCCTCCGGTTCTCGCTTGCTGTACAGCACCTTCGTTGGCGGTAATGGGAAAGACATCGCTTCGGCTATCGCAGTGGATTCGGCGGGGAATGCATACGTTGCGGGGGCTACGCTTTCGACGAATTTCCCGACCACGGCCGGTGCTTTCCAATCCGTGCGGCGCACGAACAATCCGACTCGTCTGCAGCCGGACGTATTTCTGCTGAAGCTGAATCCAACGGGATCGGAACTGCTCTACTCGACGCTGCTCGGCGGCAGCGATGTGGATCAAGCATTTGGAATGGCGCTTGGCCCTGATGGCTCGGCATACGTGTGCGGGAGCACCCAGTCTTCGGATTTCCCCGTCACCGCGCAGGCGTATCAGACCGCCTTCAAGGGCACTGGTGGAACCAAAGATCGCAACTTTGATGCTGGGGACGCGTTCGCGGCGAAGTTCAATCCAACGGGAAGGGCGTTGGAGTACGCCACCTATGTCGGTGGCGCGAAGGATGACCGAGCCTTGAACTGCGCGCTCGATGCCAACGGCAATCTACATCTGGTCGGCCATACCCTTTCCACGGATTTCCCTGTCACCACCGATGCCACGCAGCGTACGTTTGGCGGCACCGAAGAGCGGAACTATCCCTTTGGCGATGCCTTCTACGCCCGCATCGGCAGCACCGGCCGCACCTTGGTGTACTCCACCTACTTTGGCGGCAAAGGTGAAGATGCGGCCGCAGGGCTGTATCTCGATAAGGAGGGCAACGCGTTCCTCACCGGCGCAACCAACTCCGTGGATATCGCCGTTACGCCGGGTGTGGTGCAACGCGTCTACGGGGGCGGACCGGGCATCCGGCAGCGAATCCCATTTGGCGATATGTTCCTGGTGAAGTTCGGCGAAGCGCCGGTGGCGCCGCGTCCGGCGATCAGCAATATCGTCAATGCCGCCAGCCGCGTGAATAGCACCATCGCACCGGGAACCGTGTTGGTAGTGCAGGGTGTGAATCTTGGGCCGGCGCAGGCGATCACAGCGACGCTGGAGCCGAAAGGAAAGCTGCCCACAACGCTGGGGCAAACTCGTGTTTTGTTTGATGGCGTAGCAGCGCCGATTGCGTCGGTTTCGGCTGCGGCGGTTACCGTTGTCACGCCGTTTGCGCTTGATGGGAAGAGTTCCACGCAAATCACCGTGGAGCAACAGGGAGTGGCTTCCGAGCCCGTGCGAATGGCGGTGGCGGCGACAGCACCCGCGCTGTTCACGGCCGATGAATCGGGGCGTGGGCTGGTTCTCGCGTTGAATGAAGACGGCTCACGCAATTCCGCGGATACTCCGGCGGCGACGGGCTCCATCGTGACGTTGTATTTCACCGGCGGCGGGCGGACGGATCCGGCGGTGGATGATGGGTATGTCACCGACGATTCCTTCCCCACAATCGCTGGTCCGGTTTCGGTGCAGTTCGGTGACGCGGTTGCGGAGGAGGTGTACTTCGCCGGAGGAATTGGCGGGCAGGTGGTTGGGTATTCGCAGATCCAGTTGCGGCTGCCTGCGGGCGCACCTTCCGGCGCGGCGGCGGTGAAGGTGAAAATAGGGGATGCGGAATCGCAATCGGGCGTAGTGTTGATGATCGCGCCCTAATTGCCTTCTACTACGAAGCCTGCCCAATAGAACGGCGCGCGGAACCTCGAGTCTTTCTTTATTGCCGCTTGCGCCTGGCGCAGCGCCTCGGCGGGGCTTCGTTTGCCTTGCAACATTTCCCGGTAGAAATGTTCCATCAACAGCGCCGATGCTCCGTCGGCTACCGGCCACAAACTAGCGACAACCTGGCGAGCACCGGCGTGGAGGAAGCCGTGGGCGAGGCTGGACAATCCTTCGCCGCGAAACTCCTGGCCGGCGCGCGATTCGCAGGAACTCAGCACCACCAGCGACTTGTTCATTCTGAGCGCGTAGATCTCACCTAACCGCAGCAGGCCATCGCGCACCTTGCCTTCCGGCGTGAGCATGGAGAAGACGATTCCCGACACCCTTGGCCGCGAATCGTCGACCAGGGCGTGGGTTGCCAGGTGCAGAATGGAGCTGGATTTCGATGCTGTGAGAAAGGCCTCGCGGGTGGCCTGGTGCTGCAGCAGGACACGCACTCCACGAGTTCCCGACTGCTTTCGAATCGCCTCCGCTTCCGCAGCCGAAGCGGACAGGCGCGGCAGCGCCCTGTCATAGACGGGATCGGCGAAGACCGTGATCACTCCGGTTTTACGGGCATCGCTTTTTCGCGCGGCGAAAGTTGCCGAGGGGAACCAGGTCAAGGTATGCCGCTCCAGGGGCAGCAGCGCGGCGAAGGGAATCCAGTGCAGCGGACCATCGGGCACGAGGAAGACGCGCTTTGCCGTGAGGCCAGGGGGAATGAGCAGGCTGCGCAACTTGGCCGCGGCTGAGGAGAATGCGGTCTCTGCCTTTGAGAGTCGCTCTGTGCGCGCCGCACGCGAGGCGTCTTGCACTTGGGCAGGCGCCATGGCTGCTTGCTCCAGGGCGCGGATGAGCGGCTCCAGGTCAGCCCGTTTCGGAAGCGGCCGCACGGTGAGTTCGCGCCGCGTGACCGTCCATGCGTAGCCACCTTCCTGGCCGGTACTGTACACCAGCATCGCGGCATCATCGGGGAGGGCCGCTTGGATTTGACCGAGGGGCAGCGGGCGCGGGCGGAGCAAAACAAGATCGGGATCCCCTTGTGCTTCGAGTTTCGCCGCAGTCTGCTCGGCGTCGAAGAGAGCGCGGTCCAGTCTTTGGCGCGCTTCCTTCTCACGACCATCCGTAATGCCTGCCATCAACAGTTGGCTGAGATTCTGCCCGGCTGATCGGACTCTTCGCTGCTGCTGAAGCAGAGCGGCACTGGATGGCAGCGCCTCCAGATCGGCGCGTTGCAACGAGTCGAGCAGCACTCGCGCGCGGCTACGCTCGTTGGCATCGAATGCCATGGCGTCAAAGCCTTTGCCGGGCGCGGCTGCGTGCTGCTTCATTCGGATGTCCGTGAGGAGGTGATAGACATCGCGGCGGGAGGAGAGGAAGGACATGCGCAGGTTGGGCGCCAGCAATTCCGCGCGGGAGGATTCCGTCAAGGCCAGTGCGGCCTCGGCCTGTTCGGCGGCTTTGTCCAACGCACCGGTGGCTCGTAATGCGTACGCCAGATCGGCTAGCGACGCAGCTTCGCCGTTGCGATCCTCGATGGCTCGATACATCGCCAGCGCTTCTTCGAGTTGGGCCACCGCGCCGGGCGTATCCTTCTGGCGCAGACGCAGGCGCCCCTGGCTGTGCAGTGTCGCTGCAATTCCTCCGCGATCGCCGATTTCGCGCTTCAAGGCAAGCGAGACCTGATAGGACTCACCGGCTTTCGCAAATGCCCCCGATGCCGTGTAGGCGTCACCGAGGTTGTGGAGCGTATAGGCGCGTCCGCGCTGGTCCTTCAATTCCTCGGCCAGAGCGAGCGATTGGCGCAGGGCCGATGTTCCGTTCTTAAGCATCCCCAGATTGTTGAGAGTCCTTGACTCTCCGGATTTATCCTTCGCCATCCGCCACAACTGCAGCGCTTCGCCATACCGCCGCCGCGCCGATGATTCATCACCAAGATCGGCAAAAACCAGCCCCATATTGCTCAACACATCCGCCTGTTGCGGGACTGCTTTTTCTTCGCGGAATAGATCGAGGGCCAGACTGTAGAGATCAATCGCCCGCTGGAACTCACCCATTCTCCATTCCACCGCCCCCATGCCGGAGAGAGTCAGGCCCTGGCCGAAGCGGTCCTTGATCTGCTCGCGCAGGCGTAGCGCCTTTTGATAGGCGTCAATGGAAAGCCGAAATTCACCGAGGTAGGAGTAGGCCGCGCCGAGGTTATTCCAGGCAATGGAGGCGCGCGACAGGTTTCCGATCTTCTCGTTGGCTTCGGCGACGCGCCGGAATGGTTCCACAGCTTCGGCGGGGCGCATCTGCCGCAACAGCTCGTACGCCTGTTTGTATTGGGCATCGAGGTCAGTCTGCTGCGCGGGGAGCGTGAGCACAAACAAGTATGCCCAGCGCCGATTTGCTAGGATTCTCGTCATCATGAAGCGGCTCACTCTGCTGGTCTTCCTCTGCGCCTCTGCGTATGCCCAACCCGTACCCTACCAGGACTTGAAGTATCGTAGCATCGGTCCGTTCCGCGGCGGCCGAGTCACTGCCGTCACAGGAGTTGCCTCGCAGCCGGATGTCTACTACTTCGGTGCGACAGGGGGCGGCGTGTGGAAGACGCAGGATGGCGGGCGGGGCTGGCAACCCGTGACGGACAAATTCCTCACCACGGGGTCGGTGGGCGCAATTGGTGTAGCGGAATCCGATCCGAACGTCGTCTACGTGGGCATGGGCGAAGTACCGATCCGCGGCAATGTCTCGCACGGCGACGGCATGTACAAGACCACTGATGCCGGCAAGACATGGAAGAAGATCGGGCTCGAGGATACACGCCACATCGGGCGCGTGCGGGTGCACCCGAAGAATCCGGACCTGGTCTACGTGGCCGCGCTGGGGCATACTTTCGGCCCCAATGAGCAACGCGGTATTTTCCGATCGAAGGACGGCGGGGCGAGCTGGCAGAAGATTCTCGATCGTGGGCCCAAGGCCGGCGCCATCGATCTGGCGATGGATCCCACGAATCCGCGCATTCTGTATGCGGCGTTCTGGGAGGTGTATCGCAAGCCCTGGACGCTGGAAAGCGGCGGGCCAGGCAGCGGGATCTGGAAATCGACCGATGGCGGCGAAACCTGGAGCGATCTTTCGAAGAAGCCCGGGATGCCCAAGGGTCTACAGGGGAAGATCGGTGTCACCGTTTCGCCCGCGAACCCTGACCGCGTCTATGCCATCATTGAGGCCGAAGAAGGCGGAGTGTTTCGAAGTGACGATGCGGGGGCCACATGGACGCGCGTCAACCCGGATCGCAACCTGCGGCAGCGGGCCTGGTATTACAGCCGCATCTACGCCGATCCGAAGAGCGCCGATGTGGTCTACGTGTTGAACGTCGGCTTCCACCGCTCCGCCGATGGAGGGCGCACATTCGCCGCGATCGGCACGCCCCATGGGGACAACCACGATCTGTGGATCGCGCCCGACGACAGCAGCCGGATGATCGAATCGAATGACGGCGGCGCCAATGTCACTCGCGACGGCGGCAAATCGTGGACCGCACAGAATCAGGCCACCGCGCAGTTCTACCGCGTCACCACGGACAACGATTTTCCCTACAACATCTACGGCGCGCAGCAGGATAACAGCACAGTGCGCATCGCCTCGCGCACGGCCGATGCGGGCATCACCGAGCGGGACTGGTTCCCGGTTGGCGGCGGCGAAAGCGGCTGGATCGCTCCCCATCCCAAGGATTCGAATATCGTCTTCGCCGGTTCCTATGGCGGCTATCTCACTCGCGACGATCATCGCACCGGGCAAACGCGCACGGTGAACGTGTGGCCGGATAACCCCATGGGCCGCGCACCCGCGGAGTTGAAGTACCGCTTCCAATGGAATTTTCCGATTCTCTTCTCGCCGCACGATGCCAATGTTCTGTACGCGGCCAGCAACGTGCTGCATCGCTCTTTGAACGAAGGCCAGTCGTGGGAAGACATCAGCGGCGATCTTACCCGCAATGACAAATCGAAACAGGTTTCGTCCGGCGGACCGATCACCAAGGACAACACCAGCGTGGAGTACTTCAGCACGATATTCACGGTGGCCGAGTCGCCGGTGAAGAAAGGCGTGCTGTGGACCGGCTCCGATGACGGCCTTGTCCAGGTTTCACAGGACAACGGCCGCACGTGGCGTAATGTCACTCCCAAAGATCTGCCGGAGTTTATTCAGATCAACTCCATCGAAGCTTCGCCGCATGATCCTGCCGCTGCCTATGTCGCCGCCACGATGTACAAGTGGGACGACTTCGGTCCCTATCTTTACAAGACCGCCGATTATGGCAAGACTTGGACACGCATCACGAATGGCATCGATGCGTCGGCATTCACGCGCGTCATCCGCGAAGATCCGGCGCGCCGCGGCCTGCTGTATGCAGGCACCGAGACCGGCATGTACATCTCGTTTGACGATGGCGCCAAATGGGAGTCCCTGCGGCTGAACCTGCCTGTGGCGCCTATCACCGACCTGGCGGTGCAGAAGCGCGACAACGATCTCATCGTGGCCACGCAGGGACGCTCTTTCTACGTGCTGGATGATTTGCACGTGCTGCAGCAGATCAAAGATGGCACGGCGAAAGGCGATGCGTATCTGTTTGCTCCCGAGCCTGCTTATCGCACTGCTGGAGCCACGCGCTCGCGTATACCGGCGGGTGCTTCCATTGGTGAAAATCCGGCCAACGGCGTGGTGCTTTTTTGTTATTTGAAAGGGGAGCCGAAGGGGGACACCACGCTCGAGTTCCTGGACAGCACAGGGAAAGTGCTGCGCAAGGTTACTCCGAAGCCCAAGGCGGGGCTGAACCAATTCCTTTGGGATTTGCGGCTGGAGGATGCCACCACTGTTCCCGGAATGATTCTCTGGGCCGGATTCACGCAAGGGCCGAAAGTCGCGCCGGGGCGCTACCAGGCGCGGCTCACGGTGAACGGCAAGACGCTGACGCAGCCCATCGAGATTCGCAAGGATCCGCGCCTTGCGGACGTGTCGCAGGAGGATCTGGAAAAGCAACTGGCGCTCTCCATACAGGTGCGCGACAAGCTGAGCGAAACGCACCAGGCCATCCTGAAGATTCGGGATGTGCGCAAGCAGATCGACGAAATGACCGCGCGTCTCGATGCCAAGGAACGCAAAGATGTCATCGAAGCGGGAAAGGCTTTGGCGAAGAAGCTGACTGCGATTGAGGAAGAGCTGTATCAGACAAAGAATCAGAGCAACCAGGATCCGCTCAACTATCCGATCCGGCTCAACAATCGCCTGGCGGCGCTCTATGGCTCCATTCAAAGTGCCGAGTCGGCGCCGACTCGCCAAGCGCAGCTTTTCTACGAGGAACTGGCGACCGCGATCAATCGCCATACGCAATCGCTTCGGGACCTGTTGGACAATGAACTTTCGGCCTTCAACAAGCTGGCGCGTGAGAAAGACGTGCCACCGGTGATTGTGCGGAAATAGTGGAATGCCACGTTGCCTGCTCTCCCTGTTTTTCGCCTCGGTCCTGGCGATTGCCGCCGACACCAAGCCGGTTTTCGAGCGCGAGGATATCCATCCGCTCGATGTGAAGCACAATCATGCTTCGAGCATTGTGGAGTTACCCAATGGCGATCTTCTGGCGTGCTGGTATCGCGGTTCGGGCGAGCGCACGGCCGATGATGTGGTGGTGCTGGGGGCGCGCAAGAAGAAGGGGGCGAAGCAATGGAGCGCTCCGTTCCTGCTCGCGGATGTGCCGGGCTTTCCCGACACCAACCCGGCCCTGTTTGTCGATAGCAAGCAGCGGCTGTGGCTGATCTGGCAAACCATCATCGCCAACGAATGGCACACGGCGCTGACCACGTATCGCATCACCAGCGATTGGGGAGGCGACGGCGCACCTCGGTGGCAGGTGAGCGAGCCACTGCTGTTTGTGCCGTACAATTTTGCCGCCAAGGTAAAGGAAGTGGTGACGCCGCTGCTCAGCGCCGAAGGCCGGGCCGGGCAGTGGGCGAAGCGCACGCTGGAACACGGCAACGACAAATATTTCTCCCGCATGGGTTGGATGACGCGTGCTCATCCGGTGGAATTGCTGGGCGGGCGGATCATTGTTCCACTTTATTCCGACGGCTACTCGTTTTCACTGATGGCGATCACGGATGATTTCGGCAAGACGTGGCGCACGAGTGAGCCGCTGGTGGGGGCAGGCAATATCCAGCCTTCCATCGCGCGGCGCAAAGACGGGACGCTGGTGGCTTACATGCGCGACAACGGCCCGCCGCCGAAGCGGCTGCATATCAGCGAATCGAAGGACAACGGCATCACCTGGTCACCCGTGCAGGACACGGATATTCCGAATCCTGGTAGCGGCTCGGAAGTCGCAGTACTGAAGGACGGCACGTGGGCGCTGGTGAACAACAACCTGGAACGGGGCCGCCACTCGCTGCCCATCTGGCTCTCCGACGATGAGGGAAAAACATGGAAATGGAAGCGGCAGATTGAACTTGATGAAAGGGGCGAGGGCGCAGCCACGTTCCACTACCCCTCGATCATGCAATCGCGCGACGGCATGATTCACGTCAGCTATTCGCACTTCCTCAACCACCTCAAGAATGGCGAACCGCGCCAGCACATCCGCCACGTCCGCTTCAATCTGGAGTGGGTGAAGCAGGGCCAATAGAGCGCTGGTATACTCTATCTCTCATGCCGCAACTGTCCGCCATCAGCGGGCCTCTCAAGGGCCAGTTGTTTCCCTTGCCGGATACGGAAGTTACGCTGGGACGCAAATCGGAGAACACTCTCCCTATTCCCGATTTGTCCGTATCGCGCTTTCATTGCCGCATCGAAGCACGCGCGGACGGCCACTATCTGATCGACCTCACCTCCAGCAACGGGACGTTCGTGAACGGCGTTCCGCATAAGACGCACCGGCTGGCGCACGGGGACAAGATCACACTGGCGGAGACGGCGTTCATCTATATTGACGCCCCGCCGGGCGAACCGGCCGGCGACGAGGCGGCCGTGGTGATGGATCAAAGCCCCACGCTGCTGGAACCCGTTTCCGAAGTTCGGCAGGGACGGCTGGCGCGGCAATATGCGGCGCTGGTGGGCATCTGTGCGGCGCTCCCATCTGCTGGCCCGCTTGAGGAGCTGGAGCAAAAGCTGCTGGCCGCGTTGCTGGCCACCTTTCCCGCCGACCGTGCCGCTATCGTCTTTGTCGAAGACGGCGAACCTGGACGCGTGGCTGGATTGCATCGCGATCCAAAGCGCAAATCGCCGATTTCCGTATCCCGCACGGTGCTGGATGCCGTGCTCGGCAGCAGGAATGGGGTGCTGTGGCAGGTTCCGAATATCGCCAGCAGCGCCGGCGCGCAGGCCGTCATGGCGGCACCGCTGGCGGTGGACAATCGGACGCTGGGGGTGCTGTATCTTGATTCCGGCACCAGAGCTTCGGCATTCGATGAGGGCCATCTGGAGTTGCTTGCGGCCATCAGCGGCGTGGCCGGACTACCGCTTGCGCAGGCCCTTGCGCTTGACCGGCTGCAGCAGGAACGCCGGCGCCTGGAAGACGCGCTCTCCGGTGATTCCGAATGGATCGGCGATTCCCGCGCTTTCCACGACGCACTGAAGCTGGTCGCGAAAGTGGCTCGCACCGAATCCACGGTCCTCATTCTGGGTGAAAGCGGGACGGGGAAAGAGATGGCCGCCCGGGCTGTGCACCGCCGCAGCAGCCGCGCCAATGGGCCGTTCCTCGCATTGAATTGCGCCGCGCTCACGGAATCACTGCTGGAAAGCGAATTATTCGGCCACGAAAAAGGGGCGTTCACCGGCGCGATCGCGCTCAAGCGCGGCAAGATTGAACTGGCGAATGGCGGCACACTCTTTCTGGACGAGATCGGTGAGTTGGCCCCGGCGCTGCAGGCGAAACTGCTGCGTGTCCTGCAGGAGCGCGAGTTCGAACGTGTCGGCGGCACGGCCAGGATCAGGGTGGACGTACGCATCGTTACCGCGACCAACCGCGATCTTAAAGCCGAAGTGGCGGCGAACCGGTTCCGGCAAGACCTGTACTACCGGCTCAACGTGTTCGCGGTCCACATGCCGCCGTTGCGCGAACGGCGGGAAGACATCGCCCTGCTGGCGAACTATTTTCTGCATTTATTCGCCTCCCGCTCGCCGGGGAAGGTGAAGGGAGTGAGCACAGCAGCGCGATCGATACTTGAAAAATATCATTGGCCTGGTAACATCCGTGAACTGAAAAACGTAATGGAATACGCCACTATTCTTGGGGAAAGCGATCTCATTCAGCCCGAGGATCTGCCGGCCGACATCGTCGATTCCGCGCCACCGGAAGTTGCCGTGCCCGCCTTTCAAGCCAACCTGCGCGACGCCAAGGTACGAAGCATTCAGGCCGCGCTGCAGGAAACAGAGGGCAATATTACACAAGCCGCGGGCATCCTCGGTGTGCATCCCAATTCGCTGCACCGGATGATGCGGCGGCTGGGACTGCGTGAATCTAACCCAAATGCGTGACCCATTCTCACCCCACAGTTAGTCATATCCCCCAACTTGGGTCAGAAATAGGCTCAAGAGCCGCCTTTTTCTTTGGCACGACGCGTGCATTAGAAAGGGCACTCCGAGAGAGACAAACACCTACTTGGTTCAGAGCCATCGGGCAGGAATAATCCTCCGAGCTGCCCGGTGGCTCTCTCTTTTTTGAAGCGTCTGTGTTCTACTAGTGCCTGATGGCCTCCCTCCTCGCAATCCTCTGCGCGCTGGCTTTCGCCCAAGACTTCAAAGCCCCCGCCGGTACGCGTTCCGCCATCCGCCGGCCGAGCGCCGAGACCATACTCCCAGGGGGTCGCATTCTCACCCCACTCGGCAGGCAATACCCCACTGGACCCGGGCCGTTCGGCCTCGCTGTCAGCCTTTCGGGGAAGACCATCCTCACCAGCGATGGTGGACCGAAGCGATACACGCTCACCGTTCTGGAAAGCCTGCCCAACGGCAACTGGCAAACGAACGCCATCCAGCCCTGGAAGATCGAGCGGATGGATGACGATGACCAGGACTGGCTCAGCGTCTTCATGGGGATCGCCTTCCAGGACGACCGCCACGTGTTCGCTTCGGAAGGAAACTCCGGCCGGGTGCGTCTGCTGGAAGTGAAAACGGGAAAACCGCGTCACATTTTCAAGCTCAATACCGGCGGTTACAAAGATAGCTACACCGGTGACCTGGCGTATGACGCCGCGCGGCAATTGCTGTATGTCGTCGATCAAGCCAATTACCGCCTGGCCGTGATCGACGTCGCGCGCAAACGCATCGCTGCTTCGCTGCGGGTGGGGCGCATGCCGTTCGCGGTGGCCTTATCGCCCGACGGAAAGCGCGTCTACGTGACCAATGTCGGTATGTTCGAGTACAAGCCGCTTCCAGGCGCCGATCCCAAGCGTCCGCGGGAAACGGGGATTCCGTTCCCTGCGTTCGGATTCCCATCGCCCGAATCACGCGACGGAGTGCGCCGCCCCGATGCTTCCGGCGCGATGATCGACGTGCCGGGACTGGGCGATCCGAACGTGCCGGAATCGAACTCCGTAGCGATTGTGGATGTGGAAGACCCCACCGCTCCGAAGCTGGTTTCGTTTCTGCGCACCGGCCTGCCTTTTGGTCCGAAAAGCCTCGGCGGCAGCAGCCCCTCCGGAGTGCTTGCCACGAAGGATCGCGTTTATGTTTCGAATGCGCATAACGACACGATTACCGTCATCGACCCCGCCGCGCGATCCATCGTGGCCGAGATTCAGATCCGCATCCCTGGCCTGGAAAAATTGCGCGGCGTGATTCCCATTGGGATGGCGATACATGAATCCTCCGGCTGGCTGCTGGTGGCGGAAGCGGGGATCAATGCTGTTGCCGTGATTGACACGAAGACGAACAGCGTCATCGGCCACCTGCCCGCGGCCTGGTTCCCTACGCGGGTGGTCATCGATCGTGACAATGTTTATGTGGCCAACGCCAAGGGCCACGGCACGGGCCCAAATGCGGGCCGGAGTAACTCCACGACATTCCAGGCCGACCTGCGCCGCGGCGCTCTCACCATGTTCCCCGTGCCTGGCCGCGACGAACTCCGCCGCCACACGGAGCGTGTTTACGCGAACAACGGCTTCGTACCAGCCAAATCGAAGCCTGCCGCGCTTCCGGCGGAGATCAAACATGTGGTCATCATCGTCAAGGAAAACCGAACGTACGACGAAGTCTTCGGCGATGTGGCCCAGGCTGCGAACGGACCCGCCACGGGTGTCTGGGATTTGGCCCGCTTCGGCGCCGCGGGTGTGGTGCAGGGTGACGGGGATCGCACCAAAAGCGGCCTGCGCCAGCGCTTGAGCCTGCGCGGCGTCAGTGTCACCCCGAACCATCACGCGCTGGCCAAGCAGTTCGCCTTCAGTGATAACTTCTATGCCGATTCGGAGGTGAGCGTCGACGGCCACCATTGGGTGGTTGGTTCGTATCCCAATGCGTGGTCGGAAAGCTCGATCATGGCGGGAGGCGGGATGAAGGATTTCCGCATGCCGACCACCGCGCCGGGCCGGCTTCGTTTTCACAACAGCAACTCGTCCGTTCATCCTGACGATCAACTGGAGAACGGGACGCTGTGGCACCAACTCGACCGGCACGGCATTTCTTTCCGCAACTATGGGGAAGGCTTCGAACTGGCCAGCATCGACGAGGGGCCGGGGCTAAAGCCAACGGGCGGCCGGCTGATGACCAACGTTCCGATGCCTGAGCCGCTGTATCGCAACACGTCGCGCGAGTACGCTCAGTACAACACCAACATCCCCGATCAATACCGCGCGGGCCAGTTCCTGGCGGAGGTGGACAAGCTTTATGTGAAAGGCCAACAGCCGTTCCCGCAACTTGTCTTCATCCACCTGCCAAACGATCACATGGCGAAGCCGCGTCCGGAGGATGGCTATCCCTATCAGGCCTCTTACGTTGCCGATAACGACTATGCGCTGGGCCGGATTGTGGAATACCTTTCGCAAAGCAAATGGTGGCCGAACATGGCGATCTTCATCACCGAAGACGATGCACAGGGCGGTGTGGATCATATTGACTCGCATCGCACGGTGTTCCTCGCCGTCAGCCCTTATGCGAAGAAGAACTACGTCTCGCACGTCAACGCGAGCTTCCCGTCGATGCTGAAGACGACGTTTCGTCTGCTGGGGCTGCCGCCGCTGAATTTGTTCGATGGCGCGGCTGCGGACCTGAGCGACATGTTCACCACAAAGCCGGATTTGACCCCTTACAAACTGCTGCCTGTACCGAAAGAAGTGTTCGACCCAGCCAACGCCCGCGATCCGCTGGACCCCAAGCCCGGCCCGCGCATGGACGATCCGAACGTGCTGCGGGAGCAGCATAGAAACGGAGCGAGAGAATGACCCGCCGCTTGCTGCTTGCCTCCGCGGGCGCGCTTGCCGCGTGCTCCCGCCGCCCTGTAGTGGATACGGAGGAGATGCTGCCTGACTTCGGCCCGCTGCCCGATTTCGACTTCACGACGCATACTGGCATGCCCTTCCGCCATGCTTCGCTCCAAGGCAAGGTCTGGATTCTCGACTTTATCTTCACCAACTGCACACTCGTTTGCCCGCGGATGACCGCTGAAATGCGCAAGCTGCAGGAGCGGACAAAAGACATGCCGCAAGTGCGTCTGATCAGCCTGTCGATCGATCCCGACCGCGACACACAAGCGGTGCTGGCCGCTTATGCCGCAAAGAATGGCGCTGACCCGCAACGCTGGATTTTTGTTAGCGGGGACAAACCCACCATCCGCCGCATCCAGGAGGCGACGCAACGCCATCTGGATCCCGACGAGATCACCGCGCACAGCAAGCAGCTTTATCTCGTGGATGGTTCGGGCTTCGTGCGCGGAGTATACTCGGTGGTGCAGCCAACAGCGATCGCGGATCTGATGCAGGATATCCCGAAGCTCATCCGCAATCCGCGCAAGCCCGAGCCCGAATCCTGAATCGCCACGGAGACATCATACGATGACCCGACGCACTCTGCTCTGCGGAGCCTTTGCCGCCATCCAGCGCGGCCAGATCGATGCCGCGATGGCGAAGATTCAATCGGCCACCGCGAGTGGCGACGTTTCCGCCGCGGCACTTTATGTCGAGCAAGGCAGCACCCGCATCGCCAAGGGTTTCGGCAAGGCGCGCAGTGAGAACGAAGTGTTTCTGCTCGCGTCGATCACGAAGCCGATGACAGCCGCGGGTGTGATGAAACTGGTGGAGCGCGGCCATGTGAAGCTGGACGATCCGGTGAAGAAGTATATCCCTGAATTTTCCGGCGGCGATCGCGACCGGATCACCGTGAAGATGCTGTTGACGCATACTTCCGGGCTGCCGGACATGCTTGCGGATAACGAGGCGCTGCGCAAGAAGCACGCTTCGCTGAAAGATTTCGTCGCGGGCACGTGCAAGACGCCGCTGCTGTTCCAGCCGGGGACACAGTGCAAATACCAGAGCATGGGTATCCTGCTTGCGTCGGAGATCGCCGAACGCGTGACGCGAACGCCGTTCCGCGATTTCCTGCGCAAGGAGATTTTCACACCGCTCGGCATGACGCAAACATCGTTGGGGCTTGGGGGCCGCAAGATTGCGGATCTGGCGCAGTGCCAGGTACCGAATCCAAACGATGATTGGAACTGGAACACGCCCTACTGGCGCGATCTCGGCGCTCCGTGGGGTGGTGCACATGCCTCCGCCGCGGATGTGGCGCGGTTTCTCAAGTACTTTCTGCAGCCCAGCGGCAAGCCTCTCTCCGTGGCCATCGCGCATGACATGATCGCCAATCAGAATCAGGGCCTGAACAAACCATGGGGTATCGGCTTCATGATCGACCCCGGCACCTTCGGCAAATCCTGTTCTGCGAAGACCTATGGCCACTACGGTTCCACCGGCACGGTCTGCTGGGCGGACCCCACGAAGAACCTGATCTGCGTGTTGCTCACCACCAAGCCCGCCGATCAATCGCGGGCCGGGCTGCTGGGTCCGGTGTCCGACATGGTGGCAAGCGGCGGATAATGGAAGCTCATGCAGGGTGTTCAGATTTTTGGTGTGAAGAACTCACAGGCGACACGCGCCGCGGAGCGTTTCTTCAAAGAGCGGCGGGTCACGATTCAGATGGTGGATCTCAAGCAGCGGGCACTGGCGGCAGGTGAGATTCGCCGTTTCGTGGAGAAGTTCGGTTGGGACGCGCTGTTGGATCGGGATGGGAAGGCCTACACCGACGCGGGCCTGAAGTATTTGAAGGTATCGGAAGCGGACCTGCTGGCGCGCATTGAGAAGGAGCCGCTGCTGTTGCGGCTTCCGTTGGTGCGCGGCGCCAACGGCCTCAGCGTGGGGAAGGATGAGGAAGCGTGGAAGGCGATGGCGTCAGCCAAATGATCCGCGTCACTCCACCACGGCAATCGTCACTGGGTTGCCCATCTTGGCTCCGATGCGGATGTTCACCGGGACTGCGGCTCCGGTCTGTGCGTTGGCCGCAATGCGGGCGTTAATTTGATAGAGCCCGATCGCACCGGGAGTTAGCCCCGAATAGAGCACCTCCGCCCTTACCCCGCCGATCATGACTTCCGGAATCTCGACCGTCCGTGCCGGAGGATCCGAAGGCGCCGGATCACTGGGGCGCGGAGGGAAGTCCAGCCGCCCTAATCCGGTTGCGTAGATCTCCACAATCTCGCCTCGCCGGGCAGCGCGGGAAATGCCGTCGCCGGCCACTCGGGCAATCAAGCCGGTTCCTGCCACTCGCACGGCGCCTTGGCCCTCTCCATTTCCCGATAACGCAAACAATCCCGGCGCCGTTGCCGTTGCATCCGCGGCGTTGAAGGTGGCGCTGGCCGACGTGACGTGGGACACCGTGACGAAGATCGGCCCGGGAAAGAGGCTGTAGGGAAGTTGGAAGTTGATCTGGTTGCGGCTGACATAGAGCAGCGGCACAGCGGTGCCGTTCACTCGCACCGTGGTCAGGTTCATCGTTGTGGGGACGGGGAAACGCGACAACTCCTGTTCCCCTTGGGACAAATTCGATCCCAGCAAAGCCACGATGGTTCCCGGTGCAAGATCCGTGGTGAAGCTGGCCGCATTGCGCAAGTCCCGGATTGCCGGCGCATCGGGCAGAGGGAGAAAGAACGCCTCGTTCGAATTGGAAAACGTTGCGCCCTGGCGCGGGCCGCCGCTGGGGGTGAAGATACGCCCATCGAGCGTCGCCCCATACAGGCCGTGGCGTGGGGCGGTCATCAATGCCAGCGCACCCCATGTGTCGCTCACCGGATCGTATTCCTCATGCTGCTCGAAGGTTTGCTCCGGACGGCCACTGTTGCCCTCGCCGCCAAAGACCTGAATCCGGCCACGCAGCGTGCCGCTTCCCAGGCCGCCGCGCGCTGTCGGGATTGGCGTGCGCGAGCGCCAGGTGTTTGACGACGGATCGTACTCCTCATTGGTCCGAAGATTCTCCGCGCCGACGCGCCCGGCGATGGCGTAGAACTTCCCTCCCACAGCCTGGGCGGTAAGGTGATCGCGCACGGTGGGCATCGGCGCCAGGCGTGACCATTGTCTCGTGTCGGTATCGAAAACTTCGAACGTGTTCACGGGCGCGGTACCGGCCAATCCTCCCGCCACATAGATCTTGTTCCCGATGGCAGCGACACCGCTGGCCCCGCGCGGTTCGCCCATGCGCGCGACCATGCTCCAACGGCGCGCGGCCGGATCGTATTCGTAAGTGTTTCCCTCCGCGCTGCCTGAGCGCATCGCCCCCAGCACATAGAGCTTGCCGTTTGCGGCCGCGACATTGCAGTGATCCGCCCCACCGTCGATGGGAACCGGCGGTCCTTCGCTCCACTCATCGCGATAGGGATCGTAAATGTACAGAGCGCCGGTGTTACGGCCGTTTGGCAGCAAGCCGCACAGCGCGTAAATCCGGCCGTTCAACGCCGCTGCCGATACTTCCGTTGCTTCGATGGGGTACGGAGCCCGCCGCTCCCATAGCCCTTGTCCGTTGAGTGCCGCTCCCAGAGCGAGCCACAACAAATACCGCTTCATGCGGTCAGTTTATCCGTTTTTGTTCCTGCCCGCCGGTGTAGCCCGGTTCGTTATAATCGCCCACAGTGTCGAGAAAGCCCAAAGAACCGCCGAAAAGCCCGCAAAGTACACCCGCAGCGCCGCAGATCCGGGCCCTGCCGAAGCAGGTTTGGATCGCAGCGGGCATTCTGTTTCTCGCCAGCCTCGCTGTTTTCTCGGCTATCGTCAACCATGATTTCGTCGACTTCGACGACGCCCAGTACATCCATCACAATCCGATGGTGCGGGAAGGGCTCACTGCGCGGGGGATCCTGGATGCCTGGACTTCGGTGAAGCTCTATTACTGGCAGCCACTCACCTGGATCTCGCACATGCTGGACGTGAGTCTGTTCGGACTCAACCCCGGCGCGCACCACGCGGTGAGCCTGGTGCTGCACGCACTCAATGCCGCCGTCCTGCTACTGGCCCTGTATCGTTTGACCAACGCGCTTTGGCCCTCGGTGTTCGCCGCCGCCCTGCATGCCTTGCATCCATTGCGCGTCGAATCGGTGGCGTGGGCAGCGGAGCGTAAAGATGTGCTCTCGGGGTTATTCTTCTCGTGCACGCTGCTGGCCTATGCCAACTACGCGCGCAGCGGCGCAAAACGGGATTACCTGTGGATGCTGCTGGCGGGCTTTGCCGCTTGCTCCAGCAAACCAACGGTGGTCGTGTTGCCGTTGATCCTGCTGCTGCTCGATTGGTGGCCGCTGGGCCGTGTCACTGGCCGCGAATCCTGTATCCCGCTGCTCAAGGAAAAGGCGCCGCTGTTTGCCATGTCGGCTGTACTCAGCGTGCTGACAGTGATGGGGCAGCAGGAGTCGGCGATGGCTACGCTCGAAGGGCATCCGCTGGAACTGCGCATCTGGAATCTCATTCGCAGCTATGCGAGCTACGTTTACAGCTTCGTGTGGCCGGCGAACCTCGGTGTGTTCTATCCGCATGAGGATATACGCAACGGCACCGGAGTTCTCATGCTGGCGACACTGGTGGGGATTTCTATTGCCGCCGTTGTATTGCGCCGCCGCGCCCCGTATCTGCTCGGCGGATGGCTCTGGTTCGTTATCGCCACTTTCCCGATGTCCGGCATTGCCCAGGCGGGCAGCCAGGCTTACGCGGACCGGTTCACCTATATCCCAGGCGTTGGGCTTGCGCTGGCTGCCGTGTTCGCGTTGGCGACGCTGCAGCAGCGCATTCCGCCCCGTGCGCTCGCCGCCGCAGGCTTCTGCGTGCTGGCCCTGTTTGCGGCCCTATCGTGGCAGCAGACACAGCACTGGAAGGATACGGAAGCAATGGCTCTGCGCGCGCTGGCGGTCACCGGGAAGAATCCCAAGATGCACTTTCTGCTGGGACTGGTGTATGCCCGCCAGGGGCGCGCCACGGAAGCGACCAGTCATTTCCGCACGTACATGGAAGAGTTTCCCGAAGGCGCAGGCGACGCGCATCAGCATTTGGGCACGATGTTCATGCAGGCCAAGAATTTTTCCGAGGCGGAGCGGGAATTGCGTCAGGCGCTGGAG
The DNA here is from genome assembly GCA_018268935.1 of Acidobacteriota bacterium. GTDB lineage: Bacteria > Acidobacteriota > Terriglobia > Bryobacterales > Bryobacteraceae > CADEFT01. Next base: position 40,589 of record JAFDVS010000015.1, on the reverse strand, counting down.
AGCACACCGAACGATTTGAAGCTGCTCAAGCTGTATGCGCTGGCGCTGGTGCAGACGGGGCGCCGGGAAGAGGCCACTCAGACGTTGCGGCGGATTCTCAGTTTGCAGCCCGGGGATCGCGAAGCCACATCCTGGCTTGGCTCACTCACCGGTGCAGCGCCGTCCAACCCCTAGGAATCCAGTTGCTTCACCAGCCGCGCCGGCGCCACCCGCCGGTAGCTGTCGCGGCACAACGAAGCAATCTCGCTCCAGTTGAGCCTGCCTTTGGCAACCTGCATCGACACCCATCCGTGTTTGCCGATGTGGGATGCGAGTACGAATCGCGGGTCTTTGAGAAACACTTCCAGCAACGGCTTGCCCACCTTGACGGTGATGTTCGGAGTGCCCTCGTAGCCGCCCATGATGCAGAAGATCTTGTCAGCGACGCGGTAGTTCGGATGATCCCAGGTGACCGTTTCCTTAGCTTCGGGAAGCGCCAGGCAGATCTCCCGCAGTTTGCGGACAATCATCTCCTCGCGTTCGGTCGGCATCGCCTTATTTCATGGTGCCGCGAGCATCTTCCAGAATGCGCTTGGCGCGCGAAGGATTGTACACGCCGCAGGAGCAGAACCGGGCCATGTAGGTGACCGCTTCTTCCGGTGTGCGCCGGCCTTCCTTCACCCAGTCGATCATTTTCTTGGCCATGCTGTGGCTGATCATGCCGTGCCCGCACATCGTGCTGAGCATCAGCACCTGCGTGTTGGGAAGTTTCTCCGTTTTGCCTTCGAAGCCTAGCGAATAGCCAACGCTGTGACGGGGGATTCCAGCGGCGAAGCAGCACTGCTCGGCCCCGTCAATCGAGGTGGAGATGTTGATGCACAGTCCGAGATCAGCCTTCTTGACGGCCTTGACGAACTCCTCGGCATTGACGCGGCTGTCGAAAACGGCGGCCACGGTGGTGGGCGTATCCACGCCGTTGATCACGGCTTCGAAATCCGGCGTCATATCGCGGTTCCAATGCGACGTGGGGCTCATCTCGCGGCTCGGGCGCAGGGCGCCGCCGTGCGAGGCATCGCCGAGATTCACGGGCTTAAAGGAAACCGCCATGCGGAGGAATTCCTTCAGCTTCGGCAAACAGCCTTTGTCGTTCTTGCCCCGGCTGGGGATGGCGAATACAACAAAGTCATCGTAAAATGTTGCGGCTTCGCCGAAGCGGTGCAGTGTATTCGTCATCGGGAGGCTCCTGTTCCCACGGTTTCCTGAACGGCTGCCGGCTCGTTCACCACCTTGCCCAATCCAATATTTGTTTTCGCGCGGTGGAGCTTGTAGCCGAGTTTTTCCAGAATGGGCGCCACCACGTGTTCCTCGCCTTGCTCATCGCAACGCGTGCCGACGCCGATGGTGACGACGGTTTCGATCTGCTTCTCCACCTCCCACACGGCACGGATAATCTCCTCCGTGCGCTCGACGTTGGTTTTGATTTCGAGAATGGCGGACAGCACTTTTTCGTCGAGGATGTCCTCGCGGATCTTGCCGGTGGTGGTGTCCGTCATCAGGGTAGTGACCGGATTCTTCTTCTCGAAGTGAACCCCCAGGCGGGCCAGCGCAGTGGACATCTTCTCGATCTCGCGGAAGCGTGCGCCCAGGCCGGGCCTGCCGAACTCGATGGTGAACCCGACTTCGCCCACCTTCACGCGCCCGCTGACATCGTTGGTTTTCACTTCCTCGGTGCCGCGGCCCTGCACGCCGGTCGATTCATGGGGCACACGCGGATCACTGAAGGCACGCCTTACGACACGCGGCCAACTGAGTTCGTCCGGCTCGAAGGCTGCCGTCGGGCAAACATCGGGCTCGGGGTCGAATCTCAGCCGCATCATCTGGAATACTTTGCGGATGGTGCGGACCACCACCGGATTCAGATGCTCCTGGCTGAGCCCGTTGTAGCAGCTATAGCATTCCACGCATTCATCGCGATTGATGGTGGCGCGGCGGATGGTTGGATCAATGTAGATCGCGCCCATCGGGCATACATAGGTGCAATTGCCGCAAGCAACGCACTTGTTCGGGTTGATCTTCATGGGCCCTAATATCTTATCGCAGTTCGGAGACCTCTCCGCGGGCCCTGCCGGCTAGCGCTGGACGACCAGTTTCTTCGCCGTTTCGAGGAGCTTTTTCGCGTCCGCCAGCGACTCGATTGCCTTCAATACCACCGGGTCGGTTTCCACGGTAAGCTTGCGCGATTCTTCCTGGCTAAAGGCCGTAATGAACAGCTCGCGTTTGATCTGCTGCTTGAGCCAGTCGCGGTTCTCGGCGAACTCGCCTTCGCTGAACTGCACGCCTTCCTTCACCAGGTACTGGTGGAACTCATTGAGCGTGTTCTCATCGGGATTCCATTCCTTGGAGAGCTTCGCTTCGTGCGTGCTGAAGTAGCGCGAAGAGAAACTGAAGAAGGAAAAGCGGCGATACATCTCGCTCTGGAAGCGATTGAACTTGGGCAGGGTGTACTTTTCATCGGGAGCAATTCCGCCGCCGCCGAACACCTGCCGGCCGGCATCGGTGGTCTTCATATCCAGCGGATTCTGGGTATTCAAATCCTTCTTGTTGTAGTAATCGAGGAAAGAACCCTGCGAATAATCGCGCTGAATGAGCCGTCCGCTGGGGGTGTAATATTTGGCCGTGGTGAGCGCGAGGCCGGTGTTTTCCACCAGCGGATACACGGTCTGCACCAAGCCTTTGCCGAAGCTGTTTTCACCGAGAATCCAGGCCCGGTCGTGATCCTGCAAGGCGCCGGAAACGATCTCCGCGGCCGAAGCCGAATAACGGTTGATCAGCACCACGATGGGATAATCCCGCCCGCTGGAGCCGCGGCCCGCATAATAAGGCTTTTCCGGTGAAGAGCGGCCTTTGTGGGAAACCACCAGTTGACCCTTGGTCAGGAAACGGCCGGCCACGGCTACGCCCTCGTTTAACAACCCACCGGGATTGTCACGCAGGTCCAGAATGAGACCTTTGATGTTTTCCTCACCGAGGGCGCGGAGGTTCTCTTCCACTTCCCGGCTGGTGTTTTCATTAAAGGACTGGATATCGAGGTGCGCAATTCCGGGCTTGACCCAGATGGCGCTTTCGACGCTCTTGCGAGGAATCTCATCGCGGATAATATCGAACACCAGCGGCTTTTCCACGCCTTCGCGCCCGACTGTCACCTTGACGGCCGTTCCACGGGGACCGCGGAGCAGGTCGGCGACTTCGGTACTGGTGAGGTTGTCGGTGCGCTTCCCGTTGACATCAATGATAGTGTCGCCGGGGCGGATGCCCGCCTTGTAGGCCGGCGATCCCGGGAACGGGGCGATCACGATGGTACGGCGGTTGCGTTCCGACACGGTCATGCCGACGCCGAAATAGGCACCGCGCTGGTCTTCGCGCAGAATCTGGAAATCGCGGGGATCGAAGAAGGACGAGTGGGGATCGAGAGTTTTGAGCATCCCCGGAATGGCGCCCTTGTAGATCGCCTTATCCGGGGTCACTTTGTCCGCGAAATTCTCCTCCACCACCTGGAAGAGCTTGGTGAAAGACTTGATGCTGGAGTTGATCTCGTCTTCATCGCCCGTGGCGGCCGATACGCCGGTAACACCGGGACCGAACACCCCTCCCAGGAACGTACCGCAAAGAATCAGGCACAGAAATAAGAAGGAGAATCGGCGGTTATCGGACACAGCTAGGCCTCCCAGCCCTTTTCCAGTATATCGCAGTGGTTTTGGGGTTCCGGCGGCTCGGCCGCGTTACAAGGGGATGAGCTAGACCGCGCGGCTCTTGCGCATTGGCATCGCCGCCTGCTCGGCCCGTACGGGCTTGCGGGGCGCCGCCGGCCGCGTGGCCGCATTGATCCGCTTGACCTGATCGGTGACGCATACCAGAAACATCGGCTGGCGGGCGTTTTTCAGGATATCCACAATCTTGTCGTTGGAATCTTCCAGGTAAAGGGCCTTCCCGTCGGTTACCAGATGGAGGGCGGAATCCTGACTCATGACGTCGCTGAGCCGCTTGCCCATCTCGCGTTGCAGGAAACGGAGCACCCGCCGGATCTTCTGCAGCGAGAAACCCTTCCGGCGCAATTCGGAGATCACGGAAATCTCCACCACTTCTTCGCTCGAGTAAATTCGTTTGTGTCCCTCATGGCGCGGGGACACGACTTTCCGCTCATCCCACCACTGAAGCTGGCGCAGGCTGACACCTCCGAGCCGCGCTACATCGCTGCTGGTGTATGTACGGGCGGTCAGGTCCGTATCAAGTTTGGTCTTTTTTGTTTTGAACATCAGACACCTCTCCCGTTTTTATGTCTCGGCCTAACAATTCTTATCCGAAATGTTGTTTGTGTCAATAGGGGAGGTTGCCGGGAACCCCGTCCCGACAGGGTTTCCCGTTCCCATTTCGGTCTTTTTCCGATAGAGTAGTAAGAAGTTATCTCTCCCGTCGATCTGCGTGTCTTACCTTCGAAAGGAGCTATCGTCCTGCAATTCAGTTTCCTTCGCCACACCATTTTTGCTCTCTTCTGTTTTGGCGCGTCTGGTCCGGTTTTGGCCTCTTCCGGGTCTTCCGGTAATCTGCCGCCGGCCTTCGTGGACGCTCTGGGGCGGACTCCGTTTCCGTTTGAGCCGAATCGAAGGCAGACGCATCCGTCGGTGGAGTTTGTGGCCCGGGCCGGAAGCTTCCGCATTTTTCTCACCAGCGATGAAGTGGTGTGCGGGGCGCCGGGCGATGTTTCCCGCTTCCATCTGGTGGGCGCCGGGGCGAACCAGCACTGGCAAGGGGTGCAGAAACTGCCTGGGGTAAGCAGCTATTTTATTGGGAAGGATAAGAGGAAGTGGCAGGCGGGGATTCCGCAATACGGGAGCGTGGTGCGGAAGGGCGTGTATGAAGGGATAGACATGGAGGTGAGGGGGGCGGACCATAGAATCGAGTATCGATTTAACTTGGCAGCACATGCCAATCCTGCCCTCATCCGCCTCGCCTTCCCTGACGCTACCCCCTTCCTGTCCCCTAATGGCGACCTCATTCTGCGATCTTCTTCCGGGGAATTCCGCCACCGCGCTCCCCGCGCTTACCAGAACAACCGCCCGGTGCCTGTTTCCTTCCGGCTCGTTTCCGCCACTGAGGTATCGTTCGACCTCCCTTCCTACGAGCCTTCCCTCCCGCTCCTGATTGACCCGGTCATTTCCTACCACATCTTCCACGGAGGACTAAACGCAGACACCGCTGTTGGCGCCGGGGCCGATGCCGCCGGGGACCTTTACTATACCGGCCGCACCAATTCTCTCGACTTCCCTGTCGCAGGGTCACCCTTCCGCGATTACAACTCCGGCAACGTCGACATTTTTCTGGCCCGGGTGAACCCGTCGGGGAACCTGGTGTTCTCCACCTATATAGGTGGCGCTGGAAACGATGAAGCCGCGGGAATTGCCGTCGACCCGGACGGCTATTCGAGCATCATCGCCACCACCTATTCCACCGATCTCAACGTTGACAGTGCCTCCTTTCAAAGCAACTACGGCGGCAATGGCGATGCGTTGGCACTGCGAATGACGCCCTCTGGCTTCCTGCCGCCGCTGATGACCTATCTCGGCGGAAGCAGCCAGGAGTTTGGCACTGCCGTGGCCCTGGATGCCAATGGGGCCGCCTACTACACCGGTTACACTTCATCCACCAATTTCCCCACGCGTACTCCCCGCCAAGGCTCGTTCGCCGGCGGCGACGATATGTTCCTGGTGAAGATCCACCCCGGCGGCGCGGTCTTGTATTCCACCTATTTCGGCGGAGAAGGGACGGAGCAGGCCTACGGGATCGCCACCGACAAAGAAGGGAATCCGTTCCTTACCGGGCGCGCCACCTGCGCTTCGATTGCCGCCGGTCCCACCATTGGCTCACTCGATGGCAACGATCTCGTGGTCATCAAGTGGAAGAGCAATGGAGATGGCGCGCAATGGATCACCTGCATTGGCGGCAACGGCACGGAAATCGGCCGGGGCATACGGGTCGATTCCAGCGGCAACTCCTACGTGACCGGGAATACGACATCCACCAATTTCCCTGTCGCCGCTTCCCTTCAGATCGCTTTTGGCGGCAATCAGAACGGTGGGCCAAACGGCGACGCGTTCGCATTGAAATTGAACCCTTCCGGTACGAGCCTGCTGTACTCGACTTACCTTGGCGGGTCGCGCGACGATGTCGGCCAATCCGTCTTTGTCAATTCACTCGGGGAGGCGTTCCTGGCCGGCGTCACGCGATCCCTGAACTTCCCATCCACCGGCCCGCTGATCACGCCTACGGATCGGGCAGCCTACCTGCTACGCCTCTCCTCCAACGGCTTGTCGCTGCTGGGGTCGTGGTTTGCCGACGGGGTCAATGACGGTGACCGCTTCACCGTAGTCCTCGACTCCAAGGCCAATGTGTTTCTCACCGGCGGAGCCTCTTCCGGCATCCGCCTGCCTGTAACAGCGGCGCCGCCAATTCTTCCCTTCAAGAATCCCCAGGACAGCCTGATCCTGAAGCTTTCCAACAGCCGGCTGCAAGTCTTCCAGGACACCTTTTCGCCGAGCTTCGTCAACACCCAGGATTTCGATCTCATCCAGCGCGTGGTGAACCGGGGCCCGGAATCGGCCGAACACGTCACCATTCGTGGCATCCTGCCGAACGGGCTGCTGGCGCTGAGCTGCTTCGCGACGGGTGTGACCTGTTCCACCACCGGTAATTCTTATCGCGTCGACATCCCCCAACTCACCCCAGGCGCGGGCATCGAGGTCCGGACGACACTTCGTCCCACGGCGAACGCGTTTCCTGGCGTGGCGCAGCAGATCAGTCTTTCCGCCATCAGCGACACCTACGATTCTCAGGCCACGGACAATTCCCTGGTCACCACGCTCTTTGGCTCGGAAACGCAACCTGCCTGCAGCTACGCGCTCTCCAATCAAGCCTTCGACGTGCCCGCCACCAGCGGTCAGGTGACGGTGAATGTCACGGCCCCCTTCTCCTGTCCCTGGAGCAGTGTCATCCCCACCGATTGGATCAGCTTCGCCTCGCCCAATGTCGCCTCCGGCAGCGCCAACATCTCGTTCACGATCCAGCAGAACACCGAGACTGTTCCGCGTGTAGGGAGTGTCGTGGTGGCGGGCCATCGCGTTGTTTTCGCGCAGGCCGCGGCGGGCAATCCAGTTGCGCCGTTCACCGACGTGCCCACCACCAATCCCTTCTTCTCCTTTATCTCCCTGATGAAGACCAACGGTATTACGCAAGGCTGCACGGCCACCACGTACTGCCCGGACGATCTCATCACGCGCGGACAGATGGCGGTGTTCCTGGTGCGATCCGTTCTTGGCAGCGATTCCTTCACTAATTCCGGGACACCCTATTTCACGGACGTTTCCACCGGTCACCCGCAGTTCCGCTATATCCAGAAGCTTCGTGAACTCGGCATCACGGCGGGCTGCACTACCACCACGTATTGTCCCGGTGAACCGGTCACGCGCGCGCAGATGGCAGCGTTCCTGGTGCGTGGAAAGCTGGCGGTGGCTCCGTCGCAGGCGTTCCCATTCCCTACCGCCTTCAGCTTCAACGACGTCGATACCAACAGCGTGTTCTACCCCTCCATCCAGAAGATGCGGGAACTGGGCGTCACGCTCGGCTGCAGCTCCAGCCAGTACTGTCCGGAAAGCCCCACGACGCGGGCCCAGATGGCGGCGTTCCTGGTGCGCTCATTCTTCGCGCCGTAGCGCTCAAGTCAACTTTTGCAGGTAGTCCTTCACGAACTCCGCCAAGCCCCTCTCAACGAGGAATTGCTCCACGTCGGCGCTGGTTCCCGAAGGGGGCGCCTTCCAGATCGCAGCCAGCGCCCAGGCCAGTTCCTTCGCCTCGCGCTCATCCAGTTCCCCGCCGCCCGATTCCACATCTTCGATCTTCTGCAGCAGCTCGGAAGCAAGCTCTCCTATGAGCCAATGCAACTCCTCCGCGGGCGTCGGCAATGCACCGGGCGCTTTTTCCCCCAACGTCAACCGGGCCACCAGGCTGTGCTGTCGATAGCGAATGGCGTATTCCTTCGCTTTCTGCAGATCGCCCTCATCCACGGCCTTCTGCACTTCCTTGATCAACTCGCGGCGCTTCCGCACCTGAGGTGCTTTGCGGTTGACGCGGAAAAAATCGAGAGTCTGGCGGACCCGCCCCGCGGCGGGCTCAGCCAGCGCCGGATTCGGCACAATGCGTCCGTTGAGAATCGCTGCCGGGTCCAGGGCGAGCATCGACTCCACGTCTTCCTCCGCCGGGTCCAGCAGCACCTTGGGCTCCGCCGCCAGCAAATGCCGCTGTGGATACCGCACTCGCTGCGCCGCATCCAGTAATGGGAACCGGTCTTTCTTCAGGCGCTGATTGCAGATGGTACAGCTCAGCATATAGTTGCTCAACTCATAGGCCAGCCACCAATACCCGCCATGCCCGGGATCTTCCACTACGTTGCCCTTTGGCCGGAAGTGTTCCACGTCGATGCCCGCTTCAGAGATATCTGCCCCGCAATAGGCACAAACGCGGCCTTGCATGGCATACAGGATTCCCCGCACGTCCGGCTCCGTCCAATGCCCGGGAAACGACTTCGGGATCGACTGGTCGTCGTCGAACTTCTCGACATGGGCTTTGCGCTTCTTGCCTCCGGCGCCGGTGTCCGCCAGCGTCGGAGCTACTACACCGGACCGCTTCCAACTCCTCATGGCTTCAGCCGCGACAAACTGCCGGTCAATTTGCTTACACGCCGGCGAGCCTCTTCGGCCGTAACCTTCGGAGACATTTCCAGCAACCGTGCGATCTCGTCATCGCCGGGCCCAGCGCCGCGCTCGCTGGCCTCCAATTGCTTCTCTATTTCCGCGCCCGTCGGCGGAGTCCCCATCAGCCAGTTATAGATCTGATCCGACGAGAAGCCGAGAATCTGCCGGTCCAGCCGCCGCACGCCACCCTCGGCCTCGCGATCGAGCGCAATGATCTCCGCACTGTCGAAATTGCCCAAAACGAGCGGCGAATGGGTGGTCACGATCCACTGCACATGAGGCAGAGCCTGGCGCAGCTTCGGCACCAGTTGCCTTTGCAAGGAAGGATGCAGATGCAGATCGATTTCGTCGATCAGCACAATGCCATCCATATCCGCGAGCGACGCGCCAGCCGCCTTGTCCTTGTTCTTTTCACACCACACGGCGCAATAATCGGCCATCCACGCCGCGGAAGACCGGAACCCGTCGGGCAGATCCACTGCCTCCACTCCATTCCGTCCCGGCGCCGCGAACCGTAGGGCGCCGTCGCTGGCGATGGTGGCCGTCAGTTCGCCATCAAAAACGTGTTCCACCAGCTCCGCAAACAGGCGCACCACCGGACTCCCGGGCTGTTGCTGTGTCAACAATACTTCCGCACTGGCCAGTTGACTCAACGGATCGAACATGGTCATCAGCCGCCGCACGTCGGCGCTCATGCCTTCGTATCGCGAGTCACGGAAAGGGGACAGGTTGCGCGTCGCTCCGTACGCCATCACAGCAGTAGAGTTGAGTTGCTTCCAAAACGGCAGCCAGCGGTCGGCGTCTTCCACACCAATGCTGCCGTCCCTGCCGATGGTCATCTTCAGATCGGCCACCGCGCTGCCGCCGCCGTCATTCACAATCAGGCGGATTGACGCGTCGTGTGCGACGCCATTCTCCCGGCGCCGCATTCGCTGCAGGCGTTCCCCACCGAGTTCCCGCGCCAGCGGCTCTCCCAGTATCGCCACACAGAGCGCCTGCAGCACGCCCGATTTTCCGGCGCCGTTGATGCCGGCGAGACAGGTCCATTCGCCCGGCAGCGTCGATGGCTGTCGGAAGGAGGCTTGAAACTTCGGAAAACAGCGGAAATTTGTGAGCTCGATCGACTCTATGCGAAACCCACGTTTGTCATCGCTACTTTTTGCCCGCCCGGGAATCGCAACATTTGCCTGAATCCCGTCGTTCCAACCCATGCTCCGGTCCCTGCTCCGCACGCGCCAATCGAGCATCTGTTCCGCCAGATCCACACAAGCGATGGCGTACCCCTTCTGGGTGTCCAGCCTTCGCGTCCGCAATGGCGGGGTCTCCAGCACCAAGCCATGTGGTTCCTGAATCGGCGTTCGCACTCCCCCGTGCAGGTTCCCGCACACATGCAATTGAAACCGGTTTCCCAATACTGAATTGAGATTCACCCGGTTCATCTGGGATGGACCATAGTGTGTCACCAGCACTCTTAAGTCGTGCTGGTGGGACCATGCTTCCGGATCGGCGCCACAGGCGGATGCAAGCTGCCGCTCATCCAACGCCGGTCCCTGCGCTTTCTGTGTTGGACTTTGACCCACCTGGGAGAGGGCGCTGTTCAAGCCCACGATCCCAATCCTCCGGCCCGCAACGGGAATGCTGGCCATCCATTCTCCGGGGATCTCGCCCCAATGCAGGCTCGATCCGCCGAATCGCTTCATCAACTCGCCCAGGTATGTCTCGAACGCGCCAAACGATTCGCGGGCCACGTTCAATAACTCCGAATCCTTCGCCCACACCAATTCCCGCACTTCTTCATCCTGCGGCCATTGCCGTAGCAGCAGCGCCGCCGGCGATTTCACCCGCGCCAGATCATGGTTTCCAGGCACGGCAAGGAAGTACGCGCCATGGGCGATGCGCATCACTTGCTCAAACAGCGCTACCGCCTGCGCGATTCCGGAGGAAAGCTCCCCGGCAATGCCGCCATCCACCGTATCCCCCGCGAAAATCACCGCATTCCAAGGCCCTGTCTGGCGGAAGGAATGTTCGAGATCGCGCAGGAAATCGTCCGTGTCGAAACTGGATGCGCCCACCTTCAGATCGCTCAATTGCAGCCACGTAAAGCGATCCTCGGGCCGGGTATTCATCATGAACGTAGTGTATCCGAATCCGCATCTGGTACACTCACCTGCTAGCATGCGAACCTGGCACGTCCCCGCCTTTGGCGAACCCGAGCAGATGATCCTCGCCGATGTCCCGTCGCCGCAGCCAGGCGAAGGCGAAGTCCGTATCCGCGCCCATGCCGCGGCCCTCAATTTCTTCGACCTGCTGCTGATCCAGGGCAAGTATCAGGCGAAGCCCGGGTTCCCCTTCACTCCGGGGGCCGAAGCCGCCGGAGTTATCGATGCCATTGGCCCGCATGTGACCGGCTACGCCATCGGCGACCGAGTCATCGCACTGCCCTCCTTCGGAGCATTTGCCGAAGAGGTGATCTGCCCGGTGAGCCGCCTGCTGCCCATTCCGGAGGCGATGGACTTCGCCACGGCTGCTGCCTACCCCATCGTGTATCAGACTTCCTGGTTTGCTCTCCAGCAGCGTGGCGCCTTACAGCCCAATGAATGGCTGCTGGTCCATGCAGGCGCGAGCGGGGTGGGAATGACCGCGATCCAGATCGGCAAAGCACGCCATGCCAGGGTTATCGCCACCGCCAGCACTCCGGAAAAGCTCGAGTTCTGCCGCCGCCAGGGCGCCGATCACACCATTCTCTACAACGACGCCTCCTGGGTGGACGAAGTGAAACGAATCACGGGGGCAGGAGCGGACGTCGTTTATGACCCTGTTGGCGGCGATATCTTCGATCTCTCCACCAAATGCACGGCTCCTGGCGGCCGTATCCTGGTGATCGGCTTCACCTCGGGCCGCATCCCCAGCATCGCCACCAATCGTCTGCTGCTGAAGAACATCTCGGTGGTAGGCGCTATCTGGGGCAATTGGACGGCGTCGCACCCCAACTACATCCTGCAGACACACCGCCAGTTGATGGATCTGTGGGAGCAAGGCCTGATCAAGCCCGCTATTGGGAAAACCTATCGTTTGGAAGATGCCCCGGCAGCTCTGAGGGATCTGGGGAATCGCGCCGCGGTTGGGAAATCGGTGCTGGCGATCAGTTGACCAGCGCCTTCATGCGCTTTTCCACCGTCTCCAAGGCCTGCTCGAAAGTAACAATCCCCCGCCGCACGCCATCCGCGTCCAGGGCCTTCGCGCTGCGCTCCAGGTCGGCCGCCACGGTGCTCAGTTGACCCGCCGAAATCTGATCGACGGAACTGCGCAAGCGCGTGGCTTCCTGTTCCAGCGCTCCGTAATCGGCGGCGATGAGGTGCCGGTGGAGCATTTCGATCCGCCCGGCGGCGGTCTGCAGGAACAGCTTCTGCATTTCCGTCATCATCCCCGGCTCTAATCCGGAAAGCGGGATATCCATCAGGTCGATCTCGGCACTATCGGTGACGTTCAGCTCCTTCGGGCGATTGAGGAATTCCTCCACCGTCCGCAGCAGCGTCTGCGGATTGACCGGCTTGGCGATATAACCGTTCATGCCGGAGGCCAGGCATCGTTCCCGATCCCCGCTCATGGCGTGTGCTGTCATCGCCACGATGGGTAAATAGCGGAAGCGAGTGTCCCTGCGAATGGCGCGAGTCGTTTCCAACCCGTCCAGAATCGGCATCTGCACGTCCATCAGAACCAAGCCGTAAGCGAGCAGATCGAGGTATTCCAACGCTTCACGGCCATGATTGGCCACATCCACGTGGTAGCCCTTTTTGCGCAGAATCGCGGTCACAACCTTCTGGTTGACGTGATTGTCTTCCACCACCAGAATCGAGGCGGCCACAGCCGGCTCGGCCTCGGAAGGCGCGGCGGCGGACACTTCCCCGGCGCTCTCAGCGGCTTCGTGGAGGAAGACATCCGGAGGGAAGGTTACCCGGAATGTGCTGCCCTTGCCTTCCGTGCTCTCGACTGAGATGTCGCCATCATGCATCTCCACCAGCTTGCGCGTAATGGCCAATCCTAGTCCCGTGCCGCCATACTTTCGGCTGATGCTGCCGTCGGCCTGGGTAAATTTCTCAAAGATGCAGGCGCGCTTGTCTTCGGGAATCCCCACACCTGTGTCGATGACGTCAATGACCAGCCGCCGGCCTTCTTCAGCCGAGCCGCAGCGAACGAAAATCTTCACATGCCCGCGATCGGTGAATTTCACCGCGTTACTGAGCAGGTTGGAAACGATCTGGCGCATGCGCAACGGATCGGCCGTGATACGGCGCGGCACCGCGCGATCCACTTCCATACCCACCGTGATTCCCTTTTTGTACGCCTTGGCCCGCTGCGCGCGGATGGTGTCGTCGATCAGCACTCGCAAATCGAAGGGGATCCGCTCCAGCACCATCTTCCCGGCTTCGATCTTCGACAGATCGAGCACGTCGTTCAGTAGGGACAGAAGGGAATTCGCGCAACGCTGCGCGGTTTCCAGTTGCTCCCGCTGCTCGGCGGTAAGAGGGCTATCGAGCACGATGTCGATCATCCCCAATACGCCGTTCATGGGGGTGCGCAACTCGTGGGACATGTTGGCCAGGAATTCGCTCTTGGCCTGGCTTGCGGCCTGGGCGCTCTGCATTGCCCGCTCCAACTGCTCCGTGCGCCGCCGGATGCGTTCTTCGAGCAGTTCCTGGTGCTGGCGGACTTCGTTCTGCGTTTCAATCAACCGTGTGATCATGCGGTTGAAGCTGTGACCCAGGTATTCAATTTCGTCGCCGGTGGAGCTGACACGGATCGTCTCCAGCCGCCCTTCGGTGACGGAGTGAATGCCTTCTTCCAGCATTCTCAAGGGGGCAGCCAGGATGCGGGTGGTGAACTTCGACAGCAGGGCGGCAATCACCACCACCAGCACGCTCACTACCGCCCACTTGCCCCAATTCACCGAATCCTGCCGCATGTCGAACCCCAACAGCGTCAGGACAACCCAGAACAGAACCCCGGCGATGAAGACAAAGAACTTCGTCGCCAGCGAACGGAACCCGGCGGGCCGAGTCCGGCCCCCGCCCGTTGTGGTAGTGGGGATCACACTTCCATCATTAGCGGTTTGGCGAAGCTATCCCATTGGACAGACGCCTTAGGTCCCTTAGATTTACCTTTTAGTAAACCGGATGGCGAGGTTTGGAATTTTGCCCTGCCGGGCGGCTTTCCGTACCCGCAACCCTCAATCCACGTATGCGATACAGTCGATCTGCAAAAGTTGCCCAGCGCGCCGAAAGCCCGTAGAGCCAAAATAAGAGCGGGCTGGCCGGTCTTTGAGGAAGAAGGTGTTGTAGACCTCGTTCATCGGTTCCCAATTTTTCTCGGGATCCACTAGCGCCACCTGAACTTTCAGCACATTTTCCATGGAGGAGCCCGCCTTTTTCAGGGATTCCTTCATGATTGTGAGGGCATCGGCAGTCTGCTCCCTGACGTCACCCGGCTTCGGCTTCCGTTCCGGATACCACCCGCCGATCCCGCTCAGGAACAGGAGGTGTCCGGAGCGGACCACACCGCCCACGATCTGCTTCTTCCACGACCCGCTGCCCTGCCCTTGTGCCGCCACCGGCGCAGCCCCGGCCAGAGCCAATGCAGCCGCGTTCATCATCTGGCGCCGCGAATTCTTTGCCATGTTTCTATCTCCCTGTCTTTCCTAGCTCGCCCGCTTTGCAGTAAACGACCCTTTGCCGAACTCGCCCAAGCTTAGCTCGCCACTCATCATATCCCCTTGGACGTTGCCGGTGAACTTGTAGGTGATATGCATCCCTTCGAGCAGCAACTGGCTCTGCACGGTCACCTGGCTGCCCTTCACTGTCCCTTTGAACCGGTTCCGGGCCGATTGCCCGACATGGAGCCCGCGCACCAGGCCGGGTTTGCCCTTCGGCGCATCGAACGTCAACGAGTGCTTCGCCGAGCCACGGGTGAACTTCAGATCCACATCCCAGGTCCCGGTCAGATCCGCCGATCCTGAAGCGCCGCCGGGCGGCAGCGGACCCTTCGGCGCGTTGCGAAACACCTCCGCCAGGCGTTTGGCCACCAGCGGCGCCTGTTCGGGCCGCATCGCGACGGCGCGGATCACGAAGCTGGTCGATTCGCCGCCCGCATGCGACATGATCCGAGGCGTGCCATGGAGCAGCTTTTCGTACACTTCCTCGCCCAGGATTCCAACCTTGTTCGAATCCCAGCTTACTTCCATCACCGGGAATGGGCTCGCGCCGGCCGGGCCGATCTGCCGGGTGGAAACTCCGTCGATCCTGGTGATCTCATCGGAGATCATTTTGTACCAGCTTTCCCAAGTCCTATACTCGGCCTGCAAATCGCGAGTGGTAGTGAACAGCTCGAGTGCGGTAACCATGCCGACAATCTCTTCCTTGCTCACCTTCATGGCCCGGCCGTAGCCGTGATGGGGCGCGCTGTTCGTCCATGCCGCCTGAATCAGATCTTTCCGCCCCAGCAAGACGCCGGCGCTCTGCGGCCCGCGTAAAATCTTGCCACCCGAGTAGGCCACGACATCGGCGCCGCGCGACAGGTAGGGATTCGGCTTGACCGGCAGCTCCGCCGCAGCGTCCACAATCACGGGAACGCCGATCTTGTGGGCTGCTTCGGCAATCTGCTCCAGCCGGAGCTTCCCTTTGGCCTCGCCGGTGCCGAGCACCACGACAGCCGCCGTGCGATGCCCCAATGCCGCGTGGAACTCTTCCGGCGTATCAAACTCCACCAGCCGGCCGCCGGCCGTGCGGTAGGCATGATCGTAATCATTGCGCGACTGTCTGGCGATCAGCACTTCATTGCGCATGCCCGAAGAATCCGGCAAGCGCTTCATTTTTTCCGGATCGCCGCCGGCGATACAGGCTGCCGTAGCATGGCATAAAGCGGCGGCGCAGCCCGCCGAAATCAATGCCGATTCTCCGCCCAACAGAGAGGCAACGCGCGCGCCGGCCTTCTCCATCAATTCGTCCAGGTTTACGGCCCAGTTCGAAGCCTCATCCATAGCCCGTTTCACTTCGGGCAACATGGGCGCGCCGCCATTGATGGTGTAGGTAGCGGTGCAGTTGATGAATGGAGTTACCCCAAGCTTGGTGTAGACACTTGCCGAAGGCGCGGTCTCAGCCGCGGGTGCGGCCATCGTCATGTGAGGCGCCGCGGCGGCGCCTGCGGCGGACAGAAATGCCTTGCGGCGGGATATGCGGCTCATGGGGATCTCCTGGTTCGAGCGTTCTCCTGATTTTACGCGCTTCTCCGAAACCAAGCCAACACGGCCCGCGGTGTTTGCTAGACTGGGCGGGAACCCGGATGCCTTTTCGTTCGTCCCGCCTTGCCGCCTCACTTTGCGGTATTCCATTGCACAATCCAGTGCTTGCCGCCTCCGGCACCTTTGCCTACGGCATTGAGCTGGAATCCATTGTCGACCTCAATTCCATTGGTGGAATCGTGGTGAAGGGGCTGTCGGCCAAACCCATCGCGGGCAACCCGCCGCCGCGGATCTGGGAAGCCCACTCCGGCATGATCAACAGCATCGGGCTGCAGAACATCGGAGTGAGAGCCTTCGTGGAGCAGAAGCTTCCGGCGCTACGCAGATTCGATACGAAGATTTTCGCCAATGTCTTTGGGTATGCGACGGAAGACTACCTGGAGGTGATCCGCGTTCTCGAAGATGCGGAGGGCATCGCTGCCTATGAGCTGAATGTTTCCTGCCCCAACACCAAGCATGGAGGCATTTTCTTCTCCTCCGACCCAGCCCTGCTTGCCGATCTTCTGGGCCAGGTGATGCGCCTCAAGCCAAAGCGCCCGATCCTGGTGAAGCTCTCCCCCAACGTGGCTCGCATCGAGCCTATCGCCAAAGCCGCCGAAGAAGCCGGAGCTTCCGGTATCTCTCTGGTCAACACCTTTGTCTCGCTCGCCATTGACGCGCGCACGCGCCGTCCGCGGATTGGCGCCGGGTTCGGCGGCCTATCCGGCCCTGCCATCAAGCCCATCGCTCTGCGCCTGGTATATGAAGCGGCGAAAGCCGTCAAAATTCCCGTAGTCGGATTGGGAGGCATAGGAACCGGAGAAGACGCAGCGGAATTCCTCATCGCCGGTGCGGCTGCGGTGGAGGTAGGTACGGCCAGTTTCTGGGATCCCAACTCCCCACTGCGCATTGCCCGCGAGCTGGATCAATTCCTCAAATCGGAAAACGTAGCGAACGTTCGGGATTTGGTGGGTACGCTCCGCTTTCAGCGCGACTGATAGCGCGAGCGAATGATCTCCAACACCATCGGCAACACCGACACAAAGATAATGCCCAGGATCACCTTCTCAAAGTGCGCCCGCACCAGCGGCACATTGCCCAGCCCGTAGCCGAGCATTGTCATCGCAAACACCCAGCCGATTCCCCCGAAAATATTGAATGACAGGAAGCGCCGGTATTCCATCTTGCCCACTCCCGCGATGAAGGGAGCAAACGTCCGCACAATCGGCACAAACCGCGCGTAGATGATCGTCTTGCCGCCGTGCTTGGCATAGAAGGCTTGTGTCTTGCGCAGGTAGTCCTGTTTGAAGAACCGCGAGTCCGGCCGTGAGAAAATCGCCGGGCCGGTTTTGTAGCCGAGGTAGTAGCCCACCCCATCCCCAATCACCGCCGCGGCCATCAACACGATGTTGATCAGCACGATATCGAGATGCCCTGCACCGGCCACCACACCCACGGTAAACAGGAGCGAATCGCCGGGCAGAAAGAAACCCATCAACAGCCCGGTCTCGGCAAACACTACTGCAATCAGCATCAGGTAGCCCAAAGGGCCACCCAACACTTCCGACAGGAGATGAATCAGCTTTTCCGGATTGGTGAGCGTCCGTAGAAACTCGAGCAGCGCGTCAATCATGCGCTAGCTGTTCTTGAACGTGTCGATGAGGCGTTTCACTACATCCTGATGGATTTTGACGACTCCGCGCTCCTGGAGGCTCTTCAGAATCCCTTCCTCGAACAGGTCGCGGCGTTCCTGCGCCTTCTGGCCCTTCAGCCGGAGCAGCAGGTCGAAGCGCTGATCCTTGAAGCGGCTCATGTCGGGAGGCGTTTTGCCGGTGATCTTGCAGATGAACAGCGGGCCGTTCACGTTGACCGGGCCGAACACGGCGCCCACATCGCGGCGGAAGGCTTCCTCCACGTAGTTGGCCGTTCCCAATCCTTCCACGTTGCCATCGCGGCCGAATTCCGCGGCGGACTTCACTTCGATGCTCATTGATGCGGCCGCTTTGCGCAGATCGCCGCCCATCGACTTCACTTTGTCCAGCAGCGCTTTGGCGCGTTCGTTGAGGATGCGGTTGGCGCGCTCGCTGGCGATGGTCTTGCGGATATCGCCTTCCACTTCATTCAGCTCGGCCTGGCGTGCCGGGAACACTTCATCCAGCACGGCAACCACCAGCTTGTTGCTGGTTGTGGTGACGATGTCGGTGACCGCGCCCTTTTCCTTCAGATCGAAGACAGCGTTGTCGATATCGGTCACCTGGCCCACCAGCGGCAACACTTCACCGCGTCCGGCCTTATCCACCTTGGCGAAGCCCACCTTCAACTCGCTTGCCAATTGCTCAGCGGCGCCGGGGTTCTTCACCAGAGCCGACCGGACCTGATCGGCAATCTGCTGCATGCGGTCAAAGACCTGCTGCTTGGACTGGTCTTTCGCGATCTGGTCTTTCACTTCTTCGAAAGGCTTCAGCCGCGCGGTTTCTTTTTCCATCGTCTGGAGAATATGGAAACCGAATTCCGTCTTCACGATGCCGCTCAACTGTTTCGGCGCGAGGGCAAAGGCCGCATCTTCAAACGGCTTCACCGTCTGGCCGCGGGCAACCCAATCCAGATCGCCGCCCTTGGCGGCGGAGACCGTATCTTCGGAATTTTTCTTTGCCAGTTCGGCGAAGTCCGCGCCACCCTGGATCTGCTTCAGCAGGTCTTCCGCTTTCTTTTTGAGCGCTTCTTCCTGGTCTTTCGGCTTCTCCATCGTCTTGATGAGAATGTGCCGGACCTTGGCGCGCTCCGGAGTGCGGAACTGTTCCTTGTTGGCGTCGTAGTAGGCGCGCAGCGATGCTTCGTTGGTCTGAATGGAAGCGCTGACCTTCGCCTCATCCACGATCACCATCCGGAAACCGCGCTTCTCCTGAACTTTGTACTGTGCCTTCGAAATCGCCCAGTGCGCGTTGATCTCTTCCGGAGTCACCTTAATTTCGCTTTGGATCTTCACCGGGTCGATCTTGGCGAACTCGATGGCCACCTTTTCGTTGCGGGCGCGGTATTCGCGCTCCAGCTCTTCCGGTGTGACCACCATGCCTTCCAGCACGGCGCTCTGCATGCGGCGCAGGCTGGCGCGCAGCCGTGCCTGCTTCTCGAACTCCGTGATGCTTGTGTTGTTTGCCGCCAGGAACTGGGCGTAGGCTTCTTTGCCCACGAACTTGCCGCCTTCAAACAACTGCGGCACCATCAACTGGATGACTTGAGCCACGTCTTCATCGGTTGCCTGATAGCCAAGCTCCTTGGCGTAGTAGGCCAGAGCGCGCTCCGTCACAATCTGGTTCACGATCTGGGGAGCGTACACCGACACCAACTCCGGCGGGATGTTCTTGCCGCGCACCGTGTCGTTGAGGCCCATCTGCACTTCGCGCAGCATCACCTGGTCCTTGCCGACTTCCGCTACAACCTGGTCGTTTGCGCCGCCGCTGCCGCTGCTGCCAAAACCCGGGATCAGCGTCACGACCATCGAAATGGCGACGATCGAAAGCAACCCGCCAAGCAAGTACTTCGTCGTCTTTTGCTGGCTGCGAAAAAAGTCAAACATCAGTGCATTCTCCTACTGGGCAATTTTTCATTATACATCGCTGTTTGCGCTTCGCATCCCATTCGCGCAAAGCCGCCCAAGTGCTGATCGATTTCGCCTTAGTACACACGGTGTTCGGGTTCGTCAGAACATTCGATCCCCCAACTAGGGCCATCTCCTAATTGGGCTAACCACCTGATGGGACGTATCATGCAATTTAACGGAGGCCTAGGAAAGCAAATATGCTACCCACCACTACACGACCGCAGAAGAGTCACTACTCGGAATCGGAGGCCGCTGTCGCACTGGGTCTTTCGGTGGACGAACTTCGTAGTCTTGTCCGCAGCCATATTCTAAAGAACAACGAGGAGGATGCATCGAACGTCCCCTCTGCTACCTATCAGCCATCCGATCTGCTGATCCTGCGCATGGTGCTGCGCGGACTGAACACCTCCCCCGTGGAGACGGAACCCGCGCAAACCGCCTCCGCCTGACCGCGCAACCGTCCCACCTCGCTTGAGCCCCCTGCCAGGGTATACAATACCCTTTTCCACTTCATCAGGAGGCACTCCATTGGCAAAACTCGGTTTCCTTGGTCTGGGCATCATGGGTTATCCCATGGCTCGCAATCTCATCCGTGGCGGGCACGACGTCGCCGTTTGGACCAATAGCGAAGCAAAGGCGAAAAAACTTGTTGCCGACGAAAAGTCCGGCACTGCTTGCGCCACACCCAAAGAGGTTGCGGCCCATGCCGACGTCATCTTCCTTTGCGTCGGCGACACTGCTATGTCGACGGCTGTGATCCTCGGCCCGAACGGCCTGGTGGAAGGCGCCAAGCCGGGAACGGTCATTGTTGACGCCAGCACGGTCTCTCCCGCCCATAGCATTTTTATGCGCGACACCCTACAGCCGAAGGGTATCCATTATTTAGATGCGCCCTGCACCGGCTCCAAGCCCGGGGCCGAGGGGGGCAACCTGACTTTCATGATCGGCGGCGATCCTCAGGTCTTCGAGCAGATCAAGCCTCTGTTCGAACCGATGGGGAAACAGCTTTTCTACTGCGGCACCCATGGCATGGGCACAAATGCCAAGCTCACCCAGAACCTGGTTCTTTCCAATATTCTGCAGGCGTTCAATGAAGGCATCGTGCTGGCCACCAAGGCCGGCGTCGATCCCAAGCTGATGATCGAGATTTTGGACAAGAGCGCGGCCAAGTGCGGACTGATCAACTTTAAGGCGCCTTACATATTCGCTCGCAACTTCGAGACCAACTTTTCCGTAAAGTGGATGCATAAGGACATCGGCCTCATGCTGGACTCCGCCAAAGACCTTGACGTACCCCTCCCGTTGACCTCTCTGACTCAACAGCTTTTCCGGGCGGCCATCGCCAAGGGTCACGGAGACGAGGATATCTGCTCTACCATCAAGGTTTTGGAGTCCATCGTCGGGATCGAAGTGAAGGGCTGATCGCAGAAAATTCTATTTTTGCGAGATTTTTCTCTTGCAATCCAGAATTCCATATTCTATATTGGAAGTAAGCCGGGGAGGCAACTCCCACCAAAGCGAGACTAACCTCATAAAGACCCCTGAAGCAAACCTCCCCGGCGCCCTCTGGGTCACCTTTTCCAAAACCAGCCGAAACCAAGCCGCAATCTGATATTATTGAACTTGCGTGAAGCAGATCACTATTTTAGGCTCAACCGGGTCTATCGGAACCAGCACGCTTGACGTCATCCGGCAGCATCGTGATCGATTCTCGGTATTCGCTCTGGTCGCCGGCAGCAACGCCGAACTCCTCGCCTCCCAAATTCGGGAGTTCCGCCCCAAAATTGTCTCCCTCGCAACCGATTCCGCACGCATACGTCTTATAGGTATCCTCCGAGATTCGGGAATGCCGGAATCCGATTGGCCTGAACTGGCCTTCGGTCCGGCATCCCGGATGAACGTAGCCATCGCCCCGGAAGTCGACATCGTCATGTCTTCCATCGTCGGAGTCGCCGGGCTCGAAGCTACCTACGAGGCAGTCAAGCGGGGAAAATTAGTGGGCCTGGCCAACAAGGAAGTCCTGGTCGCCGCCGGTAGTCTGGTCATTGAGGCCGCGCGCCAGCATGGCCCGGACCGGCTGCTCCCGGTGGATTCCGAACACAACGGCGCCCATCAATGTCTCCGCGCCGGCCGCCATAACGAAGTCCGCAAGCTCCTGCTCACCGCTTCCGGCGGCCCATTCCGCAACACTCCGGCCGAAGCCCTACAGTCCGTGACACCCGAGCAGGCTTTGAAGCATCCAACATGGGTGATGGGTCCGCGCATCACCATCGACTCCTCTACCTTGATGAACAAAGGCTTCGAGGTCATCGAGGCGTGCTGGCTGTTCGATCTGCCCCCGTCCCAAATCGAAGTTGTTGTCCACCCCCAGTCAAAGATTCACGCCATGGTGGAATACAGCGATGGCAGCGTCATCGCCCAGGTATCGGCAACGGACATGCGCATGCCGATCCAGTATGCGTTGACATACCCGGACCGGTGGGAAGCCCCCGTCCCCACGCTCGACTGGAACTCCATGGGCAACTGGGAGTTTTATCCCCCCGACTTCCGCAAGTTCCCCTTGCTCAAGCTTGCCTACCAATCCATGGAGACCGGCGGCTCGGCTACCGCCACGCTCAATGCAGCCGATGAAGTTGCTGTCGAAGCGTTCCTCCAGGGCGAAATTTCTTACCCCCGCATCGCCGAGGTTGTCGAAGAGACCTTGCAGCAGGTGCCAAACCGCAAACCAACCTCGATCGCCGAGGTGCTGGAAATCGACAACCAGTCGCGGCAGGTGGCTCGCTCCATCGCTCGCGGCGAGCTAGTATAGAGGCGTAACCTACTATGGGCGTTATTGAAAACATCTGGTGGCTTTTGGTCCTTATCGGGATCATGATCCTGATTCACGAACTGGGCCACTATTGGGCCGCGCGCATGTTCGATGTCAAAGTCGAAGCCTTCAGCTTCGGCTTCGGCCCGCGCCTGTTTGGTTTCCGCAAGGGTGAGACGGATTTCCGCTTTTCGCTCATCCTGTTCGGCGGTTACGTCAAAATGGCAGGGGAGCAAGCCGGTGACGAAGCCGCCGCCGATCCCCGCTCCTTCCTGGCGAAACCACGCTGGCAGCGTCTTATCATCGCCTTCGCCGGCCCGTTCATGAACATTGTCCTCGCCATCGTTCTGGTCACCGGGCTGTTCAGCGTACAGTTCCCCAAAGTTCCAGTCACCCCATCGCCCACCATCGGCTTTCTCACGACGGATGGCGCAGCGGCAAAGGCAGGGATCAAGGAAGGGGATCGCATCCTTGCCATCAACGATGTCCGCAACCCCACCTGGGATGACATCGCCCTGAAGGAAGTGGGCGGCGCCAAATCACCTCTCTCGGTCCTCATTGAACGCCCCGACAAGACGCAGCAGGTGATCACCGTAACGCCCGTCCTCGATGAGAAGAACGGCGTTGGCGTCGCCGGTTGGGCCGAACAGATGACCGTGCAGATTGCGCGCGTGTCTCCCGGAATGGAAGCCGAGCGCCTCGGCCTCAAGAAAGGGGACGTCATCCTCAGCGCCAACGGCGTCTCCATCCGTCACACCCTCAAACTGCATGAAGTGATGAAAGCCTCCGAAGGGCGCCCCGTCGAGATTGTCTATGAGCGTGAAGGCAAGCAGGCAACGGTTACGGCCAAGCCCACCGAACAGGAAGTGGACGGCCAGAAGCGCTGGCTGATCGGCGTGCTGCTGGAATCCCCGGTCACGCTTGTCCCGCTCCCGCTGCCCGATGCCTTCCGCGAATCCATCCGCGCCAATACGCGTAACGCGGGCCTCATCGTCTCTTTCCTCAAAGGGATCGTCGAGCGCCGCATGTCCGCCAAATCGCTGGAAGGCCCTATTCGCATCGCCCAGATCTCGAAGGAAGCAGCCCGTGAAGGCCCTTCCACGTTCATCAGCCTGATGGCGATGGTGAGCCTCAACCTGGCGATCTTTAACCTGCTCCCCATCCCGATCCTGGATGGCGGCGTCATTCTGCTGCTGCTCATCGAGATGCTGATGCGCCGCGACCTCAGCCTTGCCGTCAAAGAGGCCGTTTTCAAGGTCGGTTTTGTCTTTCTGATGATGGTGGTGGTGTTCGTTCTCTACAACGACATCACGAAGATTCTCCCGGGCTAAGCCCCATCAATCCACCTTGTATAATGAGAGTTTGACCTCGAAAGCTGGAATTGTTCCCGCATGGAAGATCTGAAGAAAAAGCTCCAAGAAGAAATCGCCGCGCTCGAATACGAGCTGCGTAACGAACTGCCTAAGGAAATTCTCAAGGCTCGCGCGCACGGCGACTTGAGCGAGAACGCCGAGTATCATGCCGCCAAGGAACGCCAGTCTTTCGTCGATGCCCGCCTGGCTCAGTTGAAAGGCCGCCTGCGCGAATTCTCCATGGTGGACTTGACCAAAATCCCGCGCGATCGCGTCGGACTGGGCTCCAAGGTTGTTCTCCTCGATCTGGCCAAAGACGCGAAACTGACGTACAAGCTGGTGACCAGTGAGGAAGCCGATGCGGCCAAAGGCCTCATCAGCACCTCTTCTCCCATTGGCCGCGGACTGATCGGAAAACAAGTAGGCGACGAGGTCCGGATTCCCATTCCCGGCGGCGTGCGCGAAGTGGAGATCCTCGAGTTAACTACCATCCATGACCAGGGCTAGGCTTATTGCTACAATCGTGAGCTTGGCTGGCGCTGCGGAAAGGAGGCTTCCATGACGTATACCGGAGCGATCGGCGCTTCCTGCAACAAGGTGATCCGGCTCATCGTGCGCGGCCTGGCGCTGTCCCGCATTCACCCCAACGTTCTCACCTTCGTCGGCTTGCTGATTAACGTCGGAGCCGCGATCCTGCTTGCTTTCGGCAATTTCTTCTGGGCTGGCATTGTCATCATCGGCGCCGGGATCTTCGACATGGTGGACGGCCGTGTCGCCCGCGAAACCAATCAGGTGACACGCTTCGGCGGCTTCTTTGATTCCGTGCTGGACCGCTATTCCGACCTCGGCCTTCTCATGGGCCTGCTGGTTTACTACGCTTCCATCAACCGCAATTTCTACGTCGTGCTGACCGCTATTGTGATGACCGCGTCCGTGATGATCAGCTATACCCGCTCGCGCGCGGAAAACACCATCCCCACCTGCAAAGTGGGCTTCATGGAACGCCCGGAGCGCATCGTGCTGGTGATCATCGGCTGTCTCTTCGACCGCATGGCTCCGGTGCTCTGGGTGATTGCCGTACTCGGCAACCTCACCGTCATTCACCGCATGGTGTACACCTACCAGGAAGCCAAGCGCCTCGAAGATGCTCAGCTCCGCGCGGTGCCCGAGGCCGAGCGACACTCGTCCTAATGTAATCCCACATCAACCGGCGAAGCCGTTGCGTCATCCGTGACTACCTCGGCATTCACGTGCCCCTGCACCAACGTCACCGGATAATCCGCAGTCACATCCCCCGCTACTGCAATCCGGAAAATCGTCTTGTGCCGGTCCCCCGCCGCGCAGTATAGCCGGATCTTCCGCGCGGCCAGGATATCCCGCATCCCGCAAGTCACCGCCATCGGCGGAATGGCATGCGAGTTCCCTCCGGCTGAATGAATGCTCTGCACCACAATCGAATCATCCCCCAGCGCCACTACCCGCGTCAGTGACTCTCGCATCTGATCCACCGTAATCCTGTTCCAGCGCGAAATCCAGGGCTCATTGAACGCCACATGCCCGTGATAGCCAATCCCACCGAAGCAGCAATCCGCTCCACCCACGCGCTCCAACGCCTCGCTGAACTCATCAATGCGGAATGGATGCGGCACGATGTGATGCTCCGCCGGCATCCGCAGCTCGGGATCGATCTTCCCAAACAGCTCCCGCTGTACATACCCCGTAAAACTGAGCGGATCGCTCACCGCGGTCGGCCGCCCCTGCCAATCGAGGAACTCGTCCATCTGGAATACCCACACGTTGCGCCAGTCGATCCGCTCGCGGTTCGTAATCTCCACCAGCATCGGATATTGCTTCACCGGCCCAACAGGCAGAATCAGCCGCGCCGGGCGGCCGTCACGATTCGCCGCCTGTATCTCATCGGCGATCGCGCAGGCGAAGTCCGCCATCAGCGTGGGGATATCTTCCACCAGCCGGAAGGGCAGCCGCGCCCGAGCCCGCAATTCATCCACTGAAAGTGCCGTCAATTCCGCGTAGCCTGACATTCGTCTTATCCTAACCAAATGGACGCGGCACCGGATAGGAAGCGCTGGGGCATTCTTGCACTGCTGTTTTTCTCGATCGCCATCAACCTCCTCGACCGCCAGGTGCTGGCCGTGCTTGCCCCCACCATCCGCGACGAGCTGAAGCTCTCCAACACCGAGTATTCCTACATCGTCACCTGCTTCCTGATCGGACTCACGCTGGCGCAAGTGCCCTCGGGCATGCTGATTGATCGCGCTGGGCCACGCTTCGGTCTGCCCGTGCTGATGGTGATCTGGTCCATCGCCAACGGCCTTCATTCCATCGCCCGC
Organism: Acidobacteriota bacterium; assembly: GCA_018268935.1. Taxonomy (GTDB): domain Bacteria; phylum Acidobacteriota; class Terriglobia; order Bryobacterales; family Bryobacteraceae; genus CADEFT01. Next base: position 14,423 of record JAFDVS010000015.1, on the reverse strand, counting down.
AGTGTCACTCAACTCTCTGTCTTCCGTTTCCTGCTGGGAGTCGGCGAATGCGGCAACTACTCGGCCGGAGTGAAAGTCATCTCGCAATGGTTCCCTGCGCGCGAACGGGCCCTCGCGGGAGGCATCTTCAACAGCGGCACCGTCATCGGAGCCTTCTTCGCCCCCTACCTGATCGTGAAACTCTCGGCCAGCTTTGGCTGGCGGATGGCGTTCGTTGTCCCCAGTGTCCTCGGGCTGCTTTGGATCTTGCCCTGGTTGCTCTGGTATCGCGACAAACAAGCATCCACTTCCGCTACGGTGCAGAGAGCCGCCATCGGCCCACTGCTCAGGATGCGCCAGGTGTGGGGCGCCGTCATGATCCGGGCGCTCGCCGGACCGGTCGTCCACTTCTATTGGTACTGGCTCCCGGAATACCTCAAGCGCGAGCGCCACTTCAGCATGGAGATGATCGGGCTGTACGCCGGAATCCCTTTCCTGTTCGCCGGCCTCGGCAATCTCACCGGCGGCTGGTTCTCCGGCTACTTGATCGGCCGCGGCGTCCCCATCGACAGCGCGCGCAAGATTGCCTTCGGTCTCTGCGGTGGCCTCTGCCTCATCAGCGCCGGCGTCCCGCTGGCCCCAGGCGAAGTCTCCGCCATGGCTCTCATCTGTCTCGCCACCTTCGCCCTCGGTGCGTCAGTGGCGAATCACATCGGCCTGCTCACCGATCTGTTCTCGCCACCCGTGCTCGCCCGGCTCACCGGACTCACCGGCATGTGCGAAGGCGTGGTCAACATCACGGTTACGCTGGCCACCGGCATCATCGTGGACAAGTTCGGCTACCTGCCCGTCTTCATGGCCGTCGGCCTGATGCCTGCCATCGCCATCAGCGGGTTATTCCTTCTCATCCGCCGCGTAGAGCGCATCGGCTGATTCCAGCGGATAGAGCGGCACGCGCCGCCGCGTGTAGTTGAAATGTTTTGGATTGTCACTGGTCACTCCCGGCGTATCGGCCAGCAGAATCTCCGCCGACACCGGCTCATAGGCTGCGCGCGGGGCCACCACTCCCTTCGCGATGAGAATCTTCTTCCGTTCCGGATGCACGCCCACGCTGATCACCTGCTCCAGGCTCATCGGCGCCATGCGCCTGCTGGTCAGCACAACCGTATGCTCCTCGGCTGTCTCCACCACCGCCGTCAGCCCCTGATCACAAGCGCCCCAGCCGCCATGCCGCACCTGCCGTTCCTCAAAGTGCCCATCGGATAACGTGCGAATTACGCCTTCGATCACCACTGGCTTTTCGCCCACCTGCAAACGTACACTCTGCCCGGGTCCTTTCGCCAGGCACTGATCGACCGCTACCGGATCATACAGCACCACCATCGCATTGCGGCCTTTCTGCCGCAGCACTTCATCAAACAACACCGTCGAATTCGCCGGACTGCCCGCGCCCACGTTATCGCCGACATCCATGATCGTTACCGGTCCACGCTCCGCCTTCAAAGCGTAGGCCACGGCCTCTTCCGGCGACGGCAACCCCGCGGTCAACTCCGCGCGCCGCTCCCAAGCCCGCCTCGCCATATACCGAGCGGCCCGCCGGGCCAGCGCCTCATCCCCGTCGGCCACCGCGAAAAACGCGGCACCCATCTCTTCCACATCGGCGTAGTAGAAACCCATGGCCACGCTGGCCGAGAGAATCCCCGGCCACGTCAGCACATGCTCCAAATCGGCATACAGTCCGCGCGCCGGCTTGTTCGCCGTGTGCTGCTTCGAAATTGCAATCACCATCGGCGGAGTCTCCAACGCCTGCACCGGCCGTACTTCACCGCGCAGCGTGCGCAACAGCAATCCAGCCGCTTCCCGCCCGCGCTCGCGTTGATCCAAGTGCGGATTGCTGCGATACGCCACCGTGGCATTGGCCAGCGCGATCATCTGCGGCGACACGTTCGCGTGCAGATCGAGCGTCGTTACGATCGGCATCTCCGGCCCCACCACTTCCCTCACACGCCGCAGCAATTCCCCATCGGCGTCAGGATGCTCCGCGCTCACCGTAGCGCCATGCAGCGCCAGCAACACGCCGTCCAAAGGCAACGCAGCCCGCAAATCCTCCAGCATCTCCCCCGCGATACGCTCATACGCCGCGGCCTCAATCGTTCCACTCGGCACAGCAAACGTCGCCAGCAGTGGCGCGATCGTCACCCCTTCCTCCAACAGCACATCGAGAAACCCGCCCAGTTCGTGATGCGCCCCGGTCCAGCGCTTCACCAGCGCTTCCCCGCGGGTCAAACTTGCCGCGACGAAATCTTCGTACGTCGTCGGCACCCCCAGGAAGGTATTCGATTCATGCAGGAAGCCAGCTACACCAATCTTCATCGCGTCACCTCATCCAGCACTGCCATCAGATTCCCCGCATCGGCCGTATAGCCTGCGGTCTCGCGAGCCGCTGCCTCCACCGAAACAGGATCCTTGAAGCCATGCCCGGTCACCAGACACACCGCGGACTCGCGATCGCGCACGATCCCCTTCTCCCGAGCCTGATAATACCCAGCGAGCGCCGCCGCCCCAGCGGGTTCCGAGTAAACCCCCTCCATCCGCAACAAATCTCTCTGCGCCGCGAACACCGCTTCATCGCTCACCGCGAACGCCTGCCCACCACCTTGCCGCAACGTCCGCAGCGCCAACCCCGCATCAATGTCGAACGGCACCGATAGGCCGCTCACTCGGGTTGTGCTCTCCACCGGAGTAATCGTATCCACCCCATCCCGCCACGCATTCCACAATGTCGGGCAGCCCGCCGGCTGCACTGCATGGACCAGCGTCTCCGGCTGAATGGCCTGCATCTCATCGCTCACCGCCGCAAACAACCCGCCGCCGCCCACGGGCACAAACACATGCCGCACGCCTTCGAGTTGCTCCACAATTTCCCGTGCGATCGCCTTCACTCCCTGCATCCCGCCCGGGCAGTAACGAAACGCCGACACCACCAGCCCCGCCCGCCCGCTCGCGGCAAATTGCTCCAGCAGCGCAAACACACGCTCCGTCACTTCCGGCGACGTAACAAACTGCGGGATACGGATCACCTTCGCCCCATGCGCTTGCATCTGCATGAGCTTCCCCGCCGGAGCGTCGGAATTCACCAGAATCGCGCACCGCATTCGATAGCGCGCGCAATAGGCCGCCAGTGACGAACCGGTATTCCCCGACGACGTAGCAACGCAGACCCGCCGCCCTTCCAGCAGCAGCCGGCTCAGCTCCGCCGCAATGAAGCGGTCTTTATAAGACCCCGAGGGATTGGTTGTCTCCAGCTTGAAATGCAGCCCGGGGAAACGCGTACTCTCCACGAGAGGAGTGTTCCCCTCGCCCATACTCACCAGTTGATCCATCATCCACAGCAGAGTATACCGTGGTGCGTTACATCCCCTGCGCCGTGACCCCCGACCAGAAATGCCGCAACTGCAGCGAATCGCCATAGGCCGGCCCAGGAGCCGTCACCACTCCTGTGAAATCGCGGACGCGGATCGTGATGTCACCCGCATTGTCACTGGGAGCCCAGAGGAACACGCAGCACTCTTCTTCGCTGTAAGCACGGAAGTCCAACGTGAGCGGAGGCATCGGCAACCCGATCCAATCCCCCAGCCATCCGGCCAGTTTCGCGTCCAGCATGTAGTTCCAGATATCGCCGCCCCACAACGGCTTCACACCCACCAGTACACTACCACCGCGAATCTGGAATTGCCCCTGATAATACACACCGGACGGCGTCTTCGGATTGGCGAATCGAGCCAGGATCTGGCCACCGGGCGGGATCGTGTACGTGTCCCCTTTTTGTGTACAACTCAGCATCTCGAATCCACTGCGCTTCACCTTCGATGTGTGGATCAGCTTCGTCACATCCACCGGAACCGGATGCCGCGGCGCCATCCGCACCGGCGCCTCCAACATGTCGGCCAAGGCGAACGTGTCCGCCGAATAGGCGCTGCGGTCGAACTCCTCGCAGCGCTTGCAGTTGTTCGGCATCTTCTCCCAGTGGAACATCGAATCGCGCAACTTCCCGTACCCGGGCCCCGACCATAAGTCCTGGAATTCATTGGCTTGGTCCACGTCGTCCAAATGCCCCTCCAAGTGGCAGCATGGCCGCGCCCGCCCGTCCGATTCCACAATCGACATCTTCCACGGCAGGAAACAATACGGCACCTGCACCTGCCCGGCGCGGAGCCCTCGCACAGCCTTCGTCAGAGAGGCGATCTCTTTGTCTATTGTGTCAATCCGCACAGCCGCCGGACGCGGTTTTTCCACCGCCACGGGCGCGGGCCTAAACCCCGGCAATCCCTCCAACTCCGCTGGAAAATAGCGGAACTCAATCCCCCGCACGCTCTCCGCAATCGACGCCAGTTCCTGAATCTTCAGCACCGGCAGAGGATTCTCCTTAAGCATCTGGAACATCGTCGGCTTATCCAGCCCCCGGTCGTCATGCCGCGCCGCGCCGGAGAAATTGAGCGCATTCACGAAATGAATGCCGCGTCCTTCCGCCACTCTCCGTGCCGATTCCACGCATTCCATCATGTGATCGCGATCACCCGCGCGCACTTGAATGAACTCGTGCACCTGGTGGAACACCTCCAGCGAATGCACAATCACTTCGTTCACGCCGGAATCGGCCAGCTTCTCCATCAATGCGGGAAGCTCGTCATAATTCATTCGCGAAACGGTGACCTTCGTGTAGATCCTCGCCTGCGGCGCCTTCGCCCGTAGATCTTTCAACGACTGCAGCACGTGCGCCAGCGGAGCCACCGGGCGCAACGCGCGCATTGTCTCCTCTGTTGCGCCATCTACGCTGATCCCCAGGCGGTAAAACTTCTCCCAAGGCAAATGCGCTTTCTCCAGAATCGTGCCGTTCGTCAGCATGTCCACCTTCACGCCATGCCGCGACGCTTCGTTGATCAGCAGCGGCAATGTCGAAGACATCGTCGGCTCCCCTGTGCCAATCGGATACATGTAGTCGATGTAAGGAAACGCCTCGCTCAGGATCTCCACGTAATCACGACGCAACTCTACGTGATGAAAATCCTTGGTGATCCCGTGCCTGCATCCACGGCAGCGCAGATTGCACTCGTTGGTCGGATCCAGTTCCATCCGCAATGGATAACTCGCCAGCCGTGACCGGCCCAGGAGAATCTCCAGATCGTTCAACAGCAGATTCTTCCGCTTCAGATCCTGATAGGCTTCCGGGGACATCAACGGCGGCGCGGTTGGTGCTTCCGCGGCCCGATCCCGTTTCCGCTGCTCTTTTAAATGGAAGTGGCAATACGTCCCCAACCGCCCGAGCGCGAAATACAATGTGTCGATCGAGGCGGCCCAGATTCGCATCTGATCGCGCGTGACCTGGGCAGCTTCGGGCAATTCAATCGGATGGTCACCCTTCTTCGGTTCGATTCCCGCTCCTCGGTAGCCCCATCGATCCGCCTCTTGAAGGATACTCTCGATCAACTTCATCAACGCCGGACCTTCAGGCGCGCTGTCCGCCAAAGCCGCGAAGTCCTTATGGACCTTTCGGGCAATCGGAATCAGCTCCGATCGCATGTTTACTCCCCAATCGAAGAAGTGGACAATCTCGGCGTACTGCTGACGCTCCGCCTCGGGCACGCAGTTCATCGTAGTGTGGCTCCAACCTGGATCTTTGACGAAACCTTCAATATACTACGAAGCCCCGGAAAGTGTACTTTCCCGTCAAATTCCGAAAAACTGCTGCAGCCACCGCGCGCTCGCTTCCAGATCTTCCCGCTCCCGCGCCACCGCCTGATCCTTCGGCGGGTTCACATGCGGCGCCGGGCTCCCCTTCTCCGCCAGCGCAAGGAACCGTGCAAATTCATGCGCCGGAGTATTCGGAAACGCCTCCCAGAACTTCCGGTCATAGATGTTGTGCGTGCGCTGCCCGCCGACAATAATTTCCAGCGACAGCGCCTTCCCCGGGCACAACTCAGCGTACTTCTTCACCCACTCCGAAATACCAACATTCCCATCGCCCATGCGGCTCCACTTCACCACAATGCCTTCCGGCGACTTCCACACATTGCTATCGCGCACGTGGCTGGTCAGCACATACGGATGCAGATGCTCCATCGTCACATGTGGATCCTCCAGCGCCCACACGGGATTGCCCGAATCGAGACACGCCCCGACAAAATCCTTCCCCGCTCCCTCAATCAACATCTTCAACTCACGGCCCTGCATGTCCCCGGCATGATTCTCAATCGCCACCTTCACGCCGGCATCGAGAAACCGCTGCCGCATCGGGCGCAACACCTTTACCGTGCTCTCGATATTGCGCTCAATCGCCCCGCCGGCTCGATCCGCCGAGGTCCCCAGAAACGCCCGCACAATCCTCGATCCCGCCACCTTCGCCGCACTCATCATCCGCAGCAGTTGCTCTTCCGCTGTGCCTTGCGACGCATCGAATGCCTTCGACGTCGGGCAGATGGAGCGCATCCCCAGCTCCAACTCAATCCCCAGCTTCTCCGCATGCGCCCGCACCTTCTTCAGATGCTCCGGCTCCAGGCTGCCGATAAACCGGATCTCGGAAAAGTGCACGACATTCGCTTTCCACTTCGCGCAGTAGTCGAGATACTGGAAGGCATCCCAACCCTGCGAACGGATACTGAACAAATCGATGCCGAAACGCACAGGCATTCTCCTTTGCTGCGCCGCACTCGCCGCGCCCGCCGCCGCTGCCGACAACATGGTTCTTCGCGTCATGCCCTGCTACCTCGTGAGCGGAGTCACCACCAGCTTGCGGAACTCGACGCTGCCATGATCGCCCTGCAGGATAAACGGCCCCGGCTCGCCTTCATTGGCATCCACCGCAACGGCCGTTAATCCCTCAATCTCCCCTTCCACAATCTTCTTGCCGTTCAGCACCACCTTCACATGGCGGCCAACCAGCCGGATATCGAATGTCTGCCATTCGCCGGCCTTCCTGCTGGCGTTCTCGCTCGGCGCAATGCGGCTGTAGAGCGCGCCGTTGTTGTGCGAATTCTGCTTCTGGCCGTAGTCCTCCAGAATCTGGATCTCATAGCGCCCGCGCAGCCCGATGCCGCTGTTGCTGTGCTCGCCAACGCGAAACTCGGCGTGCAGTTCGAAATTCCAGAATTTCTGCTCGCTGATCAGGTTGTTTGCTTTGGGAGCATTGGTGAGAATCCCATCCTTCACCGTCCAGCCCAAATCGCGGTCCGGAATCAGCGCCTTCCACCCAGCCATGTCCTTCCCGTTGAAGAGAGACACCGGCTTACCCTTCTTCCACGATCCGTCGTCTTTGTCTTTGATCTCGGGCGCCCGCACACCCACCCAGGTCATCGACCGCGGTTTACCGTTGTCTTCCACGGTTCCATCCACCAGCTTCCCCCCGGCGAGCCGGGCGCGGTACACAATGTGCCCGCCACTCTTCGGCTTGAACCCGAAGGTGATCCGGTCTCCTTCTATCTTCAACTCGTCGATGATGTTCAGATCGCCGGCATAAGCGCTGACGAACTTTCCTTTTGGCGCGGCTGTACCGGCGCCTTCCACTTCGAGCCACCAGGCTCGCCGCCGCGGCTCGTTCTGCGGCGTGATGTCCCAACGTCCGTTGAAACCGGAATCGGCCAGCACGGGCCAACTCGCCAAGGCTAGAAAGAAGGGCAGGAATATGCGCATGGGGAAAACCTTCCCCATTATATGCGCTGCGCTATCGCTCGACCGGGCCGGGCTTCTCCACTTTGCGCTTCTTGCCCAACTCCGAAGCATGCACGGTCACCTGGCGCCAGCGATAGCGCCAGACCTCGAGCGAGCAGACCTCGGTCCGCACCGCTTTGCCTTGCTCGGAGCGTTCGATCCAGACGTGTCCCTGGTTAGCCTCGGTACACGGCGGCTTTTTGGCATCTTCAGCGCCCAACTGGACCACAGCCAGTACAGGAATAAGCAGCATTGGTGTGCGCACTAGGTTTAATCCTACTCGATCATTGCGCACCTTCCAAGCCTCGCGCCATGGCTTCGCCGTACTGGAACGGCCCTCGCCTTCCCAAACTCCTGTACGGCTAACCGATAAGCGCTGCATAGGCCAATTTGACATGAAAGTCCCTGGAATCAATTGCTTAACAGGATTGTTGTGTACGGTTTCGCTGTTTGCGCAGAAAACCCCACCACCCAAGACTCTTACCGGCGAACTCAATCGCGAGATCCCATCCTGGCTCACCTTAGGAGGTGAGGAACGGATGCGGGTGGAGAGCTTCCACGGTTCCAGCTTTCGCGATCTGGGGGATACCTACCTATTGAACCGGCTCCGGCTCAACCTCGGTGTCAAGGCCACTCCATGGATGCGCTTCCAGTTCGAAGCGCAGGATTCGCGTGTGTTCGGGCAGAACGCGCGCCCGGCTCCTGCCTCGCAACGCGACCCCATGGACCTTCGCCTCGGCTACGTCGAATTCGGCTACACGGAAGGTTGGGCCCAGATGCGCGCCGGGCGCCAGGCCTGGGTCTTCGGGGAAGGCCGCCTGTTGGCCGATCCCAACTGGTCGAACGTGGGCCGCTCCTTCGACGGGGCAAAGCTCACGCTCCAGCACGGGACGCGCAAGGTGGACTTGTTTGGCGGCATCACCGTCAAGCCCGACGGCAATCAATTCGATCGCACCACGCCCGGAGAACATTTCTATGGCGCCTATGGCTCACTCGGCAAACTGATCAAGGATGCCACCATCGAACCGTACTTCCTGTGGCGGCTGGAACACGATATGAAGAACGAACGCGGCATCCTCGGTCACTGGAATGGAAGGACCATGGGTTTCCGCTGGGTCGGTAAGCTTCCCTACGGACTCGACTATGGAGGCGAACTTGCGGGCCAGGTCGGCTCCTACGCGGGAGACACGATCCGCGCCCTTGCCGGACACTGGGTGATCGGTCACACGCTCGCCGATGCGAAACACCGCCCGCGCTTTTACACCGAATGGAATCACGCCTCGGGCGATGGCAATCCTCGCGATGGAAGGCACGGCGGCTTCGATCCGCTCTTCCCCAGCACGCACGACAAACTCGGCATCGCTGATCTGTTCACCTGGATCAACCTCTACCATTCCCGCAGCGGAATCGAGTACACGCTTTCGCCGCGCTGGAAGCTGGGCGCTGCCTACAACTCCTACTGGCTGCAGAATGCCCGCGACGGCGTCTATGTCGCCGGCAAGATGATCGCCCGCAGCGCGGACGGCTCCGCCGGGCGCCATATCGGCCAACAGGGTGATGTACAGGCCACCTACGCGCCTACTCGCACCACGCAGATCAATGGCGGATACGGGCATTTCTTCCCCGGCGGTTTCCTTGATCGCACCACTTCGCACGTGCCCTATCACATCGTATTCTGCAACATTGCCCAGAGATTCTGAAAATTCTGCGCGGTGGCAACTTTTTACTATTTCGCAGATTGCCCCCACTGCGCCGATATGCAACTTAGAAACGCAAAGGGCACGCTCCGCGCCGCCAGTACTTAAGGAACAAGCGGTTGTGTCAAGCGCGGGCGGGCTCCGTTTTGCGCGTGGTCCTCAAAAGAGGCGCTGCCACCAGGAAGCGCTTGCCCCCGAAAGGTAACAAAATGGAATCGACACTGTTGGAAAGAGATCAGGCCGCCTCGGTTAAAACGGACGAGCGGGCTGGCAAGTATCTGGTGTTCCAGCTCGCCAGCGAAGAGTTCGGCATTCGCGTCCTGAAGGTCCGGGAGATCATGGGTGTGCAGGATATCACTGCCGTCCCCCAGACTCCCTCTTATGTGAAAGGCGTCATCAATCTGCGCGGGAAAGTCATCCCTGTCGTCGACCTGCGCCTCAAGTTCGGTCTGCCCCAGGCCGAGTACACACAGCGCACCTGCATCATCGTCGTCCAGGTGCAAGGGGAGGCGGGGCCCATGCTCATGGGAATCGTCGTCGACGGCGTGGCCGAGGTTGCCAACCTCGCCGCCGCTGACATTGAAGACACTCCGGCATTCACCACTTCCGGCGAGAAATCCTATCTCCTCGGCATGGCGAAGGTCAAAGGGAAAGTGAAAATCCTCCTCGACATCGACCAGGCGCTCGGCAATCAGGAACTGCACAGCCTGGAAGGCCTCCCGGGCATCCGGTGAGGCGTGTGAAGGATAACAAGCGATAGGGATTACTAAAGGAGAGACAGACCGTGTTATCTCAAATGACGATTGGAAAGAAACTCACCTCCGCTTTCGGCGGACTGGTGCTTATCACACTTTGCCTCGGAGGGTCGGCCTACTACAGCGTGGGAAGACTGGGCTCGGAACTCGATGAGGCGATCAAGAGCACAGCCAAGAAACTGGACCTCATCAATGCACTGCGTGCCCGTGTCCAGGAAATCGTGGCTACCAACCGCGGCATCCAACTGGGCTACGTCAATAACGACCTTGAGCGGGTGCGGGCCAATATGCAGAAGCTCGAAGCCGCCAATACCCGCATTCATGAGCAAATCCGGGAAATCCAGCCGCTGCTGGTCAGCGAGGCCGGCAAAGCGGCGCTCAAATCCATGCAGAACGATGTCCTCGCCTGGAAGCCCCTCAGCGATCAATACATCGATCTGGGCAGCAAGAAGAAGTTCCTCGACGCCCACCAACTCCTGAACCAGAAGATCATGCCCCTGGTCCTCGCCCTGGAAAAAACGGGCGAAGATCTGGCCAAACAACAGCGCGACTTCCTCGCCGAATCGGAACAGCAGGCCGGGGAAACCATCAGTAACGCCCGCTGGCTGGTCGTCCTGTTCGCCGCCATCGCGCTTGCCGTCGGCGGCCTTGTTCTCACCGTCGTCCGCCAGATCAGCCGCAGCCTGCAACTGGCAGTGACTGAGCTCTCCGAAGGCGCCGAGCAGACGGCATCCGCCGCTTCTCAAGTCTCCTCCTCCGCCCAAGTCCTCGCCCAAGGCTCCTCCGAACAGGCAGCTTCGCTTGAGGAAACCTCCGCATCGAGTGAGGAAATCAACTCCATGGCGCGCAAGAACACCGAAAACAGCCGTTCGGCGGCCGACCTCGTCTCCTCTTCGCAGCAGAAGTTCGGCGAAGCCAACCGCGCCCTCGACGGCATGGTCATCGCCATGGGTGAAATCAACACCCAGAGCGACAAGATTTCCCGCATCATCAAAACCATCGATGAGATCGCCTTCCAGACCAACATCCTCGCCCTCAACGCCGCGGTGGAAGCCGCCCGCGCCGGCGAGGCAGGCATGGGCTTCGCGGTAGTCGCCGACGAGGTTCGTAACCTTGCCCAGCGCTGCGCTCAGGCCGCCAAAGACACCGCCGCCATGATCGAAGAATCCATCGCCAAATCGAACGACGGCAAGGTCAAGGTAGACCAGGTCGCTACCTCCATCCGTTCCGTCACCGAAGAAGCCGGACGCATCAAGATGCTGGTGGACGAAGTCAGCCTCAGCAGTCAGGAACAGGCTCGCGGCATCGATCAGATCGGCAAGGCCATCTCGCAGATGGAGCAGGTGACGCAACGCAACGCCGCCAGTGCCGAGGAAAGCGCCGCGGCAGCCGAAGAGCTCAACGCACAATCCGACACCATGCGCGGCGTGGTGGAACGCCTCACGGCGATGGTCGGCGGCGGTGGCGCCAGCCCGCACAACAAAGTGCGCCGCCCCACGGTGCAACGCGAACATCATGCGCCGCCTGCGCCGCACAAACCAGCCCCGAAGGCGAAACCGGCTCCAGTTGCGGAACCCGTCGCCGCGGGTTCCAAACCAGCGGCCCACTCCATTCCGCTCGATGAAGAATTCACCGAGTTCTAACCGCGGCAGAACACCTAGCGGAACTGCGCTGAGGAGTCATCCATGTCAGGTCAGTCACACAAGCACGGTCCGGCCGCCGGCCTGCTGCAATGCCTTGATGAAATCGCGGCCCAGGTCATCCTCGGAACGGGCGCGGGCGAAGGCTGCGATGTAGCCGGGGCTCTCGCCAAACTGGCCACGCAGGCCGGCCAGGCAGGCTATGGGGAGGCGGCGGAAATCGCCGCCTCGCTTCACGCCCGCTCCGAGCAACAATCCGATGCCGGCACCCGCGAACGGGTCCTCGTTGAAGGGCTGGCGCGGCTTCAGGCTGTGCTGCGAGGGGAGCCTTCCCCGGCCGCGGCTCAGCCGCAGACTCCTCCGGCCGCTCCCATCAACCCCATCGCCCAGGACCCCGAACTCATCGGCGATTTCGTGATGGAATCGCGCGAGCACCTGGCCAGCATTGAAACCCAATTGCTGACCCTGGAGCAGAATCCCACCGATTCCGAGGCGATGCATGCCGCCTTCCGCGGCTTCCATACCATCAAAGGGCTCGCCGGCTTCCTCGAACTGAACACCATCCGTGAAGTGGCGCATCAGGTGGAAACCGTTCTGGACCAGGCACGCAACGGCGAACTCGCCATCACCCCCGCGGTGATTGATGTCGTACTGCAAAGCGGCGACTTCCTCAAAGCGTCGGTGGCCATCGTCGAGGAAGCTCTTGGTTCGGGCTCGCCGGCTGTATTTGGCGATCCCACCGCATTGCTCGCCTCCGTCCTCGGGCTGACCACCGTACAATCGCCCTCCGCCCAGCCGGCCGCAACCGCGCCAAAGCCGCCTGGCCCTGTGGCGGCTGCCTCACCACCGGCGGACACTACCCCGGCGGTGGAACCACCCGCCGCGCGCGCAGCCAAACAAACTACCGCCACGGACAATCTCAAGGTCCGCGTCGATGCCGCCAAGCTCGACTACCTCATGGATATGGTCGGTGAAATGGTCATCGCCCAGTCGATGATCCGGCATCATCCCGCCTTGACCGCGCAGCAGGATTCGCGCCTCAACGGATGCATCGCCCAGTTATCCCGCATCACCGGCGAAGTGCAGCGCACGGCCATGGCGCTGCGCATGATTCCCATCGGCCAGCTCTTCCAGCGCACGGCCCGCGTCGTGCGCGACCTCGCCCGCAAGCATGGCAAGCTTGTCGATCTGGAAACCTCCGGCGAGGACACCGAACTCGACAAATCCATCGCCGAGGAGCTTTCCGATCCGCTCATGCACATGGTTCGGAATGCCGTCGACCACGGCATTGAGCATCCCGCCGATCGCGAGAAAGCGGGCAAAGAACCGACTTCCCGCCTCCGGCTCGCCGCCTATCACCAGGCGGGCATGATCGTGGTCGAAGTAGCCGACGACGGCCGCGGCCTCGATCGCGCGAAGATCCTCAAAAAGGCCCGCGAGCGCGGGCTGGTCGACGCCAACGCGCACTTGAGCGAATCGGAAGTGTGCAGTCTGATCTTCGAGCCGGGCTTCTCCACGGCCGAAAAAGTGACCGACGTTTCCGGCCGCGGAGTCGGCATGGACGTTGTCCGCAAGCAGATCCAGAAGCTGCGCGGCCGCGTCGATATTGTCACCCGTCCCGGCCACGGGACCACCTTTTACATGCGCATGCCGCTGACGCTGGCCATCATCGACGGCCTGGCCGTGAGCGTCGGCTCGCAGAACTACATCGTCCCCATCTTCTCCGTGCGCGAGATGTTCCGCCCGCAGGCCGGGCAGATCTCCACGGTGCAGGGAAGAGATGAAATGGCGCTTGTGCGCGATCGCCTGCTGCCCGTCGTGCGCCTCCATAAGCGCTTTGCCGTGGAGCCGCGCTATGCCAACCCCTACGATGCCCTGCTGATCGTGGCCGAAGCCGAAGGCCGCCCCTTCTGCCTGATGGTGGACGAACTCATCGGCAAGCAGGAGGTGGTGATCAAGAGCCTTGGCGAAACCTTCCGCGGCGTTCCAGGCATCGCCGGCGGAGCCATACTGGGCGACGGCAAGGTTGGACTTATCCTGGACATCGCCGGGCTGCGAGGAGGGAGCGCAGGATGACGAAATCCTCTCCTCCGCCGGAATCCGTGCTCGCCGAAGGCCCCGACCTCACCCCTGGCGAGTTCCGCGAGATCAGCCGCATGGCTTACGAATATGCAGGCCTGGACCTTGGCGATAACAAAACCCAACTCGTGGTGGCGCGGCTTGGGAAAAAGCTGCGCCAACTTCAGCTCCCGACCTACTCCGCCTACTGCCGCCACGTGAAAGACGATCCTTCCGGGGAGGCGCTCATCGGCATGATCGATGCCCTCACCACCAATCACACCAGTTTTCTGCGCGAGCAGGCGCACTTCGATTTTCTTGCGCGCCACGTGCTGCCGCCGCTGGCAGGCAGCACGCATATCACCATCTGGAGCGCCGCCTGTTCCACTGGAGAAGAGCCCTACTCCATCGTGTTTACCGCGCTCGAAGCGATGGGTTCCGATGGTCCGCGCAAGCTGCGCGTCGTCGCCACCGACATTTCCACCAAAGCCCTCGCCACGGCCTCGCGCGCCGTCTACCCGCTGGAACGCCTGGGCAGCATGTCGCAGCACTGGCTTTCCCGCTACCTTTTGCGCGGAACCGGGCGCTGG
>JAFDVS010000159.1 GCA_018268935.1 Acidobacteriota bacterium | reverse complement strand
ACCTCTGCCTTACCACTTGGCTACCGCGCCTCAGGGGTGGTAATCCACAAGTATAACTCACCTCACTTCGTCCTCACCACCGGCAACACCACATGCGAAGCAAAAGTCCCGCCCGTATGCACCGTCTGCCGCGCCACCACACCTTTCTTCTCCATGGCATTCGCCCCACCCGTATTCAGATTCCTGTCAAACCTGGGAAAGTTGCTCGAGCTGATCTCCACCCGCACCCGGTGCCCCGGCAGGAACACATTGCTGGTCACCCCCGCATCCACCGTCACTGCGTACACCCGGCCCGGTTCCAACAGCGCCACCCGCTCCAACCCCTCGCGATAGCGCAACCGCAGAATCCCGTCCGTCAAATTCATCGCACGCCCATCCGGGTAAACATCCACTAGCTTCACCGTAAAATCCGTATCACGCGCCGAGGTAGCCACATGCAGCACCGCCTTCACCGGCCCCGTCACTTCCAACTCCTCCTTCAACGGTTCGCTTGAATACACCAGCACATCCTGGCGATTCTCCACCGGGCCCTGATCCACCGGCCCCCAGCGAAACACCGAAGGATTGCAGCACGTATTGCCGCCCATTGTTGGCACGGGATTGGCTGGATCGTAGGAAAAACGGTCTTCATGCCCCTTGCGGGCAGGCTGCCACCGAAGCTGCCCATCGCCCGAAAGCGCATTCGCCCCCGTCTGGCTCTCCAGGTAATAAGGCGTCGGCACGGCGCGCGCCAGCGGCCACTCCGCTTCATCCCGCCAGCGGTTTGCACCCATCACGAAGATCCGCGCGGGCGCCAACTCCCGTGCCGGCGGCTTATCCTTCAGCCACCGGTCAAACCACTCCAACTGGTATCGCTGCACCGGCGCCGAAGATTTCGGTCCAAACGAAAACCCTTCGAAGGGAATCGACATGTTGTGAGGCCACGGGCCAATGAGTGTGTGCGCGGTGCGCCCCATCCCGCGTAGTGCGGCGAACGCCTCCAGGTCTGATTGCACAAAATTGTCGTACCAGCCGCCGACGCTGAACACCGGCACCATCACCTTCGCCAGTTGCTCCCGCGTGCTGATCGACTTCCAATACTGGTCGAACACCGGATGCTCAATCGCTTCCTGGAACATTTTGACCCGTTGCCCCGTGGCGGCCAGATCCGCGGCCTGCAGCGGCAGTGCGCGCACGAACAGCCGGAAATCGGGCGGCGTGTATCCGGCGACGCGCATGTTCGAAGCCATCCACAGCAGCCGGTTGCCGATCTTCATTGCCCCACCTGGCGAGTACAGCCGGTCGCGGTAGTCATCGTATCCGGAAACCACCGGGAAGATGCACTTGAGATACTTGTTGCCGGTAAGCGCCGCCTTCCACTGCACAATCCCCAGGTACGAGCCCCCCACCATGCCCACCTTGCCGTTCGACCACGGCTGCCGCCCGGTCCAGTTGAGCGTATCTTCCCCATCCCGGACTTCCTGATGCAGCGGGTCGAATTCGCCGTCCGAATCATACCGGCCCCGGACATCCTGCATCACCACCGCATAGCCGTTCTCCACAAAAATACGAAAATGGCGCGGTAGTTCATGGCCCTTCCCATACGGGGTGCGGATCAGAATCACCGGAAAGCGGCCAGACGCGGCGGGGCGGTAGAGGTTAGCCGCCAGACGCACGCCGTCGCGCATCGGCATGCTGACGCGCTCCACCGGCGGAGGCGCAGCGCCGCCGGCCAGCGCCGCCAGCAGCAGGGCTACCAGGAGACTGTAACGCCCGGTTCCAGTGGCCATACGGTCGTTTCCGGCACATCGCGAATCAATTCCGCCAATTGATCCGGACGGCCCACCAGGGGCGGGAACGTTCCCCAATGCATCGGGATCACCTTCTTTGCCCCGATCATCCGGCACGCCAGCGCTGCCTCCTTCGGGCCCATCGTGTACAGATCCCCAATCGGCAGGAAGGCCAGCTCCGGTGAGTACAACTCCGCGATCAGTTTCATGTCGCCGAACACAGCCGTGTCCCCGGCAAAATAGGCCCGGCGCCCATCCGGCGTTCCTATCACGTAGCCCGCCGCTTCCCCGGCGTAAATCGCCCGCCCGTCGTCATCGACAATCGAGGAGGAATGCAGCGCATGCGTCATGGTGGCGGAAAAGGTACCTACGTGCGCCGTGCCTCCTTTGTTCATCCCGATGGTCTTTTTCACGCCCTTGCTTTCAAGCCAGGTGGCCACTTCGTAGATGCCCACTACCATTGGATCAAACCGCGCGGCCAGCGAGCGGACCGAGGCAATGTGGTCGAAATGCCCGTGTGTGACCAGGATAGTATCCACGCGATCAATCGCGAAGTCTTTGGGAAATTTAGGGTTATCGAACCAGGGGTCGATCAGGACGGTCTCCCCGCTTTCGGCCCGCAGGTGGAAACTTCCATGACCCAACCAGGTGATTTGCAGCATGATGGCTCCTGGCAACGGACGAACGGGTGACGTCTGCTGTCCGCCGTGCTTTCTACCGATCATACTAAAGATGTTCTCGAGTAGAATCAAATTAGGCTGCACGTTCCTGGATGTGCCCTCGTCAAGCATGGTAGAGGTGTCATGCCAGCCGGAATCACGGTATCCCGTATGAATACGCCACACTCGGAAACCGGAACCCTCCCTCTCCGGGAACAGGAACTCCGCGATCAGTTTGTGGCCGATCACATGCGCCGCGTGTTTCTGCTGGTCTACCGCGTGGTTGGCAACGTCGACGACGCCCAGGACCTGACCCAGGAAGTATTCATCAAGGTGCTGCAGCGGCAGGAGCAGTTGCGCGATCCGGAAAAGGCAGCCCACTGGCTGTCGCGCATCGCCACCAACACCGCCATCGATTTCCTACGCCGGCATAGCCGCGTCAGCTTCAGCGATTTTGAAGATATGGCCCCCGTGGCCGCGCCGGAAGACGAAAACCCCGAGCGCATTGTTCTCCGCGCCGAGCACAAAACGCACCTCGAAGCCGGCCTCTCGGCACTGACGGAGCGCGAACGTGTGGCCCTGCTGCTGCGCGACGTGGAGGATTTGCCCGCCGAAGAGGTAGCGCGCCAGTTGCAGTGCTCCAAGGCCACGGTTCGCAGCCACATTGCCAATGCCCGCACCAAGTTCAAGAAGTTTCTGCTGAAGAGGAAGGCCTGAAAGAAGGAATCATGCACGCAAGCGAAACAGATCTGGCGCTTTACGCAGGCGGCGATCTCGGCCTGTGGGCCCGGTTCCGTATCCGGCGGCACCTCAACGGCTGTCCGGAATGCAGCGCCCGGCATCGCGAGCTGGTGCAGGCACGTTCCGCCCTTCGGGAATTGGCCGCCGAACTACCCGCCGATCTCGATTGGGACCGGCTCTCGGCGGAAATGCGCGCCAATATCCACCTCGGCCTCGCTGCCGGCGAATGCGTCGCCACTCCGCGTGAACGCACTGCCGAACTCACCGGTTGGCGCCCTGCCGCGGTTCTGGCGGGGGCTGCCCTGGTGGTAGCCGTCGCCTGGTACGCCAATTCGAAGCAACCCATCACCCCCACCAACATGGTGCAGGTGCAGCCGGCGCTGAAGACGGAAGGCGTGCTGCTGGAAACTTCCGCCTCCGGCCTGGAATGGAAGGAAGAAGGACACGTGCTGACCCTAAAGCATCCCAAGGATCAGGACGTGGCTTTCACGGCAACGCTGGATTCGGTTCGAGCCCGCTATGTCGATCGCGATTCCGGCCAGGTCACCATCAACCATGTCTATGCGCAGTAAACTCGCCATCCTCGCACTTCTGGCCGCGCTTGCCGCGCCTGCGCAGCAGCCGAACCGGCTCAATTCGCGCAGCATGATGCATATCACGTTGCCCGACGATTCGCCGCTGGCGGTGCTTTCGGCCGATTGGGGGGAAAGCGTCGCTACGCAACGTGGCAGCGCCATCCTGCTTGATCTGCGCACGTCGCTCACACTGCGCAACATCGGCCGCCAGCGCATCAAAGGCGTGTCGTTGCTGGTGCTGGCGCAGGAAGCCGCTCCCGGCGGCAAAGCTTCGGTCACCGTGCCTAGTCTCGATGTCGGCCCCGGCGAAGCGTTCCCCGTTAAGCTCGACCTGCGCCTGCTGCGCCCGCAAAGCCCTTCCGATGGCGCGCTGGTGGAAATCAGCCTCGACGGTGTACTCTACGAGGATCTCAGTTTTTACGGGCCCAATCGCCTCAATTCCCGCCGCTCCATGACCATGTGGGAACTGGAAGCGCGCCGCGACCGCAAGTACCTCAAGAATCTCTACGAGAACGCCGGCGCCGAGGGGCTTCGCAAACACCTCACCGAAGTGCAGGCGCGCCTCAGTGAGCGCCCCAAGGTCAATGTGCAGGTCGCCCGCGGCCGCACCACCGCCGCGGAATCCGGCACCCGCATGAGCTTCGCGTTCCTCCGCATGCCCGGCGAGCCTGTGCAAGCGATGCAAGGCAGCGCCCGCGTCGGCGATTCCGAAGCACGTTCGCCCGAATTAGAAATCCGCAATCAGGGCCGCCAGTCCGTGAAGTATCTGGAAATCGGCTGGCTGGTGGAGAATCGCGATGGCGAGGAGTTCTTTGCCGGCACGGTTCCCGCCGACGTGAATCTGGCCCCTGGCGCCATTACCAAAGTGCAGCAGGATGCCGTGCTCAAGCTCACCCAGCGCAACGGCTCTCCGGTTCCCATTACCGGCATGACCGGCTTCGTCAACCACGTGGAGTTTTCCGATGGCTCCATGTGGATCCCGCAACGCCAGGCTCTGGAATTGGATCGCCTCAAGAAGAGCCTCTATCCGTCGCCGGAAGAACAGCGGCTGTCCGATCTCTCGCGCCGCAAAGGCATCCAGGCTGTGGTGGAAGAACTCCGCAAGCACTGAGCCGCTATTTCTTCTTCCCTTGCCGCCCGCGCGGTCCGCTGTACGGCGCCTTGTCCCAGAAATCCGTTGGCCCCTTTGCCCGAGGATCGCCCGTCTCGCGCATCCATTGATCCACTCGTGCCGATAGCGCAGCCTTGGTCTTCGCCATGCGCGCCTCGCCCGCGACATTTCGGGTCTGCCCCGGGTCCTGTCGCAGATCGTATAACTCCTCCGCCGGCCGCTTTCCGAATGACCATGCGAAAAACCGGGACTTCGGGTCCTGCATGAGCAGCCGCTTCGACGGCGATTCATCGATATCACCATACTCGCCGACGGCCCAAACATGTTCCGGATCGCCCGCCGGCCAGCGCTCCGGCTCCAGGTTGCGCAGATAAAGGAAATCGCGCGTGCGCACCCCACGCACCGGGTACGTCAGATTGTCGCGCCGCACGTTGGCGTGCCGCTCGCGCTCCACAAACACCGCGTCGCGCTGCGGTGGATGGAGCAGGCTCTTCGCGGTCACTTCCTTCGGAATCGAAACGCCTGCGGCCTCCAGGAACGTCGGGCACAGATCGCCCAGCGTCACGAAACCCTCATGCTTCATCCCGGCACGAAACGCCTTGGGATAACGAATCGCCAGCGGCACGCGCACGCCCAGGTCGTAGCACCCGGCCAAGCCCCGAGGCATCTGCCACCCGTTGTCCCCCGTCATCACCACTATCGTGCGGTCCAACTCCCCAGCGCGATCCACCGCGCCCACCAACTCCCCGCATTCCGTGTCGAAGTTCTGCACCTCGGCGTAGTAGTTGCGAATATCCTCGCGGATCACCGGATGATCCGGCAGATGCGGAGGCACACGAATCGCCGAAATGTTGATCCCCGCCCGATACTGCTCGCCGGTGGTCCACGGTACGTGCGGATCGTGCGAGCCAAACCAGAAGCAGAAGGGCTTTCCCTTGGGCCGCGCCTTCAGAAACGCATCGAAGCTGTCAAACTGCTTGCCCGCCGGATTCTCGGCGTAGCCGCCATTGGCGGCCGTTCCCGGAGCCCATCCCTTGCCCGCATAGCCCACAAAGTACCCGGCCTTTTCGAGCAGCGAAACATACGTCGGGATGCAGGCACTCAAAGGCCCGTACAGATTCGCCGCCGCACCCAGCCGGTGTGTCTCCTGCCCGGTAAGCATCCATGATCGCGATGGGCTGCACGACGGGTTCGGCGAAAACGCGTGTGTGAAGTGAATCCCCTCCTGTGCCAGTTTGTCGAACGCCGGCGTCTTCACCACCGTGTCTCCGCCCACTCCACAGTGCGGCCAGGCCCAATTGTCGCCCAGCATCAGCAGGATGTTCGGCCGTTCCGTCTGGGCCGCCAGCACCGGCAACGAGGCCAAAAAAGCGCGCCGCGAAAGTTTTTCCATCATCGGCTGGATTGTAGCATCCCCCCATCTCCACCCATTTCTCGCATATGCTGTCATGAGGTGGCGCAATGCTTTTTCGACTGGGATTCTCACTCCTTCTCTCCGCCCTGCTCTCGGCGCAGGAACTCGCCGTGGTGGCCAACGTGGAACATCAACCGTTTGCGGCGCAGGTGACACGCCTGCTCGAAGCACTGGAAATGTTGGGCGAGCCGCTTCCGGCATCCGACACCGCCGCGCTGAAACAGCAACTGTCCTCGCGCGACGCGGCCAAGGCCGTTGAAGCAATCCAAAACATTTTGGATAAACATTGTCTGGTCGGCGTCAACATCAATCCGGAAAGCCGGGTGAAGGTGCAACAGGGTCCTGCACAGCCTGTTCTGGTGCAGCAGGGCTGGCGTAATTTCCTGGTCAAGGTGCACAACGAAGCGGGCATCACCGCCGTGCTCAACGCCAGCAGCCCCAATGCAGGCCAGGTGCCCAATCAGCCGATGGGCGCCAGCAACCGCCGCTGGATCGACCTGCAGATGTTCGTCAAGCAGCCCCTGCGCGAACGGCTCTCCGGCCTGGAACTGGAGTACAAGATCATCCAGCTCTATTCGCGCGACGCAGGCAAGCGCGAAGCGAAGCTCGTCTTCGACGTGGGGCAGGGAACTCAGGACCTCGGCTTCCGCAGTGAGGCCGATATCCTCTTCAACGCGCGCCCCGCCACGCAGGTCAACTTCCGCGTACTGGATCATGACGACACGCCCACCACCGGGTCGTTCCTCATCAAAGACCGCTTCGGCCGCGTCTATCCGAGCCAGGCCAAGCGCCTTGCGCCAGACTTCTTCTTCCACCCGCAGGTCTATCGCGCCAACGGTGAGAACGTTTTGCTCCCGCCCGGCGACTACACCATCGAATACTCGCGCGGCCCGGAATACGTGAAGAAGACCCGTGCGTTGAAGGTTGCCTCTGAACCCATCGATATCACCTTCCGCCTGGAGCGCTGGATTGACCCCGCCAAACTCGGCTGGTATTCGGGCGATCATCACATCCACGCCGCCGGCTGCGCGCATTACGAAAAACCCACCGAAGGCGTCTACCCGCAGGACATGATCCGCCACGTGCTCGGCGAAGATCTGAAGATCGGCTCCGTGCTCACCTGGGGCCCCGGCTGGTATTTCCAGAAAACATTCTTTGAAGGCAAAGACAACAAGGTCTCCACTGATCAGAACCGCATCCGCTACGACGTGGAAGTGTCCGGCTTCCCATCGAGCCACACCGGCCACATCTGTCTGCTCGGTCTGAAGCAGCAGGATTACCC
>JAFDVS010000158.1 GCA_018268935.1 Acidobacteriota bacterium | reverse complement strand
GCAGCCGTAGACACCGGGTCTTTCGCATTGTCCTGGATCGGGCCGCTGTCGCGCGCATTGTGGCGAATCTTCAAAAGGAACATCGCACATACCGCATCGCCCGCCATGGCGCGTTCGAACAGCATGCCCGTCAGCTTCGAGTACTCCAAGGACTTGGCCCGGTCGAACGCGGCCCGTATTTCGTCGTGCCGCTTCAGCCAAGCGTTGAACAGGTCCACCGAGATACCGAACGCAGCGGCAATCTGTTCCTTGGTACTGCCATAGGTGCCAACGCAGTATTCGATGATGGCCACCGCGTCACGAGGTGGCCGGACGGGTTTGGCTTGACCAGTGTTGCGTTGCGCGTTGCGCAACTTGCCATTCTTATCGGCCCATTGCTTTCTGGCCTTTTCCGCCAGCGCGGCCCGCTGCTCCGCCGTCAGCACATGCTTCGAGTTGACCTTCTTGACGGGCGCGTCCGGCTTGGAAATATCAACGACCTTCTTAGCCTTGCTCATACGCCCTCTATCTTAGTGACCGGGCCACAGACTCTCAAAATGTCAGTTAATGCTTTGATCAATTACGCCTTTTGATCAAAGGAATAAAAGTACTCGACGACAAAAATGCTTTCGCAGTATAAGGGCTTTAGGGTGCATTGAGCAGGTCCTTGATTGAGTTCAT
Source organism: Acidobacteriota bacterium (assembly GCA_018268935.1). GTDB lineage: Bacteria > Acidobacteriota > Terriglobia > Bryobacterales > Bryobacteraceae > CADEFT01. The sequence goes on along the minus strand of JAFDVS010000158.1, from coordinate 15,991 downwards.
AATCTCCTGTTGCTCGGGTGGCGGTTCAGTGGCATACGCCGTCACCCAATTCTTTGCCTCCTGAGTGAGTGTTAAAAGCCGGGCTACGAGCAAGCACGGCGAGTTCAACAGCGGACTCAAAGGTACTCCAGCGGAGTTCTTCTCGTAGCCCATAGAAACGAGGAAACTATGAGTTACGATTTGAAGACTCCAATCCCGTTGATGTCGATTGCCAATCTCCGCACGTTCGCGTCTGAACAGACGGCGCGTGCCGAGGAAGTGCAGCGCCTCATCAACGGTGCGAATTCCGATCTGGCAAAAATTGATTCAGATCTGAAACAATTTTTGTCAGGCGGCATCAAGCGCATCAACAACCTTGAACTCCGCGTCAACTCTCCTGCTGACGCGCCATTGATGGCTCAGGCCGCAGAACGCAAGTCCAAAGTCCGCACGGCGCTGGATGAGCAACTGCGCCCGCTGTTCCGCAAAATGCTCGCAGCTAAAGAACTGGCCAGCGAGATGGCCACCCGGCATTGGACCAAACCGGCAGTGCTCAATCGTGCCACCTCGGGCGCGGGATTGACGGATGCGATTGCCCGCAGGTCGCACTACAGCGAGATTTTCGAGCACGCTGGAAAAGCCGAACTCGCCACATGGGGCCAGTTGGCTCTCGACACTGGGGACGCTGTTCTTGCGGATGCCATTTACCGCGCCAACAGCGCCCGTCCGAAGGATGAACGCGGATTCAGCCCTGCGGCATTCATCGAACTTCTGCCGAACAGCGACTACACCGAGGCGAACACCATTCTCCAGAGCGTGATGGATTCTACGGACCGCGCCGGTATTGCCATCGCTGAGTTCGAGGGCCGGACTGGCAAGGTCAGCGTGAATCGCATCGCGATGGGCCTGACCGGGCAGGGCAAGAAGGCCGCGCCCGTGGACGATCTGTTGGACGAAGCCGGCGGCATTCGCGATGAAGCGCTGATCAAGTTCGCCAAGGGACGGCGATGATGAAGAACAAAATCATCAACCCCAAGACGGTAGCTGCGGGCGTCCCCAAGAAGCTGACGGGGCGGATGCCCGCGCCGTCATCTGCAACGGTGGCCCACGGCGCTGTGTCGGGCAGCAGCGTTCCGGTGCGCCGGGTCCCCGAGGGCATTCACCCGAAGGTCAAAGGACTCGCTGGATGATGCCGCCATTCACCATGACGGCGGGGGAGAGGATGAATCTCACTGCTGTCATCGGGAAAGACGGTGTACGAAGCCTGGACAACATTCTGTCCAAGCTTCGTACAAACGAGAAGCCCAACAAGGCCGACATCATCGCCTTGGCCCGCGCCCTCCACGAAAACGATGTTGTCGATTTTGGAGACTGGCCCGAGTTCCGGCAACGAAGGAAATGCGAGGGCGCTGGACACCCCTTCGGCCACTTGAAGAGTTCATTGAGGATTCCCGAATGACCTGCACCGATAACTACATTCCCACCGGCAAGATCGGTCAAACGCCACTCAGCCGGGCATGCTGGAACTGGTTTGACATTCTCGACATGGCGGCGCGTGAGCTTTGGCGTACGGGCGAAGCTGACGCGGCCCGCGTCACTCTCCGTGCCGGACGCCAGACGGTTCGTGAGTTCCTGCGCGAACGATTTGGCATCGTGACCGGCCCGAGGCTGGCTTGGCACAGGGAAAACTGGAATGCTGACAGGGCAGACTTGCAGGACTTCCTGAGGGCATTGTCCAGGGCTGTATAGGTAAGATCATAGACGGGCGCGGTAAGTGAGCCGTGCTATTGAAGGCAAGTGAGCCTCAGATCAGAGATTCAAAGAGGCACACATGAAGAAGTACAAAATCTACAACGAGTGGGACCCGGTGACGCGGCGCGACTACCTCAAGATTGACCGATTCCGTGGGGATGAGCAGGGCACCTACTTTGCCATCTACGGGCTGTGTGAGCCCGAGGATGACCGGGCAATGGCCGGGACCGTGCGATATGTCGGGTTCTCCAAGCAGCCTGCCAAGCGGTTCAAGGATGGCCACCTCAAACAAACTATCAAGAAGGAGTATTATTCCGGGCGATGGTTGCGGAGACTCAAGAGACGAAAGAAGGAACCCGTCCATGTCCTTCTTGAGCAGGGCCACTTTAAGACCAAGCGGGATTGGGAGGATGCCGAAAAGAAGTGGATTGCTGCCTTTGGGTACGGCAAGAAGAATTGCCACCTGACCAATATGACGCCCGGCGGTGATGGAGTTGCGCTGGAAGGTGAGGCTGGGGAATTGATACGAGAGAAGATGCGGCAGGCAGCGAAGCAGCCTGAGCGTTTGGCCTGCTTTGCCGCTTTGAACAGCAGCCCTGAGCATTTGGCCCGTCTTGCCGCTTGGCGCAACAGCCCTGAGGGCAAGGCCCGTCTCGCCGCTTACCGCAACAGCCCTGAGAACAAGGCCCGTCTTTCCAGACATGCCATTTTTGCCGCTTGGCGCAACAGCCCTGAGAACAAGACCCAATTGGCTGCTTGGGGCAACAGCCCTGAGAACAAGGCCCGCCTTGCCGCTTTGAACAGCAGCCCTGAGCATTTGGCCCGTCTTGCCAGCCCTGAGAACAAGGCCCGTCTCGCCGCTTACCGCAACAGCCCTGAGGGCAAGACCAAGCTTGCCACTTGGAGCAACAGCACAGAGAACAAGGCCCGTCTTGCCGCTTGGAGCAAAAGCCCTGAGTGCAAGGCCCAACTCACCAGTCCAGAGCGCAAGGCCCGTATCACCAACCTCAACCGTTCCCGCTGGGCCGCAGCCAAGGCCGCAGGTTGCCGGACGCTCAAGGAATACGCAGCCCTCCAGCAGGCCAACTCATCCAAAGCCTGACGCGCCCGCGCCGTCACCTGTGCTGTAATGGCTTAATTCACCATGGCCGACATCCTCACCTACACCTACGTGGACAACTCGAACTTCTTCATCGAGGGCCAGCGCACTGCGGCTGTCGAGGCTGGGATGGCGATGGACATCTACGATGCCATTGACCGGCGCGTTTTCGACTACAACTGGCAACCGGACTACGGCAAGCTTCATACGCTCGTGTGTGGTGACAAGAAGCAGATCGGCTCAGCGAAGCTGTGGGGCTCACCACCGCCGTCCGATTCGTTCTGGGAGATGGTCCGGCGCAAGGGCTTCGATGTGAAGACCTACGAACGCAGCCATGGTAAGGAAAAGAAGGTGGACGTTGCCATAGCATTCGAGATTGCGATGGACTCGCCAAAGATCGACAAGGGTAGCTCTGAGATCATTCTCGTGGCCGGTGATAAAGACTTCGTTCCGGTGTTGGAGAGGCTGACGGCGGATGGCTACAACGTCTGTGTAGCGTTCTGGGATCATGCCGCCACCGAGATGAAACAGAAGGCCACATCGTTCTTCTCGCTGAACAAGTACCTTCAACACCTGAAGCGGTGACGCGCCCCGTCACACAGCGGGTATCGGCTGAGGTGGGACGATGAACAGCATGGTCCAAGTGCCTTGGTGCTTCGGGTTGACACACTCTAAACGCCACTCGATGCCGAACAGCACGATGCCATCCTCGGTTTCCTTGACTGGAAGTTCACGCAGCTTGTAGACAGTGACAGCTTTCACGTGCTGCATGGATGCGGCACTTTCGATTGCTAGCGGGCATTCCTCGATCACTTCGGAATAGAGGCTGAGGAACTTCGCCCACTGATAATCCCGCTGCGTCAACTCGACAGGCAAGCCTAGGGCCGTGAGCAGCGCCTCCAATTCCACTCGGAACTTGGCAGCGGCCATCGTCTCCTGCAACGCCCGCTGTAGCGATGCATTCACCGCGTTCAAGTCCGGCTTCCCGTTCGCCGTTGCCTCACCGTGCGCCTGATCGAAACGCTTCACGATGCGCTCAGCGCCGGATTGATCCATCTTGGTATGGAGCGCCCAGCAGCAGTAGAAGTTCAGCGCGAAGTACTTGGACTTCTCGTTGCGAAGTTCCAACAGCTTTCGGACTTCGGCCAGCAAGTACACCACTTGCCGCTCTGTGGTGATCTCGGTTGCCAATTCGCGGCGCAGTTTTTCGATGATGGACGGTTCAGCCATTGAGGTTCCACTCCGGTTGCGGATGCCAAATCCTTACGAGCGCCTTACGAATATCGAGCTAAATTCAGAAGGCCCTTTCGGGCCTTCCTCGTAACTGCATGTAAAATATGATACTTGTTGGTCGGGGCGGCCCGATTCGAACGGGCGACCCCCTGCGCCCAAGGCAGNNCCAGGCTGCGCTACGCCCCGACTCTATACACAACCCACAACTCACCCGCTGGTTCGGGCAAAGGCTGTATCTCTTCAGTCTACCACGCACCCCACCCCGCCAATAGAATATGGAACAATCATCCCCATGGCCGATTTCACCGTAACCGCGACGCAACTCAACCTCAGGCGCTCACCCGCCGTGTCCTCCAACAACATCATCGCGGCCCTCCCGCAGGGGCAACAAGTCGAGGATCTCGACCGCACCAACCACCCATGGTGGAAGATCCGCACCACATTCCACAACACCCCACTCGAAGGTTTCGTCCACTCCCAACACCTCGAACCGGCGGCAACGGCGCCGACGCGAGCAACAACCACCGGCATCACCGCCGTCCACCTGGGCGAGCACGCCAACGCCAAACTCGATTCCACCGGCGGACGCGCTTTCGCTCTCGGCGACCCCACCAAGCCACGCCGCGGCTCAGCCACTCCCGCCACCGACCTCGGCACCATCATCGGTTACCTCGATGTCGAACGCAGCGCGCGCTATCAGCCGACCTCCGCCTCCACCTTCTGCAACATCTACGCCTACGATTACTGCTACCTCGCCAAAGCCTACCTCCCCCGTGTCTGGTGGACCGGGCCCGCGCTCGAAAAACTCGCACGCGGCGAGAGCGTCGAAATTCGCTACGCCGTCACGGTCAACGAACTCAATGCAAATTCCCTCTTCGATTGGCTCAATGATCACGGCCCCCGCTTCGCATGGCGCCGCGTCTTCGACCTCGACACCATTCAGAACCACGCCAATGCCGGTGGCGTCGCCGTCATCTGCGCCAAACGCAAAGAGCTGAACCGCTCCGGCCACATCGCCGCCGTCGTTCCCGAAACCGCGTCGCAACAGGCCGCGCGCACAGGCGGCGCGGTGGTGCGCCCCCTGCAAAGCCAGGCCGGAGCCGCCAATCATCGCTACACCAATGGACCCCGCGCCTGGTGGCAAGGCACGGAATTCCGCGAGTTCGGCTTCTTCCTCGCACCGTAACCCCGCGCCGTCTTATATATTGGCAGTAAGCGAATGAATCTTCGACTACTGACTCGTCTGGGCCTGGCCACAACCCTCGCCCCTGCCCTCGTCATGGCAAAGACCGATTTCCAAAAACAAATCCGGCCTATTTTGTCGGATAACTGTTTCCAGTGTCATGGCCCCGATAACCGCACGCGCATGGCGGGCTTGCGCCTCGACATCAAGGCCGATGCGCTCGCCCCGCGAAAGAACGGCGCCGCCATCACGCCCGGCAAGCCGGAACAGAGCCTGCTCTTCAAACGGCTCACCGAAACAAATCCCGCGCTGCGCATGCCGCCGCAGTCGTCGCACAAGACGCTCACCGCGCAACAAATCGCGCTATTCAAAACCTGGATCACCGAAGGCGCGCCGTGGGTCGAGCACTGGTCCTTCACCGCTCCCACGAAACCGAAGCCACCGGTGGTTCGCAACGTCACATGGGCGCGCTCGCCGCTCGACCGCTTCGTGCTGGCGAAACTCGAAGCGCAACAACTCGCGCCCGCGCCGGAAGCCAACAAACGCACACTCATTCGCCGCGTCGCGCTTGATCTCACCGGCCTGCCGCCGAAACCCGCCGAGATCGAACAATTCCTCGCCGACGCCACGCCCCTGGCCTATGAGCGCATGATTGACCGTTACCTCGAATCGCCGCACTACGGCGAGCACCGCGCCCGCTACTGGCTCGATGCGGCGCGTTACGGTGACACCCACGGCATACACGTCGACAACTATCGCGAAATCTGGCCCTATCGCGACTGGGTCATCCAAGCCTTCAACCGCAACCTCACCTTCGACAAGTTCACCATCGAGCAACTCGCCGGCGATCTGCTTCCCTCCCCCACCCTCGATCAGCGCATCGCCACCGGCTTCCATCGTTGCAACGTCACCACCAACGAAGCGGGCATCATCGAAGACGAGTACGCCGAGATCTACGCCAAGGACCGCGCGGATACAACCGGCGCTGTGTGGCTGGGACTCACCGTCGGATGCGCTACCTGCCACGATCACAAATTCGATCCCATCTCACAAAAGGATTTCTATTCCCTCGGGGCGTTCTTCCGAAACACAACGCAGAACGTGATGGACGACAACATTCCCGACACGCCGCCCGTACTGGTCGTGCCGAGGAAAGAAGACCGCGACGCCTGGAGCAGCATCAACTCGCGCCTCAGCGCCATTCGCGGCGAGCTCAAGACCACGCGCGAATCGGCCACGCAGCAGTTTGAAGCATGGCTCGCCAGCCGGAAGAAAATCGCCGGCGCGCAACCCATCGATCCGAAGAACCAACTGTTCCGCACCGACATCGCCGCCCTTGCTCCATCCAGCCCGCTTGTCAAATCCGGCGATTCCAACATCCCGGGTGTGCCCGCGCTGCACTTCACTAAGAACGAAGGGCTCCCCATCGCGGATGCTCCGCGCCTTGACGCCGATCAGCCATTCTCTATCGCCGTCGGGTTCTACTTCCCCAAAGCCGAGCAAGGCTACACCATCGCGGCGCAGCAAAACCCGAAGGACAAAGGACGCGGCTGGGTCATCGACGTGGGCGCGCGCGTGATCGGTGCGCGGTTCACTGGCGACGATGGCCGCAACATTGAGATCCGCGCGGCCCACCTCGAACAGATCCGCCACGGCAGTTGGAATCACGTCGCCATCTCCTACGACGGATCGCGCCATCAATCGGGACTCACCATGTTCCTCAACGGCCGCGCCATCCCCACGCAGGGCCGCGGCAATCAGAACGTGGAACTCCGCGGCAGCATCGCGGTTGAGTCGCCGCTTTTGCTTGGCCGCTCGCTGCCCGAAGGCGCCATCTCCGATTTCCGCATCTTCAACCGCGTCATCAATGAAGGCGAAGCCGCGCTGCTCAATGAGTGGCCCGCGATCGAAAAGGCGCTCGGTGAAGAGGGCCTGCTCTCGGCGCAGAGCCGCGCCGCTCTGCTCACCTACTTCCTGGTGAAGGAGCACGAGCCCTTCCGGCAGCTCGCCGCCGAGCAGAACGATCTCACGCTGAAAGCCAAAGCGATCGCACGCCGCGGCGCTCTCACGCTTGTCATGCAGGAGCGGGCCGATTCCAAGCCCGCCGCGCACATCCTCTATCGCGGAGCCTACGATCAACGCCGCGACAAAGTGGAAGCCGGCACTCCTTCGATCCTTCCTCCCATGACCTCCGACATGCCGCGCAACCGGCTCGGGTTCGCGCAGTGGCTGTTCCGCCCGGAGCATCCTCTCACCGCGCGCGTCACCGTCAATCGCATCTGGCTGGAGGTCTTCGGCACTGGCCTTGTGAAGACCGCCGACGACTTCGGCAGCCAGGGCGAGCCCCCCTCTCACCCCGAACTTCTCGATTGGCTCGCCGTCGATTTCCGCGAAAACAATTGGGACCTGAAACGTTTTTACAAGCAACTGCTGATGTCGGCCACCTATCGCCAGTCGGCGCAGACCACGCCCGCGAAACTCGCGAAGGACCCCGACAATCGCCTGCTCAGCCGCGGGCCCCGCTTCCGCATGGATGCCGAATCCGTCCGCGACTACGTCCTCGCCGCCAGCGGCCTGCTGGTTGGCCAGATCGGCGGCCCCAGCGTGAAGCCCTATCAGCCCGAAGGCATCTGGGAAGCGGTGGCCATGTTCGGCTCCAACACACGCTTCTATAAGCGCGATCAGGGCGACGGGCTCTATCGCCGCTCCCTCTACACCTTCTGGAAACGCAGCGCCCCGCCGCCGGGCATGGAGATCTTCAACGCCCCCACGCGCGAAGCCTGCACCGTGCGCCGCGAGCGCACCAACACGCCGCTGCAAGCTCTGGCCACGATGAACGATGAGCAGTACGTCGAAGCCGCGCGCACACTCGCTGAGCGGAGCCTCGAATCCACCGCGGCCTTCGATGCCCGCCTCGATTACCTCACCCTGCGCATTCTCGCCCGGCCCCTGCGTCTGGAAGAACGCGCCATCGCCCGCAAGGCCTACGACAACTTCAAGACCCATTACGATGCGCATCCCGAAGACGCCGAGAAGCTGCTCTCGGTGGGCGATCGCAAGCGCGATCCTTCCCTGCCCCTCGGTGAGCACGCCGCCTTCACCATGCTCACCAACCAATTGCTGAATCTCGACGAGGTGCTGAACAAATGAGCGACCGCAAGAACATCCTGAAGCCCGACCACGAAGGGCACTACTCTTCCCGAGCGCACCAACTCGATCGCGCCTCGCGCTTGCAGCATGCACCGGGGGCGCATCCCATCGACGCCATCGCCGCGCAAATGGGCCGTGAAGAATCCCGCCGCCGCTTCTTTGCCCGTGGCGCGCAAGGCATCGGCGCACTCGCGCTTGCTTCCCTGCTTGGCGAGAACGCTAACGGCGCAGTGGCCGGCCTGCCGCATTTCCCCGCCAAGGCCAAGCGCTGCATCTATCTCCACCTCGTCGGCGCACCGCCGCAGATGGAACTCTACGACTACAAGCCCGGCATGAAGGACTGGTTCAACAAAGACCTTCCCGATTCCATCCGCCAGGGCCAGCGACTCACTACGATGACCAGCGGCCAGAGCCGCTTTCCCATTGCTCCGTCCATCTTCAAGTTCAACCAGCACGGCAAATCCGGTGCATGGGTTTCCGAACTGCTGCCGAAGATCGGAAGCATGGCGGACGACATCGCCATCATCCGCAGCATGAACACTGAGGCTATCAATCATGAACCGGCCATTACGTTCTTTCAGACAGGTTTCATGATCGCCGGCCGGCCCTGCATCGGCTCCTGGCTCAGTTACGGCCTTGGCAGCATGAACAAAGACCTGCCGGCCTTCGTTGTCCTGCAGGCCAAGCACAATCATCCGCGCGCCAATGTACAAGCCATTTCCGCGCGCCTGTGGAGCGCGGGTTTCCTTTCCGGCGAATACTCCGGAGTCAGCCTGCGCAGTTCCGGCGACCCCGTACTCTTTATCAACAACCCCGGCGGTGTTCCCTCCAACGTGCGGAGAGGGATGCTCGACGCACTCGGCAAGATGAACGATCTCACCTTCCAACAACTCGGCGATCCGGAAACCAAGACGCGCATCGCGCAATACGAGATGGCGTTCCGCATGCAATCCTCCGTGCCCGAACTCACCGATCTCACCAAGGAGCCCGATTCCACCTGGAAGATGTACGGCGAGGACGCGCGCACACCCGGCTCGTTCGCGCAAAGCTGCCTCATGGCGCGGCGCATGGCCGAACGCGGCGTGCGCTTCATTCAGCTCTACCACCGAGGCTGGGATGTGCATGGCGCGTTGCCCGAAGTGCTCCCCAGCCAGTGCAAGGAAGTCGATCAGGCCTGCTGGGCGCTGGTGCAGGACCTGAAACAACGCGGCATGCTGGATGACACGCTCGTCATTCTCGCCGGCGAATTCGGCCGCACCATCTACTCACAGGGCAAGCTCACCGACACCGATTACGGCCGCGATCATCATCCGCGCTGCTTCAGTTTGTGGATGGCCGGCGGCGGCATCAAAGGCGGCGTAGTGCACGGCGAAACCGACGAGTTCAGCTACAACATTGTGCGCGACCCGGTGCATGTGCGCGACTTCCAGGCCACCATCATGCATTTGTTCGGCATCGATCACGAGCGTTTCAGCTACAAATACCAGGGCCTCGATGTGCGTCTCACCGGCGTCGAGCGCGCCAACGTCGTCAAACCAATCCTGGCCTGATCACGAGATATCCGGCAGCATCAACCGGGCGCGCAAACCACCCAGGGTACTGCTCCCCAGTGCGATGCTGCCGCCATATAATTCCGCCAGATCCCGCACAATCGCCAGCCCAAGCCCCGACCCCGGCGCCGATTGATCCGCGCGCACGCCGCGCTCCAGCACCTTTGTTCTCAACTCCGCCGCTAACCCCGGCCCATCATCCTCTACAGCAATTTCTACCATCGAACCGTGCCGTACCGCACTCAGCACAACCTGCCCAGAAGCCCATTTGCACGCATTATCCAGCAAATTCCCCAACATCTCATCCAAATCCTCCCGCTGCACCCGCACCTGTTGATCGGCGGCCACACTCGCGCGAAATGTCAACGAACGATGTGAGTACAGCTTCGTCACCGTCCGCAACAGCGCGTCCACGCACGGCGACAACGGACAGGGCGCCGCCCCCCGAGCCCCCGATGCCGCCGCACGCGCCCGCGCCAGATGATAGTTCACCTGCCGCGACATGCGCTCCGCCTGCTGCCCGATGCTTGCCGCCAATTCCGTATTTCCCTCCGCCGCCGCACGTTCCGATTCCTGCACCAGCAGCGCAAGGGGAGTCTTCAACTCATGCGCCAGATCGGCCGCTGTTCGCTGCGCGCGTTGCACCGCCTGTTCCCGTTCCGCCAACAACGCATTCAGATCTTCAATCAGCGGCTGCACCTCAGAAGGATACACTCCTTCCACCCGTACGGCCTCGCCTCTGCGCACCGCCAGCAACCGTTCCCGCAGGGGCTGAAACTTCGCCAGGCTTCGCCGCGCGGCAACGAACCCCGCCCCCATCAACACGAGTGCCGCCACAATCACGCCCACCATGGAAAGCCTGCGCATCGCGGGGAACGCGTGCATCAGCGCCAGTGACAGCATGTGGATCAACATCAGCAATCCGCACGTCCACAGCACCGACGCCACAATCCATCGCGATCGTAACGACTGCATCAGCCTTGCTCCGCCGGTTCCGCCATCCGATACCCCAATCCGCGCACCGTCTCGATCAACGGCGCGCCCAGTTTACGCCGCAGCCGCGCGATGAATACCTCCACCGTGTTCGAATCGCGGTCGAAGTCCTGTGCATAGATGTGTTCCGTCAACTCCGTGCGCGACACCACGCGGGTGCGATGATGCATCAGGTACGACAGCACACGATATTCATGACTGGTCAGCTTCACCAGGCTGCCATCCACGGTCACGCGAGCCGCTGATGGATCCAGTACAACCGGCCCGCATCGCAACTCCGGTTGTGCCACACCACGAGCCCGCCGGATCAGAGCCCGGATGCGCGCCAGCACTTCTTCAATGCGGAACGGTTTGGCCACGTAATCGTCGGCGCCGCCGTCAATCCCTTGCACCTTTTCATGCCAACTGCCGCGCGCCGTCAGAATCAGCACCGGTGTCGCGATGCCCGCCGCACGCCATTGCCGCAACAACGTAAGCCCGTCCACGCCGGGCAATCCCAGGTCCAGCACAATCACATCGTAGACTTCGCTGTGGACAAGAAAATCCGCCTGGCGGCCATCGCCGGCGCAGTCGGTGGCGTACCCTGCTTCCGTAACGGATGCGGCCAACTGGCGGGCCAAAGAGGCTTCGTCTTCTACGATCAGAACGCGCAATGGCACCATGATAGCCTAGCCCTGATGAACAGAACCTGAACACCAACGTTCAGCTTCAGTTCATGTGAAGACGGCTAAGTTGGCAACATGACAGCAAATGCATCTCTCGATTTCGGCTACCCGTGGTGGCTGAGCTTCGGCCATCTGGTGATTCTGATCCCGGCCCTTGCCGCGCTCGCCGCCGCGCTCCGCTTCCGCTGGCCTCGATGGCTCGTCATCCTGCTGGGCGCGATGACCATCTGGTCCGTAGCCGCAATGGGAGCGCTCAACTACGTCGGCATCAACAGCCGTGGCACTCTGCCGACACCAAACTTCTTCACAGCGGGAACAGGCAAAGTCCTCGACATCGGCGCCGGCACCGGCCGATCCTCCATCATGCTGCTGGAAGCCCGCCCAAAGGCGACGCTCGTCGCCCTTGATCATTTCGGTGAGTCTTTCAAAAGCCACTTCGGACACGGCCCCACTCCACAGGAGCGGCTCCAGGCCAACCTCAACGCGGCAGGGGTCGCTAACCGCGCGTCCATCACCACCTCCGACATGCGCAAGCTACCCTTCGATGACGCCAGCTTCGACGCCATCATCAGCGCCTACGCCGTCGATCACCTCAATCGTGACGGAGTGAAGCAATCTCTCGCCGAAGCACACCGCGTTCTCAAACCAGGCAGTGATTTCCTGCTCATGCTGGTGCACAATGACCGCTGGATCAAGTTCGCCTTCGGTCCCGCACTCAGCCACGGGGGCACACGCAACAGGCTGTGGTGGAACGACAGGCTGAAGGAAGCAGGTTTCCAGATCGCGGAAGAAGGCACAGCCCCCGCTACGCTCTACTTCCTTCTTCGCCGCTAGAAGAACCGCAACGTATAGGTGAACCGCACCCCGCGCCCGATCTCCGCCGCACGGTCCTTAATGAACGAGAGGTGATTGCGGTACAGGCGGTCACCGAGATTGAACGCCTCCGCTCCGAAGATATGCGCCACATGCTTGCGCGGCACGGTGTAGGAGGCGTTCATGTTGAATACCGTATACCCCGCCGTGCGCGTCTCCGTCTCAAACAACCGGTCCTGCGCCGCCGCCATCCGCACTTCCGGGCGCAAACTAAAATTGCCGGAACGGAAATCAAACCCGGCGCGCCCGCGCAGCGGAGGAATGCGAGGCAGCGCCATGCCGGTCTTCAACTCCGCATTCACATAATCCAGGCCGGTGTTCAGCCATAGCTTCTCATGCAAAGCCACATCCAACCCGAGCTCCGTGCCAGTGAAGCGGCTGTTGCCCTGAAAGTAATCCGCCGCTATCAGCCCATCTTCAATCTCTCCATTGGGCGCCAGATACACGAAGTTGGAGATGCCGTAGTAGAAGAAATTCGCCTCGGCGCGCACGCGGCTCGCGTTATGGCGCAGCGACACATCCACTCCGTTGCTGCGCTCGCGCCCTAGATTCGGATTGCCGATCTCGAACGTCAGGTTCCCGATATGCGGCCCCAGGTTGTACAGTTCCTCCAACGCCGGCGCACGGAATGACGAAGTGAAATTCGTGACAAACGCGCCGTTCTTCCACGTCGGAACGTAAATGCCAACCGCCCCGGATCCCCCCGTGAACGACCGGTCCCGCAGACCGTCCGGCTTGTACCGCACATTGTCCACACGTCCGCCAAACTGCAGCCGGAACTTTTCCAGCGCCACTTCCTCCAGCGCGAACACCGCGATGTTGTCCTGATTCACCGGAGGCGCCAAAGCCTCGGCGCCCGTCGTCTTGTAGGACCGTTGCGATCCCTGGAAGCCAAAACTGCCCGTGAGCCTGCCGGCCTTCCGTTGCTGAAACACGCCGCGATACGTGATCTGCTTGTTGCGGAACTGCGTTCCCACCTGATCCCCTTCCAGTTCCTTGTGCTGCCAATCGGCGAAGTTGAACGACAACCGGAAACTCGGCAGTACGAAATCCAGATCCTTCCATCCCGTGCCCAGCCGCAGATTGTGCCTCCGGAAAGCCAGGCTGATGTGTTCATGATCGGCGCCTTCTTCGCCGCCTCCTTCAAACTCCGAAGCGAATGGGATGCCGTACTTCCCTTCTTCATACCGGTAGCCGGTGTCGAAGAACGTCTTGGTTCCGAACCACGACAACCCGCCGGAGCTGTTGCTCAACCGCGTCCGCGAATTTTCCACCGTGCCTTCCGGCGTCTTGTAATCGCCGGTCCGCTGCCCGCTGCCGTTCCCCCAAATCAGCCAGTGCCCCAATCCCAGATCGAACCCCGCGGCGCCACCGGCTTGCCCGTTAGTCGAGCCTCCGAAAGCCGTGGTGTAGCCGCGGAGCCCCTGGTGAGGATGGTCGTGGATCTGATGGTGACCCGTCACCGCGTTGATCGCACCTCCGATCGCGTTGCTGCCGTACAGCAGCGTTGCGGGCCCCTTTACCACTTCCAACCGGTCCAGGCTGGAAGGATCCAATGACTCCCCATGATCTCCTGATTGCGAGGAGAGGCTGCTGGTCGGAATCCCGTCCTGCATCACCAGCACACGATCTCCATCAAAGCCGCGAATCACGGGGCGTGCACTCCCCGGCCCGAAGCTCCGCTTGGCCACCCCCGGCTGATTGTCCAGCAATTCACCCAACGACGGCTTCGACTTCAGCGCCAAATCCACTGCATCCAGCGACGTTACTGTTTGAAACGATTCGAACGTAGTTTGTTCTTTCTCTGTCGCCGTCACTGTCAGCGTCTGCCGCATCGAGGCCAGGCGCAGTTTGAAATCCACTGTCACCGCTTCCCCGGCGCGAACCGTCACCGTCTTCACTTCATCACTCAGAGACTGCAGGTGGGCATGAATCGAGTAGGTGCCAGGCGCAACCCCTGTGATCTCGTATCTTCCGTCTTCGCCCGTCTCCGCGACGCGTCCCGTGCGGCTGACAGTCACCGTGGCATGGTGCAGCGGATCGCCCGATGCCTCTAGTGTCACCACACCGCGCACGCTGCCGGTTTGTTGAGCGGAAGCCTGACTGAATAGAAGAAGAATGGCCGGAATCAGACGCAAAAGGTGCATGCATCCCCAATATAGGGGCTGGTTACGGCATTCCCCAGCAATGGATCGCGAACGGGCCTAATCCAGCCGCCACCGGGCCCCATGCGCCGCCAAGCGGACTCGCCCCGTCACGAACGGACCAGCGTTTCTCCTCGCGCCAGATCCTCCGGCCGCCCGACATCCATCCACTCCTGCTCAATCGGATACATGCGCACCACCGCGTCCCTCTCGATCAACTGTTCCACCGCAGTGGTCAGCTCATACTCCCCGCGCGGCGAAAGCGGAATCCGCGCCAGTTCCGCAAACACTTCCGGGCGGAACGCGTACAGCCCCGCGCTATTCCAGTGCGTAGTGGATGTGCCCACCGGCGGCTTCTCTACAATCCGCACCACGCGGTCGTTCTCTTCATACACCGCCGCACCCGGCGCCGGATCATCCACATATTTCACACCAAGCACCCCGGCGGCGGCCTCGTCGAGTTTCGCCATCAAGCCCTGGTAATCCTCGGTGGAGCACAGAATATCCCCGAAGGTCAGCACAAAGGCATCGCCACCCACAAATTCGCGTGCCAGCAGCGCAGCGCTCCCGGTGCCGTTGGCGACCTCCTGCTCCCGGTATTCCATGGCCAAAGGATAGTCCGCGAAATGCTCCCGAATCAGATCGCCGCGATAGCCGATCACGATCAGCACACGCCGGATTCCCGCGCCGCGCATGCGGTCGAGGATATGCTCCAGCATCGGCTTGCCCGCAAGCGGCAGCATCGGCTTTGGCGTTTCCGCGGTGAGGCGCCCCATGCGTGTCCCCTTCCCTGCGGCCAGAATCACAGCGGTTTCGATCATTGTTCTAGTTTCGCAAAGCCGGTCCTTCTCGCATCGGGCTTTATACTGGAAGTTACGATGTCCTATCAACTCGCCGTGGACTATCGCCCTCGTGGCGATCAGGGTCCGGCAATCGATCAATTGGTGCGCGGTGTGTCCGACGGAGAGCAGCATCAGGTGCTGCTCGGGGTAACGGGCTCGGGCAAAACCTTCACGATGGCTAAGGTCATTGAGCGAACCGGCAGGCCCGCGCTCATCCTCGCTCACAATAAAACTCTCGCCGCGCAGCTCTACCAGGAATTCAAGAGCTTCTTCCCGCACAACGCCGTCGAATACTTCGTCAGCTACTACGATTACTATCAGCCCGAAGCCTACATTCCTTCCTCCGATGTCTACATTGAGAAGGAAGCCACGGTTAACGATGAGCTCGACAAATTGCGGCTCTCGGCGACCCGCTCCCTCTTTGAGCGCCGCGATTGCGTCATCATCGCCAGCGTCAGTTGCATCTACGGACTCGGTTCGCCCGAAGCTTACTACGGCATGCTGCTCATGCTCGAAAAAGGCCAGAAA
>JAFDVS010000157.1 GCA_018268935.1 Acidobacteriota bacterium | reverse complement strand
TACTCGATGTTCGGGTTCCAGCGCGTCGGCGACCTCATCTGGGCCTTCGCTGATTCCCGCGGCAAAGGCTTCCTCATGGGTGGCACTGCCGGCCGCACCACGCTCGCCGGCGAAGGTCTGCAGCACCAGGACGGCCACAGCCACGTGCTCGCCAGCACCATCCCCACCTGCGCCACTTACGATCCGGCCTACGCCTACGAAATCGCCGTCATTATTCAAGACGGCATCCGCCGCATGTACGAGCTCGGTGAAGACCGCTTCTACTACCTCACCATCGGCAACGAAAACTACGTCCAGCCGCCAATGCCCGAAGGCGTGACCGAAGGCATCCTCAAGGGCATCTACAAATTCGCGGGCACCCTCAACGGTAAGGCCCCGGCCGCGCATCTGTTCGGCTCCGGCTCCATCCTCAATGAGGCCATCGCCGCCCAGAAAACACTCGCCGAAAAGTACAACATCCAAACCGAGGTCTGGAGCGTCACCAGCTACAATGAGCTGCGCCGCGACGCCCTCGAATGCGACCGTTGGAACCGCCTCCATCCCACCGAAACGCCAAAAGTGCCTTATGTCGTCAAAGCGCTGGACGGCACGAAAGGCCCGCTGATCGCCGCTTCCGATTACATGAAGATCGTCCCCGATCAGATCGCCCCCTGGCTCAACGGACGCCTCGTCACTCTCGGCTGCGACGGCTTCGGCCGTAGCGAAAACCGCGAGTACCTGCGCAAATTCTTCGAAGTCGACGCCGCTTCCATCACCGCGGCCACCCTCTCGCGCCTCGCTCGCGACGGCAAGTTCGATGCCGCCAAAGCGGCGGCAGCAATCAAGGACCTTGGCCTCGATACGGAGTCGGCCGATCCGACCCATCGCTAAAGCGCTCGCCTATCACGAGGCCACCAAACACACCGTAGAAAAACTCTACGCGTCGCCACATACACTCGATTGGGCCAACATGCCCGATCCTTTTCGACACTACGAACAGGCGCCGGTACTCGATCTCCCCGCGGATCCCCCGGCGCCTCAAACACCCACTTTCCAAATCCTCGCAGGTCACACCGCCAACCCGCTCACCAACGACGCCGCCCAGTTTCTCTCCTCCCTCCTCTTCCACTCGGCCTCCATCAGCGCCACCAAAACAGTCCCCTCCACCGGCACACGCTACGCCCTTCGGGTCAACCCTTCCTCCGGCAATCTCCACCCCACCGAATTCCACTTCGCCGCCAAAGGGCTCGCCAACTGGCCGGACGGCCTCTATCACTACCGCGCGTCCTCGCACATGGCCGAACAGCGCCAATCCGGCGGCGACCCCGTCACCGAACTCCTCAACCTCGCCCCCGCCCCCTGGTTCCGCTCCTCGCCACTGGTCTTCGTCCTCACCTCCATCGCCTGGCGCGAAGCCTGGAAGTACCGCGATCGCGCCTACCGCTACTGCCTCCACGACACTGGCCACGCCTGGGCAGCTCTCGCGCTCGCCGCCCGTGCCCTGGGAGCCGAAGCGTTCGCCTTCGCCCACTTCCCCGATCAGCAAGCCTCCCGTATCCTCGGCGTCGATGACGAATGGCCGATGCTGCTCATCGCCCTCAAAGGCCCCGGCATCCCCACTGCCGACCGCCCGCCATCACCCAAACACTGGAACGGAGGCCAACCCAACCCGCTCTCCACCGAAACCATCCCCTACCCCGCCATCGACGAAGTCCATCAAGCCACCACCCTCCCCGCCATCAGCACCATCGCCCAACCCACCCCCGCCACATCGAACGAAGGCCCCATCCCCCTCGCCCCGCTCGCCACGTCGGATGCAACCTTCGAACACACCGTACGCAGCCGCCGCTCCGCGCTCGACTTCCGCGGCGGCTCCGAAACAATTTCCTTCGAAATGTTTTCGACGCTCCTCGACTTCACCACCCGCCCCTTCGCCGCCGACTTCGAAGGCGATCTCTTCGACCTCGACCCCGCCCGCTACATCACCCTCTACCTCTACGCCCACCGCATCGACGATCTCGACCGCGGCGTTTACCGCTTCTGCCCCATCACCCGCACTCTCCAACGCAAGCGCCTCGGCGACCAGCGCCTGATGGCCGCCGGACTCAGTCTCTCGCAGGATCTCGCCGGCAATAGCTGCGTCACGTTCTCCATGATTGCCGATATGGAACGAGCCCTACGGGATCACGGCGATCGCGGGTATCGCTATGTCCACTTCGAAGCCGGAAACATCGGCCAACGGCTCTACCTCGCCTCCGAAGCCCTTGGCTTCCGCTCCACCGGCATCGGCGCGTTCTATGATGATTCCGTGCACCGCTACCTTGATCTCGACGGCGAACACCATCAGGTGGTCTATCACTTCGCCTGCGGCCACGCCATTACCGATCCCCGGCTCTAAATCATGAAACGGCTTTGGACCATCCTCGGAGTAGCTAACGTCGCACGCCGATCAAGCCACACCAGGAAACGGACTTCTTCTCTTCTTCCGTGTCGATGACTTCGAGCAGGCCCTCCACCGAGCCCGTTCCCTCGTCCACAAACTCGAAGAAGAGCCGCACCTCAATCCCAACACGAGAACGAGCGAGTTTTCCCTCCGCGACCCGGATGGCTATTTCGTGACCATCTCACAAACCTAATCGTCCAACCCCTTCCCATCCATAATCCGCGCCACGTTCCGCTCAATGCGCGCTTCCCGCGTCTGGCTCAGCTTGGCCGAGGAAAAGTGCAGCAGATATCCCCGCTGCCGCCCCGGAGTCAATGCCTGAAAGGCTCGCTTCAACGCAGCCGATTCCTTCAGCTTCCGCGCGAACTCCTCCGGCATCGCGAATTCCGACGTCTTCTTCCGCGCCACCTGCAATCCCGCCTTCTCCACTTCCGCGGCCTTCCGAATGTACGTCCGGATCGCCCGTTCCCGCTTCAAGATCTCAGCCCGCGTTGTGAAGCGCATCTGCCGCGCGGACTGCACGTTCTCCGTCTGCTGCACCAGCAATCCCTGCTTATCCTCCAGCAGCGCCCCTTTGTGGAACAGCAGCGCGCAGTAATCCTTGAACCCATGGATCAGCACCACGTTTTTTCCGTCCACCGTGTAGCATGGGCAGCCCCACTTCAACTCCTCCGTAAGCCCGCACCCCAGCGCAATCCTCCGTAGCTCTGCATACTCCGCCTGCCACGCCGTTTCCTTCTCGAAAAACCAGTTGACCTTCGGATTCATTCTGCCCGTGCAGTCTACCAGATTTGTGCTACAACCAGGGTAGCTATCAGGAGGTACACGTCATGGTTACCAGCCGGCGTAATTTCCTCGAAGCGGGCGCAGGTCTCGCATCCCTCATCGCCGCCGCTTCCCGCGCCACTGCCAGTCCCGCTGGCCAATCCCCCAAAATGAAATTCGGCGGAGTGGACATCAGCCGCCTCGTACTGGGTGTCAATCCCTTCTACGGCTACGCCCATTTCAACAACATCTACGGCCAGATGATGCGCGATTGGTACACGCCCGAACGCGTCATGGAAGTGATGCATCACGCCCAGGAATTCGGCATCAACGCCTTCAACTACGTCGAGCTTGGCCGCGGTCCGCAGGACTGGAAGCGCTTCGTCGCCGAGGGCGGCAAACTGCATCTCATCCCGCAAGTCACCGCCGATGTCGACACCGCCAAAATGGTGCGTGAACTCAAACCCATCGCCCTGCAACGCCAGGGTGAAGTAGTCGATGTCGCCTGGCAGAAGGGTGACATGGCCTCCGTCCACGAGTGGTGCAAGATGGCCCGCCAACTCGGCCCGCTGGTCGGCGTCGGCACTCACAAGCCCGAGGTCATCGCCTACATCGAAGACAAAGGCTGGGACGTCGATTTCTACGCCGGCTGCGTCTACAACCGCACCCGCACACCCGAGGAATGGCGCAAAGCCCTCGGCGGCGAAATCATGGAGATGCCGCGTGAGGCTTATCTCCAAAGCGATCCGCCGCGCATGTACCAAGTGATGCGCCAAACCAAACGCCCCTGCTTCGCCTTCAAAATCCTCGCCGCCGGCCGCATCACCTCTCAAGCCGACGTCGAGCAGGCCTTCCGCACCGCGTTCTCCAGTCTCAAACCCATTGACGGGGTCTACGTCGGCATGTGCCCGCGCCTCAAAGACGAGATCAAGGAAAACACCTCGCTAGTCGCACGCATCCTCGCGGCCTAATCTCTTCATATCCTGGTTTTTTGAATCTCCTTGTTGAGCGCTTCGAGAATCGCCTCGCGAATAGGTGGATAGGTTTGGATGATATTGCGCATCTGATCGGGCCAGCCGAGGAATGGATCTGATGGGCTGGTCAGGACGATGTAGTCGGCCTGGACGGGCTGTGGCTTGGATTTCGGTTGGGGTTGTGGCTGTTGTTCCAGCACCGGTTGAGGCGCTGCCTCGGGCTCGGGTTCGAATCGTTCGTTTTCGATTTCGGGGGCGGGTTGAGGGATCGGGTCCGGAGGCGGCTCGGGTTCGAATGCTTCATTTTCCATATCGGAGTTGGAGGGATATTCGATCTCGAGATCCTGGAGTTCGTCGACCGATGGGAGCGGGTTTTCCTTGCGGTGCTTGGAGAGGTTGCGGTAAGTGCGAGTAAAGAGGCGTTCCTGGCGGTCGAGGTGACGGTCAAGGATTTCGAGATATTTGCCGTTGGTGCGGTAGGCAAGGGCCTGGAGCATGTCCGGGCCGAGTTTCGGGCCGAAGTTCTCATGAAATTCGGGACGGTGTTCGGCGATGGTGAGGTTGAGTTCGGCGGAGTGCGCGGCTTCGAGGCGGCGGATCTTCCAGCGGGCGTGGACGAGGCTGTCCACGAGGTCAGACTCAAACTGGTCGCGGGGAAGGAAGACGTCGTGGTAGAGACAGGCGAAGCTCTGAAAGATTTCCTTCGATTCGGTTTCGAGGACAACCCTGGGCGAGTGCATCCCATGTTTGGTGTGGTTGCGGGCGGAACGGGCGCGGCCTTCCGGGGTGCGAGCACCGCGTGAACGCGCGCCATTGATGCGGGATTGTTCGGAGCGGGTCATGGTTTTGTGTGAAACCTCCGCTTCGAGTGTAGAAGGCGAGGATGGCGGAACTGGATGGATGAGGGCGCAATGGGGATGTGTTTGGTTGAGCGGGAAGGGGTTAATGGAGTTTGTAAAAAGTTTGAACGTTGTGATGGAGGGCCGCGGATGAACGCAGATGAACGCGGATTGGGCAGTTATTCGCAACACTTGCCGAAAACAAACGGCGAAATCGGAGTTTACTAACCAGATTAATGACGATGGGCAGAGCGCCCTGGTGCAGTTCGTGGGGCGAAGCCGTGCCGATTTCGGGGTGCTGCTGTCCGCCGCTCGGGCGGATGTGAAGGGTGTTTGAGCGCGGGAGGGCCACGCTCGCCGAAGTGGAGACGGAGTTCCGTAAGGTGAAGCCGGGCTTTGACGTGCGGCAGTTCGTGGGAGGTGGGAGATGAAGGCGGCGCTGTTGGGGTTGTTCCGTGTAGCTGAAGTTCCCCGAAGGCGGAGACGGCCCCGGCTGTCCCGGCACTGTCGATGTCGTCCGCAACTCCCAACCCCGGACCGTGAATGTGGCGATCTGCACGTTCGAGATCGAATCCCCTGGGCAGTAGGTAGTCGCCGTACACCCGCTGGTGATCCCCAGATCCTTCATCTTTTGGATGTAGGCGAAGAAAAGATGGCTGGTGGGCACATCCGTGAAATACGGTGTCGTGGTGTAGGTGAACCCCGTGGGATTGGTCACTGGATCATAAGGAAACGCATTAGCTCCCAAGGAAACCTACAAACTGCGGATCACGAACACAGCCACCGCGCCGCGATTCACTGCATCGAACGGGCAGAAGCTCGTACCACCGCATCCCGATGTGATGCCCGGGTCCAGCATCAAGTGGGCCGGCCCATAGTAGCTGTCGTTAAGCGTGACATCGGTGAAGACCCGCTCGGAGTTCTTCAACGTTGCCACCAGCCTTCCCCCGCCCCGGATGTACTCCGTGGCAGGCATAAACGACGACAAGCTTTGTCCAGGGAGCCACGAACTCCCAATCAGCAGCAACATCACTAAAAGACGATTCGTCATTCCTTCCTCCGCCGTAATGTTCGTGATCATGCAATTTCCTCTTGGCTCGGTTACGTTTCGAACTCTCGGTAGTCTCATTTCTCGACAGCCCTCAGAGCTTGCTCCCAATCGCTTAGTCAACCGTTCCTCCTGACACACAAGAGAATGGCCCACCCGGATAACGATTACGCCAGTGCTACAGGATGGAGCGCTTTCCTGCGTGTGACCCCGTATTCCCATCCTCTGTCCTGAGTTTACGGGCCGACTTCCGCAGGTACCAAGCGAGCAGCACCGTGACAGTCAGCGCCGCGACCTGGATGCCAAGTGCCGCTTTCCAGGAGACCGGAACAGCGTTATGACCTTGGCTTATGTGTTGCAAATAACCAATCACTGCTGGCCAACCGCCCTCTTTGTAATTCGTTACAGAATGTGTTGCTTCGAACACCCAGCAGACAAGAAGAAGTAAGAACAACGTCCAAGCGATAGCCCTGAGGACGGGCCGAAAGGCCCTGACAAGAATCGGCACCGCGTCGATAACACTAGATACGGTCATGGCTTCAACGGCCTCCATACCAACGTCGCGCATCCCGCTCCTTGCCGGTGCTACGAGATCGGACG
>JAFDVS010000156.1 GCA_018268935.1 Acidobacteriota bacterium | reverse complement strand
GCCTACTGGCTGGAGCAGCAGGGCTACGATGTGAGCTATGGCTCGCAGGCGGACATGCTCACGACGGAACGCGCGCTGAAGTGCAAGGCCTTCCTCAGCGTGGGGCATGATGAATACTGGGATGAGCGCGCTTATCACAACGTCTCAGCGCTGCGCGATGCCGGTGTGAATGTGATGTTCTTCTCCGGGAATGCCGTGTGCTGGGTCACGCCGTATCGCGACAGCAGCGATGGTCGCGCGAATCGCATCATCACGCGCGCGGCACCGTATGCAGGACTCGCGCGGCAGGAGAAGTTTGGCGGCCGTGCCATGTATGACAAGACTGGTCCGGATGAAGGCCTGCTGATGGGTGCGATCAATGTGCTGCCGGTGAACGGTGGCGGCGACTGGGTCTGCACGAAGCCGGATCACTGGGCCTTCGAGGGCACTGGCATGAAGAACGGCGACGCCGTGCGCGGCCTGGTCGGCTGGGAGTATCATGGCGATCCGGCGAAGATCGCCGGGCTGGAAGTGCTTGCGGGTGGCACGGCCTGGCAGGGCGGCACGCATCCGCAGCAATGGGCGGCCACGCTTTATCCCGGGCCGAAGGGCAACTTTGTCTTCAATGCCGCCACCATCTTCTGGTGCCAGGGGCTCAGTTCACCACCGGGCCACATGCTGCCGTGGTCGCACTGGAGCCGGCCCCATGGACCGGACCCGCGTGTGCAGCGCATCACGGAGAATCTTTTGCAGCGGGCCATTGGATAAAGGCAGGCGATGCGGCGCGTTTATGCCGCCTCACCATGACCACACGTTCTCTGATTTCCCTGTTCACGGCAGCGGCGATGCTGCCTGCTCTGGCTCAGCAAGCTCCCAAGGCCGCGCCTAAAGCCCCGGCCAAGGCTCCTGCCAAAAAGCCTGCCGAGTATCCCGTGAAGCCCACCATCGCGGACATTCCGTATGGCCCGCATCCGAAGCAGAAGATTGACTTCTGGAAGGCCGAGTCCAGCAAGCCGACTCCGCTGCTGTTCTTCGTGCATGGCGGCGGCTGGATGGGTGGCGATCGCAAAAGTGCCTCCGGCATGATCAAGCCGATGCTGGATGCAGGCATCTCCGTGGTATCCGTGGAGTATCGCTTCATCCCGGAAGCCACCGCTGACAAGGTGGTGCCACCGGTGAAAGGCCCGCTCACCGATGCTGCACACGCTTTGCAGTTCGTGCGCAGCAAGGCTGCCGAGTGGAACATTGATAAAGAACGCATCGGCGCGTCTGGTGGTTCCGCCGGGGCCTGCACGAGCCTGTGGCTCGCTTTCCACAATGATCTCGCGGATCCGTCCAGCAGCGATCCCGTAGCGCGTGAGTCCACGCGTCTCTGGTGCGCGGCAGTGGATGGCGCACAGACCACGCTGGATCCGAAGCAGATGCGCGACTGGACGCCCAACAGCAAATACGGCGGTCACGCCTTTGGCTTCGCCGGTGATCCTGCAACGAAGCTCTCGCAGTTCGATGAGTTCTACAACAAGCGCGACACCATCAAAGACTGGATCGCCGAATACTCGCCCTACGCGCTGGTGACGAAGGAAGACCCGCCCATCTACATGAACTACGGCGCGCCGCCCGCGATGGGCCAGGATCAGAAGGATCCCACGCACACCTCCAACTTCGGTGTGAAGCTCCAGGAGCACTGCAAGGAGATCGGCGTGAAGTGTGAGCTGCACTACCCGAATGCGCCCGATTCGCCCCATGCCTCCAGCAAGGACTACCTGCTGGAGATGCTGAAAGCGCCGAGCAACAAATAACAGGCAACGAGGTTCAACTTTAAACCCAGGGGATGAAGTCCACGCGGCTTCATCCCCTTTGTTTTGCACTCCGCGCAGCCGTTTATCCCCAATAAAACCCTTCCACTACCGTGCTGCCTTGTGCTAATCTTCTACATAACCCCCACTAGTCCGATGTTCTTTTCACTGTTGCGTTCCATGGCTGCGCTGCTCGCCCTCACAGGCGTTATGCATGCGCAGACCGTCTCAACACCCGCGCCCGTTACAGGGCCGGTGCCGGCTCCGCCACCGGGCGTGACAGTCTCTCTGCAAGTGCCGCTGTATGAGTTTGCGGTGCCTTCGAGTCTGCAAGTCGCCACCAACACCGGTGTCACCAGCGTGGCTCCGTGGTTTCCCTGCACCTTCGTTACCAGCAACGGCACGTCGAAGGACATCCCGGTCACTTACCTGGGCAATCCAAAGGTAATCTTCACCCTGTATGATGCCGCCGGCACCAAGGTGTGGAGCAATACAGCGAGTGAGGCCCAAACCAGCACCCCGGGCGTGATTGCGCGTCGCGGTCAGGTGCGTGTGATCGGCAACATCCCGCTGTTCAAGAATGATGCACCGCTGCCTGCTGGCAGCTATGCCCTGGTGGCCAGTCTGAATGCGGACAAGGCCTTCAGCGCGCAGGCCTTCATCACGCTCACCTCCTATCAGGTGCCAAATGTGAACACCGGCCTTAGCGGCGTGGTGTTGCAGGGCAGCGGCGATGCCGCAAAGCCGGTGGCGAATGCCCGCGTCTCGCTGGTGGAAGTGTTGCCCCCAGGCATGATGCGCCCTGCACAGAACCGCAGCGCCACGACAGACGGCGACGGGAAATTTAAACTCCAGGGCCTGCCTGCAGTTAGCTTCAGTGTCACGGCCTATCCGCCGCCGGGCTCGACGGGCCTAGCTGCTTCCGAGCCACGCACGGTGGCAGTGAAGGAAGGCGAGATCAGCGATGCTGGCACCCTCACGCTGCGTCCGGCTCCGGTGAAGCCTGTGCTGCCGCCCTCGACGGGTGGCCCGGTGAAGGTCAACTAATCGCCGCCCGGCTCGCATGGCCGCCAAGGCAAAGCCTTCAACTCGTGTCAAAACGCTGGAGCAGGCGCGTGCCTTTGTCCTGCGCGTGAAGACCTGCCTCATCTTTGGTTCGGCAAAGTCAGACCTGCCAAGCCTGTGGGACGTTGTGGACTTGCCGGATCGTCAGCCCGGCAAGAAAGGCTGGGGCGAAAAGATCACCGCCATCTGGACCTGGAAGAACCAGCTGCCCGCTGAATGCCCGGACGAGATCTTTTACGGCAAGCTGCCCGGTGGCCTCGCGGTGCTCATGGAGATGGAGCACCTGCGCAGCGTGCATTACCCGCAGCACCATCGCGACCTCAAGGAATGCAGCGAACTGGCGCAGCGCATCTATCAGCGGCTGCGCCTTCAGCCCCTGACCACCACGCAGCTGCGCAAGGAACTCTCCGCCGCGAGGCCGCTGACCAAGTCCATGGTGGATCGTGCGCTGGTGGAACTGCAGGTCACGCTGAACATCGCGCGTCTGAACGCGCCCGAAATCGAGCGCGACACCTGGGTGCGGTTCACGGAACAGTATCCGGAGTTTGGATGACGATCACTTCACGCCGAAGTCCCAGTTCTGCACCTTGCCCTGCGCGTCCTGCATCTGGATGGACTGCACCTTGAGGCTCTTGGCACCCGCCGGCAAACCGATGCGCACATGAATGATGCGGGCCTTGTCGGGCACGCTGGCTTTCACGTCCTGCCAGCCCTCGCCTGAGGGCCAGTCAAACTTCTGCTTCTGCTGCGGGGTGAAGTCCGGCTGCTGCTTGCTGCGCCAGGAGACAAAGCCTGCGCCGGGCGTGGTTGCCTGCACTTTCATGCTAATCGTGACCGGTCCTGCGAGATCAAGCTTCGAGAACGTGAGGAACGGCGCGGCCTTCGCCTGGGTATCTGCCGTGACCAGCAGTGCTCCGTCCTGAAGGCTCAGCGTGCCATTGCGGCAAACCCAGCCACGCACACTGCCAGGTTCATCAGGAGCCGCCGCCTTGGCCTTGGCTTGCGCCGCGAACCGCTTGTCCACGTGGTCCGCGAAGAAGGTGAAGTCCTGCTCGTTGGTCTCCGTCGGCAGGCCCGGCGGCTTCAGGCCGGTGCACCAGGTGGCGAGCTTTTGCTCCAGACGTGAAGCGATGTCGGCATGTTCCGCCAGCAGGTTCTTGGTTTCGCCTTCCGGCGAAGTCACGTTGAACAGAAAGCGCTCTTGCGGGCCGAGATGGATCAGCTTCCACGGGAACTCCAGCACCGCTGCCTGCGAGCGCCAGCGCCAGTAGAGCGCTTCATGCGGTGCGGCTTGGTTTCCACCAGTGAGGAAGGGCATCAAGTTCACGCCATCCAGATTGCCATGCGGCTCGCCCGCCAGCGCGACGGCGGTGGCAGCGATGTCGAGATTGATCACCGGGTGCTCATAGACCGTGCCCGCCGGCAGCGTGCCGGGCCAGGCAGCGACGAACGGAGTGCGGATGCCGCCATCCGTGAGCATGCCTTTTTCACCAATGAGTGGCAGGTTCAATGAGCCATCCCAGTGGCCGGGCTTCACCGGGGCACCGTTGTCGCCGACGAAGAAGATCAGCGTGTTCTTCTCCGCGTTCATTGCACGCAGCTTCTCGCGGATGCGGCCCAGGCCGTCGTCCATCGCAGCGATCATCGCCAGTGCCTGGCGGCGCTCTTTGGGCAGCGTATCGGGCACCTTGCTGAACCACGGCTCGGGCGACTCCAGCGGCACATGCGGGGCAAACCACGCGAGGTAGAGAAACCATGGCTGATCTGGCTTCGCCGTGCGGCGATCCAGGAAGGACAGCGCAGCCTCGGTCTGCACCACCACGCGGAAGCGATTGTCCGTGACCACATGCGGCGCATCGGCGAAGGGCTGGCCTTTCAAATCGTGCGACGCATAGAACTGGCGAAGCTCGCCGCGCCAGTATTCATCGAAGCCCTGGCCGCCCGGCATGTGCGCGGGGAAGACGCGCGCGGCCTTGCTCTCGCCCTTGCCACCGCCGATGTCGAGATGCCACTTGACCACCATGCCGGTGAGATAGCCTGCAG
>JAFDVS010000155.1 GCA_018268935.1 Acidobacteriota bacterium | reverse complement strand
TTCATGCCGCGCAGCGATCTGGCGAACGGCGGCTACATCTCCGTCGGTCGGCTGCATCTGCTGCGGTAACGCACTGTCCGAGCCGCATACACTCAATGATTCAGCATGAACTCATTGCTGTTCAACAACGCCCAGAATACGTCGCCGTAGAACGCCGGGCTGACGGCGTCGCGATACTTCGTACCGGCCGCCAGGATCTTGCTGATTTCGTGCGATTGGGCGTGTCGATTGAGCGAGGCCAGGAATAGTTCGTCAATGATTTTGGCCGCCGACCGGCCGCGCCGCATCGCCTCGGCGACTGTGCCGCGATCCTTGTTGCGGATGGCGTCGCCGAGTTCGCGGCCGTTCATCATCATCAGCGCTTGAAGCAACGTGCCGTTGAAACTGACTTCATTGCCCTCGTCGTCGCCGAAATTCTGCACCAGTTGCCGCATCCAGGCGTCGCGGCGATCCTGGCGTTCTTTCGAGTACGACGCCGACTGACCCTCCGTCGCCGTGGTCAGCGATTCGAATAACTGTTCCGGGCTGAGCGCCTTGAGCAACATGCGGCTGAAAAAGACATCCAGTTCCGGCTTGTCGTTCGTGGGACTGGCCGCGCTGGTGAGGTTGTAGGCGTCGCTGGTGCAAATCCAGTACAGCAGCTTCTTGGGATCGAAAGCGTTGTACCGGTTGAATTCGTACGCCGACGTTTCCCCGGCGAATTCGGCTGCGAGATAGTTCAGCAGTTCGGGATGCACGACTTTGTTGTGGTCGCCGAAATCGTCCACGGCCGGCTGCTCGTTCATCCCGCGGCCAAACAGATGGCCCCAGATGCGATTGACGAACGCCCGCGAAAACTGCTCGTCGCCGGTGATGAAGCCGGCCAACTGCTCGCGGCGCGTTTCCGGCGCGTTCAGGTCCAGTACCTTGTCGCGATCGAGGAATCGGCCCTTGGTGTAGAGCACCACGCCGCTGCGTTTCTCATAAGGGATCAATCCCTCGGTATTGACCTTGTCCGTGTCGCGGAGTTCGAGGACGGTCGCGTCCTGGTTGCCTCGCATCATGTTCGGCTGGCCGACGCGCTCGACCTGCCGGAAGTAGACGTTGACGCTCCAGAAATTCTGCTGCTTCCATTCCGGGTTGAACGGATGGTCGTGGCACTGCACGCACTGCGTCTGTAATCCGAGGAACAAGCGCGTGGTGCGCGAGGTCAGCGGCACCATATCGAATTTGCCGTCGCGCTCCTGTTCGTTCTTCGGAACCGCCTCGCCGAGATGCTGCAGGACGTAGTTGACCGCGCCGTTATCGTTCGTCTTGCCCTTGGCCGTCAGTAACCCGACGACCATGTCCTTGTACGAGCGGTCGCGGGCGAAGTGCTCCTCGAGCCAGGTCTGCATCTGAGCGCGGTAGACCGGATTGCCGGTGCGCGTCAGCAGCCAGACCGTCCAGATGTTGGACCAGTTGCGCGCGTACTCTTCCGCGTAATTCTTCTCGTAAAGCAGTTTCTGCACGAGCCGGGCCCGGCGGTTCGGGCCGCGGTCGCTTTCGAATGCGAGGACTTCTTTCGGGGTGGCAATACGGCCAATCAGGTCGAGATACACGCGCCGGAGAAACTCCGAATCGCTGGCTCGGGCCGATGCCTTGAGATTGTTGGCCTTCCAGGCCTGCGAAAGCAAATCATTGATTTTCTGGGTCTGCGGAGCGACGCCGGCCTCGGCCGGTTTGTCCTGAGCGATGGCCGAACCGGCGAGGAATCCGATCGCGGCGGCTGCCAGCACTGAGCCAATGGCGGATCGCATGGATCGTCCTCGTCGGGAACAAGCCGGCGACAAGCTCACATCCCATTGAACTCGCGCCTGGCGGCCGCGGTTTCGATTCATCATAAAGAGGATCGATCGGCGCTGTCAAACGGGCGCAGCGCAAGCGCCCGACGACCCTAAGCCTATGACGAAATTGGGGGTTCGGGAGTTCCCGGAATTAGGCTTTGGCTGCCGATAGCACTTTGACGAGCGTGGCCACGTCCTTTTCCTGAATCCGGCTGGACGGAGCCCCGAGCTGGGCGCTGACCCAACTCATGATGCTGGGGGTATAAGGAAACTTGCCGGCCTTGATGAGCGCCAACATACGGACCTGCCGGCGATCGCGCTCGCGTTCCTTCAGGTGGCCATTAACGGTCCGCGACCGCGCCATGTCAAACCGCCGCTGATCTCGCCGTATGCGCCGTGCGCCCATGAGCCGAATTCTCCACTCAATTTGAGCTTTTAGTGTATTGCTCGCGGTGAGGACCGGCAAACCCCAGGGATCGGCGTTCGGGAAGCGCGATCTCGTTTCACTCGATCGCCGGCGAACCTCGCGACCGTTTCCATGGTCTTGAAAACAACCGCCGCCGCATTATGATGTTCCATCGTCAGAGCAGGACGCGGGCGTAGCTCAGTGGTAGAGCGCCACGTTGCCAACGTGGGTGTCGTGGGTTCAAGTCCCATCGCCCGCTCTCGAGAGCCGGGAGAATCGCCGATGGCCTCTTGCCGTTGGCGGTTCCCCCGGCTTTCTTAGCATCTGGTTCCCCAACATTGCCTGGAGCGGCGCCGCGATGGCCGAAAACGAAACCACACCCGAAGAAACGACCGACGGCGGCACGGCGACGGCCGAATCCGAACCGATCAAGCTCAAACAATCCGTCGATATCACCGACATCGGACCTTGCAAGAAGCACATCAAGGTCACGGTCGATCGCGGGGACATCGATGAACGGCTCGGCGAAAAGTACAAGGAACTGCTCACCAAAGGCACTTCGTTTGTCTCCGGCTTCCGGCCCGGCAAGGCGCCGCGCAAAATCGTCGAACGCTTTTACAAGGCCGATGTCGAGCACCAGGTGCGCGGTGAAGTGCTGATGGCCAGTCTCGAACAAATCGCCGACGAGCAGGATATCGCACCGCTTACGCCGCCCGATCTCGATCCAACCAAGATCACGATTCCCGAGGACGGGCCGCTGATCTACGAGTTCGACGTCGAAGTCCGCCCGCAGTTCGAGCTACCCAACTACAAGGGCCTCAAGTTGAAGCGGCCCGTGCAGACATTTACGGACGCCGACGTCGATGCCGAGATTCGACGTCTTCTGGAGCCTTACGGTCAGGTCGTGCCCAAGGAAGGCAAACCGGCCACCGCGGCGATCGGCGACATCATTACCACGGATATTCGCACCACGATCCAGGGCCAGCTCCTCAATGAGGTCAAAGAGGCCCGCATCCGCGTTGAACCGCAGTTGGTGTTGAAGGATGGTCTCGCCAAGGACTTCGGCAAGCAGATCAAAGGCGCCAAAGCCGGCGACACCCGCAGCGTGGAGATCGTGCTGTCCGACGCCGTCGCGAACCCGACGCTGCGCGGGCAAACCGTGCAGGCCGCCTTCGTCATCAACGACATCAAAACCGTCCGGCTGCCGGAGATCAATCAGGACATCCTGGATGAGTTCGGGGCCCACAGCGAAGAGCAGTTGAGAGAAATGGTTCGGGTCGTGCTCGAACGGCGGCTCGAATACCAGCAGCGGCAAGCGATGCGGCAACAGGTCATTGCTCTCGTCGCCGATAGCGCCCTGGCCGAATTGCCCCAGGACCTGCTCATGCGGCAGGCCCGCCGGGCCATGCAGCGGAAGGCCATCGAATTGCAATCGGCCGGGCTGAACGAAACGGAAATCAACAGCCGCCTGCGCATGATGCAGCAGGATATCGTCCGCAGCACGACCTCGTCGCTCAAGGAGCATTTCGTGCTGCAGAAGATCGTCGAAGTCGAGAAGATCGAAGTGGACGACGACGATGTCGATGCCGAAATCGAGCGCATCGCCGCCCGCAGCGACGAGTCGCCGCGGAAAGTCCGGGCGCGGCTGGAACGCGAGGACATGCTCGAGTCGCTGGCCACGGAGTTGCTCGAAAGCAAAGCCCTTGACCTGATCCTGGATAATGCAGAGTTCGAGGACGTACCGCTGACAGCCGCCCACGACGAGCCGCCGGCCCCGACGGTCGAGGCTCAGGCCGTGCCGGGCGAACTCCAGGACCCGACGGACGTTCCGGAACCAGTGAAGGAATCCGACGAGGAGTGATGGAGCCGCGACGGTTGCAACGCGCGAATCGCAACGCATGCGGCGCGGCCAAAAAGGAGTGGATATGCACGATCTGACCGCGGGCCGGACGCGCTTCGAGCCGATGATCCAGCGCTA
>JAFDVS010000154.1:10356-24168 GCA_018268935.1 Acidobacteriota bacterium | reverse complement strand
GGCCGTCGCACACATCCTCAAACGATGTTTGGCAAAACAGCCGCAGGCGCGCTACCCATCGGCCCAAGCACTGCGGGAGGCTGTAAGTTCCCTCCTCGAAAGTCAGTCCTCGTTGCGCAGCCGCCCGGCAAGGCCCAGGCTTGCGGTGGCCGCCGCAGTACTCCTTGCCCTGGCCGCAACCGCTTACCAATTCCTCCCTCGTCCTCAACATCAACCCGCCCTGCCGAACTACCAGAGGATCGCTGGTGAATTGCCGTCATTCTCCCCCGACGGCAAGCGTATGGCATTCGTTTCGATTCCCAAGAGTGGCAGGCGATTTATCTCCATTCGCAACCTGGCCACCGGGGAACAGAAAGACTTTGGCAACGGCCTGGCCGTGAAGTGGTCCCCTGATGGCTCCAAGCTGTGCTACGTGCGGAGCTTGAACGAAGCGCTGGGCCTGATCTTCGTCGTCGACTTAAGCACCGGAACAGAGCGTGAACTGTTTCGCCGACCCGCCGTGAACGCCAGTTTCTCCTCCGCTCTCGCCTGGACCGGCGACTCACGCGCCGTCATAGCCCCGTTTCCCGACAGCGATAATTCCCGCCGGTCCCTGTGGGCCGTTGATATCACCACGGGGGAGCGCACCCGGCTCACTGCGCCCCCATCGGGAATCTATGGAGACATTGATGCCGCTGTGTCACCCGATGGAAAACGCCTTGCCTTCGTCCGCGCCGAGGCAGGCAATATCGCGGATGCCTTCTGGAAGGAACTCTCCTCCGGACCGGACGGACCAGTTTATCCGCTCACTGTCGGCCGCGGCCGGATGGAAGGAGTCGAATGGACACCCGATGGCCGTGAGGTGGTCTTTGCTGCCCGCCGCACGTTGCCGAAATCAGCCATATGGAAGGTTTCCGCCGCGCTGCAACCTGTCGAACCGGTGCTGCTGCAATCGGAAGAAGGCGACTGCGCCTATCCCACCATCACACGCTCCCCTCGCGGTGGGCTTCGCCTCGCCTACTGGCATCGCCGGCGCGAAGCAAACCTCTACCTCCGCGAAGCACCCAACTACGACCGGGACCATCCCGTCGCCACCGGCCCCCTGGAACGCTACACCGCCAGCCTCTCCCCCGACGGCCGGCGCGTTGTATTCAATTCCAACGAAAAGGGAAATTTCGAGCTCTACATCACGGACTCTAAGGGAACCGAAACCACCGAGTTGACCGCTATGGCCGGCGCTTACTCGGGCTCGCCGCAATGGGCGCCGGACATGCGAACCATCGCTTTCGAGTCCTCCCATGGAACGAACCGTGATGTCTTCGTCATCCCCGCTCAAGGCGGCGCTCCCAAACGTTTCACCACTGAGCCCTCCAACGAAGGCCGCCCCTTCTGGTCCCGCGATGGCCAGTGGCTCTACTTCCGCTCAAATCGCTCCGGCAGCAGCCAGATCTGGCGGAAGCGGTCCGACGGCACGGGCGCGGCCGTACAGATTACTCGCGGCGGTGGTGTCGACCCCATCGAAGGCATGGACGGCAAGACGCTGTACTACCTGAAATCGCAGTCCGATCCCGGCATCTGGAGTGTCTCCGTCACCGGAGGCAATGAAAAACTGTTGATCCCGGGGGTACAACTTGATCAATGGACAGTGACTGCAATGGGGATTCTCTACCTGGAACGGCTGGTTCACGCCGCCCACACCCCGGTCAAGATCTACAACTTCGCCGATGCAACATCCCGCCCTCTCACCAGCATTCCTTGTTCGAACTATTGTGTGATGCTCACCGCAACACCCGATGCAAAAAGACTCCTCTGGGGCGCCATCGAGAAGGATGAAAGCGGCATGCGCCTCGTTGAGATCCCCGAACGTTGAGCCCTCCCCGCCTTTTTTTCTTCCAATGTCACGTTTCTGACTCCGATAGCGCTAACAGGTCTGAAGGAGGATGCAGCGTGACCCAACCATCCAACTACACTCTGCTGTTGCTGGCCGCAGCTTTGACTTCCCCTGCTCAGAACATCCTTTACAACCAGGACCGCGACAAGCTGGCCAAGGATACCCTCGAAGCAGCACGGCAGATCGCCAGTGCCCCATTGTCGGCGGCGGAGATCCGCAATCTCGCCACCATCGAGCAGAACCAGATTCAGTCCGCCATCGAGTGGTACCGCATCACCATGCGCTCCAACATTCAGTCATTTCGCACCTGGCGCGATGCTCAGAATTCCATCAACTTCATCGCCGCGGAAATCGACGAACGCGAAGCCGGCTTGCAGGTGGCGCCGCGCGTCGCCGCCACCGCGGCCGGTCTCACCAGCCGCCGCGAGAATCTCAAGACGCAGATCAATAACCTTGTGAAAGCCGGCGAACTAGCCAAAGCGAACGCCGCAAAAACCGCTTCGGCAACCACCCCTAGTTCCGAACTCAAGATCATCGGCGAGCGGGTCGGGCAGTTCGAGGAACTGCTCGCCTTCGCTCGCAAGGTTGCCGCCGGCATACCCGCGAATCCCGCCGATTCGAACCAGGCCGCCGCAGGCATCCGCGAAGACATCGCAACCACTTTGACGTCCGTCGAGAAGGCCGTCAAGGACATCCAGAAGGGCATTCAGGAGGTGGGAGAATTGGCCACCACCATTGAAACCATCGTCAGCTCCTGGGAAAAGATCCGGGTGGACCCCGCCTCGCTGGCCCCATCACCCGACAAGATCGCGCTCGAACTTCTGCAACGTGAGGCCGAGTTCATCAAGAACCTGACCGCGCTCCGCGTCCGCCGCCACTTCGAGGTTGCCGAAACCATTAAGCTCATCCGGCGATTTCAGGCCGAGTTCCAACGGAACCGCTTCTCCACCGCCGATCTGGATTCGGAGATCACCGCCGATCTAAGCAGCTTGGCAGGCTCTGCTTCCTTCAGAGGAGCGCTCGAACAGCGCTTGCGAACCCTCCTCCTGGCCGCCCACATATCCGCACGCCAGTCCGGAGACCAGACCATGAATGACATTCGCGAATCCATCGAATTCCGCCGCTATGAGGTCAGCCGCCAGAGCGTATACAACAGCGCATACGAAGTCGCCCTTTCGGCCGCCGCCGAACGTCTCGCCGCCTATTACGCTTCAGGCATCAAGCCAACCCAAGTCGCGCAGCTTGTCTATCAGCTCGGCACTGCCTTCACCCTGCCCTATATCGCCGTAACCAAATGAAAGGAGTACGCACCATGAACCCGCTCCAAAGAATCACCGCAATCCCGGCACTCGCCTTGTGCGCATTAATCTCCACCGGCTGTGACAAGGACGCACTCGCGTTCGCCTCCAGAACAGCAAAGCTTCTGGAAGACTATCGGGGCCAACTCACCAATGAAATCAGTGCGGCCGAGGATTACTACCGCCGGTACGCTGCCGTCGAGACCGACTCGGCTCAAAAACGCGCTTCCGGTCTTCAGGCTGTCGCACTCCTTGAAACCGCCGACAAATGGAGCATCGACTACATCCAGCAGGTGAAGGATACTGCTCGTGTTCGCGAGCAGCTCCTTGACGCCGCCACTACTCACTTCGACGAAACACAAAAACGGTGGCTGAACGAAATCGACCAGTCCCGAATCTACCTGGATCGCATCGAGAAACTGCAGGCCGGAAAGGAGAAAGCCGAGGCCTTGGCCAAGCTCCTCGAATCGCTCGCCCAGAAGCGCAGCCTTGCCACAGAGGCCAAGGAAATCGGCAAGTTCATCGAGGCCACCAAAGAGGAACTCGACAAGAAGATCTGCGAAAACATCGCCGGCACACTCAAACAAACCGATTTGCCCGCGGACCGCAAGGCAGCATTGGAACAGTTATCCAAAGACCGCAAATGCCCCGCTCAGAATAGCTGAATCCATCAGGAGGGAGAGTTACCATGAATCGACGAAAACAACTCGAGAACGAACGGGCCCAAAAGTCCGCCGACCTGGCTCAGGTTCAGGCTGAGCTCAACGACCCCCAAACCCCCGCCAGCCGTATTCCGGCGTTAACAAATCGCGAGTTACAGTTACAACGCCGTATCTCCGAGATCGATCAGGAGTTGGCGAATCTGCCCGCTGCCGATGACGTTGCGGTTGCCGGCGCCGTCGCGGCAAAGAAGCGGGCCCCGCGGAAACGCGCTCCACGAAAACGCCCGCCTCAATAAGCCTGCTCATTCCCCGCATGGGCCGGCGGAACAAGCCGGCCCACGGCCAGCCGCCTCTAATACCGCTTGCGTCACCCGGAGCGTCTGCGCACCTCCCCGCGCATCCAACAGTGGCCGCGCCTTCCCTCGCGCCACATCGCAGAAATGCCGCATCTGCCCAACCAGTGGATCACTCTCCTCTACTCCAACTCCGCAGCGCTCCGCCTCGATCGGTGTCCACCAGTGCCCACCCGCGCCGTGATGCCAAAACTCCAGCCGCGGCACCGACAGCGAGCCTTCCGTCCCCGCAATGAAATAGCAGGATTCTTCCGTGCGCGGGTAGGCAGCATTCTCACCCGCGGTCAACTCCCAACTCCACGGGCCAGCCGCCGTGTCCGACAACGTCACTGTCCCAATCGCCCCATTGGCAAATCGTAAAATCACGCCCGCCGTGTCTTCCACCGCAAACCCGCGCGCCGCATTCGATGTCATCGCTTGCACCTCCGCGATCTCCCCGCAGAGATTCCGCAAATCGTCGATGACATGAATCAGGTTGATCATCACTGGCCCGCCACCCGCTTCCCGCCGCCAGGAATTTCTCCCTTCGAAATAGTCCGCCGGCTTCAATAGCCAACACAACGCATTCACCGCGGTCATTTTTCCCAAACGGCCCGAAGCAAGAATCTCTTTCGCCCGCCGCAGAATCGGACTGTGCCGCCGGTGATGCCCCACCAGTACCGGCACGCCGCTCTCTTCCGACGCCCGCGCCAGTTCCAGCGCCTGCTCCACCGTTTCGCAAACCGGCTTCTCCATCAGCATCGCCACACGCGCCCGCACACCCGCCATCCCTGCCGCAAAATGCATCTGGTTCGGCAACGCAATCACCACACCGTCCGGCCGCGTCTCCTCCAGCATGCCCGTCAAATCGACACGAAACGGAACACCCAACACAGTAGCCTTGGCCTCCGCTTCCGCCGAAACGTCAACAATGCCCACCAGCCGCGCCTCAGGTTCCGCCAGTATCCGCTCGATGTGCGCTCGCCCGATCATCCCGGCCCCGGCCACCACAATCCGCGCAGGCCGTCCACTATCTTTCGCCATCAGACTATTCTCCACCACCGCGAAACCAGGACAATGGAAAAGATGAAGCCCAGCGTCGCATCCCCCATCCGCATTCGCGATATCGAATTCGGCGGCTCAAAGCCGCTCTTCTGCATCCCCATCGTCCCCAAGGATGCGGCGGATCTGTCCGCACAGGCGGACATCGCCCACAGCCATCGCCCCAATCTCGTTGAATGGCGCGCCGATTTCTATCACGACACCACCCCTGGCGCCTTCCTCGCCGCCGCCCGTTCCCTGCGCCAATCCCTCCCTGACGAAGCCGTCATCTTCACTCTGCGCTGGAAAGCCGAAGGCGGCGCAAACGAGATCCCGCAGGCGCTGCGCCAAACCCTCATCGAAACCGTGCTCCGCTCCGGACTCGTGGACATCGTCGACCTCGAACTCGCCAGCGATCCCGAGTTCCTCGCCCCGCTCCTCCACACGGCCCGCGAGTCCGGCGTCAAGGTCATCCTCGCCATGCACGATTTCACCCGTACTCCAGCCACCGAAGAGCTGCTCGGCAAGATCGCCGCAATGGAAGCCCGTGGAGCCGATATCGCCAAGCTTGCCGTGATGCCGAAGAGCGCCGAAGATGTGATGCGCCTGTTCCAGGTGATCATCGCGGCGCGCAAGCAACACCCCGGTTTGCCGCTCGCCATCATGTCCATGGGAGCCCTCGGCAGCATCACCCGCGTGGCCGGATTCCTCTATGGCTCCGACATGGCCTTCGCCGTTGGCAAAGAAGCATCAGCCCCAGGCCAGATTCCTATCGAAGATGCGCGCCGTCTGGCGGACTTGCTTCTGCGGTACTCATAGGCTGGCACACTCAGAAACTCAGTTTAGTCGCGAACTGCACCACCCGCGCATCGCGCGTCCCCGTTACCACCGCGAAACTGTTCGCCGCCGGATTCACACCCGTGGCCGACGTCGTCAAGCTCACTCCCACCGTGGTAAACGAAGGATGATTGAACGCATTAAACATTTCCGCCCGGAATTGTAACGTACGGCTGCGCTCCCCCAACCGGAAATTTTTGAACAACGCCAGATCCCATTTATTCACCCCTGGATACCGCAAGCTATTCCGTCCCATGTTCCCGAAAGTCCCGGTCGCCGGGCGCGCGAAGGCTTCCCGGTTGAACCACTCCTCCACCGTCCGCGGACCCCGCGTATCCCCAACCACATCCGGCCGCTGATTCTGCACCGCCCCAATTCCCGCCACATCCGAACTCAGCACCACATCAAACGGCCGCCCCGTCCAGAACCGCAGAATCCCCGAAGTCTGCCATCCATTCAAGAACACCCCAGCGAAATGATTCCGCGTCACCCGCGGCAGCCAGTAGATCGAATTGATGGTCAGAATGTGCTTCCGGTCGTGATCCGATACCGCCCGCTGCAACTCCGGATGATACGCATCCGGCGGAACATCGCCCGCGCCCCGGTCGCTCGATGCCGTGTCGATGCTCTTTGACCACGTATATGCCAGCCCCAGGCTCATCTTGTTCACCAGGCGCCGGTTCAAGCTCACCTGCATCGAATCGTACGTACTCACCGCCGTCGTCTGCCGTTCGGTAATCGCTGCATACCCCGGATAAGGCCGCACGGCATTCACATGCACTCTGCGCTCTGCCGCCAATCCCGCCGGTGGCGAGTTGATGTTGAACGGCCTCATCAGATTCACTCCCCGCGACGCCACATAGCTCACGCTCAGAATCGTCTGCTTCATCAGCTCCTGCTGCACATTGAAGCTGAGCTGGTGAATCGCCGGCGCCTTCATCGGATTGCCCAACGCCGTGATCGCCACCACATTCGCCGCCGCTTCCACGCCCTCGCTCGGATTCCGCCACTGCGGATTGTTGATCACCACCGTCCGCGCAAACGGCGGATTGTCAAACGCGCTATTGATGAACGTTCCGATCAGCGGCCGCGTGTAATAGAGCCCATACCCACCCCGAATCGCCGTCTTCCCGTTCCCGCGCAGATTGTAGGCAAACCCGAATCGAGGCCCCAGCAGGTTCAGCAGATTGTCCGTCACCCGTTTCCCGTACGGGGAATTCTTCCCCGCCAGAATCATCCCGTTCAACGGATCCCCGCTCCCCGGCGCCGGACGCCCGCTCACCGGGTCAATCCGCTGCGCCCTCGCCGGATCAAACGCCGACGGTAGAAAATTCGACAACACGTTGTCCGTATCGTAAGGATTGAAGTAATTCGACCACCGCAGCCCGAAATTCAGCGTCAGCCGCTCCGTGGCCCGCATATCGTCCTGCACAAACGCCTCCGCCAACCCGAACCGCGAGTGCGACACCACGAACCGCTCCGCCTCCGTGTAGCTGAACGGCATCCCGATCAGCATGTTCGCAATCGGATTCCGCGTGAACGCCGTCGTGAACGAAAACGACCCGTTGGTCAGCGGAGCCGTCGGATTCTCCCGGTTCCCTCCAAACGAATAAATCCCGCCCATCTTGAACACATTCCGGCCCCGCGTCTTCGTGAAATTGTTGCTGAATTCGAAATTGAACAACTGCTTCAGCCACACCCGCGATACGCCCAGCGCCGCGAATCCCGACCCAAGATTAATCGTCGGAATCACGTTCCCATCGTTCTCGGGAAAGATCTCCTTGATGTCGATCCCCAGCTTCGTCCGGTTCGCCTCATCCGCCACAGGGTTCTGCGTAATCTCCCGCCCCGAGTACGTGAAGCTGAATTCGTTCAACGCCGACTGGCTGAACACGTTCGTCATGTTCACCGTCATGTTCTTCCCGGGCCGCGTGGCAAACGTCCGCGAGATCCCCGGAAACCGCGTCCCGATCGCCGTCACCGACGACCCGCCATACGGATTGGTAATATCCGCGCTATCCTGCGCGTACCGCCCGTACAGCTTCCAGCCGTCGCTCAGATTGTGATCGATGCGCACCAGCTCTTCTCGCCAGTTCTGGCGGCTGGCCGCCGCGGACGTGAAGTTAATCGCTCCCGGCCCGCGGAAATTCGGCAGCGGATACAGATTCAGCAGCTTCACCGCATTGTCATCCATGCGCCCCGCTGGAACCCGGTTGCCGGGAAACGGCGCATTCCCATTCAGCGGATCCACAATCGTCGTCGTGAAGATCCCCGCCCGCTCATTCGCGCTCGGCACCTGCGTATTCACTGCCTCCCCGCGTGTGCTCAGAATATTGAACTCCTGCGTCCAGAAGAAAAACGTCTTTGTCCGGGTCCGGTTATACCCGCCGAAACTCACCGGCCCGCCCAGCGTGTATCCGAAGTTATTCAACTTCAGCGGCAACACCTGGTGCGAAAAGTAATCCCGCGCGTCCAGCGCATCGTTGCGCAGAAAGTGGTACACCGACCCGCGGTACTTCTTCGTCCCCCCGCGCGTCACCACGTTCACCTGCGCGAACCCGCCCCGCCCGTATTCCGCCGTGAAACTCGACGTCAACACCTTCACCTCGGCAATCGTCTCCACGCTCGTAAACGTGTTCAACGAACCGCTGCCCACAATCACATCCGAATTGTTCCCGCCGTCGATATTGAAGTTCGCCGCCGAATTCCGAGCCCCATTCACATGCAGCAGCGGATTCGTGTTCGGATCCGCCCGGTCCGGCATATCGCTCGCCACACCCGGCAGCAGCTCCAGCAGCGTCATGAACGATCGTCCGTTCAACTGCAGTTCCCGCACCTGCTCGCCCGAAATCAACCCGCCCTGCGCCGATGTTTCCACTTCCACCTGCGCCGAACTCGCCGACACAGTCACCTCCTGCGCCAGCTCCCCAACCTCCAGCACCAGGTCGATCAGCAGCTTATCGCTGATGTGCAGTTCAATGGCGGTCCGCCGCACCCGCTTGAATCCCGCCTGCGAGGCCGCCACTTCGTAGGAACCAATCGGCAACGCCTGAAAGCTGTAGTGTCCTCCGCCATCCGAGCGCACCTTACGCACCGCGCCAGTCTCCGTGTGCGTCGCCACCACTTCCGCCGACGCAATCGCCGACCCCAGTGAGTCTTTCACCTGTCCCGCTATCCCGCCCGTTACTTCCTGGGCCAATAGCGAACACCCCGCCGCCAGCAGCAATCCTGCAAGCTTCCTCATTCTGTCGATGATATCCTGAGATTTCATCTATCGCACTGATATAAAGGAGCAAGTTCAATGTCCGAACCATCGCGCCGTGATTTCGTGAAGTCCAGCAGCGCCGCACTGGCTCCCGCCGTGCTCTCCGCCCAGAATGTGAACAGTGAACTGCAGCTCGCCTGGATCGGCACCGGCGGCCGCGGCTACTACCTCATGGAGCGC
This sequence comes from Acidobacteriota bacterium, assembly GCA_018268935.1. Classification (GTDB taxonomy): domain Bacteria; phylum Acidobacteriota; class Terriglobia; order Bryobacterales; family Bryobacteraceae; genus CADEFT01. The sequence continues at coordinate 14,683 of JAFDVS010000154.1, read as the reverse complement.
CTCTACAAGGGCAATTCCAAACCCTTCAAAGTGGTGGCCACCTGCGACACCTACGACGGAAACCTCGCCCGCGGCAAAGATCGTATCCAAACGATGGGCGGCAACACTCCCAAAGCCACCAAGGATTTCCGCGAAATCCTTGCCGACAAGTCCGTCGACGCCGTGGTCATCGCCACCCCGGAACATCTCCACTATCCGATGGCCATCGCCGCCCTCAAGGCCAACAAGCACATCTATCTCGAAAAGCCCCTCGCCCACACCATCGAGGAAGGCGCTGAAATCGTCAAGCTCGCCGAAAAGGTCGGCCGCGTTGTCCAGGTCGGCACCCAGAACCGCAGCAACACGCTCTACCAAAAGGCTAAGGAAATGGTCGCCAAAGGCATGATCGGCGACGTCCACTACGTCCGCGCCTTCTGGTATCGCAACTCCCTCCCCGATAACCCCGCCTGGCGCTACACCATCCCCGCCGACGCCAACGAGCAAAACACCGACTGGCAGAAATTCCTCGGCGCCGCCCCCAAGCGCGCCTTCCACAAAGGCCGCTACTACCAATGGCGCCTCTATTGGGATTACTCCGGCGGCATCTCCACTGACCTGCTGGTCCATCAGACCGACATTACGAACTTCGTTTGCGGCAAAGCCACTCCTTCTTCCTGCATGGCGTCCGGCGGCATTTACCGCTGGACCGACGCCGCTGACGATCGCGAAGTACCCGACACCTTCAGCGCCCTCTACGAATACCCCGACAAGTTCCACATCAACTACTCCTGCTACTTCGGCAACGTGAAGTACGGCTACGGCGAGCAGTTCATGGGCAACGAAGGCACCATCGAGGTGCTCAACCGCCAGATCCTCACATTCACCCCAGAAACCTTCAACGGCAAGCCGCCCGCGCACGTCGCCGCCCGCAAGGAAGAGCGCATCGAGCTTCCCGGCAACGACAACATCGCCGTCGAATCGCATATCAAGAATTGGTTAGCCGCCATCCGAGGCCAGGAAAAACTCATCGCCCCCGTTCAAGTCGGCCAGCAAGCCGCCATTTCCGGGCACTTGGCCACCCTGTCCTTCCGCAACAACAAGAAGGTTCTCTGGGACGACAAGACGCAGAAATACCGCTTCGTCTAACACCTAGAGAGCGGCGCGCGTCAGCAAGCGGTTTCGTTTCAAACCGTGAAGGGAATCCCTCCGGAACGTCGCTATCGAGTATGATAGGGCCAATAGTCCTTTCTCTCGAAGTTCAGAAAGGCGGATCTGCTGCCCCGGAGGGTTTACTGTGTTCGCTGCAATACGTGCGTTTTTTCTCTCTTCCTGCTTAGCCACCAGCATCTTTGCCGCTGGCTTCAGCTTCAGCGGTACATTCACCAACGATAACGACTTAGCCTATTTCAAGGTGAACATGGGCTCATTCGGCGTCCTCACCATCCAAACCTACGGCTATGCCGGCGGCGCCAATCAGGCCGGAAGCCTTATTCCCGATGGCGGCTTCGCGCCCGCCATCTCCGTCTTCGACGACACCGGCGCCCTCATCGCCTTCGACAACCTCGGCGGCACGCTGCCCAACTGCAACGGTCGCGGCATCGACCCCACCACCGGCTTCTGCTTCGACGCCATCGTTTACGACAACGGCACGTTGGCCATCGGACCCGGCATCTTCACCGTCGTCCTCTCCCAGCAGGGCAACATCTCGTTCGGCGACCTGAGCCTCGGCTTCACCTATGACGCCAACAACCTCAACGACCCCAGCTTCACCGGAACCAACACCGGCAATCCCGGCCAGAAATTCCTCGATCCCTTCGCCCCTGTCACCCGCACCAGCGCCTGGTCTGTCGACTTCGTCAGTGACTCCCTGCGCAGCGTGGTAATCGACGAAGTTCCGGAACCGGGCACCATTGGCCTCACCCTCCTCGGAGCCCTCGGCTTCGCCGCGCTCAGGCGCAGACACTCATGAACCGTAGAGATTTCGTTCGCACCGGGCTGTTCTCCTCAGCCCCGCTCTTCCTCCCGAGCCGCGTCTTCGGAGCCAACGACCGCATCCGTCTCGGCGTAATCGGCGTCGGCTACCGCAGCAATCTTCTGATCGATCAGCTTCCGCCCGGCGCCGAACTGGTGGCCGTGGCGGATTGCCATTTGAAGCGTGCCGAGGAGTCCGCCGCCAAGCGCAACGCCAAGTGGCGCATCTACCAGCACCACCAGCGTCTCCTCGAACAGAAGGACATCGACGGAGTCATCGTCGGCACCAAGGAACACCAGCGAGTCCTGCCCTGCATCCACGCCTGCCAGGCCGGCAAAGATGTGTACGCCGAAAAGCCGCTCACTCTCTACCCCGCCGAAGGCCGAGCCCTGGTCAACGCCGTCCGCCGCTACAACCGTGTGCTGCAAGTCGGCAGCCAGCAGCGTTCCATGGCGATGAATCAGGTGGCCTGCCGCTTCGCCCGCGAAGGCGGTCTCGGCCGCATCCTCTACGTGCAAGGCGCCAACTACCCCGGCCCCGGCAATCAGACCGATTGGCCCGCGTCCCCCATGCCCCAAGGCTTCGATTGGGATCTCTGGCTCAACCAGTGCGCCATGCGCCCGTACAGCGAAAAGCTCCACCGCAGTCCCAACAACCCCGAATTCGGGGGCGGCGAAATGACCAATTGGGGAGCCCACGGCATCGACCAGATTCAATCCGCCCTCGGCATGGACCTCACCGGCCCCACCGAGTTCTGGCCTCTCACCGACGGCCCCCCCGGCGGCATCGCCTTCCGCTACGCCAACGGCGTCGTCGTCCGCCTCGAAGTCCCGATGGTGTCCGGCATCGAAGGCGGCTGCATCGTCGTCGGCGAAAAGGGAGTCTTGCGCATCGTCCGCAACGGCCTCCGCACCGACCCCGCCGGTCTTATCAAGGAACTACCGCCCCAGGAAGAAGTGGACAAGTGGCAACGAGCCCAATGGCAGGCCCAGTATCACATCCAGGAATGGATGGACTGCATGCGCACCCGCAAACAGCCCTCCGCCGATGTCGAAATCGGCCAGCGCTCCAACACCGTCTGCCAGCTAGCCAACCTCACCCGCCAGCTCAACCGCCGCCTCCGCTGGGACCCCGTGCGCGAAGCAATCCTCGGGGATGATGAGGCCGCGAACCTGCTCCTGCGCACCCGCCGCAAGGGCTACGAGTTACCGCAAGGCCTCACGTAGGGGTGATCCCCTCCTAATCCCGGCTTCCGCGCGTACAATGGTGTTGTGAACTGGCAGTGTTGCAAGGCAGTGGACCGGGTTCCGGGCAAGCTCGGCGGGGCTTGGTGTTTTGCCGGAACGCGGCTCCCTGTGATCACTCTTTTCGATCATCTGGACAAGGGATCGACTGTCGCCGAATTCCTCGAATGGTTCCCAGAAGTCAGCGCCGAACAGGTTCATGAAGTCCTGGCGTTTGCCAAGGACTCACTGCGTATCCCAGCTGTAGCGTGAAGATCCTGTTTGACACCAACGTTCCAGCCCCGCTCCGGGGAGCGTTCCCCACGCATGTGGTAGTAAGAACTGGTGAGCTCGGCTGGCAAGCTTTGGAGAACGGCAAGCTGTTAACCGCCGCGGAGCAGGCAGGCTTCGACTTGGTGATCACATGTGACCAGAACATTCCCGACCAGCAGCACTTCTCCCGGCGCAAACTTGCTCTCCTTGTCCTTCCTAAAAACCATTGGCCAACCATCCGTCCGTTTCAGAAACGCATAGCGACTATGGCCGATTTCCTGCAACGCGGCCAAGTCACCTGGGTGGACTTCGAATCGGCGTAGTGCAAAAACAGAAACGGCCGGCAAGCCCCGCAGGACCCACCGGCCGTCTCTCCCACTCAACAAACCCCGAAAGAACCTACGCCGTCCGCGCAGACTCCGTCTTATCCGCAATCGCCGCCTGCGCCGCCGCCAACCGCGCGATCGGCACGCGATACGGTGAGCAGCTCACGTAAATTCATCCCAACCCGGTAGCAGAATTCCACCGAGCTCGGCTCTCCGCCGTGCTCCCCGCAAATCCCAACTTCCAGATCAGGCCGCGACGCCCGCCCGTTCTTCACGGCATAATCCACCAGCTTGCCAACTCCTTCCTGATCCAGCACCGCAAACGGGTCCGCCTTGAAGATCTTCCGAGCCTCGTAATCCTTCGAGAACTTCGTATAATCGTCGCGCGACAAACCCATCGTCGTCTGCGTCAGGTCGTTCGTGCCAAAGCTGAAAAACTCCGCTTCCTTCGCCACCAGGTCCGCCGTCAGCGCAGCCCGCGGAATCTCGATCATCGTGCCGATCATGTACTTCATCTTCTTCATGCCGGCCTTCGCCAGCACTTCATCGGCAAC
>JAFDVS010000154.1:0-10268 GCA_018268935.1 Acidobacteriota bacterium | reverse complement strand
TTGAACTCATGCAGCTCTTCCACGCGCTTCAACAACTCCGGCAGGCCCTTCTTCAGATCGCCCACCGCCATCTTGTAGCGCGCCGCCATTTCCTTCTTCAACTTCCCATCGGCGTTCGGCAGCTTCGCCAGATCCACCATCAGCTCTTCCCGCTTCGGCACGAATTCGTGCAGCGGCGGATCGAGCGTGCGGATCACCACCGGATATCCGTCCATCGCCTTGAACAACCCGGCGAAATCGGCGCGCTGCATCGGCAACAGCTTCTGCAACGCCTTGCGCCGCGACTTCTCATCCGTCGACAGAATCATCGCCTGCACGTGCGGCAGCCGGTCTTCGCCGAAGAACATATGCTCCGTGCGGCACAGCCCGATGCCCTCGGCGCCGAACTTGCGAGCCACCTTCGCATCGCGCGGAATGTCGGCATTGGCGCGCACGCCAAACCCACCGCGGAATTCATCGGCCCAGGACATGAACGTCGCCAGAATGCCCGACGTCGGATCGGCTTCCATCGTCGCCGCCTGGCCCGCATAGATCTCGCCAGTCGAGCCATCCAGCGACAGCCAGTCGCCTTCCTTCAGCACGATCTTCTTGCCGCCGACATTCACTGTCAGCGTCTTCGCGCGCTCATCCACGCTCACCGATTCCGCGCCCGCCACGCAAGGCGTACCCATACCACGCGCAACCACAGCCGCATGGCTCGTCATACCGCCGCGCGACGTCAGAATGCCCTTTGCCGCTTCCATGCCGTGAATATCGTCCGGCACCGTTTCCTTGCGCACCAGCACCACAGGAGCCTTCACCGATTGCTCCACCGCCTCATCGGCCGTGAACACAATCTTGCCCACCGCGGCGCCCGGCGACGCCGGCAATCCCTTGCCGAGCTTCGTCAGATCCTTCAGCGCCTTCGGATCCAGCATCGGGTGCAGCAATTGATCAAGCTGCGCCGGATCCACGCGCATCACCGCTTCCTTCTTCGTGATCAGCGATTCCTTCACCATCTCAGCAGCAATGCGCACAGCCGCGGGACCCGTGCGTTTCCCGTTGCGCGTCTGCAGCATCCACAGCTTGTTGTCTTCAATCGTGAACTCGAAGTCCTGAATGTCGCGATAGTGCCGTTCCAGCATGCCCGTGATGTCGCGCAACTGCTGATACGCTTCCGGCATCACTTCGCCAAGCTCGGAAATCGTGCGCGGCGTGCGAACGCCCGACACCACATCCTCACCCTGCGCATTCACCAGGAACTCACCGTAGAAAATGTTCTCACCCGTCGCCGGATTGCGCGTAAAGCCCACGCCCGTCGCACAGGTATCGCCCATGTTGCCGAACACCATCGACTGCACGTTCACCGCCGTGCCTAGCGTTTCTTCAATCTTGTTCTGCTTGCGATAGAACTTCGCGCGCTCATTGAACCACGAACGGAACACCGCATCGCGCGCGCCTTCCAACTGCTTGTGCGTATCCTGCGGGAACGGCTTGCCGGTCTTCTTCTTCACCAGCGCCTTGTAGTCCGCAATCACCTGCTGCAGGTCTTCCGCCATGAGCTCGGTGTCCAGCTTGATCTTGCGCTTCTTCTTCTGCGAATCGAAGATGTGCTCGAATTCATCCTTCTCAATGTCCAGCACCACGTTGCCGTACATCTGGATGAACCGGCGATAACTGTCATAGGCAAAGCGCGGGTTGTTGGTCTTCTTCAGCAAGCCGCCAACCGTCTGGTCGTTCAGACCCAGGTTCAGAATCGTGTCCATCATGCCCGGCATCGAGAACGGAGCGCCGCTACGCACGCTCACCAGCAGAGGATTCTCGGCATCGCCGAGCTTCTTCCCCATCTGCCCTTCCAAAACGCCAAGCGCTTCGTACATCTGCGTGTTGATTTCCTGCGGCGTCTTGTTGCCGCTCTTGAAATAAACGTTGCAGGCATCGCAAACGATCGTGAAACCCGGAGGCACCGGAACGCCGATGCGGCTCATCTCGGCCAGGTTTGCACCCTTGCCGCCGAGCACGAATTTCATCTTGCCGTCGCCTTCAGCGGTCCCGCCGCCGAACGAGTAGACGTACTTGCTCATACTTGTTTTGCTATCTCCTTAGCTAGCTTGAGAACTGGTCACGATCTCCGAAAAATCGGCGATCGAGGAGAACTCAGTCAATAGGTTCGCGAGCAGGGTCAGCCGGTTATGCCGCACCTTCGCGTCCGGTGCATTCACTAGCACCTTGTCGAAAAATTGGTCCACTTGCGGACGCAGCGAGGCGATCACGCTCAACGCGGAGCGATAGTCCCGCTGCTCGCGAAATACCGCCACTTTTGATTTCGCCTGCTGGAAAGCCGCAAGCAACTCGGCCTGCGGGCCCGACTCCAACAACGACCCATCCACCTCACCCTTCGCCTCAAAACTCGCCTGCCGCAAAATATTCTTGATGCGCTTAAAGCTCGCCGCCAACGGCTCGAAATCCGCCGTCGGGCGCACCGCCTGAATCGCGATCATGCGCTCATCCACATCCGGCAAACTCTCGCAACCCGCCGCCAGCACGGCATTCACTTCGTCATACGCAAACCCGCGCACGTCCTTGAAGTAATACCGCACCCGGTCCAGCAGAAACTCGTGCAGCGCCGCATCGCCACCGGCCACCCCAGCCAGCGGCAACGCGATCTTGCCTTCCACCAGAATCTTCACCACGCCCTGCGCCGCGCGCCGCAAAGCAAACGGATCCTTCGATCCACTCGGAATCAATCCAATCCCAAAACAGCCGCGCAGAGTATCGATCTTATCGGCCAGCGCCACAATGCGACCCTCAGCCGTGGAAGGAATCGAATCCTCCATGCTCACCGGTTTGTAGTGGTCGTAGATCGCCTTCGCTACCGCTTCCGGTTCGCCCTGCGCCCGCGCGTACAACCCGCCAACAACACCCTGCAGCTCGGTGAACTCCTTCACCATATCGGTGGTCAAATCACACTTCGAAAGCAGCGCCGCGCGCTCGGCATCAGGCCCACCGCCCAACTCGCCCACCAGCTTCACCATCCGCCGAGTCTTATCCAGATACGAACCCAGCTTCGCCTGGAACGTCACATTCGCCAGCGAATCCACACGCTCAGACAGCTTCTTCTTCTGATCAAATTCCCAGAAGAACCGCGCATCGTTGAATCGCGCCCGCAGCACGCGCTCATTTCCGTGCCGCACAATCCCATCCGGATCGCCGGCGATATTCATCACTGCCACAAAATGCGGTGCCAGCTTGCCCGCCCCATCGGCCACCGAAAAATACTTCTGATGGTGCCGCATCACCGTAACCAGCACTTCTTCGGGCAACGACAAATAGCCCGCATCAAAGCTCCCCAGAATCGGCGTCGGATATTCGGTGATGAACACCAGCGTTTCCAGCAACGCCTCGTCCGTCTTCACCGATAATCCCTTGCCCGCCACCAGCGCCGCAATTCCATCCAGAATCCGCTTCTTGCGTTCATCGGCCGAAAGAATGACGCCGTTGGCCGCCAGTTGCGCCGCATAATTCTCCGGAGTCACAAAAAACACGCCACCCATCCGCCGGTGCCCGTGCGAAACATTCCCGCTCTCCACACCTGCCAGCGAAAACGGAATCACGTCCCCGCCCAGCAACGCCACAATCCACCGGATCGGCCGGATAAAACGAGGCCCGCCCTTCCCCGTCCAATACATCGTCTTCGGGAAGTAGATTTTCAGTATGATCTGCGGCAGTTGCTCCGCCAGAAGCGCCTTTGCATCCGCGCCGGCCAGCTTCTTCCGCACCGCAACATATTCGCCCTTCGCTGTTTTTTCCGTAAACAGCGCGGAAACATCCACACCGTTCTTTTTCGCGAATCCCGTCGCCGCGCCCGTCGGCTTGCCATCCTTGAACGCAGCCGCCGCCGGAGGACCCAGCACCAGTTCTTCCGAATCTTCCTGCCGCTCCAGCACCCCATCCACAATCAGCGCCAGCCGCCGCGGAGTCGCCTCCGCCAATCTCACCACTCCGCCCAGCCGCGCTTCCGCCAAAGCCTTCTCCACCATCGCGCGCAAATCGCCCAGCGCCGAACGGATCATCCAATCCGGAATCTCTTCCGTCCCAATCTCAATCAGCAAAGGTAGCGCCGGCATCAGGCCACCGCCTCTTCCGCCGCCGGAGCATTCTGCGCCATCCACAGCCCGGCTACACCCACCGCCAGCTTCCGCACGCGTCCAATCACGCCCACGCGCTCAGTCACCGAAATCGCGCCGCGCGCGTCCAGCAGATTAAACACGTTCGAACACTTCAGCACCTGGTCATAGGCCGCCAGCACGGGAAACCGCTGCTTATCGGGATAGGCCTTAAACGAATCCACCAGCCGCTGACATTCCCGTTCGTGCAGTTGGAACAACTGCCACAGCATCTCCGTGTCCGCCATCTCGAAGTTGTACACCGAATGCTGCAACTCCTCGGCGTGACGCACCTTCGCATACTGCGTATCGCGCGTCCAGTCGATATCGAACACGCTCGATTTATCCTGCAGAAACGCCACCAGCCGCTCAATTCCGTAAGTGATTTCCGCCGGCACCAGGTCCAGGTCAATACCGCCGCACTGCTGGAAATAGGTGAACTGCGTGATCTCCAGCCCGTCCATCATCACCTGCCAGCCAATCCCCCATGCGCCCAGCGTCGGCGACTCCCAATTGTCTTCCTCAAACTTCAAATCGTGCTTCGTCAGATCGATCCCGATCGCTTCCAACGAGCCCAGATACTGGTCAAGGATATCGGCGGGCGACGGCTTCAAAATCACCTGCAATTGCTGGTGTTTGTACAGACGGTTCGGATTCTCCCCGTAGCGCCCATCGGCCGGCCGCCGGCTCGGCTGAATGTAGGCAACGCGGTATGGCTCCGGTCCCAGAACGCGCAGAAAGGTCTCCGGGCACATCGTCCCTGCGCCCACTTCCACATCATACGGTTCCTGAATAATGCATCCGCGGTCAGACCAATACCGCTTCAGTTTGAAGATCGTTTCTTGAAATGTATCCATGGAGGGTACGGCATTCGCCGTGCCATTCTAGGCACACGACGGTAACTATCAAGGTTAGCATAGGCGGTGGCGACGGGCTTCCAGGCCGGTCGCGGTTCAGCCTGCGAAGGCTGAACAAAGTGGTATCTAATTCATCCCCGCAACCCAACGATGCAGCGCCTTCAATCGCCGCTCAATCTCCTCACGATCCCGCGCCTCCGGAGATAAACTCAAATACCGCGACAGGTCCCGCTCCGCTTCTTTGTAATGCCGCATCTGCAGGTTCAAATACCCGCGTTGCCGGTACTCCGTCGCATCATTCGGCGATGCCTGCACCAGCAGATCCTGCACCGTCAGCGCCTTCGCCCATGCGTTCCCCCGCAAATACGCGGCCCGCATGTTGTTCAACATCCGCAACGCCATCTGCCGCTTGCTCACCGGCTCCAGCGCCTGCCAGTTCTCCGACATGTCCTGCCCCGTAATCCGGCTTGCCAGCGCCAGACACTCCGTAGCCTCCATCAACCGCCCGTGATGAAACGGATCGATGTAATGCTGCGTGTCCCCATCGTCGTACTCCACCAGAAAATGCCCCGGCATGCCGATCCCCCACACCGGGCGCCCCAGCCTCCGCCCAATCTCCATGTACACCAGCGACAACGTAATCGGCAGGCCCGTGCGCTCCATCAATACCTGGTTGAGACAACTGTTCATCGGGTTATAGTAGTCCCCGCCGTTGCCGCGAAATCCCAATTCATCAAAAAGGTATTCGTTGGTGACGCGGATATAGGAAAGCCCGTCATCCCCATCGTTCACGCGCTCCCCCAGTTCGTTGGCGTAGGAATCGATCAGATCGATCCACGGAGCCACTTCCAAATCGGGGAATTCGATGGTCGCCAGTTCCAGCGCCGCAACGTCGAGCGGAACGTTTTCGGCGTTGTTCACCAACAGATCGAGCAGCGCGTTCACTTGGTGGCTAGAATAGCATATCCATGCGATTTTCCCTCCTCTCCGCGGCGTTGCTTTCCGCAAGCATTCTCACCGCGGCCTGGAGCGTAAAGCCCCTCCGCATCCCACCCCAATCCAAAGGCGCCGCAGCCACCGCAAGACACCTCTACACCTGGGGAAACGGCCTCCATCAGGAAAACAAAAAGCTCCGCCACGAAGCCTACGGACCCGGCGGTTGTCTTGCTGACATCAACGCCGATCAGCACCCCGACCTCGTCCTCCACCGCCTCCCCGGCGAACTCATCTGGCTCGAAGGTCCCCGCTTCCAAACCGCACATATCATCGACACCGAATCCGATTTCGCCAACTGCCTCGCCGCCAACCTGCACGGCAGAAAAGGCATCCTCCTCACGCACCGCGGCCTGCAAGTCCGCTTCTACATCACCCCCACTGACACCAACACCCAGGCAAAATGGGCCTACCAGGAAATCTATTCCTTCTACACCGCCTCCTACCAGGCAGGCCTCCAGTTAGCCGACATCAATGCCGACGGCTTCCCCGACATCCTCTGCGGCAACTACTGGATCCAATCCCCGCCCCAACCCGAACTTCCCTGGCGCCTCTACGCCATCAACACCTACAACGACACACCCGAGTCCGCGCACATGCGCCTCCAGTGGACAAACGGCCGCCTCCTCGCAAGCCAGGGCGAGCTCGAACAGGGCAAAGTGGTCCTCTTCACCCCACCGCCGGACCCCACACAGCTCTGGCGCCCAGCCATCATCGCCGAATACCTTCCCCACCCGCACGCCGCTACCCGCGGCAACGATACGATAATCGCCGAAGGAACCCGCCTCTGGCTCATCGCGAACCAGCAAAAACGCCTGCTCCACGACAGCCTCGCCATCCACACCCTGCTCGAAACCAACGACGGATTCCTCGCCATCGGAGCCAGCGGAGCGCTCCGTCTGAAACAGCTACCATAAAGCCATGTCCTGGCTCAAAAAGATCGCTTTGGCCCTGTTGATCGTCATCCTCGCCATCGGAGGCCTCTATGCCACCGGCTTACTCCGCTTCGAACTCGCCGGCAGCGGCTCCAACGTCTTCTTCTCCTTCGGAAGCAAGGAAAGCCAGATTGAAAAACTCGAAGCCAGCCGCGGCCAGCAGCCTCCCGCCCCCGCGCCAACTCCGGAGCCTGTGCCCGCGCCCGCCGCGCCCAAAACTGAAGCGCCCCCTGCCCCTTCCTCCTACTGGACCGATTTCCGCGGCCCCAACCGCGACGGCATCGCCGCCGAAAAATCCATCCTCACCAACTGGCCCCTGAAACCAATCTGGAAGCAGCCCATCGGTGGCGGCTACGCCAGCTTCGTCTTCGGCGAAGGCCGCGCCTACACCATCGAACAGCGCCGCGACAAGGAATTCATCGCCGCCTACGACGTCAAAACGGGCAAGGAGCTCTGGACCCACAGCTACCCCGCCAATTTCCAGGAATCCATGGGCGGCGACGGCCCCCGCGCCACTCCCACCTATCACTCCGGCCGCCTTTACTCCATGGGAGCTACCGGCGAAATGCGCGCCCTCGACGCCAAAACCGGCAAAGTCATCTGGTCGAAAAACATCCTCAGCGAAAACAACGCATCGAACCTCACCTGGGGCATGTGTGCCGCGCCCTTAATCGTTGACAACATGGTCATCGCGCAACCCGGCGGTTCCAATTCCAACTCTGTAGTCGCCTACGACAAGGAAACCGGCAAAAAAATCTGGGGCTCACTCGACGATCAACAAGCCTACACTTCCCCCATGCTCGTCACCCTCGATGGCAAACGCCAGATTCTCACCGTCACCGCCAAGCGCGCCGTCGGGCTCGAACCCGAATCCGGAAAACTCCTCTGGGATTACCCCTGGACCACCCAATATGACGTCAACGCCTCGCAACCCATCCTTGTGGGCGGCAACCAGATCCTCCTCACCGCCGGCTACGGCCACGGCGCCGGACTCATCACCGTCGCCAACGAAAAAGCCACCAAAGTGTGGGAGAACAACCGCATGAAGAACCGCTTCAACAGCAGTATCCAGTTCGAGGGCCACATCTACGGCCTTGATGAAAGCATCTTTTCCTGTGTGCGAATCTCAGACGGGGAGCAAATGTGGAAGGCAGGCCGGTACGGCTACGGGCAGGTCATCATGGCAGGCGGCCACCTCATCGTAGTTACCGAACAGGGCGAGTTGGTCCTCGTCAAACCATCGCCCAAGGAACTCGTTGAGGTGGCCAGGTTCGAAGCAATCAGCGGGAAAACATGGAACGTCCCCGCCATCGATCAAGGCATTCTAATAGTTCGGAACGCCGCCGAAATGGCAGCGTTCCGAATCCAGTGAGGCCCGGCCTCCAGGCCGGTCCTGGTGCAGCCAGGGATGGCTGCACTGCTTATTCCTTCACGTCAATCTTCACCGAACGCGGCTTGGCAATCTCTTTCTTCGGCAGGGTGATCGTCAGTACACCGTTCTTGTACTCCGCCGATACCTTCTCCGGATCCACCGTCTCCGGCACCGAGAAGTAGCGCGCAAATGAGCCATAGCTGCGCTCAATGCGGTGATACCCCTTTTCCTTCTTCTCCCCTTCGAACTTCCGCTGTCCCTTCAGGCTCAGCGTTCCGTTCTCCAGATCCACCTTGATGTCGCTCATCTTCACATCCGGCAGATCCGCCTTCAAAATCACTTCGTTCTCCGTCTCCAGTATGTCCACGGCAGGTGTCCACGGCCGGCCCTGCGACGTCTCATCAATCCACTTGCTCAAAGTGTCCTGGAACAGACGAAACTCGGCAGGAAACGCTTCCAGCCCGGTGATGGGATTGTAACGGGTCAGCATAGTAGTTTTCAGAACCTCCATTTAGCTCAAAGTTTCAGTATTGGGAAGAGACTGTCGTAATGTCTCTACATCACCAATATAAAATCTTAGTGTTGTTATGTCAAGTGATTTTATCTACAAGGCAGTAAATTTTTTCGCCGCCCCCAAAGTACAATGTCCCTTTACCCCTCATGTCCCCCTACTCCTCCAAACCCTGGCTCCAACAATACCGTGCCCCACACACACTGCCGCTCCCACAGAACACCCTCCGCGACAGCTTCCTCACCCACGCCCACACCACCCCACAAGCCCTTGCCATCCAATACTTTGACCGCTCCATCTCCTTCGCCGAACTGGACGATCTCTCCTCCCGCCTCGCCACCATCCTCGCCCGCATGGGCGTCGCCCATGGTGATCGCGTCGCCCTCTCCCTTCAAAACAACCCCCAATTCGCCATCGCCCAGCTCGCCGCCTGGAAACGGGGAGCCGCCATCGTCCCGCTCAGCCCCATGTACAAAGAGGAGGAGCTCGCCTATCAACTTGAGGACTCCGGCGCCAAAGCCTGGATCGGCCTCGATTCCCTCTTCGCCGGACCCGCCGGGCCCGCCCTCGCCGCCGCCGGCATTTCTAACATCCTCACCACCAGCGAACTCGATTTCCTCACCCCCGGTCCACTTTCGCCCATCCTCGCTCAATCCGAAAAGCTAAACCTCCCCGAAACCACCGATCTCCTCACCGAGATCCGCCGCACCGAATCCAATTCCGGCCACATTCTGCCACTTGGCCCCAACGACCTCGCCCACATCGTTTACACCTCCGGCACCACCGGCAAGCCCAAGGGCTCCATGGGCCTGCACCGCCACATCGCCTTCAATTCCAACGTCTTCCGCACCTGGATGGATCTCCGCCCCGGCCACGACGCCGTCCACGGCATGGCCCCGCTCTTTCACATCACCGGCCTCGTGGCCCACCTCGGCGTCTCCATGCTCACCGGCATCCCCCTCGTCCTCTTCCACCGCTTCCACCCCGGCGAATGCTTCCGCCTCGCCCGCCAGTACAACTCCACCTTCACCGTCGCCTCCATCACCGCCTATCTCTCGCTCCTCAACGATCCCGCCGCTCCCAACGGCAGCTTCCTCACCAAATGCTTCACCGGAGGAGCCGCCGTCGCCCCGGCCGTCACCGAAGACTTCGAACGCCGCTGCGGCTGCTATATCTACAACACCTACGGACTCACCGAAGTGAACTCCCCATCCCATTCCGTTCCCTTCGGCACACGAGCCCCCGTCCACGCCGAATCCGGCGCCCTCGCCATCGGAGTCCCCATCCCCAACTGTGAGGCGCAAATCGTCGACACCACCGACCCCGGCAAAATTCTTCCCCCCGGCGAGCCCGGCGAACTCCTCCTGAAAGGCCCCTTCGTCTTTGAAGGCTATTGTGGAACAAACCCGACGCCACCAAAGCCGCCTTCCACGACGGCTGGTTCCTCACCGGCGA
>JAFDVS010000153.1 GCA_018268935.1 Acidobacteriota bacterium | reverse complement strand
CCGCGCTCATCGTCGGCATCGTGCTCGCGGCGACGCGCGGCGTCTCGCGGCGCGGCCTGTGGGTCGCGGCCGGCGTTCTTCGGCCCCTGCGCGCGCGTCTTGAAGAAACGCGGCGCCACCTGAGGGAACATGGCGTGCGTGAGCACGTCCTCGTCGCTGCCGTTGCAGCCTTCCAGCGCCAGCGCTCCCGAACGCAACTGGTCCCATTCGGGCGTCAGAAGATCGGCTGGCCGCCGCGTAATCGAGGGTTTCTTCGCGTGCGCTCCGGCGAGCGTGATCACCTCGGGGTTGCGCGGTCCGATGGTTTCGCCGTAGTAGCCGAGCATCAGGTCGGCAAACTCTCCCGTAAGCACCTTGTAGCGCCCCATCAGAACATTGAACACGGCCTGCGTGCCGACAATCTGGCTGGAGGGCGTGACCAGCGGCGGATAACCGGCATCGGAGCGCACGCGTGGCACCTCGGCCAGCACCTCCTTGATGCGGTCCGCGGCGCCCTGCTGTTTCAACTGGCTCTCCATGTTGGAGATCATGCCGCCGGGGATCTGACTCTCGAAGATCTCGGTCTCCACGCCTGTAATACCAGACAGAAATTCCTGGTAGCGTGGCCGAATCTTTGCGAAATATTCTTTTAGTTTGAGCAACAAAGGCATTTGTAAATCGGTACAGTAGCCCGTGCCCTCTAGCATCTCAACCAAACTCTCGGTGGGATTATGTCCCGGGCCGAGGCTAAGCGCACTTATCGCGGTGTCCACGCAATCCGCTCCGGCTTCGATGGCCTTCATCAGGCTCACCATAGTTACACCGGTCGTGGCGTGAACGTGGACGTGCACACGCGTTTCTTCGCCGCACGCTTCCTTGATTTCCCGCACAATATCGTATGCGGGTTGCGGCTTCAACAGCGCCGCCATATCTTTGATGCAAATGGAATCGCAGCCGAGTTCCATCAACTGCTCGGCCATGTCAACGAATTCGTCCACCGTATGCAGAGGGCTCACGGTGTAGCAGATTGTGCCCTGTGCATGTTTGCCGGTGCGGAGTACTGCGGTGAGCGCACGCCGGATGTTGCGAATATCGTTCAAGGCGTCGAAAACACGGAACACGTCCATGCCGTTTTCCGCCGAACGCTCCACAAATCGATCAACAACCGTGTCTTCATAGTGGCGGTAGCCCAGAAGGTTCTGCCCCCGCAATAGCATCTGCAGGCGGGAATTCGGCAGCAATTTACGAAACGTCCGCAGACGCTCCCACGGATCTTCATTCAAGAACCGGATGCAGGAATCATAGGTCGCCCCACCCCAGCATTCCACGCTCCAGTAGCCGGCCTTGTCGATGGCATCGCAGGCCGGAATCATGTCCTCCATCGCCATCCTTGTCGCAAGTAAGGACTGATGGCCATCGCGAAGGACCAGTTCGGTCACGTCGATAATTTTGGTCATAAACATTTTGGCCGGAAGGGATGTGCGGCACACACATAGCCGAGGGTTGTCGAACCAGCGTGAGGTCTCTGCCAGTACGTGGGCTGAGGCCGTTCCCCCGTGCGGCCCTGTCACCGCTTATCGGTGCAAATTACCCTCCAAACGAGACCTTCTTCGAGGAATATTTTTACCAATGGCAAAGTATTGCTCCCCAAAGGTATAGTGTATCGAATACAAGTGCAAAGGTGGCGTATTCCGATGTGGATTGTGGTAAGAATCGGCAAACCACCCACCCATCGCGCCATCTGACGCAGTGTCCGGCTGCGTGCGGAGGCGCACCTGGCATTGTGCTCAATCTCCCCCTCCGGCACTGTGGGGGAAGCGTTCCCCTGCACCATGTCATTCCCCCCGAGCAGGACCGGATTTGACCAGGGTGGGGAACTGCGCCCAGGACGCCAGTTACTTTGCGCATGGTGCGCGCGCCCCTCCTCGCCCTCCCCATCAGCCTTCGGCCAAGCCTTCGGCCCGCCACGGTTCCACGTACATTGAAATCCGACCCGGGTTGTTTGAAAATCGGCAAGCATTTGGATATTTCGCGCCCTTTCCGATACGCCGGTTCACGGAGTGCTGGATGCCGGACTCCGCCGAAGCCGCCTCGCCCCGCCCGGCGCAAGGATCAGTTGCTTTGCGGTTTTAAGCTGCCGTGAGGCGTGTCAGCAGGAACATTGCCGCCGTGACCATAAGGAACGCAGCGTCGCGAAATTGAAACTGGCGCTGTTCCATCGAGGGCCATGCCCCGTTGAAGCCCCGCGAGAGCATCGCCGCGTGCACCCGGTCGGCGCGATCCCAACTTCGTAGAATCAGATTGCCGAACTGATGCCCGTAGATGGGGATGCGATGCCGCCCCAGCGGACGCACCGTGCGGCAATCACGGGCACGCTCCATCCGCGCGTACTCCTCCGACAAAAGGCTGGTGTAGCGGTACATCATCCCCAGAATCGTATTCAGCGCCGGCGGAGCTTTCAGCGCTCGCAGCGCCCACAGCAGTTCGGACAACGGCGTGGTTGCCGTCAGCATCGCCAGCAGCAGCGCCGCCAGATAGCCCTTGAATAGAACAGAAAGCCCCGCGCTGACCCCCGCCGGTGTCCCTTCCGGCGTCAGTCCATGTTGGAACGCAAGCAGCCCCCCGGCCAACAATAGAAACGGTGACGCCGCCAGAACGCGAAGCGTGAGATAAATGCCCGGCGCGCGGCTGAGGAAGACCAGCAGCAGCGCCAGCAGTGCGTAAATGGCGAATGGCTTCAGGATCGCCGGGGGAGTCGACGCAATGATGGCGATTGCCGCGACAACGGTCAGAATACGGGCGCGCGGGTCGAGGAGTTGGAAAAAGTGTGTCACGGGCGAGCCGCCAGCAGCGCCGGGCGGGTGCGTTGCAGGAAGCTCACAATCGCCACTGTAAGCAATCCTTCGAGCGTCGCCGCCCCAAGATAGAGCGCAGCCATAAACCAGAATCCTTTCCCATACCCGGTCAGCGAAAACTCCAGCGCAATCAGCAGCGCCGGAGTCAGTACCCCCAGAAAGCCGCACAAAAAGGCGCGCGCCCGTTGCGGCAACAGGCCGGTTCGCCACACTGCCGCGGCCAGCAGCGCTCCCGTGCCCATATTCGTCGCATTCAACCCAAGCGAGACTAGCCCCCCGTGTTGGAACAGAATCGTCTGGAACAACAGAGCCGCGAAGATGACCGGGAAGGCTCTTTTCCCCGCTAAAATGCCCGCCAGGCCATAGAGTCCGAGGTGCACGGAAGTTGCCCCCAGGGGAAAGTGGATCAGAGAGATTGCAAAACTCGCCGAGGCAAGCATCCCCAGCCGCACCACTTCTTCCGTCTCAATGCGGCGCCCGAGCCAATACAGTGCACTCCACGAGATGCCGTGAGCTGCCCCACACCAGACATTCGGAATGATGCCGTCGGCAATATGCATAGCGCTACCAGGTCACGTAGAGAGAGGTTTCGTAGTTGATGGCGTCGTAAGTCGCGCCCGCCGGTGCCGGGTCTTTGAACATCGCCGAGAACAGCGCCGGCCCCTTCGCCGTGGCAGGCGGAGTC
Organism: Acidobacteriota bacterium; assembly: GCA_018268935.1. Taxonomy (GTDB): domain Bacteria; phylum Acidobacteriota; class Terriglobia; order Bryobacterales; family Bryobacteraceae; genus CADEFT01. Next base: position 14,375 of record JAFDVS010000153.1, on the reverse strand, counting down.
CACGTGAATTTCCCCGCGGCGTCTGTCTTCCCCGTCACAACGCCTTTTGATGCGCCCGGAAGAAGGACTTCGATAGAGACACCCGCCGCCGGCTTGCCGTGTTTGAGCAGTTGCACTTGCCACGCCGATGCCGTGCGTTCGGCGGTGAGTTCCAGCTCCAGCCCCACCGGCTTCGCCGTCTTGGTGTTGAGATAGCTGATGGCCGTGCGGTAGGTGCGCGAAGCTTGGGTTGCCTTCGGATTCTTGTCGCGGCCACCCTGTTTCACGCCTTGTGGCGTGCGGCTCGTGATGCCACGATCCTGCACCATAACCAAACGGTGCGGCCCTGCTTCCTTCGGCGTGAAGGGAGCTGTAACGGTCTCGCCCGCCTTGGCCGCCGTAAGCTTCGTCTTCGCGCCGGAAGGCGCCAGGACGTACAGTTCCACCTGGGCGGCGTTGATCGCTTCGTCGCCGTTCGGGAATACGTCGCCGTGGCTGACCTGGATGATGGCAGGTTTGCCTGGCTCAAGCGCGGCCGTGGGTGCAACCCACGTGTAGTGGCCGAATGCCAGCATCGCCGATAGCCCGAGCAGCAGGTAGATTTGGATGGGTGTTCGCACAATTGTTATTTTAGTGATACGGGTAACGATTAGACAATGGACCTTTCGATGCGTGCTGCCGTGGTGTTCCTGACCGTGATAGCGGGTGCGTGGGCGCACGATATCGAAGCGGCGGTGCAAATGGCGGCTCCGGCGGTGATTGTGAAGGTGTCGTACGCCGGTACTGAACCTGTGGCCTTCGCCAAGGTGCAGGTGTATTCGCCGGGTGGCGGCACAACGGAGTTTCAAACGGGACTGACGGACAAGCGTGGATACTTCAGCTTCGTGCCGGACGGGGCAGGGGATTGGCGCCTGGTGGTGGATGACGAGGAAGGGCACCGGCGTGAGGTTCCTGTTGCTGTATCGGAGGGCACCGCGGCTGGGGTTGCCGCCGCCCCCGCGCAGGTATCGCGATTCGAAAGGGCACTCGTCGGGATCGCGCTGATCCTTGGAGCGACGGGCGTATGGTACGGGTGGAAAGTGCGGAAGCCGAACCCAATGTAGCCTTACGTCACTGAAGGCCGGTTGAGAATCTTTTCCCACACACCCGCATAGTAATGAAAGTCAATTCCGCACCGTTGCAGCAACGCACGGTCCGAAGCAATCTCCAGCGCGGGCCCCGTCGCTGCGATATGCCCCTGATGAAACACCGCCAGTGTATCCACAGCGGCAACCGCGGGCAAAATCTCCTGCGAGATCAACACCACCGTCGCTTCCAGCCCCTGAATAATATGGATCAGTTGTTCCACCATGCCGGGGTCCAGGTTGGCGAACGGCTCATCGAATGCGATCACACGAGGCCGCATCGCCAGCACCGTAGCCAGCGCCACGCGCCGTTTCTCCCCAAACGACAAATCATGCGTCGAGCGCTTTTCATAGCCATCCAGCCGCATCTGATGCAGCGCCACCTGAACCCGCTCGCGAGTCTCCCCGGGCGTGCCACCCATATTCAGCGGGCCGAAAGCGACATCCTCCTCCACCGTGGGCGTGAACAATTGATCGTCCGGGTTCTGGAAAACGATCCCTACCCGGCTTCGGATGTTCTGCAGGTTCGCCCGCACCACCGGTTCGCCGCCGATCCGAACCAAACCCGAATTCGGAAGCAGCACTCCGTTCAGATGAAGCAGAAACGTCGACTTGCCCGCGCCCGATGCGCCGATGATGCCCAGCCGCTCGCCCGGCGCGATCTTCAGCGATACGTTGTCGAGTGCGAGGCGCCCGTCAGGATAGCGATATACAAGCTGGTCGGCTTCGATCGAACAGGGCTGGCTCATAGACGTTCGAGCCGCTGGCGCGAGTCGCCGAACTGCTCGAGCTTCAAATCAAAGCGGTCCATCAGCGAAAGATACAAATTGCACATCCGGCGCTTGTCTTCCGATTCCTTCAGGTAACTCAGCGATCGCCCGGTTTTCAGCGTCCCCCCGAGTCCCCCGGCGAGCAGCAGCGGAAGGCGCGTATTATCGTGCTTGCGCCCAATCCACAGATTCGACAGGAACATCAGGCACGTGTTGTCCAACACCGTCCCCTCGCCTTCCTTCATCCCGTCGAGCTTCGAGGCGAGGTAGGCGAACTGTTCGACGTGGAAGCGCGTGATCCGCTCATATCCGTCGGAAGTGTTGTTGTGCGAAGCGGCGTGATGACCTTCCTTTACATCCAGGAACGGATAATACATCGCCGACAGATCGCGCGAAATCAATAGCGAAGCAACGCGCGTTTTCCCCGTCTGGAAGGCGATCGAGATGATGTCGCACATCAAACGCGAGTGGTCGCGCAGGTCCTCCGGCAATCCGTTGGCGGGGCGATCCATTGTCATCGCCACCGTGTTGCGCGCCTTTGCCGCATCATCCGCCGCGTCCTTGCCCTTCCGCATGGTCTCGACGCGCTTTTCCACCTCGCGCACGCTGGTGAAGTATTCGTCCAGCTTGCTCTTGTCCAACGAGCTGATCCGCGTAGTGAGCTTCGCGGTTTCATCCTTCACCCGGTCAAGCACGCTCGCGTTCAGCAGGTTGCCGCGATTGTCGAAAAGATTGTCCCAGGCCAGCGACGGGTACACTTCAACCGGCACCGGCGAATCCGGAGATTGCCACGAGATGTGAGAGCTGTAGGCCATCGAGAAATTCGTCTCGTGATAGCCCGTCATCGGCTGATCGCAGGCCAGCACAATCGACGATTGCGGTGTCTCCGCGCCCACCTTGTTGGCGATCATCTGATCGACGCTCACACCCGACTGAATCACCGCTCCTCGGGCAATGCGCGCCCCGGACAAAATGCTCCCCGTCTGGCCCGGATGAATGCCCTGTCCGACCAGCGACGGTACATAGAGGCCCTCAATCACGTTCACTTTCTGCTTAATCGGTTCCAGCGGAGACAGCGATTTGCTCAGCTTCATCTCCGCCCCATCGCCTTCCGAACTCCACTGGTTCTCGTTCACCCCGCAGCCCATGAACATCACACCGAAACGCTTCGGAGCCGGCGTGCTCCCGAACGCCTGCATCGACTCAAGCCACGGCAGGGCCACAGTGCAGCCTGCTCCGCGGAGAACCGTGCGGCGGGAGAGCTTCTGGTTGATACTCATTGTTTCGCCTCTCTTACTCGTTTATTCAGAAACTGCGGGCTCGTGACGATCATTTCCACCAGCGTACTAAATTTGTATCCATTGGCGGTGGCGGCGGACTGCATGCTTTCCACCACCGGTTCATCGGAAAGCTGCAGTGAGCGGTTCAAGGCATAGGCCAGCAGTTTGCGGCTGATATTCGCCAGGAACAGCTTCTGCCGGTGGTCCCGGATGTAGGTTTGCAACCCGCTCACCCCCTCGCCCTGAAATCCTCCTGGATAACTGGCTGCGGTGTCCACCGGGCGCCCCGCGAGATCCTTCTCTCTCCGGTTGCCCACCGGGCCGTAGCCTTCAAACGGCAGCCCGTAGGGATCGATGCGCGCATGGCAAGCAGCGCACAGCGGCACTTCGCGATGCTTCGCCAACAGTTGACGCACCGGCAACTCGGAAGCCGATTCATCGTGCGGAAGCTCCGGAACAACAGGAGGCGGTGGCGGAATCACTTCGCCCAAAACGCGCTGCACCACCCATGCCCCGCGCTTCACCGGACTGGTGCGAAGCCCCGGCGAGTTCTGCGTCAGGAACACAGCCATCGGCAGCAGGCCGCCCCGGCCGTAGCGCTGCGCGCCATCCACCTTTACCCAGGCATTGCCCGTTACATCAGGAATGCCGTAGTGCTTCGCCAGCACCGGATTGACGAACGTGTAATCCCCATACAGCAAATCAAGCGTCGAAGCGTTGGCCCTGGCAACGTGCTCAACGAAGCGGATGGGTTCCAGGAACATCGCTTCCCGCAGTTCATTCGTGAACGTAGGGAAGCGTTGCCGGTCCACGGAATTGTTCCGCTCGAAATGCCGCACGCCCAGCCAGTTCCCGGTGAACTCCGTCGCGAACCCCGAAACGCGCGGGTCTTTCAACATGCGGCGAGTCTGCGCCAGCAGCACATCCCGCCGTGTGAGATCGCCCACTGCCGCGTGCTTCAACAACTCCTCATCCGGCGTGCTGGACCACAGGAAATAGCTCAACCTGCTCGCCAGCGCCGTCGGCGTCAGCGCCACAACCGGAGCCGCACTCGTGGGCGCGGCGCTACGCAAATCGACGCGATACAGAAAATGTGGCGACATCAGCAAACTCACCAGCGATTCGCGGATCGCGTCTTCGTGCGAAAGCTGATTCGAATCCCGCAGCTTTCGATAGTAAGCCGTGATGCCCGCGGCTTCCTCCTGGGTGAGCGGACGCCGGTACGCCCGGCCGGCGAACCGAAGCAGCGAATCCAAGTGCTTCGGCTCTGCAGCGAGCCGCAGCTTCTCCAGATTCCGCAGCGTCGCGTTGATTTCGTCGAAGTGAACCTGAATCGCTTTTCCTGCCAGCGGATCGTTGGAAGCATTGTCCGCGGCCTTCTTGAGATAGGCGTCGCGCATTTCCACAATCACCGATTCATCCCAGATCTCGCGGCCTGCGGGCCGTGCGCTGGCCGACTCCGCACCCTTGCCTTGCACTTCGCCGCTCTGATTGAAGAAGTACTGCGTCCAGGTGCGCGCCGTGGCGTTGGCTACGTAATCGAATTCCAGCCACAGCCGGTCCAGTTCCTGCTTGCCAGTTTCATCGAGAATCAACTCCATCAGCGGCTGATCATCGCGGAAGAAGCCGAGCACCGAATGGTAGCCCGCGCTCAGCAGCCGGCCTTTGTCCTGGGAATCGTCCGGAAAATACCGGCCGCGTTCTGTAACCAGGAACTTGTCCGGAAAGACATTGGCGAAGCGCTCAAAAGCAGCCTCATACTGTTTCCGCTGCGCCGCGGGCACGATCAAATCCGTGTCCCCGGCGCGCGCCTTCGCCATCAACGCTGCCCAGCGCGGCGCCGATTCCCGATGCAGACCAGGGTACTTCGGAATCTCCGGTACGATCGGCGCCGGATCCGTATCATTGCGCAGCGCCTGCGGATCGCTGTGGCGGCGATTGCGGGCGAACTCGCTGTTCTTGAAGTGCAGCAGCGGCTGTGAGCCGGCCGGGAGCCCCGCCACCACTGGTGCGGCGAATTGCATCCCCGTGTGCAGCCGGATTCGCGTCACAAAAGCTTCCATCTCCCCGCAAGCCTTGGTCCGTTCCGTTGCCTCCGCAGGCAAGCCACGGAACATCGTCTGCAACTTCAGAATCGGCCCCACCGCATTCGGCTCCTGCAGGATCCGCCACACCATCGGCAGGTACTTGGGGCTTAGCTTCGCCTCGCGCGCCATCGTCGTCAACGTGGCCGCAGGTTTGCCCAGCGCGGCGCGCTGGCGGTAACGGTATGCCGCCTCGAAGTAATCCGCAAGCCGCGTCGGCTGCCGCCGATAAAAATCCATGATGCGTTGTACCGTGTGCTTTTCCCGATCCGTTTCCACCAGCATCGGATGCGGTGCGAACTCCAGTTTCGAAGGCAGGAAAACCGTGTGGCTCGCAATGTCTCGCGCCGCCTGAAGATACTTGTTGAGCAGAGCCGGCGACATGGTGAGCGATTCCGCTGAGTTGTCGAACCCCGCCGGATTGGCGGGATCAATGGGAAACTCGCGCGTCACCTGCATGTCATATCCGGTCAGATCGCGGATCGTGTAGTTGTACTCGGCGTTGCTCAACCGCCGCGCCGGAACGATGCCCGGATCGCCCGCGGACTTGCGTATCTCCTCGGCCCGCACCGCTTCAATCCAATGAATCACCTTCTCCGTTTCCACAGCAGGTGGCGCGGGAACAGGTTTCGGCGGCATGTCCTTCAAATGCAGCCGCTCCATGACGAGGTTCCACCGCGGATAATCGCGCGTCACCATCAACAGCGAATTGTAAGCCTTAAGATCGAACTGCGCCGCCGGCGTGATCCCGCTATGACAGCCAATGCAGTACTTCGTAATGTATGGCCGAACAGTCGTATCGAACTGCTCCCCAAGCTTGGCCGGAGCGGCGAGGGAGTGCGTTACGAAAAGAAAGAGAATGTGAATAACGGGCATGAATGTCGTGAATTCCCAGGGCGCAAAGGACTAGAGCTTCAGCTTATCAAATGCGCTGTTGCTCTCCCGCGATCGATCGTAGTCTCATGGTCTGGAGTGCTACATACCCTCTACATCGCCGGCTGGTTTCTCACTGCCCTCGATCTCATCGCCGCCGTGGTGCTTTTCTTCAGCCGCGACGGCGGAGATGCCGCCACCAGAGGCATCGGCCGCGGACTCGCCACACTCCTCGCCGCTATCGCCCTGGTTGCGGCTGCCCTGCTGTTGTGGGGCCGCCGGGACGGTGTCCGGCCGCAGGTGCTGATTCTCGGAAGCCTGGTGGCTCTCGCACCTGTCGCGTTGGCCATCACCTTGACCCTATCCCGGCAAGGACTGGGGCTCATCTTCGCTTCCTTGCGCGAACCAAAACGTCAGTATCTCGCAAGCCCTCGCTACGAATACCCCGACGCCGCCACCCGCGAAGCCGCTCTCGCTCTCGTCCTCAATGACTACAAGAAGCTGGACGCGCTGCTTCATGCCGCTCCCGCGCCCAATCTATCGGCCCGCGACGAACGCGGCGAATCGCTGCTTGGCGTGGCCACGCGCGCGGCCATCATGGATGGCGGCTCCCTGCGCGATCTGGAAGGGCTGCGTCTCTTGCTGGCTGCCGGAGCCCGCCCACAGGGAGATGATTACGGGCGCGAAGAATCCCTCATCGAAGCCGTCGCCGACGCAAAAGATGAGCGCAGGTGCAAGGCGCTCGAAATGCTGCTCGATGCCGGTCTCAATCCCGACACGCCGATGAGCGACGGCCGCCCGGTGCTATTCCACACGCGCCTCACGCCCGAAGCCGCCCGCATACTCCTCGCCCACGGAGTCAACCGCACCGTAAACGACACACGAGGCGGCGCAAACGACTGGTCCCCCGTCACCTATCAGGCCCACCTCGGTAATTGGGCCACGGCTCTTGTTCTGCTGCAATCTGGAGTGCCGCGCGACCATGGCTCTCCCCCTGGCTCCGTCCTGGAGCGAGTCCTCAAAAACCTCCACCAGCGAAGCCGCGACCAGGACGCCGAAAAAGCCTACCAGGCGTTTCTCGCTGCTTTGAAGCCCTAACCTCTTACCGCGGTTAGGGTGGAGTGCTCAGGTTATCAAAGGTCCGATGGTGTGAGGCCTAGCCCTGCTCAACGAGGACTGGCAGGTGGAGTTTTCGTAAGTCTGACTCGTTGCGAAAGTCGCTTGGGTGTTTGCTTGCGAGCCGCCTCAAGATTGTGTTGCACCTCGCTGCTCGGAGGTCGTCGGCATCGGAAGTCTTGAGAAGATGAAGGAGGAAAGCTGCGATCGCTGGGACGCGAAGGATGTGCTCCGCTGCCGTTGTCCATAGCCGCTCCTCCGCATATTCTTCCACTTCGGGATCGAGCAGCCGAAGGCACTCCTCCGCCAACTGACAGGCTTCGCTTTCGCTCAGGCTGGCTTGAGACAAACGTATGAGGATCGCAGCAAACTGGTATGTCTTGTCCTCGAAATGGTGTACCTGCAAGCGATCCGGTGGGATTCGGTCGATCACAATGGCGCTCGCGGCATAGTGCGACAGAATCCGAAGCAAGCCTCCGTCACATTCTGACAGAAAGGCGTCCTGCAGGACAGGACTCCAGTCAGGATCCCACTCTCCCTTTTGACCGTACGGCGGCAATTGAACCTCTGTCCCGATTCTTCTCCAGAGATTGATCCAACCGCTTATTGCCGAGGTGACAGGAACGTCTACGCAGTGCGGCCAGATTCCCACTTGAGACCAAAGGTCCTCGAACTGCTTGGCTGTGAATACCCTGCTAGCTCCCCCTTCGTTTTCCAGAGCCGAGGATAGAATCTCGAAAAGTTCTAACTTCCAGAGCCTTGACCGGGTTGCGACAAGCGCCCCGGAGATCGCAATCAGTTCATTATGTGTGAATTGGGTATCAAAAGATATAAGCGACGCCGTGTTCAGGATCTCCATTCCTCCGTCCCAGTCGCCAGATTCGAGGGCATGTATCCGGGTCGTGAATTGGTCAAATGAGATCTTGTTTGAAGTGAGGGATTCCTCTGTGGCCTTCCAGTCGCTGGCCTCCCCAAACCTGCCCAATCGAAGGTCGGCTGCGATCCGAAGGAGGTCTTCGGGAGAACTGGACATGGCGAGACAGTTGGACATCGGCCATGGAAGGATGGAAGTTAAACTTTGATTCGGATAGGCTCGTTCGGCAGCTTCTTCGAGAATCGTCGCCAATAGCTGGGTTGAGGGCTGATGGACAAAGTCGACGGCGCGTTTAAGAATGTGCCACTCAGGGTGATATTCAGTAGTGTTTACCAGCTGCGAATAACCATCTATTACATCTTTCTTGTTTGAGAATACGGGACGGTAGGCCAACGCAAGGTGAGCCGTGGTGGCCCGCACCGGAACGGCGACTGAAATGGGCGTGCTCATCTGTTGCACTTTTGAATGGAACCAAGCTTCTGACCACAATACCTTGGCCGGTTCGCATTGCCAGAATGTGGAGGAAAGTTCTTCACGTAGGCAGTCGGGCCAGACTGCCACTGAATTGGCGATGGCGAGCTTTTGTGTTCCTTCAGATGGCCAGAAACGCTTGAAAAGTTCTGATGCCCATTGTCGTTCTTGCAGTCGGAGCAAAACCTGCCAAGCGCCCAACTTCTTGTTGGTATCCGACTGACCGAGCCGATCCCCTAACTCAGCCCGGCATATTTCTTCTGATTTTCCGAAGCAGATTGCGGCGAGCCTAAGGGGCACCTTTCCTAATTGGATATCTGGCTCCCTCATTAACTGGAATGCGAGCTGCGCCAGTTGACGCTCCTGTTTCGGATTCTGTCCGACAGAACGACTGCGCAAGACGTCGATGGCTAGGTCAGAACCGGCTCGAACGGCTTGAAAAACTGGGTTCTCGCTGTCGTTCAAGTCCTGGCATATAATCCGTATGGTGTCCTGGTGATGGCGGGCGTTTGTATCGGCGAAGCATTTGGCAGTGGCGAATAGAAAGACATTGCGCCAGTACGGCGCGGCGGCGATCGCGCTTAGTCGCTTTTTGACGATCTCGGGATCGGAGCCGTGCCCCGTCATCAAACATTCGGCTGCCGCGTACTCCTGAAGCGAGCGGACTTCAAAAGTGAGCTCTCCCTTGATCCGGCTGGTGAGGAACACTAACCTTTCACTGGCTGCGGCGACGATGATTTGAGTTAACTGGCGAACCTCGGGATCCTCATGCCCCTCTTCTCTCAAATAGCGGTCGACAATGCAAGCGAAGTCACTGGAAGGCAGGCTGACACCTGATTCAGACTCCCCTTTGTATTGCAGCCAAAAACCGATGTCATGGTGCAGGCGATCGACCAACTGGCGGTGATCGGCCAGAACACGTTTGTAGTGGTCGACCTCCTTCTGGGTCTCGCGGTCATAGATGGTGTTGTAGTAGCTGTGCAGAAGGCGCCAGCGGTTCTCACCTGGAACACCTTGCGCCGCCACAACAGTAACCATGAACGTAACCTGCAGCGGAGACGACATGAGTTCGCAGGACAATTCGTCGTTCGCACTGGCCCGCAAAGACCTGACGACGTCGTCGCCTTTCGGGTCTCCCTTGCCAAAACGGGCGGCGGCGTAGCGTTCCACGTAACGCAGTGCGCGCACCTTGGAGAGTGGCAGGACGTAGCGTGTAGCGGTGAGCGGTGTGATGAACTCCTGATCATAGCCTTCGGCCCGGCTGCTCGCGACAACAAATAAATCTGCATCAACTTGGCGAGCTTCAGCGAGAAAGACATCAATCGCCTCAGTGGTGTCTCCCCGGTTGCTGCTCGAGGGGACTTCATCAAGACCATCCAAAACGAGGAGCCAAGGGTACTTGGTCATCCATTCCATCAGGTCCTCGTGCGTCATCTCGTACTCACGACACAACAACTCCAATAAATACCCTCCAAAGTTCCCTTACGTGGACCGGTGCCTTCTCGCAGCCAGCGGGCAAACCGGTTGAGCTCGATTCGAAAAGGATAGCGTGGGGTTGCGGGCCAACTCAGCCCCGCCTCATCACAGGTCTGCTTGATCTGATCGATGGCATCGCGCGTTTTCGCTTCCTGGTGAGACGCTTTGACCCGGTCGAGGAGTGCGGCACGATGGATCTGGGAAAGAAACTGTCCGACAGTGGACTTCCCTGAACCCGGTCCGCCAATCAGAACAAAGCGCGAATGAAAATCAGGATCACGGTCCTTCTTTGCTACTTCCTGTTCGTAGATTCGATCGGGATGAAGCCAGCGCGATCCTGTGCGAAGCAATTCGTGGAGAACACCAGGCGGGAGTGGGCTGTTCTTCTCCGACTCTTTGGGGGTTCCAGTTGTGGCTTCTCGGAGGCTGGTAGATCAATGAACAATTCCGCCAACGGCATTTGCTCATCAGTCTTTTTACCCGCCTGGTCAAGGCGTGCTGCAACATCCCACTGCAACTCACGAATGAGGAACGATTGAAGAATGCGCTCTGCCTGCGGTTTCTTTCCCATCAAGTGGGCGATAAGGTCGCCGGTCGTTAGGAAGTTGCAGAAGCGCTGCCGCAATTCCGCATGCTTGTCCACGTAGCCGCGCAACTGGTTGGCATCCCACACCGCATGGCCTTTCAAGCCCAGCTTGGGATAGTACTGCTCAACGAGATTATTCGCCTGATCCTTCGCTCCGCCAGAACCCGAACTGAGCTCCACGTTCACGACAAAGACGTAGTACTCCGGCTTGGGAGTGCGCTTCTCGCTGGTCTCGAAGAGTTGGAGCTCTTTCTTCAACAGACCGAGGGCCCAATCTTGATCCTCTTCCGTCGCCTGAGGCTTCTCTTTGCATTTGGCTTGGATGACCCATAGCCGTCCCATTGACTCGCAGGGGCGTAGGGATAGTTGACCTTGCCACGAAATGTAGCTTCACGTCCGCCATCCTTGCCATTTCCGAACAGTGTTACACCGGGGCCGAACTCGCACAAGGCCAGCGCTCGAACGAATTGTTCGAAAGATTCTGGAGAAAATCCAAAGAACTCATTTCCCATAACAACCAGCCCTCGCCTGAATCATGGATGCCAGGGTAGCATTATGGCCGTTCGAGGGCGACCGCGATAGCGTGATGCCGCCACCTCGCATCGCTCTGTCCTAATTCTTCTCCGTCTGGAGTAGAATTAAAGAATGCATGGATACACTCCCGCACAGGCGGCCGCAATAACGGGCTTGCCCCTAGGCGCGATCCACAAGGCAATCGACAGCCGTCTCATCCGTCCGCGCACGGATCCGGCGGGTAGCGCCGTGCGCCGCTTGATTTCGACGGAGCAGTTGCTCTATCTGCAACTGGAGGCAGATGGTGTGCGGCTGTTGCCTGTGGGGACTAGGAGAGAGATCGCAGCCTCGGTACAGCGTTCCCCGGGAACTGATAAGTTGCCGGTCGCGAATGGGCCCGCACTGATGATTGATGTGGGAAGCGCCAGAAGAAGGGTGGAGCGCCGAATGAAGGAAATGGCGCGTCTGGAGAACCTCGTGGTCAGCGACCCTGAGATCCTCCGCGGGACACCGGTTTTCAAGGGAACACGGATCCCTGTGGAACTGGTGGCTGACATGCTGGCCCAGGGGGCCACGCCGGGCGAAATTCTCCGAGGTTACCCCACTCTGAGCAAGGCAAAGATCGCACTTGCTCCGCTCTACATGCGAGCATTCCCGCGGCGGGGACGCCCCAGTCGTCGTCCCTGGCAGGGATCAAAGGCGCTTGGCCGGATGGCCTTCCCGCTGAACGACGGGCTCCACAGTGCATGAGATTCCTCATCGACGAATGCCTGCATGAGTCTCTGTGTGGAGTCGCACACGCGGCTGGCTTCGAAGCCAGCCCCGTGAATCACTTGGGTCTGAGCGGAAGGAAAGACTGGGAATTGGCCCAGCGAGTGATCGGCGATGAGCTTACGTTCGTCACGAACAACCGCGTCGATTTTGTGCGGCTCTTCAACCAAATGGAACTTCACGCCGGCCTCATTGTGATAGTGCCGAACGTCGTGCCGGCAAGACAAAGGGCGCTCTTCGATGCGTCAATTCAGTATCTTGGCAGCAGAGAGTTGATGAATGCTGTTGTGGAAGTCACGATCAAGGGCAACGTTATCCACTGTGTGGAATATCCGTTGCCCTGAAGCTCTACCACCCTACCGTGGCCGCGACACCGACGTCTCTTCGCGAATAATCCCCTGCATCGCAGCCAGACGCACAGGTTTTGGCATCTCCGCTGTGCTGAGCGCGGCATACAAAGCCATCGCCGGAGCCCGCTGTCCCTCAGCCAGCAGCCGCTCGGCGCAGATCAAACACGCATCGGCCACCGCCGCCCGCAGCCCAGCCTTCGATCGTGACAAAGCAGCGCGCAACTCCTTCTCCGCGGCCAGCCCGCCGATAGCGCCCAGCGCCGCAGCCGACGCCTTCGCCACTTCCAAATCGGCCCCAGCCATCAATTTCGCCAACGCCGGGATCGCCTTCGCATCGCGCCGCTTGCCGATCGAATTGATCACGCCGATCTGAAAGTTGCCCTTCAGTTTCGACAACGCCGCGCGCAGCGTCTCATCCACCGAAGCGTCGGCGATCGGCTCCATGCCATAACGCGCGTAGACGTTCATCTTCTCATCGGAAAGCATGGCGGCCATCACCGGCACTGCTTCCTTCAAACCCAACTCGCCCGCGCGTGTACACGCCTTGGCTTTCTGAAACTCCGTGGACGCCGGATCCTTCAATATCCGCATCAACCCTGCGCCATCCATTGTGGCGATGTTGCCTTCCTGATACTCAGCCGGAGGCACCGGTGCTTTTGTCTGTTGCATAATGTCCTCCTTTTCTCAAACCCGCCACGGTTCGCGCAGCGCGCGCGATCGCATACGGTTGGCGATCTCGTCATTGGTGAATTGCGCTTTCGCCGTGTCCCATTGCAAGGTCTTGCCGCGCTGATAGGCGATGAACGCGGCGTGGCATGTAACATGCGAATTCGCTGCCGCCGCGGCGCTCGCACTCGGCTGCTGGCGCGTTCCCACGCAGCGCACGAACTCCTTCATGTGATTCTCCAACGCGAGGCTCGCCGCTTCCGTCGGCCGCAATAGCGGTTTGATGTTGTCTGAGCATTCGATCCGCGTCTGATCCCCGGTTTCCACCCAGCCCAAATCGCCTTCGATACGGAAGCTGCACGAACCGGTCTTCAAAGCTCCGTCCCAGGCGTTGTCGCGCATCACCAGCTTTACGCCGTTCGCGTACTTGCAATTCACCTGATACGGCCCCACATTGGTGCCCACCGGCTCGTATTCCACCGGCTGCGTATCGTCATATCCGGCGGCCCAGTGGCAAAGGTCCACGGTGTGCGAACCCCATTCCAGAATCCCGCCGCCATGGAAGTCGTAAAAATTACGCCACCCGCCGCGCACATAAGAGGGATGGTACGGCCGCCACGGAGCAGGCCCCAGCCACCGATCCCAATCGAGCACCTGTTTCGGCGGAAGCTCTTCGCCCTTCATCCAGTCGCGGCTCGGCAGCGGAGGCCAGTTCACCGACGGCCCGACATTGGCATACAAAGCCTGCAGCTTGCCCAATGCTCCGGACCGCAGCAGGTCTTTGCACAACTGAAAATTGGCTCCATTGCGTCGCTGGCAGCCCGCCTGGTACAGCCGGTTGTAGCGGCGGAAGGCTGCCGCTAGTGCCCAACTTTCCTCGATCGACATCGAGCAGGGCTTCTCGCAATACACGTCTTTGCCATGTTGCGCGGCAATGATCGACAGCGGCGTGTGCCAGCGGTCGCCCGTCGCAATCAGCACGGCATCAATATCCTGGCGGCCCAGCAATTCATATTGATCGCTGTACATCTTGCAATCGCTGTTGCCGTAATTCTTATCCGCCATGGACTTGATTTCTTCACGCCGCTCATTGCGCACATCACAAATCGCAATGAAGCGTGCCGCGGGAATCTTGAGAATCTTGCTCAGGTCGTGCTGGCCGCGGGATCCGATGCCGATTCCACCAAAAAGAATCTGATCACTGGGGGGAACGGCTCCCGCGCGCTGACCGAGCACGACGCTGGGCACGATCATGGGTGCACCGGCGAGGGGTACGACGGCGCTCTTAAGAAGCTGACGTCTGGTTGTCATAGCTGCTGGCTGGATAATAGCGCGCGCCGCGCCACCGTGTCATGGGCCTTACCGCTTCTGTCAAGGCAAAGTTAAAATGTCGTGTTCCTGGCAAAGTAGAAACGTCCGGTTTGTCAACTCCGGCTGAAAAA
>JAFDVS010000152.1 GCA_018268935.1 Acidobacteriota bacterium | reverse complement strand
GATTTTTCAGCCGGAGTTGACACAATTATCGCTCCTCCAGAGATATGGCGCTGTCGAGCGGAACGAGGGGTGGGAAGAGGGTTGCAGGGTTTCTGCACGGGTATCTGGCGCGATGGCCCGGCGAGTGATGAAGGGGGTACCATCGATATCCTCACCACGACCAACGGCGCTTCGTTTACTGAGCTTGCGGCTTCGCATCCGAGTACCACGAATTTGTATGAAGTGCCATCATTGGACGGCTTGGTGGCCGCTGGATATTTGCAGATTGGATTCGATGGGGGCGGTGAGCGACCGGGCGGGTTGGGCGGCGAAGTAGCGGGATGCGAGGGCTTATGATGAGAGAAGCATCATGCCATTCCAGATTCTGGGCCTAATCGTATTCTCTGCACTGGCCGCATCGGCGGCTCCTCCGATTGATGCCTGTCCCGCGGGAAAGCCTCTGGCTTCCTTCGATCTTGGCGTGCAGGCCGGCGATAATGCGGATCAGACACCGATCCGTGCGGTCACTCGTTTGGACGGTGGTTCCAGGTTAGTCTACAAGCCGCGTGAGTTATTCGGTGGGAGCAGCGATGCTGAGGTTGCGCTGATATCCATTCCCACGACACCTACAGGGGTGCTAGGAGTATTGGATGTGCGGCCGGCTTCGGGGAGTGCGGAGTGGGTGATTCCTTCGCGCGCGGCAGCCGTGGCTTTGGTCTATGGTCCGCAGGGTCTGAGTCTCGGGAAGGTTGCGAAACTCGTATTTCAAGATCGCGATTTGATTACCCAACTGGCGACGTATGCCGAGAAGTCGGCGCAGACGGAGGCGCTGATGGAAGCATTGGCCGCGTCGGAGCGTTCGGGCTCCGGGCAGACAGTGGAGGCGGCGTTGCAGGGTTTTACTTCGCGGTATGGCGTGGCGCTGCCCACGCTGAGCAAGGGGGCGAGTCCGGATCAGCAAGCACTCACGATGATGCGTGCGCTTCACCCAAGCATCGGCACGATTGATCCATTGGCGTCGAGTTCGACGGGGCTCATGTTGCAGTCGGGGAGCCTGGCTGCGTCGGTGGCCGGGCTGTTCCTGGGCAATCCGGTGGGGCTGGCCACGGCGGGTGGCGCGATGGTGTTGAACTTGCGGTCTCTGTTTTTCCCTGGCTCAGAATTCCGGTCGGCGCTGGTGCAGCAGGCGGGCGGCGCTTCGGTGTTGTGCGCCAAGCGGGAAGCGGGAAAGTCACGGACTAAACTGGTTTATCTTTGGGCGTGGAAGATTCAGGGTCCCCCTGCTCCTCGATTGGACGGGCTTCCTTACAGGGTTAATCTGGGAATGGAGAACCTGGTGCTGCCCGTTAAGGGCGCTAACTTGGAGCGGATTCGCGGTATTAAGACTAATGTTGAGACTGCCCAGGTGCAATGGTTGGCGGATCAGGCGGCGTTTTCGTTGAATCTGCCACCCACGGCGAGCAGAGGCGATCGGCTGGACGTGGTGGTTGAGGTTGAGGATTCGCCGACGCCAATCGTCTTTCCTGGGGCGATTGAGGTGTTGGGCCGGCGCCCGGTTCTGCAAAGTGTGAATGCGTCGGTGCCCAATGATCTGCCACTCGAGCTTTCCACGGGGGAGATTCCGGCGAATGCGTTCACGGCGGTTACGATTCGCACGGCGGACTCTGATACTCAGGCGACACTTCACCTGGAGTGTACTGACCCCAAGCTGACCATCCGAAAGCTCTCGCTCCGCGCGGGGGAACAGAGCGGAGGCGCTCGGCTGCGTGCGGTGACGAGGGGTGAGTTGTTTCTGTCCTTCGAAGCGGGGACTATTGGGCAACCGCCGTGTGACGTGTCGGCGCAGTTGGAGACTGCGGATGGGCTTTCGCAACCTACGGTCATCGGGCGTCTCGTTCGTATGCCTCGGATTGACAAGTTTTCCCTTCAGTCGGAGTTGGTTGGGGACTCGATTTACTCGGGTTGGATCGAAGGGGAGGAGTTGGAGACGATTGAGAAGACGGGGTGGCGAGAGGGGGCCGGTGTGCCTGTTCGTGAGGCTCCGCTGCCGGTTGACAATAAGGGTAGCCGACAGCGGCTGAAGATTGCGATGCCGTGGCCACCACCTGCGCCTCGGTCGGCGCTGTATGTTTGGCTGCGGGGGGAGACGATGGGGCGGAAGAGTGGGGTTGTGTATTGAGGGTAATGCGGGTGATTGGGGTTGCAATGAGTGGGGTTTTACTGCAATATAGATTGCTAATATGGCGAATGCGGCGCAGGGTTTTGCGGGCGTGATGGTGTCGAGCACGTTTACGGATTTGAAGGAACACCGTAAAGTGCTTCGGGAGGCGCTGGGGAAGTTGAAGCTTCATCCCGTTGCCATGGAGGATTCGGCGCCGAAGACGATTGGGGTGTTGGATTCATCTCTGGAGATGGTGCGGGAGTCCAGGGCGTACATCTGTGTAATTGGAAAGCGATATGGGTGGGTGCCGGAGGATGAGGGGCGGAATCCGGCGAAAATTTCCGTGACGGAACTGGAGTTGAACGAGGCTGTGCGTTTGGAGCTGCCTGTGCTGGTGTTTCTGATGGGGAAGAATCATCACGTGCTTGAAGAGGATGTGGAGTTGGATGCGGAGAAGCGGAAAAAATTGGAGGCGTTTCGGGAGCGGGTTCGGAACCGGTGGGTGTGCCCGGAGTTCAATAGCATCGAGGAGTTCCTGGGACTGGTGTATGCGGCGGTGGCGGATTGGCCTCGGGGGCGGGAGAGTGATGTTGCTGTGGAGAAGGCTCGGGGCTTCAAGGCTGTGCCTCCGTACCTGGCTTCGAATGAGTTCGTGGGGAGGCGGGCGCAGTTGGATGTTTTGAATGATTGGGCGTCGGCGGCAGACCCGCATCCGGTGCTGCTGTTCGATGCGATTGGGGGGACGGGTAAGAGCATGCTCACATGGGAGTGGGCTCGTAAGCACGCTCCGAAGGTGCGGTCGGATTGGGCGGGGCGGTTCTGGTATTCGTTTTATGAGCGTGGGGCGGTGATGGCGGATTTCTGCCGGCAGGCGTTGGCATATATGACGGGGCGGCGGGTGGAGGAGTTTGGGAAGTTGGCGACTGCGGAGTTGAGTGATTTGTTGCTGTCGGAGTTGCAGGCTCGACCTTGGTTGTTGGTGCTGGATGGGTTGGAGCGTGTGTTGGTGATGTATCACCGTTTCGATGCTGCACAGGTGACGGAAGAGGAGGCGAATGCTCCGACGGATCAGATCGCGCAGCGGGACCCGTGCTTGGCGATTCGTGATGAGGATGATACATTGTTGCGGAGTCTGGCGATGGAGGGGCCTTCGAAGGTACTGATTACGTCGCGGCTTGTACCTCGCGTGCTGGTGAACAGGGCGAACCAACCGGTTCCAGGGGTGTTGCGAGTGACGTTGCCTGGGTTGCGTCCTGTGGATGCGGAGGAGTTGGTAATGTCGCTGGGGATTCGTGGGGATAGTGAGGCGATTCAGAACTATTTGAAGAGCAATTGTGATTGTCATCCGCTCGTGATTGGGGTGCTGGCTGGGTTGATTCAGAATTATCTGCCGGACCAGGGGAACTTTGACGCTTGGGTGAAGGAGATGTCGCTTGATTTGGGGACACTTGACCTGCGGCAGAAGCAGAACCATATACTTCAGGCCAGTCTGAAGGAGTTGTCGGCGAAGAGCCGCGCGGTGCTTGGAACGATGGCCCTATTGACGGAGTCGGTGGACTACTTGACGCTCTCGGCGTTGGTGTGTGACGGGGAGTTGGGTGTCACCATACCGGATTTGCAGAGGCGCGGGTTGCTCCAATACGACGGTTCCACGAAGCGTTATGACCTTCATCCGGTGGTACGGAGTGTGGCTTCGGATCAGTTGAAGGCAGACGAAACGGAGTCGTACGGGCAGCGGTTGGTGGACCACTTTTCGAGTCAGCAGCATGATCCGTGGATGGAGGCGGAGACGTTGGAAGACGTTCGAATGGGGTTGAACTTGGTGCGGACGCTGCTGAAGTTGGGGCGATATCAGGCGGCTGCGACAGCTTTCCGTGGAGACATGTCCCGCGCCTTGTTCTTCAACTTGAATGCGAACGCCGAAGTTCTGATGCTGCTGAAGCCGTTTTTTCCGCAAGGGTGGGGAAAGCTGTCTGCACAGGTCAATAAATACACGGGGTCGTACTTACTGAATCAGGCGGGAGTCGCTCTGAGCAGGTTGGGGGCACGGGAGGAAGCGCTGGAGGCGCTAGCGGCCGCCCTCGTGAGCGACTTACTACAGCGCGACTTGCTATCGCTAGCCACGAGGCTACACAATTTGAGTGTGCAACTGCCACTGGGGCAAAGGGATCGCTGCCTTCGTGCTCTGTTGGGACTTGAGGAGCTGCTCGGCGACCGAGAAGGGCTCTTCAGCGGATTGCGGAAGCGCTTCGGGTATGTCCGCCAGATTGGACGGTACCATGAGGCAGAGCTCCTTTGGGGAATTCTTGATCCCATGGGCCGCGAATGGAGCAAGGACGCGCACCGCCCAGGTGGGGCGGAGGGGGATTTCGCATGGGCACGCTTCTGCCAAGGCACCTTGGAGGAAAAGGCGCTCGTTGCTGCTGAGGATTTGGCGAGAGGTGGGAAGAGCGGAGATATTACCATCGACTTGCATTACCTGCGTGGCCTTTGGTGTGTGGAGAAGGGGGATTGGGAACATGCAATGAAGTGCTTTGGGGCCGCTGTGACGATGGACCGTGCGGTAAATGGGAACGACCCGCGCTATGCGACGTGCCTTGCGCTGGCGAAGTTTCAACGGGGGCAACTGCCGGAGGCTAGCATGGAGGCGGAGCACCTGGCGAATGCGAAAAGAGTTGCGCACCAACCTCTGGCTGAATTGTGGCTGGTGCTCGGAGATCGCGAGAAGGCGACGCACCATGCTTTGCAGGCCTATCGAGAGGCTTGGGCGGATGGTGAGCCTTACGTGTATCGCTGGGAACTCAACAAGGCCAAGGCGCTGCTGGAAAAGCTCGGGGTGGAGCCTCCGGTGTTGCCGCAGTATGATCCTGAGAAAGATGGCAAGTATCCTTATGAGGACGAAGTGAATGCCGCGATCGCGGAACTTCGTGCGCAGAAGGGGAAGAAGTGATTCATAATAAGAAGAGTCTTGCCGAGGCTGCACCTATTCTTCGTTCTGGCCACCGCCGCCAGTGGTCTGGCGCAGACGGGGGAGAGTTCTCTTCAACGGGTCACGATTACTCCTCGCGATACGGCTCAACAACTTACCGTCAACGTCCCTAAACCTCCTACCCCCAACGATGACCTTGTTCTGTGGTCTCCGACTCGCCGGGTGAAGGTTGCTCTTGTCACACCGCAGGGCAAACGGGTTACTGAGGAAACCGCTACTGAAGCAGGGCTCGATTGGTTGGAGACTCGGACTCCGGTGGATTCCGCTGACGCGGATGCTCCGAAGACCATCTCCATTCGGTTCCGGGATCTGAAGGCTGCGGGGAATTATGTGTTCGAACTTGCTCCCGATGACTTGCAGCGGATCGTGGAATTGACTGCGGCTTTCCGGCCGGAGGTGAGTCCGACTCCCACTAATGCTCCGGAGGCGATCTATCGGGGACCGGGGAGTTGTCAGGGGAAGGGGACGCTCGATTGGACGCTGGAGGCGGATGAAGAAGGGGCTACCATCGATATCCTCACTTCGACCAACGGGGCGAAGGTGACTCTGCTCATTCCGCAGGGGTTGACGCTCGATGCGAATCTGGCTCGGCGGTATGGGATCGGGTGGCAGGTGACGGATGATCCGTCTACGCTCGATGCTCCCGGGGGCCTGGTTTCGATCTCCGGGTTTTACTTGCAGGACAAGGGTACGCATCACGTCATCCACTTTCCTCGCGCTGTGCGGGGAGTGTACAAAGCGATCGTGGACTCGGCGGAACCTTGCGAGATGCGGGTCGGGTTCTTTCCTACCGGCCGGTTGGCGCAGGCGGGGTTTGATGTGTTTGAACGGGTTGCGCAGCAGCCGACTAGCGCTGTGAGACTGGCTTTGGATCCGCTGCCGGGTACTCTGCACGTCGGGGACAGCATTCCGATTTCGGTGGAATTCACCGGAGAGCCCGTCCGGCGGCAGGTGAACTTTGAGGCCACGATGGAATACACGCCGGACGGTGGCGGGGCGGCGCAGACTCGGACGATGCCGATGGCGTTTTCGTGGTCGCTGGATAACGCGTTCCGGTCGTACTTCCAGCCGGACAAGCCGGGGAAGCTCAAGATCGGGTTGAAAGCCATGGGACGGACGGTGACCGGGGTTCCGTTTACGGTTCAAGTGGAATCTCCGGTTGTGACCGTGAAGCCGTTGGCGGCAAGGCTGTTAGGGATTTGGGAACAGGCCAAGAACAACCGCCTGGAGGTGATGCTGGAACTGGAAGTGATGCAGGCGGGCGAGTATCGGATGGCGATGAAGCTGTTTGACCGGTCGAATCAGTTCAAGTTTGCACAAGTTAGCCAGAATCTGGTGGTTGGGCGGCAAACTATCATCTTTCCCTTTACTGCGAAGCAAATTTCGGAGTTGCCTTTGGATGGGCCGTATTTCGCCTCGAATCTGGAGATCGCGTTGCGGAACAAGGATGGGTCGGAGGAGACGATCCAGACGAATGGCGTGCGGATGACGACGCAGCCATATAAGAAGATGCAATTTCAGCAATGAAACCTGCCGGTGAGCGGGCGCATCCAAGACGTCAAAGCGCAGATACCTTTGGGAAGAATGGGAGGAACGGACGCCTTGACCCCAGCCGTTGCAAGTTCTAGAATTGGGTGTAGTTTGCAGACGTCTGTCAACAGGAACCAAATGAGCACCAAAACGCTAACCGTTTTGACTACAGGCCTGGCCTTGATTCTCGTCTCTAGCCCCGCTTTCGCCGCCGACAAAAAGAAGTCTGCCGCCGCGGCGCCTGACCGGGAAACCGTAGCGAAGCCAATATCGGAGAGGGAGCGGAAGCGCCGCGAGGAGAAGCTGCGCAAAGAGTTGGAGACTCCTTACCGGAAGTGGCTGAACGAGGACGTGACGTACATCATCACGGACGAAGAACGCAAAGCGTTCAAGAACCTCAATACGGATGAGGAACGCGAGCAGTTTATCGAACAGTTCTGGCTGCGCCGCGATCCGTCGCCGGATTCACAAGAGAACGAATTCAAAGAAGAGCACTACCGGCGCATCGCGTATGCGAACGAACGGTATGCCTCTGGTATTCCCGGTTGGAAGACTGACCGCGGACGCATCTACATCACATTTGGCCCGCCGGATGAGAACGAATCGCATCCTTCGGGCGGCACCTACGAGCGGCCTTTTGAAGAAGGCGGCGGCACCACGTCCACCTATCCTTTCGAGAAGTGGCGCTATCGCTGGATTGAAGGCATCGGATCGGACATCATCATCGAGTTTGTGGACACGACGATGACGGGCGAGTACCGGATGACGATGGACCCGTCGGAAAAAGACGCACTGATGATGGTTCCGAACGCCGGCCTCACGCTGTATGAACAGATGGGGTTGTCGTCGAAGGCGGACCGCTTTAGCCGTACAGACGGAACGCGGCTTGGGACCGGCACACAGCCGCTGCCCATGAGGATGAATCAGTTTGAGCGCTTGCAGCAGTATGCGCTGCTGCAGAAGGCTCCGCAGGTGAAGTTCAAGGATCTGGAAGCGGCGGTGAATTCGACGATTCGATTCAACCTGCTGCCGCTGAAAGTGCGCGCGGACTTCATGCGGCTGACCAATTCCACGATTCTTTCGAACCTGACCCTGCAACTGGAGAAACGCGATTTGCAGTACAAGTCGACGGAAGGCGTTTCGAAGGGCGTGGTGAACATCTACGGGCGCGTGACTTCGATGTCGCGGCGCGTGGTGACGGTGTTTGAAGACGTCGTGTCGGTGGAGTTCCCGACGGAACTGATGCAGCAGGCCATCGGCGGAAGCTCGTTGTACCAGAAGAGCGTGCCGCTGGCGCCGGGCACGTATCGCGTGAACCTGGTGGTGAAGGACATCAATGGCGGCAACATGAACAACTACGAAATGGCGTTGCATGTGCCGCGGTATGAAGATGAGACGCTGGGTTCGTCGTCGGTGGTGCTGGCCGATGTGATTGAGAAAGTCCCGACGCGGAGCATCGGAACGGGCCCGTTCGTGATCGGCACCTCGAAGGTGCGGCCACGCGTGGGTGAGACCTTCAAGCGCGATGAAAAGATGGGGATCTACATGCAGCTCTACAATTTCGCGTCGGATGAGAAGACGCGGAAGCCGAGCGGCACGATCGAATACGAAGTGATCAAGACGGGGACGAACGAGAAGATTTTCGATTTCTCGGAAGAGATTGAGAAGATCGACGGGGCCTCGTCGCAGCAGGTAACCATTGAGAAGATCCTGCCATTGCAGAACATGCAGCCGGGTCAATATCAGTTGAAGATGAAGGTTTCGGACAAGCTTGGCAACCAGACGCTGACGCCGTCCGTGAACTTTACGGTAGTATAGACTCTCGTAGCCCGGGGGGGCTTGGTGCTCCCCCGGTGGAAAAACAGGTAGGCTGAAGGGCCAATGCATGTGAGAATGACTACCGCGGTGCTGCTGGCGCTGGTAAGCGTTCCGGCAGGGTACGCCGCATCGAACCCGCTCACGGGGAGTATCGCAGGCATCGTCAGCAACACGGTGGGGATCCCGCAGATGGGGGCCACCGTTTTGTTGTTTAACAAGCTGGAACGGCAGATTGCGCGCGTACTCACCGATGACCGGGGTTCGTTCACCTTCGATTCGCTTCCATCCGATGTCTATTCGGTACGCGTAACGCTGGCGAGCTTCATGCCGGCGATACGCAGCAACATTGGTGTGCAGCCCGGGTTGCGCCGGGTGCTTTCCATTAACCTGGCGGGCGTGCTGAGCACGATTGAACTGGTGTATTCACTGCCGGTGCATCAGGGGTTGATGAGCGAAGACTGGAAATGGACCTTGCGCAGCGCGCTGGCGACGCGTCCGATTTTGCGGGTGTTGAGCCAGGACGCGAAGGATCCGCTGAAGCAGTTGCGGGCCAGCCAAGGGATGTTTTCGCACACGCGCGGGGTGGTGAAATTATCGGCGGGCGATAGCACTTCGGCGCCGACGTTGGGGAGTGCTCCGGATCTAGGGACGGCGTTCGCCGTGGCGACCAGCATTTACGGGGCGAACAATGTGGAAGTGAGCGGGAATGTCGGGTACGCGTCTTCGAACGGGAATCCGGCGGCTAGCTTCCGTACGTCTTTCAGCAGAGATTTTGGGGCCGCGCGGTCGCCGGAACTGGCGGTGACGATGCGGCAGATTTTCGCGACGGGTCAAGTGACTGGGCGGATGCTTTCCGGGCAAGGCGATGTGCCGATGTTCCGGAGCATGGCGATCAGCATGAATGACCGCATGCAGGTGAACGATAACCTGGCGGTGCAATATGGTGCGACGCTCGAGTCGGTGCAGTTCCTGCAACGGCTGAATTATTTGTCGCCGTATGCGAAGTTGAGCTACGCGTTGGATGAATTCGGGGTGGTGGAGTTCGGGTATAGTTCGGGGTTGCCTCCGACGCAGTTTTATACCAATGGCACGTCGCAGGATGAGAGCGAGGTTCAGCAACAGCAGTTGAACGGACTTTCCACGTTCCCGCGGGTTTCGGTGCGCGGGGGACGGGCGCATGTGCAGCGGGCGGAGAATTTCGAGCTTGGGCTGCGGAAGAAGATGGGCTCGTATACGATCAGTGCGGGGGCGTATAAGGAATCGTTTAATAATGCCGTACTGACGGCGATGGGGGCCGATGGGGCGTTCGGGCCGGGCGAGTTGCTGCCGGATATGTTTTCGACGGCATCGTTGTTCAATGCCGGGCGGTACCGGAATATCGGGTACATGGCGGCGTTGACGCAGCAGTTGACGGATAACTGGTCGGCGACGGTTGGGTATGGGAACGCGGGTGTGCTGGAGGCGGTGAAGGACCAGTTGCAGACGGAAGATGCCGCGGAGTTGCGGTCGGCGTTGCAGACGCGGCGGCGGCACCAGGCGACGATGCAATTGGCGGGGTTGCTGGAGCAGACGGGGACGCGGTTTACGACGACGTATCAGTTCATGAATGGGAAGGCGCTGACGCCGGGGCACTTTTACATGACGCAGCGGATTAATCCGCAGCAGGGGTTGAATGTGCAGGTGCGGCAGCCGCTTCCGTTCTTCAGTATGCGGGGCGGGAAGGTGGAAGCGACCGCGGATATCCGGAATATTCTGGCGCAGGGGTATCAGCCGATGACCACGGTGACCGGGCGGAGATTGCAGTTGGTGCCATCGCCACGGGCGCTGCGGGGTGGGTTGGCGTTTATATTCTAGGGAACAGGCGCAAAAACACAATTTCTCGCAAAGGCGCAAAGGCGCAAAGAGAACGCGGGATGCCGGCAAAATGAGTTCCTGCATTTCTGGCCACGCCACCGGGCACGCGCGCTTTTGAGGAACACGCGCAAAACGGAGCCCGGCGGCGCGGAGGGTGGTGCCTTTTCCGCTTCTCACTACGAGTTCACAGGGATGGGGTCAGGTTAGCTTGGGTTGCCGACTCTCTGACGGTGTTAGAAAGACAGGCGGCGGTGCTCTTTGGCCACTCGGGCGGAGATCCAGATCCAGATTACAGTGAAGCCGATGTTGAGCCAGGCGAAGCCGGAGAAGGCGAGATGGAGCTCGGCTCCGAGTTTCACAATGCCTGCTTGGATGACGTCGCCGAGACGCATGAAGACGGTGTCAATGGCGGCTTTGGCCTTGTATTTGGCTTCGCGCGAGGTGGGGAGGAAGAGGGCCTGGCGGATGGTGTTCTGGAGTGAATAGTCGGTCGCGTTTTCGAGGGTTTTGGCGACTCGGATGACGACCATGATTGGGGCGATGGCGAGGACCGAGTAACTGACGAGGGCGATGATGGGGAGCACGAAGAGGGCTCCGCGAACGCCGATGGAGGCGAAGATGCGGCTGACGGCGAAGGTCTGGAGGAGGAATCCGAGCAAGTTGACGCCTCCGAAGAAACGGCCGTAGAAGGCGCCGACGAAACGTTTCTGGGCGGCGGCGTCACCGGCGTGGAGCTCCTTGGCCTGCTCGGCGACGAAGTTGCCTAAGAGGAATTCGCCGGAGCTGTTGACGATGTTGAGGAGCACGATGAGGATGGCGATCCAGGTGAGATAGCGGCTCTTGAAGATGAGCTGGAAGCCGTCGGCGGCGCCGAGTTTCTGGTCGGCGTGGGCGGCCATTTCCTTGGTGGAACGCTGGATCTGGATGCGGTTGACGGTGACGGTGAGGACGATGCAGACGGCGAGGATGGCGGCGGCGATGAGTTGGAGCTGGTAGGGGGAGAGATCGAACACTTTGACGAGCTGGCCGGCGGTTTCGGCTCCGAGCCATGCGCCGAGTGAGCTGCCGACACCGATCATGGGGAAGAGGCGTTTGCCCTGGGCTTCGGTGTAGAGGTCGTTGGCGAAGGCCCAGAATTGGGAGACGACGAAGACGTTGAAGATGCCGACCCAGATGTAGAAGACGACGCCTTCGCGGTAGCCGGCGACTCCGAAGGAGTAGAACAGGATGAGGTTGAGGATGAAGAAGAGGGACAAGCCCGCGAGGAGTTTGACGCGCACCACTTTGGTTCCGATGTAGCCGTAGAGGGGCACGATGGCGATGAGGAGGGCGGCCTGGCCAGCACTGGAATAGGCTTTGATGTAGGCGCCGCCTTCGGTGAGGATGAGGGCCTCGCGGACGGTTTTGAGGAGGTAGTAGGCGAAGAGGGTGAGGAAGACGTTGACGAGGAGAAGAAGCACGCCCGCGCCTTCGCCGGCGCGGACGTCGGCGAAGAAGCTGAGCATTTTTTCGAGCGGGCCTTTGGGCTTCTCGCCGATGGTTTTGAAGCTGGGGAAACTGGAGAGGCTCCGGATTTCGGGGCGCGATTGATACTCAGGGCGATCGTCTACCATGTACGGTCGATTCCGACGATTTTGGTATCGCTGCCGGAGTGGCGCAGGAATACGTCGATCGTCTGCGATTTCTTAGTGCGTGAGGTTAGAGTAGCGCAAGAATAGCCGTCGCGGAGAGCGGGGAGGCTGTTGGAGGTGGCTCCTGAGATGGGGGATTTCTTGTTGGCGGCATTGTCGAAGGCGGACCACTGGATATCGACGGCGGTTTCGGGGTAGTAGCCGAGTTTGGCGGCGAGGTCGGTCCACTGGAGTTGGCCTTGTTCGATGTGGAAGTGATCGAAGGGGATCACCTTTTTGAAGTAAGCCTTGCCGATTTTGTTGCGGCGCTCGGTGAGGCATTTGGCGAGCCAATCGGCGGCCTTGGGGTCGGTGAGATCGCCCTTGGCGACGATGGCTTTGATCTCTTCGTCAGTGAACGCGGTGACGAGCTTCGCGCCCCAGAATTCGTCGTCGGGGAGGCGATTGAGGAAGGCGACGTTGGGGTATTCGGGGACCCAGCGTTCGGGGTCAAAGACTTTGTATTCGAACTTGCCGATGCTGGGGAAATCGGGGTAATCGGCCTTTGCCCAGTAGGGGACATAGAGCCCAAGAGTGAAGAGCTGAGCGGCGGATTCCTTCCAGGAGAAGAAGTAAGTTCCGCTGCGGGCGGAGTTGGCTTTTTCGGTGGCGGAGCCGAGCGTGGAGCCGAAGTCGAGCTGGTAGTGGCGGACGTACTGAATGCCGTTCTCTTTGACGAGGATGTCGATGTTGTTGATGGCGCGGGAGTCGTCGTGATCGAGCCAGGCGTCGATGACGTGGAGGGCGCGGAAATCGCGGCGATGCTCATGGGGGACGGTGTCGTTGGGGTCATCGGCGCGGGTGCCGAAGTAGCGGGGCGGGCCGATGGGTTTGCCGGGGAGGGCGAGGGAGGCGGTGGCGCGGAACCTGCCGTCTTTTTGCGGGACTTTGCGGAGGATTTCTTCGACGTCGGCCCAGACCATGGGGCGTTTTTTGCCGAGGGCTCCTGCGATCTTGACGTCTTTTCCGATTTCAAGATCTTTTTCAGTGAAATAGGCGATGTAGTTGTCGGGGACGTGGTAGCCCATGGCGTGGAAGAGGCGGCCGGTGACGGCGTCGGCGGCGGTGGCCATTTCGGGGTTCGACTTGGGATCGAACTTGACGAAGAACATGCGCTTGTTGGCGTCGATGACGGTGAAGCCTGGGGTGACGCCTTCGTTTTTGGCGGAGATGATGGTCCATTTGCCGGGGGCGGGTGGAGTTGTGCCGCCGGCGCCGAGCTGGAGCTGCTCGAGGGACATGCGGTTGTAGTAGTGGCGTTTCCTCCACCAGGCGCCCTGCATGGGCTCGCCGAGCGTGCTGACGCCTTTGGCCCGCGTTGGGGGGCTTTTGGGTTTATTGCGTTCGCCGGGGTTGCCGAATTGGTTGGAGAAGAGATCGTAGTAGTCGCTCAGTTTGCGATTGGCGGCGACGGGGACGTTGTGGGGTTTGGGCTCGAATTCGAGCGGGTCGTCGCCGTAGAAGCGCTGGGCGGGGAGAGCGAGGGGGAGGAGCAGGAAGATGAGATGGATTTTCATGGAGTGCTCCTTTTAGTAGACGGGCTGGCCGGTGGAAGTACCGAAGCGGCGCTGATTGAAGACGTCGTTAAATTTGAACCAGACCTGAAAACCTTCGTGGCTGAATCCGGTGTCGATGCGGAGGAAGGTAGCGTTTTTGACGTTGAAGCGGAGGCCGAAGCCGACCGAGCCTTCGAGGTCGCGGAAGTTGAGCTGGCCGCGGCGGGGCATGACTTTGCCGGCGTCGGCGAAGATGGCGCCATCGAGGCCGGCGAAGACTTCGAAGCGATACTCGGCGTTGTAGACGACCATGTTGCGATCGGAGAAGCGGAAGGGGCGGAAGCCGCGGAGGTCGTCGGAGCCGCCGAGCATGGGTTTGAGGTAGAAGGGGATGCGTTCGTTGTTATCGGTGTCGGTGAGGATAGTTTTGGCGCGAAGGGCGAGGATGCGGGTGCGGTTGAAGAAGGGGATGTACTGCTGGAGGTCGATGTCGAGGCGGCGGAAGTTGTACTGGTTGAGTTTGCGGTCGTCGTTCCAGGAATACTGCATGACGTAGTTGCCGCCGGACTTGGGGCCGAAGGGGTCATTGCGGTAGTCGAGCTGGGCGAAGACGGAGGGGCGGATGTAGTCGGTGGCGTTGTCGATGCCGGGGGCCTGCAGGGGGGTGAATTTCTTTTCGGCGGAGATGTAGCGGGTGTCGTTGCCGGGGCCGGGGTTGGCGTAGAACTTGCCGATGGAGCCGCCGAGCCAGATCATTTTGGAAGCGCGGACGGTGGCGATGGCGTCGAAGGAGGTGTCTTCCAGGCGGTAGTTGCTGCGATTGATTTTGAGGGAATCGGGGCCGGGGCCGTAGTAGCCGATGCGGGCGTAATTGCGGTGGGAGGCGACGAACTCGAGTTCGAGGCGTTCGGAGAGGAGTTTGGGGAAGCGGGCCTCGACCTCGTATTTTTGCGAACCGCCGAAGGAGAAGCCGGCGGCGGCGCGGAATTCGAGGCGATCACGGAGGAGGTCGGAGCGAAAGAATTCGGGGCCGAGGGCGAAGCCTGCTCCGGTGACCATGTTGCCGATTTTGGGGCGGAAGCCGTGGTAGCCGGCGGAGAATTTTTCGAGGAGTTTTTGATCTTTAATATCGCGAAGGACCTGCTCCGCTTTGGTGACGGTTTCCGGCGCGAGGACTTTTTCCTTGGCGGCGCGGGCGGATTCAATTTCCGCTTCCCGCGTTTGCGGGAAGGCGAGTAAGGGCACAGAAAGAACGAACACAAGTAGGCGCATCAAGCCTCATTCCCAGATTGATTACAACGCGGTATTAAATCCATGATACGCGAGGCGACGGGGTTGTGGATTGCTTATTCGCGAGCATGACTTGCTCCCCCTTGACGATAAGGACCGATGGGAGGATTATTTGTTGCAGGGACCGATCCCGAAAGGAAGAATGGGAACAGGTCGATGGTGGCAGCGATGGCGGTGGGCGTGGATCCCGCTGCTATTGGTGCTGGGAGTGCGGCTGGAAGCGCAGACGGCGGAGAACTGGCGTTTCTGGAACATGCGGGACGGGTTGCGGGAGGCATTCAGCCGGGCGATCAGCAGGGCGCCGAATGGGGATTTGTGGGTGCGGCATGGGTCGGTGCAAGACATGAGCATCGTGGGGCCGCTAGGAGTGCGGCTGATTCCCGAGCCGCGGCGCGATCAGTTGGTGAATACGAGCCGGACGACGCGGGTGTGGCCGGATGGGGAGGGGCGGGCGTGGACGGTGGAGAATGCAGCACTGATGTATTTCGATGGTGATCGCTGGCGGGAGGTGCTGCAGGAGAGCAAAGGGCGGCCGATGCTGGGAGCGATTCCGGGGCCGGGCCGGAGTGCATTTGTGTTACGGGGCGATGGGTTGGAAGGCTACGATCCGCGGACCGGCGCGGTGCATGTGGTGCGTGCATCCGGGGCGGGAGGAATTGGGGCGTTCCGGGCGATGATTCCGGGGTTTAGGGGCGAGGTATGGATCACGGCAGCGAAGGGTTTGGCGTGTTTCGATCCTCAGCGGGGGGATTGGCGGGAGCGGGAGACGGAGGTGCTGGGGGTGAGGGATTTGGCGAATCCGATGGTGGCGCCGGAGGGGGAGTTGTATGCGACGGGGGAGGTGATCGGGGACAGGCGGGCGGTGGTGCGCTGGAAGGATGACTTGTTGCGGG
Source organism: Acidobacteriota bacterium (assembly GCA_018268935.1). Classification (GTDB taxonomy): domain Bacteria; phylum Acidobacteriota; class Terriglobia; order Bryobacterales; family Bryobacteraceae; genus CADEFT01. Next base: position 2,979 of record JAFDVS010000152.1, on the reverse strand, counting down.
TGGTGTATCGCAGCGAGGGCCAGCGGGTGGTGGCATGGCGAGGCGCGGGGGCGGAATGGCTGCTGGAAGACCAGGCTCTGTATCTGCTCGATGGGGGGAGGAAAGAGAAGGCTCCACGGAATGGGTCGTTTCCGGCGACGATCTACGATGTGATGACGTTTGCCAACGGCAGTTTCTGGTTGAGCACGATAGACGGGCTGGTGCGGTATGAGCCGGGGACATGGCAAGCGCCGGTGGGCATGTGGGGGGTGGACATACCGTTTCATACGATGTCGCAGGCGGGGGACGGGCACATCTGGTTTGGCGCGGAGCGGAAGCTGGTGGAGTGGACGGGGAAGGAATGGAACGTGTATGCCTTGCCGCGTGGGGCGGCGACGGACGTGCTGCAATCGGATTGTTTGTGTTTTATGCGGGATGGACGAATTGCGGTGAAGGGGTATCAATTAGATGCAAACCGGCTGATTCTGTTTGATCCGCGGCGGAAGAAGTTTGAGGTGCTGGATCATCCGGCGGGGCGGCAGATCCGTTTTCTGGCGTGCCGGAAGGATGGGACGGCGTGGGTGCGGAGCGCGCCGGGTTTCCGGCTGGAAGTATTTGACGGGAAGGGGTTCGAAGCGAGGCACGAACTGGGTTCGGAGTGGACGGGTGCGGATTTGAAGGCGCTGTTGGAGGTGGAGGGAGGTGGGCTGTACCTGGGGGGAAATAATGGCGGGGGAGTGATCGAGAAGGGGAAGTTTACGGCGTTTGACGCGAGGCAGGGCTTCACGGACACGGGGGTATTCTCGTTTCTGGTGATGCCGGGCGGATCGCTGCTGGTGGGAGGACGGAGGCAACTGCTTGCCTACGAAGGCGGACGTTTCCGGAAGTTGGTGGAGGGGCTGGACCGGGTGCGGAGCCTGGTGCGGACGGCGGATGGAGCGGTGTGGCTGGCATCGAATCAAGGCGTGCATCGATGGAAGGACGGCACGAGCATCATGTCAGGGGAGGAAGAGGGGTTGCCGTCAAGCGTGGGGCACCGTTTGCTGCTGGACCGGGAAGGGCGGCTGTGGGCGGGGACGAGCCGGGGGATCAGCGTCTATCATGCCGATGCGGACAGCGAGTCGCCGATGATGCTGCTGCGGGAGGCAAAGAATCCGAGCGAAGCGCCGTCGAGCGGATTCATCCGGATTCAGTTCAGCGGGCGCGATCCGTGGAGCCAGACATTACCGGGGAGACTGCTGTACCGGACGCGGCTGGATAGGGAGGCGTGGTCCTCGTACTCGGCGCAGCAGCGGGTGTTCCTGGAAGGGTTGGGGGCTGGGCGGCACAAACTGGAAGTGCAGGTGATGGACCGGAACGGGAATCACGGGAACGCCGACTCGGTGGAGTTCACGGTGGCCGAACCGTGGTATGGACAGCGGGAGGTGCAATGGGTATTGGCGCTTGGCGCGGCCGCGATCCTGACGCTGGTGGTGCTGGCGTCGCGTCACTACCGGATGCGCGGGGCGATGGTGCGGGAATTGATGGAAGCGCGGAAGGCGGCGGAATTGGCGAGCCAGCGGAAGAGTGAATTTCTGGCCAACATGAGCCACGAGATTCGCACTCCGATGACGGCGATATTAGGGATGAGCCAACTGGCGCTGGAGACGGCGCCGGGCGAGGAGCAACAGGAGTATCTGCATACGGTAAACGCGTCGGCCAATGCGTTGCTGAATATCCTCAACGACATCTTGGATCTGTCGAAAGTGGAGGCGGACAAGCTGGAACTGGTGGCGGAGGATTTCCAGATCGGGCGCTGTCTGGAAGAGACGGTGGCGATGTTCCGGGCGCGGGCGCGGGAGAAGGATCTGGAGTTGGAATACGAAGTGGCAGGCGATGTTCCGGATGTGGTGTATGGCGATGGGGCGAGGCTGCGGCAGATCCTGATCAATCTGGTGGGCAACGCGCTGAAGTTTACCGAGCGGGGGCGGATACGGTTGGAGGCGGCGGCGAACTCGATGTCGGAGGTGGATTGTCTCATCGGGTTCACGGTTTGCGATACGGGCATTGGGATTGCGGCGGAGGATCAGGAGCGGTTGTTTCATCCTTTTGAGCAAGCCGACAGTTCCTCGGCGCGGCGGTATGGCGGGACGGGGCTGGGGCTGGCGATCACCAAGCGGCTGGTGCACAAGATGGGCGGAGAGATCGCGCTGAGCAGCCCATGGGAAGACGGGGCTTTGGGGCGGATGGTGGCAGGAACGTCGATTCGTTTCACGGTGCGGTTGGGGTTGAGCAGCCATGCGCCGAAGGCATGCGCATGCGAGACAAGCGCGGCGGCACAGACGGCGAGTGCACGGGTTTTGCTGGCCGAAGACAATCGAGTGAATCAGCGGCTGATTCAGAAACTGCTGACGCGGAGGGGACACCGGGTGGTGGTGGCGGGGAATGGGAAGGAAGCGGTGGAGTTATTTGGCAAAGGCGGAGTGGACCTGATTCTGATGGATGTGCAGATGCCGGAGATGGACGGCATCGAGGCCACCTGCGAGATCCGCCGCCGTGAGGCCGTGGCGGGCCCGGCGCGCGAGCGCGTGCGCATCGTGGCCATGACGGCGAACGCCATGGAGGGCGACTGCGAGCGGTGCCTGGCGCATGGCATGGATGGCTATCTGCCCAAGCCCGTGATGATGGACGCGCTCGTGGCCGTGCTGCACGACGCGGCGCGGCGCAAGGAAGGCCCGGTGCGCCACGCGGGCTAGCGTTCGGCGATCCAGGCGAGGAACATGCCGTCGGGCTCGACATCGGCCCAGTAGGAGATGGGCTGGGAGCGCACGCGCCGGCAGGAGCGCGCCAGCAGGGCTTCCAGCTCCCCGCGTGAGAACCAGCGCTCCCACTCCGGCGTTTGCAGCCGGCCCCAGTGCTCGGCGTTCTTGTCGATGATGACGATGCGGCCGCCGGGGCGGACGATGCGGCAGATGTGGGAGACGGCGGCGGGGATGTCGACGGCGTGTTCGAGGGATTCGG
>JAFDVS010000151.1:7824-7988 GCA_018268935.1 Acidobacteriota bacterium | reverse complement strand
GACGGGGTAGCGGAATTCGAAGTGGGCGGCGAACCACTTGTCCTCGAAGGCGTAGCCGTTGGCGCGCAGGTCATCGATGACTTCGGCGAAATCGCGGGCGACGAAGTGAGGCAGCATGAACTGATCGTGAAGCTGCGTGCCCCAATGGATGGGCGGGCGCTGAT